>DASYKY010000030.1:0-59164 GCA_035995025.1 Actinophytocola sp.
GCCTTGGCGGCGGCGTAGTTGGTCTGGCCGAAGTTGCCGCGCTGGCCCGCCGGCGAGGAGACCAGGATGAGCCGGCCACCGGTGTTCTGCTCGCGCATGCGGACCGCGGCCGCGCGGGCGCAGGTGAACGTGCCGCGGAGGTGCACGTCGATGACAGCGTCGAAGTCGGCGTCGGACATCTTCCACAGCACGCGGTCGCGCAGGATGCCGGCGTTGGTGACCATCACGTCGAGCCGACCGAACTCGTCGATCGCCTTCTGTGTCAACGCGTCCGCGGACTCGGTGGGACCGACCGGCGCGACGACCGAGATCGCGCGCCCGCCCGACCCGGTGATCGTCTCGACCACCCGGTCGGCGGCCGCCGCGTCGATGTCGTTGACCACCACCGCGGCGCCCGCCGCGGCGAGCGCCGTCGCGTATGCGCGGCCGAGACCCCGCCCACTTCCGGTGACGACAGCGACTTTTCCGGTGAGATCCACGCATGTCAAAGTAGGGCATTCTCATGACGGCCGTCAAGATGGTGCACAACATCGAGAGCGTCTACCCTGGTCCGCGTGACGACAGCGACCGACTTGAACCGCCCGCAGTCCCTGATGCTCAGCTTCCTCGGTATCTATCTGCTCGGACGCGACACGGCCGTGTACTCGGGCAGTGTGATCGACATCTTCGGTCGGGTGGGCGTGTCCGAGGAGGCGGTGCGCTCCACACTGACCCGCATGGTCGGCCGGGGGTTGCTGGTAAGGCGGCGCGCTGGCCGACGTGTCTATTTCGCACTGTCCACACGCGCCTCTGCGGTGCTCATGGACGGCAAGCGGCGGATCTGGCAGACCGGAGCGGTCAACCGCGACTGGGACGGCAACTGGACCATCGTGGCGTTCTCCCTGCCGGATGCCAGACGCAGCGACCGCCACGATCTCCGTTCGCAGCTCGTGTGGGCGGGTTTCGGCCTGCTGCAAAACGGGATGTGGATTGCGCCGGGCGTCCGCGACGTCACCGAGATGATCGAGACCCTCGGGCTCGGCGACCACGTGACGGTCTTCACCGCCCGCCACACGAAGCCGACCGAGTCCGCGGACCTGGTGCACAAGGCGTTCGACACAGACGCCATCGCCGAGCGCTACCACCAGTTCCTGTCGCGGTGGGACCTCCCCGACCCGGTCGGGTCGGTGCCGGACGACCTGGCCCGACAGCTCCTCCTCCACACCGACTGGCTGCAGCTCGTGCGCCGGGACCCGCACCTGCCCGCGGAGCACCTCGCGAAGGACTGGCCGGCCATCCGCGCGGAGAAGCTGTTCCACACACTGGCGAAACGCTACGAGCGCCCGGCCGCGAAGTTGGCTGCCGCGGTGGTGGACGAGATCCCGGTAACGGGCTGACCTCCACCGGAGTCGCGTGCTCGTTCGGTGTGTCGGTAGGCGAGCGATCGTCGCCATTCGGCGCGCACCACGAGGTGCGCGACCTGCCCGCGGATGCGCTCATTCGGCGGGGACACGGGCCATCCCGCGCTCACCGAGGTGCTCGTCGCGATCGCGGTTACGGCGGTTCACGGCGGCCTTGCCGCAGGCCACGTGGGCGATCGAGGGCGCTACCGGGCTGGGCGCGCCGTTGACCGAGCGCCTGCGCGCCGAGGGCATCACGGTGGTGGACGTGCCGCGAAGCTGGCACGCCGCGTGCGGCTGTTGTCCACCGGCCACGGCCGCAAGAGCGACGAGGCTGATGCCCTGGTCGGGATCGCGGCCTGGTCCGCGCCGGAACTGCACACCGTCGCCGTCGACGAGCAGATCGCCGCGTTGCGGGCGCTGACCGAGCACCGCGACGACCTGGTCCGCACCCGCACCCAGCCGTCAACCGACTCCACGCCCTGCTGGTCAAGCTCATCCCCTCTGGCCTGCCCCGCGGCCTCACCGCCGACACCGCGCTGCGCGGGACACGACCGCGTTCAGATCTGGGGCGCACGGTGCGCGTGCCCGCCGTTCGAGCTGGTCGCCGAGGTGCGCCGCGTGGACGACCGCGTCGCCAACACCACCAAGGGTCTCTCGGACGCGATCGCCCGCTCCGGCAACACTCTCTCCGAGCTCCCGACTGTCCATTTGTGACCAGGATAGGCGCTGCGGCATCCGCTTCGAGGGTCAGCGCGGCCGGTTCACAGGATCGGCAGGAACGGGTGGATGCGCGCCTCGGCGAAGCGCCGACGTTCCTCGTCGACCACCTGGCCTGCATCGCGGCCGTTGCCGTGTCGCAATCATTGGCGTCACTCCTTGGTTTGCCAGGCAGGGGCCACCGGCGTGATTGGCTACCCAGCCTCGGCCCTGTTCGCGTGTTGGGTTGCTGGTGTCAGGCGTGCGATCGATCCGATCTCGAGGGCCACCCACAGGGCGCCGTCGGGTCCGAGTGTGATGCCGTGTGGTTCCGAGGCCGGGATTGGCAAGGCGCAGGCTTCGATGTCGCCGTCCAGGCTCCGTCCGGGCCAGCTGTGATGGCATGTGGTCGGACCGCGGGATCGTCCAACGGGAACTCGGTGATCCGGCCGTCGACCGTGATGCGGCCGATCTGGCCTGCGCCGATCTCAACGAACCACAGCGCGCCGTCACCGCCTCTGGTGATGCCGACCGGGCCTGCGTCAGTGGTGATCCGGCCGATGGCGTTCGCCTGGTTCATCGTGAACCACAGCGCGCTGTCGGAACCGTCGGTGATCATCGACGGAAAGCATCCCGTTGCGGGACGGGCGACTCGGTGACCGCGCCGAGGCGGCCGAGATCTGCCACGTCCCCTTCAACACCCTCCGCTCCCCGCGTCGCCCGCGACGACCTCCTCGATGCGGACCAGACCCCGACGCGAAATTCGCCGGCTGACGAACCGCTCAGCTGTTCCGGGACCCGGCCTACGCGCGAAGCGATCAACGCGGCACCGACTACCACGACAACCGCGAGGACGATCCAGACCCACATCGGGACACCGATCAGCCGATCCAGGCGTCGGTGATGGGTGTGGCCTGCTCCGCTGCGCCCGCATGCGGGAGGCTGTACATGTCCTCGACCGTGCGTAGCACCGAGAAGTGGTCGATGCGCTCGGTGTAGGTGCCGGCCTTGACTGGCTGACCGTTGATGATGGTGGCGATCTGGTTGTCGCCGGCCGAGTCGTCCTCGTCGAACGTGGTGATCAGGACGCTGTTGTGCGAGGCGGCCCACTGCACGTAGCCGTCGAGGTTGTCCTTCAGCCAGGTGTCGCCGGTGCCGATCGAGCAGTCGTGCATGTCGTTGCACAGGTTTGGGATCACCCACGAGACCGTGGGCAGCGCCGCGAAGTCGGTCGGGAACGTGCTGTAGGGCTGGCTGTCCTCGGCGGGGACGTTGCTGAAGTTCACCCACGGCGCGTGCTTGCGGGCGTAGTCGCCCGACGTGCATGCGTCCGAGCCGGCTGAGGGGAGGTCTTCGGCATAGCCGGTGAACGTCAGCCCGGCGGCGATCAGTTGTGCGCCTTCGTTGTCGGCGTCGAACGTGTGCGGGCAGGAGTCACTGGTCACGCCCTGGTTGCTGCCCGAGAACAGGTCGAGGTAGTTGGGCTGGCTCGGGTGTTCGATGGCGAAGGAGTTGGTGAAGCTGGCGCCGGTGTTCGCGAGCTGGTTGAAGTACGGGGCGTCCGGGTTGCCGATGATCGACCCCTCGGCGGTGTTCTCGAACAGCACGATCACCACGTGGTCCGGCCGCGGTACCGCGGCGGCGCCAGAAGCCTGTGCGGCCAGCGCACCTGTCACGGACACAGCGGCGGCGACCGCCCCCAGCAGCGCCGCGACCTTGTGACGAGAACGTGTTGCCATGTGTGTCAGCACCTCGATGAGTCGGGTATCCGGCCATTCCATTAACGCCACCGCACCCACGGTCCAGTCAACCGCCGATCGTCGTGTTAGAGGCTTCAACGTGCCGGGCCGCAACGGTTCCGGCGAACGGACAACACAGACGTCAGGCGGCGGTGGCCGGGCAGGTCGCCGACTCACGCGAGAACGGCCGGCCGCTACACGAGATGACGGAGGCCGGGCTTCGCTGATGTCCGGTTCACACCCGGCCGGTGGAGCAACGGCCGGATGGACGTGTGGGTTCGCCGCAGCTGCGCGCTCGTTGTAGCAGCGGTGGCCGCGTACGCGTCCTACGAGCATCAACGCGGCGCCGACCCGACCAGCGCCGCATCGCCGCCGCTCCCACGCTGGCCTGGCAACCAGTGCTCGTCACCGGCCGGTCCCCGTTGGCCCTGCCGCTGGCGGTCGAGTTGCCGGCCCGCCGGCCCGGGCGCCGAGGGCAGACCGAGTCAGACGAATCCAAGATGGCGGCGGAACGAGGCCCCTTTTGTTTCGAATCGCGGCGTTTGCCTACTCAGGACCGCGCCGCGCGCGATGGTCCACTTCCGTACCAAACCCACGCCAATGCCGGGACGGCTCTCCCCTGTGGCGCCGTCCCGGTGAACAGGCTGACCCGCGCGCCGCCCCAGGACCATCCGTGTCGGCCCGTAGATTTCGGCCGGCCGACGTATCCCACCGGCGGGTGCGGCCACCTGTTCATGGGGTGGAAGACAAACGTGGGGGTCGAGGACTGTGGACATACTTCACCGGATGGCACGGGGAGGCTGAGGCCATGGGCTCGGGATTCGTCGGCCGATCACCGGAACGCGACCTGCTGAACCGGGTCATGCTGGCCTGTGCCGGCGGACGTGGTGCGGTCGTGCTCGTGTCGGGCGAGGCGGGCATCGGCAAGACCCGGCTGGCCGAGCACACCGTCGCGTTGGCCGGCAAGCGGGGGTTCACCGTGCTGACCGGTCAGGCGGACCCGCTGCACACCGGGCTGGCCTATGCACCAATGGCGGCGGCCATGCGCCGATACCTGGTCACGCTGTCCGACGCGAAGGCCGCCCGGCTGCTTGCCGGGCTCGACGGACTCGGCGTGCTGCTGTCGCATCCGGCGCTGCCACGGCCCGGCGCGGTCACCGATCCCGGCCTGGCCAGAACCAGGATGGTCGACGCGGCGCGAACGCTGCTGACCCGGCTGGCAGCCCAGGCACCGACGCTACTGTTGCTCGACGATCTGCACTGCGCCGATCCTGGCACGGTCGAACTGCTGCCCCATCTCGGCGATACCGCCGCAAAGCACCGGCTGCTGGTGATCGGCACCTATCGCGACCCGGTCGCCGACGGCCCGCTGGACCGCTTCGCCCGGCAGACAACGCAGCTGCCCCGTGGCCATCACCTGCCGCTGCGACCACTGGACCCGGCCGAGGTCGCGGACCTGGCAGGCCGCGGGCCGGGCGGCACGCAGTCGCCGGACACGCTGCACGACCTGGTCATCCGAAGCGGCGGCAATCCGCTGTTCGTCACGGCGCTGACCGCGGGGGCGGACCCGCACGGCGACGTGCCCGCGGTCGTCCGGGATGTGGTGCTCGGCCGGCTGCGCGAGCTCACCGAAGCGCAGCGTGCGCTGCTGGAACTGGTCGCGGTGTGCGGTGACGCCGGGTCCGATGAGGTGCTCACCGCGGCATGGGCCGATCGACTCGGCGACCTCGGCGAGCCACTGGCTTTCCTTGTACGCCAAGGTTTGGTGACCGGACCGCCGGACGCGGCCACCTACCGGCTCGCGCATCCGCTCTACGCCGAGGTCGCGTATGCGGAACTGACCGACGGCGAACGCGCGGTCCGCCACGCCGTGGTCGCGGCCGCGATCGAACTGGCCGGCCCCGCGGACGTTCGGGCGCTGGCGCCGCACTACCTGCGCGGCGGCGCCCGGCTGCCGCCGGCCCGGGTGGTCGAGGTGCTGACCGCCGCCGGAGATGTCGCCGGTGAGGACGCCATCGACTACCTGATCGCGGCCGTTGACCTTGCTCGAACGCACTGCCCGCACCTGGTCACTGACCTGCTGGAGCGGCTCGGCCAGGCCCAGCAATGGATCGGCAGGCCGCGCGATGCGCTCGCCAACTGGTCCGAGGCGCTGGGTACCGCGCAGCGCCACGGCGACCACTACCGGCAGGCGACGCTGCGCGCCCGGATCGCCGCGCTGCGGTCCGAGTGCGGTGACTCGCCGCCCGAGACACACGCCGATGCCGGCGTGCAGTCCGCCGCGCTGAGCGGCGACCACGTCGCGCTGCTGCGGTGGACGTTGGCCCTTCGGTGCCGCGACGCGGATCACGTCAGGCAGCGGTGCCGGCGGCTGGAAGGACTGTGCCGCGACTACCCATCGCCGGACGCGCTCTGCCTGCACCGGCTGAGCCTCGGCCTGCTTGCCCTGCTCGACGGTGACATCACCGGTGCAGAACGGCACCTGACCAGTGCCTACGAGCAGGCCACGCAGTGCACGGACACGGCACCAGAGCTCGGTCCTGCCGCACTGCGGCTGCTCGCCGGCGCGCGGGTGCTGGCCGGTGACATCGCCGGCGCCCTGCGCTGCGTGGACGGTGGTTGCGCGGACGGTGATCACGCCGGCCCGGCACCGTCGCTGCCGGGTGTACCGCATTCGGCGCGGCTCGGGTACGCGATGGTGCGCTACTTCGCGGGCGAACCGGCCGCGGCCCTGGCCGACTTGCAGGTGGCGATAGCGAGCGCCCGTCGACAGGGCCTGCGCCGTCAGCTGCCGAAAATGCTCGCCTTCAGCGCGTTCCTGCACGCCGAAGCGGGCCGACCGGCCGATGCCGCGAGAGATCTGGCGGCCGCTGAGTCCGATGTGGACAGTCCGGAACTCGGTCTGACCGATCTGCTTGCCACGGCCAGGTCAGCGATCGCGTTGGCCGATGGGTCGCCCGCGCCGCCGACCGCACCGCAGCAGCCGCCGTCGTTCGTCGACCCGATGGCGGACAGCCTGCGGCTGATGGTCGCCGGGCAGGTAGCGGTCGCCGCGCGGGACCTCGCCGCCGCGCGGCAGGTGGCGCGACTGCTGCGCGCGGCCGGTGCCACGGCCGAGCTGTGCGCCGCGCTCGCCGACCAGCTCGAGGGCAACGTCGCCGCGATGACCGGGGACCGGGCCACAGCGGGCGAGCTGCTCCACGCGGCGGCCCGGCGCCTGCACGACATGGGCGCGCCGCTGCTGGCCGCACGTGCCCGGCTGGCCAGTGCGCAGGCCGGCGCCAGTATCGGCGACGACGAGATCGCGGAGTTGCTGCGCACGTTCGCCGGTTCACCGGCAGGCGGCTGGCTGGATCGGGCCCGCAAACTCGCCCGCACCCGTGGCGTCGCGGTGCCGGCAGGCGCCGCGGTCGGCGCGCTGACCGCACGGCAGGCCGATGTGGTCACCCTGGTCGGCGCCGGCCTGTCCAACACCGAGATCGCCCGGCGGTTGATGGTCAGCGCACGAACCGTGGAATCCCACCTGCACGACAGCTACCGGCGACTGGGCGTCACTACTCGGACGGCGCTGGCCACCTGGGCCACCACCCGGCTGTCCGCGCAGCACGCCGTCGAGTAGCACACGCCGCCACCCTCTGGAGAAACGTCCATGACCCTCCCGCTGGTCGGTCGCGACCGTGAGCTGGCCGAACTCGCGAACAGGATCGACGGCACGGCGCGGGGACGCGGCGGGGTCGTGCTGATGAGCGGCGAGCCCGGCATCGGCAAGTCAAGGCTGGCCGAGGAGGCCGTCGAACTGGCGCGGCGGCACGGGTTCACCCTCGCCGAGGGCCGAGCCGGCCCCTTGTTGTCCGGGCTGGCGTACGCCCCGATCGTGCAGGCACTGCACGGACACCTGCTCTCGATGACCGATGCCGAACTCGCAGGGCTGCGGCGGGTGGCCCCAGACCTCGGCCTGCTGTTCCCCGACCCGCGGCTGGCACCCCCGACCGCCGCAGACGCCGAACTGCAACGCACCCGAATGTACGAGGCCACCCTCGCGCTGACCGAACGGCTGGCCGCGCGGCGTCCGGTGCTGCTGTTCCTCGACGACCTGCACTGGGCCGACCGGGGGACGGTGGAGCTGCTGCACTATCTCGGCCGCAGCGCTCGCGACCTGCCGGTGCTCGTCCTCGCCTGCTACCGGACCGGCGCGGTCGGCGGGCGCGGCGCCGCGCACGACACCGTGCACACCATGGCGGCCGCGACCCGGCGTGACCCAGCGGGCCAGCACATCGAGCTCGCGCCACTCGACGAGATCGCCGTGGCCGAACTGGTACGTCACTGTCTCGGCACGCCGCCCAGGGAGTCGCAACTGCGGGCCGTGACCTCGCGAGCCGCCGGCGTCGCCCTGTTCGTCGTGGCGCTGACCCGGCAGCTGGACGCGGGCCAGACCGAAAAACGGCTGCCCAAGCTGATCACGGACGCGGTGCGGGACAGAATCAACCAGCTGGAGCGTGCCGATCGCGTGGTGCTCGAAGTGATCGCCGTGGCCGGCGGGCTCGGCACGCTGCACATGCTCCGCACGGTTGGCCGCCTGGCCGACCTCGACCTGCAGATCACCCTCCGCAGGCTGATCGCCGGAAACCTGATCACCGAACACCGGGCCGGGGCGGAACTGCACTACCAGATGGCGCATCCGCTGTACGCCGAGGTCGTCTACGGCGAGCTCGCCGGCTCCGGGCGACGCGCGCTGCACGCGGCGATCGGTGCCGCGTTGGACACCGTGCGCGGCGCCGACCACGGCGGCAGCGACCACACCCTGCTCATCGCGCCGCACTACGTCGCGGGTGGCGACAACGTTCCCGCGGACCGGGTGGTCGACGTGCTCAGCGCGGCCGGGCGGCGTGCCATGACCGTGTGCGACCCCGACGAGGCCGCCAGCTACCTCGCCGCCGCACTGCGCAGGGCGCGCGGCGTCCGGCCGGACCTGGTGCCCGCCCTGCTCGCCGATCTGGCCATGGTGCAGCAGGGCCGCGGCCGGCTGGACGATGCAGCGGAGCTGCTGCAGGACGCGATCACACTCAGCGAGCGCCACGACCAGGACCACGAGCGGCGCCGGGGATGGCAGCACCTGCAGGCGCTGCTGGAGGTCGAGCGCGGCAACACCCCTGCCGCGGTCCGGCTGGCTCGGGTCGGCGCCCGCAGACCGAGCACCGACACGCCGATGCGGCTGATGGTCCACTGGATCATCAGCCTGCGCAACGGCGATCTGCCGGAGCTCACCCTGATCAGCAGGGAGCTCAGCGCCCTTCCGTCCACTCAGGACACCCCGGTGGCCAGGTCGGTCGCGCGCTTCGGTACCGGCATGCTCGCCGCGATGACCGGCCGGCTCGCCACCGCGTGCGCCGAGGTGGCCGCCGCGCTCGAACTCGCCGCGCTGTGCGGTGACGACGCACCGTTCGTCGCGTTCGCGCCACGGATGGTGCTCAACGGGCTGTCGGTGCTGCGCGGCGACCTCGCCACCGCGGTCCGGGCCGCGGACATCGACAGCACCACACCGGTTCGGCTGCTGCTCCCGGCGGCCACCTGCTATCTGCAATGCATGCTGGCGATGACCCACTATTTCGCCGGTGATCTGGCCGTCGCACTCACCGAGATCGACCGCGGCGTGCTCGAGGCACGCCGGGTCGGGCAGGATCGTCTGGTCAGCCGCGCGCTGGCCGCTCGCGCCTTCCTGCGGGCCGAACGCGGCGAGTTCGACGGGGCGACCGCGGACCTGGCCATCGCGCGCGAGCGCTACGACGCCGCCCAGCTCGACCTGATGGACGCGATCGACCTGGCCGAAACCGCACTGGTGTTGCGGCGCGGCGGCCCGGCGCAGGCTCCCGCGTTCGCCGACACGCTGACCTTCGGCGACAACCAGCTCAACTGCCTTCGGACCGCCTACGCGGGGTATGCCGCGGTGGACGCGGGCGATCTGGCCGAGGCCGACCGGGTGACCGGGCTGCTGCGCGCGGGCGGCCGGGACTCGCCCCTGCTCGACGCGCTCGCCGACCGGCAGCAAGGACTCACGGCGACCGCACGCGGCCGGCGCGACGATGCCGCGGACCTGCTGCGCAACGCCACCAGCGCACTCGGTGCCATGGGGTCGACGCTGCTGGCCGCGCAGGCCGAACTGGAACTGGCCGAACTCCTGCCACCCGGCGACGCCGCTGAGCTGATCCGATCCGCCGCCGCGGCGTTCGCCGTCGCAGGCGCCACTCCTTGGATCCAACGAGCCGCCCGCCTCGCCAGGACCAACCGCGTCAACCTGGCACCGCGCGGCCCGCTCACCCGGCGCGAAACCGAGATTGCCGCGTTCGTCGGGCTCGGACTGTCCAACGCGGACATCGCGGCCCGGCTGTTCCTCAGCGAGCGAACCGTGGAGACCCACCTGCGCAACGTCTACCGCAAGCTCGGACTCAGCTCACGGATCAGCCTCGCCAAGTGGTCCCAACGCCGGACGACCCCGCCATCACACCCTTCCAGCGATGCCGCACCAGGCGAAGTGGAGTACATCGGATAAGCCCGTGCTGGTTCGTCGTCCCACTCACGGACGGATGTGCGCCCGACACCCGGCCCGGCTTCCTTCAGTGACAGGCGTCCGGCGCGGTGTTCGAGTCATGGGCCTGCGGCGCAAGGCGATTCGGAGAGCCGGGCCGTGACGACGACAGTCGAGCTGTCGATCGCCACGGCCCTTGGCTACCCGGCTCGGTCAGGATGACCGTGCCAGATTCCCGCTACGGCAGCGCACCGATCGAGTAGAAGAGCCGCTGATCGCCGGAAGCGCCTTTCCACACCAGCACTTCCGCCGAGTAGGCCGAGCCGTCGGGCCGGATGATCTGCTGCGCGGCCACCCCGGGCGCGCTGCTCGTGCCACCCACCGCCGGGTTGACCTGCTGTGGGTTCCAGCACTCCGGGTGGGTGGCGTCGCCGCAGTGCTCCACAGCTGTGGTGTAGTAGACCCGCTGGTCCGATCCGACTCCCTTCCAGGTCATGAACTGCTGGCCGTGCGGACCCCAGGTGAGGGCCGGGGTGGTGCTGCTCCCGCCGTCGGCCACGATGACCACGGGTGCCGACAGCCAGCCGTCCTCGCCAAGACGCTGGAACCAGAACTTCGGGTCGGATCCGTAGCCTTTCCAGACGACGCCGAACCCGCCGAGGTGGTAGGTCGCGCGCGGTGGGGTGTCAGTGACCGCTCCGGGCACTGCCGCTCCGCTCGTCCAGTATCCGAACCACTCCGAGGAGTAGACACGGTTGTCCGAACCGACGCCCTTCCAGACCAGGTATGGCCTGATCCCCGCGCCCGGGAGCCAGTCCACCGTCGGGGTGATATCCGTCCTCGCGGTCTCCCCGGCCGGCGCCTGGGCGGTCCAGGTGGCGCCGCCGTTGTCGCTGAACGAGTAGAAGATCCGGCTGTCCGAACCGACCCCCTTCCACACCGCGATCAACTGGTCGTAGCCACAGGTGATGGATGGCGCGGTGCTCGAACCCCCGAACGGGAGCGGAACCTGGTTGCCCCAGTTCCCCTGCCGGTCCATCTTGTTGAAGTACAGATGCTGGTCGCTGCCGGCGCCCTTCCACATCAGGTATGTGCCCGCGTAGCTGCTGTTGTTGTCGCAGCTGGTGATCGCGGGTGCGTCGCTACTGCCGCCGACGCCGGGGATCGGCGCCTGGGCGCCCCAGGACACGGTGTCCTGGGCGGGTCTGGCCGTGGCTGAAGACGTCGGAGCGAGCGCGGCCATGACCGCGAGCGCCCCGCAGATCGTTGCCACGGTTCCTTTCCAGCGCATGAATTGTCCTCTCGCAAACATGAATTGTGTCTCGTGAAATCGCGTATCCGGATGTGTGCCCACCGCACTACTGTGGCGATCACCCCGTCGTTCTTGAGCGGCGTGCCTTGTTCAATCGGCACCACAACAGACTGTCCGGCGTCGAGAGCACGAACCATCCGTGCTAGCACGTAGAATGTGACTGGGTTTGCTGCGCTCGGACAGCAGCAGATATGCGCCGCAAGAGCGCGGCGTTGTGCACCGAGGTGTCCTCGGCTACCCGGCGGACAACGCACTCACCCGGCGACATGCACCCACGGTTTTGTTACGGCGTCAGGTTCACCGAGATGGTCTGGCCCCGCGATGGACGCGTTGATCAGATCGCTCAGCGCACAGCAACCCTGCGCAGCGGCAGAGTGCACGTGCCGACGTTGGCCGCGATCCCCACGACCGGGACCTGTCAGACCTCATCGGGGAACTGCTCTGCGGGCGAGGACCCAATGACCCTTTACGCCGAGCCGACTCCGGCAGCGCCAGGGCTTGTCCAAACGCGACGCCAGCACGCTACGGGTTGAGCGCCGGACCCAGGCGCAGCAGGAGTTCCTTGACGCCCTGACCGACTCCGGCCGCGACCTCGCTGCCCGCTGCCCACTGCGCTACCGGGAACAGCACGAGGCCGAAGGCGAGGGCGGCGACGAGGGCGGCGACGAGGCTCGCCTCCTCCTCGGTGACCGCCGAGGTGACCTTCAGCTCGAGTTGGATGTCCCCGGTGAGCTGGACGTCCCCGCCCGTCACCGGATGGTGCTTGAAGATGTGCTTGGTGGCCGTGTAGATCACGGCTCGCTCGACCGGGTCGAAGGCGATGCTCTGGAAGCTGTCCTCATCGCCGATGGAGCCCGCGATCAGGGGTGTGCCGTCGAGGCCGACGCGGAGGCTGACAGCGGCGAACATCGAGCCGATGGCGGCGCGGGACTCGGCCTTGAGCCGGGAGCACAGCGTGTCCAACACGACCCCGCCGACCACCCTGGCCGCGCCGCTGGCGAGGGCGGCTTGCAGGGCGGCGAGGTCCGGCGCGAGGTCGCAGGCCAGTGGGAATGTGTCGTCCCACGACACCTTGATCGGGCCGTTGACGGACAGGTCGATCCGTATGCCCGGTCCGACGAAGGTCGCCACCGGTCCACGCATGGTGTACACCAGCGACGGCAGCCCGCTGGCGCTGCGGGGCAGTTCGGTGACGTCGAAAGTGGACGCGGTCAGCAGCAGTGGCACGCCGCCGGGCGGTTCTCCACCCGGGTGCACGATCGCCATGAGCCGCTGCCACGTCGCGCCGTTGACGTCGACCCTGGCGTCCGTGACCAGACCCTGAACCTGCTGGAACCCGCGGATGCCATCGCACAGTTCGGGCGAGGCGAAGCCGTCGCCGATCGGTGGCAGGGCGTCGATGGGCAGCCCACCAGCGGGTAGTCCGACGGCGTCGAGAAGTTCAGCGACCTGTTGTTGGTCGGTGGCCCGGTTCTGGGCCTGGGTGCCTTCGTTGGTAAGGCCGACCGCACCGCTCAAGGCCCATCCCATGGCGTCCTCCTGTTTCGGCTAGAAGATCGGTACCTGCTCTGGCTGGGGCGGATGGCCCGGCCCGCGGCGGCGTGCACAGTCATCCGTCGGAGGCACACGCGAAGATGCGGGCGATGTTGTCCGCGCAGGCCGTGGCGATCAGGTCACCGCGAGGGCTGAACGCGATGTCGCGCACCGGGGAGGGGTGGATCAGGCGGAACCGTTCGGTGGCGTCGTCGCTGTCGACGATGCGCACGACCGGCTCGTCGGTGACGACCGCGAGGCGGCGGTCGGTCGGGTGGAAGGTCAGCGCGACGATCCTGGCGGGCAGCACATCCTCGAGGACGGGCTGGTCGGAACCGTCCGGGACGGCGTACACGCGCAGGGTGGCGCCGTTGCCGGTCGCGAGCAGCGTGCCGTCGGGGCTGAGCGCGACCGCGGCGACCGATTGGGGGTGGTTGGCGAGCAGCCGCGTCTCGCCGGTGGCGGCGTCGAGGACCACGGCCGTCGCGTCCTTGGCGCCGACGGCCAGCAGCGTTCCGGTGGCGCCGAAGGTCAGCCCCTGGACCGGGCCGTCGTGTTGGTAGCGGTGGAGCTCGTCGCCGGTGGCGGCGTCGAGGACGCGGGTCGCGCGGTCACCGCAGCCGGTGGCCACCCACTCGCCACCGGCGCTGAACGCGATGTGCGACACCGTGTTCGGGTGCGACCGGGACCACCGCGGCGCACCGTCGGCGCCGATGACCTGGGCGGTCCGGTCCGCGCGGGCGGCCGCGACCCACCGGCCGTCCGGGCTGACCGCGATCGCGTTCACCGCACCGCCGTCCGCGTTGCGCCATGCCACGGCGCCGGACACCGTGTCGAACATCCGGACCTGGTCGGTCGCGCCGGTGACGAAGCGCTGCCCGTCCGGGGTGAAGGCGATGGCCGTCAGGTTCCCGGGGTGTTCCCGTTCCAGCAGCCGCTGCCCGCTGTCGGCGTCGCAGATGGTGGCCTTGCGGTCCGCGCTCGTGACCGCCACCAACCGGATTCCCGCGGTGGTGGCGGCGACCCGGCCGGCCGGCTGCGCCAGCACGCACCGCGCCAACTCGGTGCCGGTGCGGTACACGCGGACGAAGCCACGGCCGTCGGCGGTGCGCCCGCTCGCCGCGATCCGGCTGCCGTCGGGGCTGTACGCGATCTCCAGCACGGCGTCGGCCGTGTCCTGCCAGATCGTGGCCCCCGTCGCGGCGTTCAGCACCATGACTCCCGGCACCCACTGGTCCGTGATCGCGTGGTTGGCGGCGACCTGGCTGCTGTCCGGTCCGAACGCGACGTCGGGGTAGATGTGGTTGGCCGGCCCGAGCGCGCCACCGACGAGGTTGACCGCCGCTCGTTCCCAGCGCAGCCTGCCGTCCGCCACGCCGAAGACTCCCACCCGGTCCTGTCCGTCGAGAGATCCACTTCGGACAAGTGCGCGCCGGTCCGGGCTGAACGCGGTGCCGGCGACCTCGCCGACGAGAATGACTCTCGTCTTCCACCCGCCTTCCAGGACACTCCTGGACACGACGGCGCCGTTCTCGGCGTTCACCAGGAGTGCGTTCCGCTCGGCGGCCACGATCCGGCCGTCGTTCTCGGTGAACGTGACGTGGGTGTCGGAAGGAACCGGCTCCTGCCAACGGTTTGTGCCGGTGTTCGGGTCGAGCAGCATCAGGTTGTCGTCCGTGTCCCGTACGGCCACCCACCGCGAGTCGGAGCTGAACGCCACCGCACGATGTCCCTGGCCGAGGTCGTGACGGACCGCGCCGGTGGCGGCGTCGGCGATCACACCGGTGGTGTCGTCCTCGGCGGCGAGGTCGACGGCGAGGTAACGGCCGTCCGGGCTGAACGCCGCCGGGCCGAGCGTGGTGGCGTCCGGTCTGGCCCACAGCTCGCGGCCGGTGGCGGTGTCAAGCACGCGAACGTGGTGGGAGTGCGGGCCGATGAACTCGCCCCAGTCCGACGCCAGCGCCAGCAGCCGGCCGTCCTGACTGACAGCGAGCCCACCGACTCGCCATTCGTCGACGTGCCAGCGCATGCCGCCGGCATCGGCGTCCACAATGGCCAGTCCGCCGGCCGGGCTGCTGTCATACCCGACCAGGGGCGTGCCGAGGTAGGCGCCGACGGCGAGCCAGTCGCCTGCCGGGCTCCAGGCGATGACCCCACCGACGAACGGCAGCTCGGTGGTGCTGATCAGCTGCCCCGGCGTGCTCATGGGCGGTACCACGCTGTCGGGATCGCGACCACGTCGAGGAAGACGGTGCGCAGCGTGAGCTCGGTGGCGCCGGATCCGTCGAGGCGTTCGGTCTCGCGGACGCGTACTCGCAGCGGGCCCATGCCGTCGTGGAGTGCCAGCGGCGGCAGCGTGCCGGCGTCGTCGCTGACCGCGGTGGCGCCGGGCACCGGGTACCAGGAGGGGACCTCCGCCGCGCCGGACGTGCTGACCAGCTCGACGGCGTCGGTCGCAACCCCCGCGTCACAGCGCTCGAGAGTGGCCTCGATCCGGTTCGGAGGATTGGGGTTCGTCCCGGTGAGGGAGATCCGGATGCCGTCCGCGGTCCGGTCGACCACCAGGTGGCGGTCGGGCAGCAGCGGCACCCGGTCGGTCCCGGCCACCGGGGAGATGCGCACCTCGGCCAGGCTGTCCCACTGGAACCGGGCGACCACGAGCTGCACGAACGGGTTGTACGACTGGTCGGCGTCGGGAACGGCGAGCTCGATGTCGGCGCACCACCGGTCGCCGAGCCGGGTGACCGCGTAGGGCACGACGTCGACCGGCACGTCCAGACCGGGGACGGTGAGCGAGCGGATCTCGTCGGTGGACCCCGCGAACCAGGTGGCAGGGGGGAACCGGGGGAGCGGCGGCGTGGCGAACACCGGGTCGCGGCCGAGCTGGCTGACGAACCGGCTCTGCTCGGCGGGGTGGCCCGGTCTCGCGGCGATCACCGCGAGCCGCTCGCCCTCGCCGGTCTCGTACCACGGGCGCGCGACCTCGACCCGGACTCGCCGGCTCAGCCGGGTTCGCTCGACGCGGTCGGCGGATTCCGTGCGCTGCCAACGGAAGGACGGTCCGGTGGCCAGCACGACCGGTGGGCCGGGCCGGGCGGTGTTCGGGATCGTCACCGTCTCCTGGGGCTGCGACAGCTGGAAGTCCGCCGCCGGGTCGTCTTCGTGGAAGTACTGACGGAACCGGCTGACGGCGGTCAGCGTGTAGGTGACCCTGCGGTGTCTGGTATCGCCGAACTCGTGAGTGATCCGCAGGTCCGGCACGGGGCCGACGGCGATGATCGACCGGTGCAGGTGCGGGACCGTGACGTCCCGCTCGCCGTCGTCCGTCCACTCCCGCCATACCGCGCCGACTTCCAGCTGCCCGGTGCTGGCGGTGTCCAGGCCGTAGTCCGGGTCGCCGTTCGTGTCGCCGTTAGTGTCGCCGTTCGGGAACGTCGGCGACAGATCGGCCGTGGTGGCGCCGACCGTGCGACGGATCTCGCTCTGCGGCAGCGACCATCGGGGTACCGCGAGGGGGCGCTTGACCGCGTGCACCACGTACACCTTGCGTACGGGCGTCACCACGGGATTGCGGCCGAGCAGGGTACGCGTCGACGGGGTGTCGGGCAGCCAGTCGAGGACGGCGAGATGGTCGTAGTCGTTGCCGGGCAAGGTGGACGACAGCTCGATGATGGCCTGCTGGGCCCTGGCGAGGAAGACCCGCAGCCCCGTGCCGTCGCCCCAGGTGATCCGGACCGGGTTGGCGGGGTCGGTCTGCTCGGCGAGCTCGATGAACTTGTCCCCGTAGTCCGGCCACACCGGCGCCCATTCGGTGGTCAGCGGTCGTTTCTCTGCCTCGTTGTCGTCAGACCGGCCGGGAAGGAACGCGCCGACTCCGTTGGCCATGGGGTCGGGCAGGCCGGTGTCGTCCAGTGCGCGGCGCGCCCATTCCCACGTCTGCTCGTCGGGGTCCTCGTCGAACCTGCGGTGTTGCTCGACCAGCGGGAACGGTGCGCGCGGCGGGCTGATCGTCCGCCGCTCCACGGTCGGGTAACTCGGCTCCGTGCGGTGGAACTCCGCCACCGACTGGTCGCCGTCGCTGCGGATGACCAGGCGGTCGATCGCGGCTCCCGGTGCGAACGCGGTGTCGTCGTGGCTCAGCTGCGGCGGTGGCACGGTTTCGTTCCTGGCGTAGCGGATCGTGTCGCTGGCGCCGGTGTCGTCGGCGACGTCGTCGAGGGTGAGGCCGCCGCCGGTGACGTCGGCGATGCGGACCCGGAGCTGGTATCGGTTCGCGAACCGCAGCGTGGGCAGCCGGCCCGGTGGCACGGTGAACTCCCAGCGGAAGTCGTAGGGCAGCCCGGCGTCGCCGTTGCGGGTGGCTCCGGGGGTGTCGCCGGTCAGGCTCGGGGCGGGCAGCGCGAGGCTCCAGCCGTCCCAGCGCACCACGATCTCGTCCGCGTGCAGGGTGCCGTCGGGGTCCTTGCTGGCCGCGAACGGCTTCACGTGGCCTTCCTCGATGCCGTCCGCGCCGATGGTGAGGCCGTTGACGCGGTACGCGGCGATCCGCTCGCAGAGGGAGAACCACCGGGCGTCCTCCGGTTTGACGTCCACCCGGTACCCGAGCACCAGGTCGTCCGCGGTCAGGTGCAGCTCGTCGGCCGCGGCGTTGGTCGCCGCGGCCGAGATCCGCTGGTCGAAGTCGCCCTGCCGGCCGGGCCGGACCAGCGCGACGCCGATCGTGCGCAGCTCGGGCAGCACCGCCTCACCGGTGTCCCGTGCCGCCCGTGCCGCTTGCCGCAGGCCGCTCACCGCGCCGTTGACGTCCGCGGTGGTCAACGCCCATCGCGGGGGTGCGGCCGCGGCGCCTTCGTCGGCGTCGTCGGTGGGAGAGATCAACTTCGCGCGACCGATGTCCAGCATTCCGCCGTCGATCCCGCCGCGCGAGCCGGCCGGGCGGAACGTGTGGCGGTCGATGGCGTAGCGGGTCCATGGCGAGGTGACGAGCGACGTCAGGAACGGCGGGCCCTGGCAGCGGATGGCCAGGTGGCGGTCTGCCGCGTCGCCGCCGTCGAGGTCCGCGACGTCGACGGCCAGTTCGAAGATCAGCCCGAGGTCCCGCAGCACGGCCGGGTGCTCGCGCAGCATCGCGACCGTCTGGTGGAAGTCCGGCACGGGCGGCCGCGGCGCCGGCTGCTCTTCCTGCGCTGCGGGCGGCGGGGACTGCTCGAACCAGGTGTCGAGGTGCGGCTCGAGGACCGTGGCGGGCTCGTCCACCCAGTGCTGGTCGAAGGTGGTGGCCGGTTCCTGGTAGGTCCGCAGGACCCGCCGGGCCGGCTGGTGGATCTCCGCGACGACCGGGCTCGGGGGTGTCTTCTGCTGCCAGTCGTTGACCACGCCGGCGTCGCCGTCGAAGAACGCGTGCCAGACCTCGCTTCTCGCGCCGGTCCGCGGCGTGACCTCGCCCGGTCCGATGTGGACATCCGAGCCGCTCTTGGTGCGCAGCTCGAACGCGGCGTCGGCGAGTACCGCCGGCCAGTCCTGCATGCCGTTGTCGGCGAGCGAGCCGGCCTGCAGCCGGGGCACCACCAGGACCCGGACGATAGCGACCGACTCGGACGCCAGGCCGCTGGGCACGGCCACCCACAACAGCTCACTCATCGGTCACCTCGCGTGGTAGACGCGGGCGGCGGCGTCCCCGCCCGCGGTCGCGATCAGCTCGCCGTCGCCGCTGAAGGCGAGGTCCAGCACGGGACTGGGATGGACCAGCCGGTACAGCTCCGCACCATTGTCCGGATCGACCATCCGGACGGCCGGATCGTCGAGCGCCACGGCCAGGCGCCGGTCCAGCGGGTTCATCGCGAGCGCGGTGACGGCGGCGCCGAAGCCGCGCTGCGCCACCAGGGTCGGCGGGGTGGCGGTGAGGTCGTACACCCGCAGGATCCCCTCCACACCACCGGTGGCGAGCAGGCGGCCGTCCGGGCTGAGCACGGCGGCGCTCACCTGGCGCGGATGGCCGAGCTCGGCATGCGACTGCCCGGTGGCGGCGTCCACGACGAGCACGAACTCGCTCGCCGCGACGACCAGCAGGGTGCCGGAGAAGGACAGCGCGCGGACGGGGCCGTCGTGCTGGTACAGCAGGGGTTCCGCGTCGGCACCGGTGGCGAAGATCCGGGTGGCCCGGTCGGCGCAGCCGGTCGCGACCCATGCGCCGTCGGCGCTGAGCGCGACGTGGGTGACCGCGCCGGGGTGGGCGTGGCGCGACCGCTCGGCGCCGGTCGTCAGGTCGATGACGCGCGCGGTCTTGTCGGCGCTCGCGGTGGCGGCCACGCCGTCGGCCAACGCGACCGCGTCGACCGAGCGGTCGTGGTCGACCTGCCACCGCGGCCGGCCGGACACCGTGTCGAACAGCCGTGCGCCGCCGTCGGCGCAGCCGGTGAGGAAACCCGTGCCGTCCGCCTGTACCGCGACGGCCGGGACCGGACCGGGGTGCATCTGCTCCAGCAGACGGCCGCCGCTGTCGGCGTGGAAGACGCCGGCCTTCCGGTCGGCGCTCGCGGTGACCACCAGCCGCGCGCCGCTGGAGCTCACCGCGACCCTGGTGACGGTGGCGCTGTGTCCACAGAGGACCGGACGGTGGCCGAGGTCGTACACCCGCACGAACCCGAAGTTGCCGCCGGCCACCATGCCGCCCGCGGCGAGGCTGGTTCCGTCCGGGCTGAAGGCGACGACCAGAACCTTGTCGGCGCCGTCGGCGAGCACGGTCTCGCCGGTCGCCGCGTCCAGCACCGTCACGCCGCGTGCGGACTGCTGGTCCACGAGGTGGTTGGCCGCGATGTGCCGGCCGTCCGGACTGAAGTGGACGCTGGTGTTCCGGGCCGGCAACGGCATCGGCAGCGGGGTGAAGTGGCGACGGCCGTCCAGGACGTCGTACACGGCAACCGTGGACCCGTCGCGAACCGCGACGCGGCCGCCGTCCGGGCTGAACGCGACGGGCGAATGCAGGTCTTCCATACCGCCGAGGGCGATGTGCTCGAGGCCCTCGAGCTGGGTCTCGTGCACCGTCCGCCAGGTCCCGGTCTCGATCACCCACACGTACCCGTTGTCGGTGACGGCCACGATCTCCCCGTCGCCGTCCCGGAACGCGACCTGGAGGATCGGTCCGGCCGGGTGGGGCAGCGTCGTGAGGTGTTCGCCGGTCCGGCCGTCGAGGACGGCGACCCCGGGCCTGTCCCCGGTCACCAACCACCGGGAGTCGGCGCTGAACACCGGAACCAGTCGGGGAATCGCGGTGCTGACGCCGAGTTCGGTCACCGGCTGGCCGGTCTCCGTCGGCAGCATCCGGTACAGGTCGTTGAAGGTCGAGGTCACGACCAGGCGGCTGTCCTGGCTGAACGCCTGCTCGGTGACCAACCCGTCGATCCGCCACAGTCCCTTGCCGGTCTCGAGGTCCAGCACCCGGAAGCCGGTGTCGAGCGCCATCAACTCGGCTGACTCCTTGGACAGCATGCCGAGCAGCCGCCCGTCGGGACTGACCGAGAGGCCCGTGGTCCACAGCTTGTCGAAGTGGCGCAGCAGTCTGCCGGACGCGGCGTCGAGCACGGCGATGCCGGGGGTCTTGCTCTCGTCGAAGTTCCGACCCGAGGCGCCGGCGACGACCGTGCCGCCGTCGGGGCTCCACGCGAGCGCGCCGACACCGAACGGCAGTGTCGAGCCGATCACGAGGAACCTCCGTGCGGTCTGGCGAACGCCGCGCGGTACTCGCGCCAGCGTTGCAGCCCGTCGTCATCGCCACCGTCCGCACCGGCCGCGATGAACAGAGCTCGTTGTCCGCCACCGGAACCGCCGGCCAGCACCCACTCGCCGCTGTCGAGCTCGACACTGTCCGACCACAGGGTCAGGTCGATCTCGATCACCACGGTGGCCCGCCCGACGAGCGCGTTGCGGTCCGACCGGTAGGACAGCGCCACGCACAGCTCGATCGAGATCGACACCAGGCCGAGGATCTCGATGCAGCCGCCCATGCGCAGGTAGCCGGTCAGCGACACCGAGCCGTCGATCTCGAGCGCGTAGCGCACGCCGCCGAGCACGTGCACCTCGGCCGACGCCACGAGGAAGTCGACAGCGATCAGGGCGCCGAACTCCAGGGCCGCCTCCAGCCTGCGCAGTCCGGTGTGGTCGATCAGGACGTCGATGTAGCCCCCGCCGCCGAACATCAGCACGCTGAGGCTGAACGGGTTGGCGCGGCTGGCGAACGCCAGCGACACACTGACCGGTGCGCCGTCGAACGGGACCACCACCCCGGCGCTCAGCACGATGTTCCGCAGCACGAACGCGCCGGCGGCGACCGGCGGCACCGGCAGCGAGTACCGAGCGGTGATCCCCGTCGGCGTGACGTCCAGCAGCGGCCCCACCCCGCCGAGGTCGACGGCCTTCTGCAGCTCCTCGAGCAGTCGCAGGCTGCCGAGGAAGGTCGCGCCGAGACCGGCGATGTCCAGGCGCGCGGGCTCGCCGGTCCGTTGCGTGAAGGTCATCGAGCCGAACGTGAGACGCAGGAGTTGCCCGGTGCCGGGCGGCAGGACCATCGCGAAGTCGCTGACCGTGCAGGTGGTCTCGGCGCCGGCCGCCGACGCCGTCACGGTCAGGTCGAGCCGGGTGGCGGCGCCTGCCTCGAACGGGCCGGCGGAGCGCAGCCGGACGCCGGTCCATCGCATGCTGGTCTCCGGCGCTGTCCCGTCGACCAGCACCGAGGTGATCTCCGGCGGCGTCTTGAGCTGGGTGAGGAGGTCGCGCAGCGGGAAGCCGAGCAGCGTCGCCTCCGCGGGGAACAGGCTGCCCGGGTTGATCAGGCCGGTGGCCGGGTCGGGCAGCGCCTGGCGGCTGACCGGGCCCAGTGTCCGCGAGATCGCGTCGGCGGTGTACCTGGGTGCGACCAGACCGCCGGACCGGTCGGCGCGGCCGGTGAAGTTCAGGTCGATCGCAGGCCCGGTCAGCTCGAGCAGGACGTCGGCGGACTCGCCGTCATTGAGGTAGGCGTCCGAGTACCGCGCGGGTTGGGACCCCGTGTCGTCGCCGACCAGGGACCGGACCGCCGGTAGTCCGATGTGGAGCATGGTGAGCGTCGGGCGGAACCCGTCGGCGAGGCGACCGCCGATGCCGATCTGCTGGACCTCGTGCCGGTCGCCGTCGCGAACGTCCTTGGCACGCACCAGATCGAGGGTGCGGCCGTGCAGCGGGACCGTCTCGCCGCCGTACTCGCGCGCCAGTGCGGCGGCGAGTCCGGGGTCGGTGAGCGAGCCGAATGTGGGCTGCAGGTCACGCACGAAGATCAGCGGCAGCTCGAAGCGGACCGGCCCGTCGGGGGTCGCGCACTCGACGGGGAACAGCACCCGCTGCCGCCCGTCGGCCTGGGTCGGCCAGAAGTACGGTCTGGCGACTTCTCCTCCCGGCAGCGGGAAGTCCTGCCAGTTCGGCGTGGCGAGCTCGGCGAACGACCGGGTGGTGATCTCCACGTCGTCGAACGGGAACGCCCGGCGCGTGGCGGGATCGGCGGGCGGACGGCGGACCGGCTCGGTGACCGTGAGCACCCGGATGCTGCGCAGCACGGCGGCGTTTCCCTCGGTCGGGTCGATGACGCGCTCGCTGTACTCGAGATACTCGGCGCGGTGGCCGAGGGGGAACAACGCGCCCTTGCCGAGCAGCCGGACCCGCATGTCCCTGCCGAGCACGGTCGACTGCTCCCACAGGTAGTTGTCCCAGGTGCCGGTGGCGTCCAACGTGCCGCCGAGCGTGCTGAGCTCCAGCCGCGCGGCCCTGGCCGGACGCCGGCTGGCCTCGGTGAACACCTGCACCCGGTCGCCCTGCCCGAGCGGCAGCGCGAAGCCGGGATCCGCCGAGTGCGCCAGCTGGTCGTCGACCGCCACGATGTCGAGGTCCGACAGGTGCGTGCGCCACAGACCGCTGACCCCGTCGGCGACGGCCGGAACGCTCCGGTGCGCGCACCGGACCGGACCGGCGGGTGCGATCGCCATGCGCCACGGCAGCTCGATCACGGTCTCGTTCGGCCCGAGCACCGCACAGTTCGCCATCGCGGTGAGGACTCCGTCGATGGTGAGCTCGATCCGGGTGCCGGCGGGAACGTCGAACGCGACCCGGCTCGGACCCGACAGCGCCGCCCGCCACACGGGCACCCGCTCACCCGGCCGGCCGGTCGGCCGGTCAGCGGGCGCAGCGGTGCCGGCGAGCGAGGTCTCCTCCGCGACGTGCTGTGGTGGGAAGGTGATCAGCAGCCGGCACACCTCGCCGGTCGCGGTGAGCACCGGCACGCCGGGGCGCGCGTCGCCGGTCCTGGTCATCCCGGACCAGCTGACGCCGAGGACGAGCAGGTCCTCGGCACGCACGAGCAGGAGATCGGCCATCATCGCCCACCGGCGACACGGCGGTCGTGTCCATCGCCCAACGCCATCGGAGCCGCTCCCTCGTTGCCGGTTGGGAACCATTCTTTGGACGTGGCGGGGTGGCACGCATCAGGGCTAGCCCTGATGCGTGGTGGCCGGGCCTGGACCGACCATCTCGTGGGTGGCCCTGCGCGCGCTGATCGTCGACGACAGTCCGGGTTTCCGGTCGTCGGCCGCCGTTCTTCTGCGCGCGGGTGGCGTCGAGATCGCGGGGGAGGCGTCGACGGGCGCCGAGGCGTTGGACGCCGTGGCGGCGCTGCGCCCGGACGTGGTGCTGCTGGACATCCGGCTGCCCGACGGGGACGGTTTCGCCGTGTGCCGGCGGCTCGTCGCGGCGGGCATCCCGGTGGTGTTGTGCTCGACGAGAGCCGCGCGGGACTACGGCGACCGAGTCACCGCCAGTGGCGCCACCGGGTTCCTGTTGAAGGAACGGCTGTCAGCTGCCGAGCTGCTGCGCCTGCTGGGCCGTGGGTAGGCCGGCGCGGTACGCCTGCTCGCTCCACGGTCCCAGGTACGACAGCACGGCGAGCACCCTGCGATGGTCGTCGGGCTCCGGCGGCAGGTCCAGCCGCAGCAGGATGCTGCGCACATGCGACTCCACCGTCTTCTTCGTCAGCACGAGCTGACGGCAGATCGCCTGGTTGGACCGTCCCTGCGCTATCAGTGAGAGGATCTCCCGCTCCCGCTCGCTCAGGTTCGCCATCGCGGCCGCGCGGCGCTGGCCGCCCAGCATCCGGTGCACCACCTGCTGGTCGACGACACAGCCGCCCGCCGCGACCTGCCGTACCGCGGTAAGAAACGCGTCGATCCCGGCGACCCGCTCCTTGAGGAGGTAACCGACGCCGCGGGCACCGCCCGCCATCAGCGTCGAGAGATAGTGCGTCTCGACGTGCTGGGACAGCACGACCACGCCGGTGCCGGAGTACTCGCGGCGGATTCGCACGGCGGCGTGCAGGCCCTCGAACCGGTGCTCCGGCGGCATCCGGACATCGACCACCACGACATCCGGTCGCACCCGGGCAACCGCGCGGTGCAGCTCGTCCGCATCACCTGCCTGCGCGGCCACCGTGAAACCGTCTCGTGCCAGCAGGCTCGCGAGCGCCTCCCGCATCAGTACGGCGTCGTCCGCTATCACCACGGAGAGCTGATTGTCCACAGTGGATCACCTCGTGGGGATGTCGGCGGTCACCGTGGTACCGGCGCCGGGTTCGGTGTGGACGGTCAGCTCGCCGTCGAGCGCGTGCACGCGGTCGCGCAGCCCGCCGAGGCCCGAGCCGTCGGTCACCGCCACACCGCCGACGCCGTCGTCGGCGACCTCGACCCGCAGCCGGTCCGCTGCCACCGTGAGACGAACGTCCACCCGGCCGGCGGCGGCGTGCTTGAGAACGTTCGTCAGCGCCTCGGCCACGACGAAGTACGCCGTCGCCTCGACGGGCGCGGACAGTCGGAGCAGGTCGGCGGCGGACACGTGAACCGGGAGCGGCACGCGGTCCGCCAGTTCGGCGACCGCCGGACCGAGGCCCGCCTCGGTGAGCAGGACCGGGTGGATGCCGCGCGCCAGCTCCCGCAGCTCGTCGATCGCCGCGGACATGCCCTGTGCGGTGGCGTCGAGCAGCGCCACGAGCTCGGCGTCCGGGCAGGCGCCCACCTGTCTGCGGGCGAGCTCGATGCCGAGCGCGACCGTGACCAGCCGCTGCTGTGCGCCGTCGTGCAGGTCGCGTTCGACCCGCCTGCGTTCGTCGTCGGCCGCGGTGACGAGCCGGACCCGCGAGGCGTGCACCTCGGCGAGCCGTGCGCTCGCCTCGGCGGCGAGCTTCTGGTTGTCCAGCACGACACCGGCGAGTGCCGCCGCGGCTGCCGCGAGCCGGGCGTCTTGCCAGGGCGCCTCCCGCCGGGTCAACACACCGATCGCGTCACCGTCGTGGCCGGTCAGGAGCAGCGCCGTCTCGTCGTGCGGGTCCACCGGATCGCCGTCGGTGCCCACAAAGGCGCCGTCCGGTGCCGGCAGCCCAAGCCGCAGTGACGGGTCCCGCAGGACCTCGGCCAGGGTCGCGCGCAGCCGTGCTGCCGACGCGGGACGCTGTGCGGCGACCAGGAGGTCGGTGAGCGCGGCCTGCGTGGGCCGGACCCACAGCGCGCCGAGCAGGAATGCCAGCGGCCACAGGCAGAAGGCGACCTGGTAGATCATGGTCAGGAGAGGGTGCAGCGGGTTGGTGGATCCGAGCGCGCTGCCGGTCGCCGACGCCGCCGCCGCGATCGTTGCGACCAGCAGCGCCGGGGTGATCGGTACTCGGAACGCCCGATCCCCGGTCAGGTAGCGGTGCAGCAACGACGCGATGACGCCGACGGCGACCACGACGCCGACGACGTCGAAGGCGTGACCGAACACCGTGCCGGCCACCGGCAGGTGCGCCACGAGAAGCAGGTTGTCCGGCAGCCCGGGAGTGATCGCCGCCCGGTCGACGAACAGGACGGCCAGCACGGAGAAGACGAGCACCGCGCAGTAGGCGGCGCCGGTGATCACTCGGGCAGGCCGGGTCGTCAACCGTCCGTGCGGGAACGCGAGCAGGAGGTGCACGACCAGCGGGGTAGACGCGTGTGCCAGCAGCAACCCGAGGGTGAACACGGCGGGCGTTCTGGACAGCTGGAGGTCCTCGGCGAAGAACGCGATCCCGACCAGGACCATGAGCAGCCCCGTCCGGTTCGCCGGCCGCAGCAGCTGCGCGACCATCCCCGCTCCGAGGAACAGGAATCCGCCGAGCACGCTCAACGCGGTGTCGGCCGGATCGTGCGACCCGTCGGCGAGCTTCAGCGTCAGGCCGGTGACACCGGCCAGCACGCCGACCGCAGTGGCCGCCGCGACGACTGGCATTCCCCCGCGGCCGGGGACCGCGGACCCGCGTCCGGCCGCCGGGGTCGTCCCGATGCCCGCGGCGTGTTGCGTCAGCTCTATTCGCACACCGTTCCCATTGCGATAGTCGTACCCGGATCCACCTCGGTAATCGGTTCCGGCTCGCGACCATTACGACCAAGCGACGCGGCCGGGTTGAGTTGTCGGGCCGGCGCAGTACCGGCAACTCGGGCAGCGGGACGCTCGGCGCAGCCGTCAAGTGTGATGTTCGTTGAGGGAGTCCGAGATGAACGGGTCCGTCAGGATCGGCGTCGGCGCCGATCCTGCTCGAGCTGGAGCAGGAGAACGAGGTCTTGCGGCGGGCAGCCGCCTACCTGTCCCAGGCGCAGCTGCCGGGAAAGGCTCTACCCGCTCGTGAGAGAGCTCGCCGCCACTGACGCCTCGACGTGGGTGCCGGCGGCGGTGGCGTGTCGGGTGCTCAAGCTCCACCATCAGCATTACTACGCGTGGCTCGCCAACCCGATCGCCGGCCCGACGAGCTCGGCATCGGGCTCACGTCGTTGCGCCGCGACCGCGTGATCGTGGCGCTTCCGGGAGGCCATCGACTCACCAAGCGCAAACGGCTGCGCGTCGCCGACCTCCAGGACGAGGACTTCATGGTCACCTTCGTCACGGCGAGGGTCGAGTCGCTCAGGTTTGCGGGCGCGACGTACCGCCCGCTGACCGGAGGCGGCACCGTGGAACTAGCCGCCGCGGTCCGAGCGGAGGACAGTCGGGTAAGTAGCCGCAGCGCCTGCGTCAGCGCGGGCGCATCGTATTTGACGAACTGGTGCGGCGGCCTCGCGGCCCGCGGTGCCGGTCGGCGACCCAGGACTTCGGCAGGTACAGCTGACGCTGCACCCCGGCAGACTTGCAGCCCTTCCTGAGGAATCCGGTCTCGTCCACGACCAACGCGGAATGATGGCGGACATGACGTTGCCTGCCCTTCCCGAGGAGTCCTTCCAGCGCGTGCTCTGCGTCGTCGCGCACCCTGACGACATGGAGTACGGCACGTCCGCGGCCGTGGCCCGCTGGACCGCGCGCGGCATCGAGGTCGGTTATCTCCTGCTCACCCGCGGCGAGGCCGGCATGCCCAACCCTCCCGAGGAGACGGCACGCCTGCGGGTGGCCGAGCAGCGGGCCGCCTGCGCGGTCGTCGGTGTCGAGCACCTGACCGTCCTGGAACATCCGGATGGCGTGCTCGTCTACGGCCTCGACCTGCGCCGGGACATCTGCCGGGAGATCCGCCGGTTCAAACCCGACGTCGTGCTCGGCACCGGCTACGAAATCGAGACGCCCTACGGCTTCGACCAGGCCGACCACCGCGCGGCCGGGCTCGCGACACTCGACGCGGTACGCGACGCGGGCAACCGGTGGGTCTTCCCCGAGCAGATCGAGAACGAGAGCCTCGAACCGCACTCCGTGCGCTGGTACGTCGTCCCCGGGCTCGCCGGCTCCGGCGCGACCCACGGCGTCGACGTCACCGGCGAGCCGCTGCGCCGCGGCATCGCCTCGCTCGAAGCGCACACCGCGTACCTGGCCGCGCTCCCGGACCACCCCGCCCCCGAGAACATCATCCCGATGTTCACCGCGATGAGCGGCAAAGCCATGGGCGTCGAACACGCCGTTCTGTTCCGCGCCCACGACCTGCAGGCACCACCGGAGTTCCTCACCGAAGCCAGGCAGGACTGACTCGGGGTTACCCGTTCGAAACGGTTCCTCCAGGGACTCGTCAATCAAGAACACCGGCAGTTCGTGGACCAGCTAGCAGATCGAACCAGGCCACGGTCCCGGGTTGCAGGGGCCGCAAGCTACCGTCATCGTCTCCGAGCGCAGCCCCACGTGACGGACTGTGGGGCTGGAAAACGTCCTCGTCCGGGCGATGGATAGGACTTCTCACGGCGCCGTATAGCAGCGGACGGTCCCCGCTGGTCCGGGCTCCATTCCTGTTCGACCGTGGCCAGCAGCTGCCAGCCGATCCGCTCGTACAGCGCGGCGGCCGCGGTGTCGGACGCCACCACGTCGAGCACCGGGTGCAGGTCGCGCTCGCGTGCCTCCGTGGCGGCGCGAGCCATGGGGGCGGGCTGGAAGGCCGCGGAGCAGCGCGCACCGCAGTTCCGGGAATCTCTGGCTCGAGTCGCCGAGGACGGCCAGGCCATCACCACGCGTTCACCGGCGGATCGGGCTCCACCAGCTCACGGAAGAGGCCAACTTCCTTGGTGTAGCAGTAGAAGCGTGTCCGCAACCGAGCACACATGATCTTCAGCCATCAAGCTCGTGGATGCGCGGCCTCGAACCTGTCATGCCGATGTCACCGTTTCGCCAGGATCGTCGTGCCTGATGAAGATGCGGGAGGGCAAGGGTTCTGGCCTGCCAGATGGTTCTGCACGAGGGGCAGGAAGAGTTCGTCGACGATCGACGTGATGCGTGCGGGCTTCGGGGGTGTGAGGTCCATGAGCAGGTCGTGGCGCACCAGGTCGAACGGCATGTCGAGTACCGCGGCAGGGATGCGCTTGATGTCGATCTCGCCGCGGTCGTGGGCTCGTTGGTAGATGATTCGGACACGCGTGAGCGGCTGGGCGCCCATGACCTTGTCGCGGGCCTGGGCGGGGGTGAGGCCGGTGTCGGCGAGCAGCCCCGAGAAGGCGGCGGCCGCGGCGATGGCGAAGAAGCCGGCAAGGGCTTCGCCCACAGCCGTCAGTTGGGCGAGCAGGTCGCTGCGCAGGGCGCCGGTGTCGGGGAGTGCGACCGGGTTGGCGTCGCGGTAGTGCTCGATCGCGGCGAGCACGAGTTGGTCCTTGTTGGCCCAACGGCGGTAGAGGACGGGCTCGCTGGTGCGAGCGCGTAAGGCGACCGATTCCATCGTCAGGTGGGCGTATCCGACCTCGACCAGCTCGTCCCATCCGGCGGTGAGCAGCGCGGACTCGAGCTGCTTGCCGTGCCGGCGGCGGCGGACGGGTTCGGACGCCTCTGTAACCACCACCCCACGATAGAAAGGTTTGACTTTCTTAGCAAGGGTCCTATTGTAGTTAGAAAGAGATTCCTTTCTTGGCTGAGGACGAGACGATGACCGAGACGATGACCGAGACGACGGGGACGAAGGTGTCGCCGCAGGTGCGGAACGCGCTGACCGTGCTGATCGTCGGCGCTGGACCTACCGGGCTGATGCTGGCCTGCGAGCTCGCCCGCAGCGGCGTTCCCTTCCGCCTGATCGAGGCTGCCCCCGGCCCGCAGCCCGGCTCGCGTGGCAAGGGCATCCAGCCGCGCACTCTCGAGGTGTTCGACGATCTCGGCGTCGTCGATCGCGTGATCGCCAACGGCCGGATGGCGATGCCGATCCGTTCGACCGCTCCCGATGGCCAGGTGACGCTGGGCGGCGCCGAGACGTTGAGGGATCGCCCCGACATCCCTTATTCGGCGAGCCTGATCACGCCCGAATGGCGGATCGAGGAAGCGCTGAGGCTGCGGCTGGCGGAGCTCGGCGGGGCGGTCGAGTTCGGCACTGCGCTCGGCGGCTTCGAGCAGTCGGACGAGGGCGTGTCGGCGGTGGTCGTCAAGGGCGGCGAGGCCGAGACGGTCACCGCGCGCTGGCTGGTCGGCTGCGACGGCGGCCACAGCGTCGTCCGCGAGGAGGCCGGTATCGCTTTCGAGGGCGAGACCCGCGAGGCGGTGCGGATGATCGTCGCCGATGTCGAGGTCGACGGCCTCGATCGCGACGCCTGGCACATGTGGCGGCATGAGGAGGGCCTGGTCAGCCTCTGCCCGCTGCCCTCGACCAACGCCTTCCAATACCAGGCCGGCATCGCGCCGGGACAAGACCCGGAACTCGGCCTCGCGAACATGCAGTCGATCCTCGACCGGCGGAGCGGCCGCACGAACATCCGCCTCCACGAGCCGGAGTGGTCGTCGCTGTGGCGCGCCAACATCCGCATTGTCGACCGCTATCGCGAGGGTCGCGTGTTCCTCGCCGGCGACGCGGCGCACATCCGCTCGCCCGCCGGCGGCCAGGGAATGAACACCGGCATCCAGGACGCGCACAACCTCGGCTGGAAGCTCGCGGCGGTCGCGAAGGGCGCCTCGCCGGCGCTGCTCGACAGCTACGAGGCCGAGCGGCGACCGGTCGCAGCCGGCGTGCTCGCGCTCTCGAACGCGCGCCTCAAGCAGGCGCTCGAGCAGAAGGACATCGTCTCCCGCCGAGACGCGAGCACGATGCAGCTCGACGTGGGCTATCGCGGCTCTGCCTTGGCGCGCGACGACCGCGACGAGACTGCCCTGCTCCGCGCCGGCGACCGCGCTCCCGATGCGTCCAAGCTGACGACGGTGGACGGCGAGCGCCGGCTGTTCGACCTGACCCGCGGCGGGCACTTCACGTTGCTGAGCTTCGGGGCCACGCCTGCGGTCGAAGCCTCTCCGTCCGACCTCAGGACTCTCCATGTCGTCGGACAGCCGGCCGGCCCCGACGACCTCGCCGACACCGAAGGCCAGCTCGCCAGCGCCTACGGCGCGGCCGACCGCACCCTCGTGCTGATCCGTCCCGACGGCTATGTCGCGCTGTTCTCCGATGCCGGTGACGTCTCGGCGGTATCGGACTACCTCGCCGCGATCGGCTGAGCCGTTGCCACCGCCCGCGCGACGTGGCAAGACCGCAAGGAACTACCGGCCGACCCCGCCCGGCGGCGGCGCATCTGACTTCGAGGTGCCGCCGAGCCGGTGACAGCCGCGAGCTACGCCGGGGCCGCGGAGAGCGCCAGCGACGGCGGAAGTGGCGTCGGAAACGTGCCAGTGCGGTCGCCCGCCTCGACCCGGAGTTCGCCTCCTGTGTCGAAGGTGAGCGAGATGTCCGGCAGCGACGGGCGTGGCAACCCGACCAGCGGGTGGTAGTCGACGGTGTCCGATCCGAGGTCGACGGCGACGACCGCCGGCTGCCACGTGCCGATCTCCGGCGCGTTGGCGTAGGTGTCGACCCAGGCGAGGTAGACCAGTAGTCGCGTGTCCGGTGACAGCACGAGACGGGTGGCGTCGGCGTGCTCGTCCGGCGTCGAGTAGCGGAGGCGGATGGCATCGGGACCGAGTTCGAGCAGATCCGACCCGTGCTCGCCGTCTGGTGTGGCGCTCATGACCTGCCAATAGCGGGACGGCACGAGGGCATGTAGCCACTGCGGCGTGCAATCCCGCACGGCATCGTGCTGGTGCGCCTGCGCGAACTCCGCGGCCAGGCTCACCTCGAATACCGGCGGCCGGCGAAGTGTCAGCCGGTAACACGCGTCGTCCGGTTCCCCCGACCCCAGCTCGAGCAGGTCGTCGCCGGCCCAGCTGGCGTCGATCACGGTCGGATCGCAGCCGTGGCGCAGCGAACCGCTGCCGATCGTCCATACGCACCACCGGCTCTCGACGGCGCGCGCGCCGAAATACGAGCCGCGCGGCACCAGCGGCAGCACCCGAGCGAGCACGCTCTCGCTCGCCGGGTCGCGTCGCGCGTCAACGACCAGGCCGAACTCGTCCGATTCGACAGGCCAACCCACCGGAGACTCCACCTCGCGAGGCAGACCGGGCACGAGCGCGAAGAGGCGTTGATCCTCCAGCGACGAGTGATCGCCCGCGCTGATCGCCTCCGCTCGCACCGTCAACGACCGGTCGTCCGAACGCGGAGCCTGCAGGTCGTAGCCGACGGGCAACGGCCCGTGGCTCATCACGTAGAAGTACGGGTGGCTCGTCTGGTCGATCAACTTCATCGAGCGCCACCCTCTCACGAGCTGCCTGCCGTGACCATTCGTGGCAGAGACGGTGAAACCTTTGCCCCAGGTGTGACCTACGGTTGGGGGACTCGGCGGCGGGCGATCCAGAGCCCGAGCAGGAGGGTGCCGGCCGAGAGCAGTGCGAGCGCCGGGGCGATCAGGAACATGTCGCGGTAGTCGCCTCCGTGGTCGGGTGCGGTGAGGGTGAGCACGGCGACGGCGATGGCCCAGAAGACGACCTGCAGGACGATCGCGAGCCGGCGGGGGGCGAGCCAGCCGGCGAGGACTCCGCCGATGATGGGCAGCAACGCGAACATGGGAACCTCCGTGAGTTCTGGTGTTTTGGCAACGTGTCGAGCTTGGGCCTGTCACGTGGTCGGGGGCATCGGGGCCGGCCCGCTCGCCGGGTCCGTGCCGACCCCGCGCCTGGTTCGCGCGGGCTCCGTGCCGGCACGGAGCCGCCGGGCGGGCCCGCGTGCGACGATTCCGGAATGGACGCTTCGGCCCGCGTTGTCATGGGCTGGGTGCTGTGCGTGCTGTCGCTGCTGCTGACGGGGTTCGGCATCGTGCTGACGGTGGCGGACGGCCGGTCGCCGGCGGCGGGGATGCTCGGGTTGGGCAGCGTGCTCGCGGTGAGCACCGGGCTGCTCGGCGCGTTCATCGTGACCCGGTTTCCCGGGAACCCGATCGGCTGGCTCTTCCTCGCGGGCGCGATCACCCGCGCGCTGTCGGTGGCCGCGCAGGCGTGGTGCGTCCGGGCCCTGGTGACCGCGCCCGGCTCGCTGCCGGGCGGCGTGTTCGCGTCCTGGCTGCAGGCCTGGGTCTGGCTGCCGTCGATCGCGACCGCGCCGATGATCGTGGTGTTGTTTCCCGACGGGCGGCTGCCGGGGCGGATCTGGCGGGTGGTGCCGGTCATGGCCGGCGTCGGGTTGCTGCTCACGCTCGTGGCGCCGGTGGGCATGTGGCGCTACCGCGGACCCGCGCTGCTGCCGGAGGCGCCGGTGCCGGACACGCCGGACGCGCGGGTGGGCGACGCGCTGATCTCACTCGGGTCGGCGATCGCGCTGCTCTCCGTGGTCGTGGCGCTCGTCGCGGTGGTCGTGCGTGCCCGTCGCGTCACCGGCGTGGTGCGTCGTCAGGTGCTGTGGTTCGTCTACGGCGCCGGCTGCGCGGTCGTGATCACGCTGGTGGCCCTGCTGCCGGGACTGGCGTGGGTCCGCCCGCTGAGCGTGGTGGCGGTGCTGGTCGGGATCGGGCTCGGGATCTTCCGCTACCGCCTCTACGACGTGGACCGGCTGATCAACCGGACGCTGGTCTACGGGCTGGTGACCGCGGCGCTCGGGACCGTGTTCGCCGCGCTGGTCGTCACGCTCGCCCTGGTCGCCGGCCGCAGCTCGGCCGTGATCGCCGCGGCGAGCGCGTTCGTCGTGGCGCTGCTGCTGCGCCCGGTCCGCGACCGCGCGCAGGACCTGGTGGACCGCGTGTTCGACCGGCGGGCGTACGACGCGGTGCGGACCGTGCGCGCGCTGGCGGCGCGGATCGGGCACGAACCGGTGCCGCCGCGGCTGGTCGTCGACACGCTGCGCCGCGCGCTGCGCGACCCCGAGCTGGTCGTGCACTTCCCGGGGCCCGGCCCGCCGCTGTTCGTGGACGGTGTCGGCGCGGCGGTCGACCCGCGGCCGCCCGCCGCCGGCCGGGTCACCGTGCCGGTTCGCCGCAACGGGCAGACCATCGCGGTCGTGGTCCACGACGACACCCGGCCACGGCTGGCTCGCCAGGTGCTGCAGGCCGCGGTGCCGGTGCTCGAGCACGCCCGGTTGCAGGCCGAGCTGCGCGTCCAGCTCGCGGAGGTGCGTGCGTCGCGGGCCAGGCTCGTCGCGGCCAGCGACGTCGAGCGGCGACGGATCGAGCGCGACCTGCACGACGGCGCCCAGCAGCGCCTGGTCGGCCTGGCGTTGCACCTGCAGTCCGCCCGCCGCCGCGACGCCTACCCCACCGATGTCACCGAGCTGCTCGTCTTCACCGTCGAGCAGCTGCGGGCCGCGGTCGAGGACATTCGTTCGCTCGTACACGGAATCCTGCCGCCCGCGCTCGCCGCCAGCGGCCTGCCCGCCGCGCTCGCCGAACTGGCCCACCCCGGCAAGGTCGACGTGGCGTGCGACATCCCGGCGCGGCTCGACCCCAGCGTCGAGTCCACCGCCTGGTTCGTCGCCTGCGAAGGGGTCGCCAACGCCACCAAACACGCCCCCGGCCACCCCGCGCACGTCGAAGTATCCACAGTGGACGGACAGCTGACCGTGCGGGTGCGCGACGACGGCCCGGGCGGCGCCGACCCACACGGCGACGGCCTGCGCAACCTCGCCGACCGGGTCGAAGCGCACGGCGGCTCGCTCACCATCGCCAGCGGACCCGGGACCGGCACGACACTCGTCGCGGAGCTGCCATGCGGGTCGTAGTCGCCGACGACGCGGTCCTGCTGCGCGAAGGGCTGGTCCGCATCCTCACCGAGGAAGGCTACGAGGTCGCGGCCGCGGTCGGGGCCGGCCCCGATCTCGTCCACGCCGCCACCGTGCACCGGCCGGACCTGGTGATCGCGGACATCCGGATGCCGCCCGACCACACCGACGACGGCATCCGCGCCGCCCGCACGATCCGCGCCACCCGGCCGGCCACCGCGATCATGCTGCTGTCCCAGTTCGTCGAGGCCACCGCCGCGATGGACCTGTTCCAGGACAACCCGTCCGGCCTCGGCTACCTGCTCAAGGAACGCGTCCTGCACATCGACGACTTCCTCACCGCCCTCCGCCGGGTGGCCACCGGCGGCACCGCCATGGACCCCGCGGTGGTCAGCCAGCTCATCGGCCGCACCACCGCCCACCACGACCCACTCGCCGTGCTCTCCGAACGCGAATACACGACCCTCGCCCTCATGGCCGAAGGCCTGTCCAACGCCGGAATCGCCGCCCGCCTGCACGTCGGCATCCGCACCGTCGAGACCTACACCAGCGCCGTCTTCACCAAGCTCACGATCCACACCGACGCCGACGAACACCGCCGGGTCAAAGCCGTCCTCGCCTACCTCAACACCCCCAGATAGCCAAACCACCGGAGCCCGGAGCCCGGCGGCCGGTTGGCGGGCTTCATGATTCGTCGTATGCGTGGCGGGCGGCTTGTACGTCGGGCAGGTGGCGGTCCGACCAGCGGACGAGGGCGGCGAACACGGGGGAGAGGCTGCGGCCGAGTTCGCTGATGCCGTACTCCACGCGGGGTGGGATCTCGGCGTGGTAGGTGCGGGTGATCAGGCCGTCGCGCTCGAGTTGGCGGAGCCGTTGGGTGAGCACCTTGGGAGTGATCTCCGGGAGCAGGCGGGCGAGTTCGGTGAACCGCAGCCGGCCGTGCTGGCGCAGCACCCAGAGGATCGGTGTGGTCCAGCGGCTGAACATCAGCTCGACGACTGGGTTGATCGGGCACATCTGCTCTACCGATGTCACGCGCTGCTCCATGCGTTCCCAGGTGAAAGCCACTATCTTCTAGGTACCTACTATATCGGTGATGCTAGCGTCGCGGCATGATGACGCTCCCCACCCGAACCGGCGAGCGGCCGGAGACGGGGCCGGCCGTGCCGCACGTGCAGCTGAGCCAGAACAGCCCGGTCGAGCTCACCGGGGTGCTCAGGCGGTGGATGACGACCGCGCTGCCGGGTACCGTGATCCGGCCGAGCGAGGTCTCCGAGCCCGGCTCGCTCGCGTTCTTCCTGGACGGCACCGCGCCGCCGCCCGGCGCGGTGCTCCTGCCGCCTCGGCTGACGGCCGAGTTCGCGCACGTCCACCTCGACGGCAGTTTGCATCTGGCCCTGTCCGTGAACGACCAGGAGACGCTGATCGCCGCGGGCTGGGGGGAACGGCATCCGTTGTACTCACCCACGGTCAACGTCGTGATGCTGTACGGCCCGCGTACCGACGACGAGCTGGCGGTGGCCAGGACCGTCATCGGCGCGTCCTACCGATATGCGACCGGGCGAACACTGGAACTCGGCGCGGCCTGATCACGCGAAACGGCGTGCCGGCCGGAGTTGCCCTCAGTCGGCTCAGCTCAGAAGCGTGGCGGTCGCGGTGATCGGTCGCCCGGGCTCCGGCATAGCCCGCCCAGAACGGGGCTCGCAGCGTTTTCTTGTCGACCTTGCGCGGACCTGCCCGACTATCCCGTCCACGGAGGACACACCGTGCACGCCGGACACGCTGTGCCCGGCGCTCCACACGGGACGGCCGTCGAGCAGCCGGGACTGCCGGAAGTCGCCCGCCGAGCGTCGCGGCCACCACCGCCGCGCGGTTCACCCATGCTCGCTGGGCCGTTGTCAAGCAGGCATAGCAGGTGAACCTGCTGCGGCGTGAGGTCGTTGGTCCGCCCGACTGCGGCTATCACGTGGTGCATCCCATGACGCCTCCCCGCGGTTGACGGTAATTCGTAGTGCGAACTAGCATACTTCGTACTACGAACACTACGCACTGCGAATTAGGAGTGACGATGACCGTCGGCGTGACACGGGTCGGTGTGGGATGAGCATGACGCAGGAGCGTTCGCGGACAGGCGGGACACGAACGTTGGTCGCGTTGGTGGTGGCGGTCTTCGGGTATGCGCTCATGCAGACAGTGGTGGTTCCGGCGCTGAGGCTGCTGGAGAACCGGCTGCACGCCACGCCGACCACAGCGGCGTGGATTCTCAGCGCCTTCCTGCTTTCCAGCGCGGTGCTGACCCCGCTGCTGGGGCGGCTCGGTGATCAGTACGGCAGACGCCGGGTGACGCTGGCGGTGCTCGTGACCTATGCGATCGGAATGGCCGGTGCGGCCGCGGCGCAGAGCATCGGGCAGCTCATCGCCGCGCGTGTCGTGCAGGGGGCCGGGCTCGCGCTCGTGCCGCTGTCGATGGCCATCCTGCGTGAGGCGTTGCCGGCCACGCGCCTGCCGTCCGCGATGGGACTCGTGTCCGGTGTCGTTGGCGCCGGCGGGGGCGCCGGGTTGATCGTCGGCGGCTTGCTGGCCGACAACGTGTCCTGGCGGTACCTGTTCGTGCTCGGCACGGCGCTCGCGCTGCTGAGCCTGACGCTGGCGGCACTGTGGATACCGGCGAGCAAGCACACCGCCCCAGGCCGGCTCGATCTTCCCGGCGCCCTGGTGCTCGGCGGCAGCCTGGTCGCGGTGCTGCTGGCCCTGGCGAAAGGTCCGTCGTGGGGCTGGTCCTCGGCGCCGGTGCTGGGCCTGTTCGCGCTCGGCGTCGCGCTCTTCGTTGCGCTGATTGTCGTGGAACGGAGCAGGACGGACGCGCTCATCGATGTCGGCGAGCTCAGCGACAGGCCGATGTTGATGACACATACCGCCGCGTTTCTCTTCGGGGCCGGCTCGTACTTCTTCTACCTCGCCCTGCCGCTGTACGCGCAGCTCAAGCCGGGCGCCACGGGTGTCGGCTTCGGCTCCAGCATCACCGTGGCCGGACTGCTGATGCTGCCGGGCATGCTGGCCGTCGTCCCGGCGGGCATGGCGGTCGGCCGGATCGCGACGGCGCTGGGGCCACGCTGGCCGCTCGCCGGGGGCTGGGCGCTGTTCGCGGCCGGATCGGGTCTCTTCGTCCTCGCTCACGATCGGATGTGGCAGCAGGCGGTGTTCTACACCATCGTCGGCGCCGGGACCGGGCTCGTCATGGGTTCGCTACCGAAGCTGATCGCCGACATCGTGCCGCTGTCCCGCACCGGGACAGCCAACGGCATCAACAACATCGCCCGCACCGTCGGCAGCGCCGTGGGCACCGCCCTCGCCGCCGCCGTGATCGCATCCGGTGGCGCCGGCCCGCTGCCCGACTCCACGTTCACCACCCTGTTCTGGCTGGCCGCGGCCGCCGCCGTGCTCGGTATCGCGGGTGCGTTCTTCGCGGTGCGCCGCACGGCCCGTGAGGTGGTGACGGTCCCATGAGCGTCTTCAACGAGGCCGAACTCGCCTATCTCCGCGAAGATCCGCTCCGGCTCGGCCGGCTGGCCACGGTCGGGCCGGACGGCATGCCGCACGTGGCCCCGCTGGGCTGGTCACTCGACGCCGCCGCGACCTGTCTCGAGATCGCCGGCCGCAACCTCGGCCAGTCGAAGAAATTCCGGGACGTGGCCGCCACCGGCCGCGCCGCCCTCGTGATCGATGACGTGCTGCCCCCGTGGCGGCCCCGTGGCATCGAGATCCGCGGCGAGGCCGAAGCCGTCGGCGGGGCCTTCGGCGAAGCCGCGGCCCGGATCCGCCTGTTCGCCCGCCGAGTGATCAGCTGGGGCCTGCACGACGGCGCGACGATCGAGGACACCTACCGCGCCCGCAAGATCGAGGACATCACGCATGCCTGACTACGGACACCAGCTGCGATTCGCCGCGAGCATGGGCGGGGGACCGCACCGGCGGTCCGCAAGCTGGTCAAGGCCGAACGAGCCAGTCGTCAGCGATCAGATACCAGCGCGGGATCATGCTTGGCCAGCAGGCGTGTGGTGACCGAGACCAGGCAATCGCGGTCGCCGAGATCAAGCTCTTCGGTCATCGACTCCAGCCGCGTGGTTATGTCGTCGTGCGCCGCGACAGCGAGGCGTCGGCCCTTGCCGGTCAAGGAAACCAAGCAGGCACGCCGGTCCGCCGGATCGGATGCCCGAGCGATCAGCCGGCGCTTCTCGACGCGATCGACCAAGCCGGTCATGCCGGACCGCTCGAGGTTCATCAGCCGACACAGCTCGCTCATCCCGGCCGGACCGTCGATCAACATGCACAACAACTGAAGCTGCTGTGGAGGAAGGCCGTGCTCGCGGCTGACATCTGAGAACACACGTTGCACCAAATGCGACAGCCGCACCAGGGCAGTGGCCAACCCCAAGCCGGGTGACGCAGCCCGCATAGCCATGAGACCACTATAACCTCGGTAATTCGTGCCGCGAACTACCTTGCCGCACCGAGCGGCATGGGCGGCCTCGTGCGAGAGCCGATGGTCGCGTGCCGGGCCTCGACGGTAGGTGCTGAGACGGGGACGTGCTGCGACGGCGACGTGCGTCCCCTCTCGCCGCTTGGACGTGTGTACGCCTCTGAGACGCGTCGCGCAAACTTTGTGGGAAGCTATTCCACATTGCGGGCGACCGTTGTCGGGTGTGGCGTGGTGTGCCTAGATGAGACGGGCGGTCCGCCAGCACAGGTGCCTTGAGAGTCCTGTGTGGATGGACGGTCCGGTCGGAGGTGTGCGTTGTCCTCGATAGTCGCGGTCGTCGGCAGCCCGTCCACGGGATCGCGGACGGTGGCCGTCGTCGAGCAGTTCGCGGAGCGGTTGCGTCCCGACGGGCACGACGTGCGGCTGGTGGCGGTCCGTACGTTGCCGCCGGATGCTCTGCTGGGTGCGGACGCGCGTGACCCGCTCGTGGCCGACGCGGTCGCGGCGGTGGCGACCGCGGACGGCGTCATCGTCGGCTCGCCGGTGTACAAGGCGTCGTTCTCCGGTGTGCTGAAGACGTTCCTCGATCTGCTGCCGCCGGGGGTGCTGGCGGGTAAGGCGGTGCTGCCGCTGCTGACCGGCGGCGCCGCGGTGCACGCGCTGGCGGTGGACTACGCGCTGCGGCCGGTCCTGCTCGCGCTCGGGGCGAGCCGCGTGGTGCCGGGTGTGTTCCTGATCGACAGGCAGGTCGAACGTGTCGGTGGCGGCGTGGTGCTCGACGCGGACGCGTCGCGCGCCGTGGAGGCGGCGATCGAGGAGTTCACCGCCGCGCTGCCGCTGGCGCTGCCGGAGGTGCGGCGGTGACGGCGGCAGGGGCCGCGCCGCTGCACCTTGCCGTCGCGCTGGACGGCGCCGGGTGGCACCCGGCCGCCTGGCGGGCCGAGGATGCCCGGCCCGCGGACCTGACCACCGCCAGGTACTGGACCGAGCTCGCGCGCGAGGCCGAACGTGGTCTGCTGGACTTCCTGACCATCGAGGACTCCTTCGGTCTTCAGTCCACTCTGGACGACGGCCCGGACGGTCGGACCGACCGGGTGCGCGGCCGACTGGACGCGGTGCTGATCGCGGCGGCGGTGGCGCCGCGGACGAGCCGGATCGGCCTGGTGCCGACCGTCATCGCGACGCACACCGAGCCGTTCCACGTCTCGAAGGCGGTCGCGACGCTCGACTACGCGAGCCTCGGTCGGGCCGGGTGGCGGGTGCAGGTCTCCGGGCGCCGCAGCGACTCCGGCCACGTTGGCCGCCGCGAGTTTCCCCGGCTGGACCGCGCCCGTCCGGATCGGTTGCTGCTGCTGGACCTGTTCGACGAGGCGGCCGACCACGTCGAGGTGGTGCGGCGGCTGTGGGACAGCTGGGAGGATGACGCGGAGATCCGCGACGCGGTGAGCGGCCGGTTCGTCGACCGGGACAAGCTGCACTACATCGACTTCGCGGGCCGCTGGTTCAGTGTGAAGGGCCCGTCGATCACGCCGCGGCCGCCGCAGGGACAGCCGGTGGTCGTCGCGCTCGCCCACGACACGGTGCCGTACCGGTTCGCCGCCCGCGCCGCCGATGTGGTGCTGGTGACACCGCGGGACGCCGGCCACGCGCGGGCGATCCTCGCCGAGGTGCGGGCGGAGGAGCGGCGCGTCGTGCGGGTCGATCCGCTGCACGTGTTCGGGGAGCTGGTGGTGTTCCTGGACGACACCGCGGCGGCGGCCGGGGACCGGCTGGCGCGGCTCGACGCGCTCGACGGCGCGCCCTGCACCTCGGACGCGGTGGTGTTCGCCGGCACCGCCGACGACCTGGCCGACCTGCTGGCCGGCTGGCACGCCGCGGGCCTTTCCGGGTTCCGGCTGCGGCCCGGCACGATCCCGCACGACCTCACCGCGATCACCGGCGGGCTGGTGCCACGGCTGCAGGCCCGCGGTCTGTTCCGCACCGCCTACGACGCCAGCACGTTGCGCGGCAGCCTCGGGCTGGCCCGACCCGCAAACCGCTACGTCACGGCCGGGGCGGCGACATGACCAAGCCACGCAAGGAGATCCACCTCGCCGCGCATTTCCCCGGGGTGAACAACACCACGGTGTGGAGTGACCCGGCGGCCGGCAGCCATGTCGAGTTCGGCTCCTTCGAGCACTTCGCGCGCACCGCGGAACGGGCGAAGTTCGACTTCCTGTTTCTCGCCGAGGGGCTGCGGTTGCGCGAGCAGGGCGGGCAGATCTACGACCTGGACGTGGTCGGCCGGCCGGACACGTTCACGGTGCTGGCCGCGCTGTCCGCGGTGACCACCCATGTCGGGCTGGCGGGCACGATCAACTCGACGTTCAACGAGCCGTTCGAGGTGGCCCGCCAGTTCGCCACGCTGGATCACCTGTCCGGTGGGCGGGCGGCGTGGAACGTGGTCACCTCGTGGGACGCGTTCACCGGGGAGAACTTCCGCCGTGGCGGGTTCCTGGCCGAGGCGGACCGGTACCGGCGTGCCGAGCAGTTCCTGCGTACCGCCTGGCTGCTGTTCGACTCCTGGCGCGGCGACGAGATCGTCGTGGACAAGGCCACCGGCAGGTTCCTCGCCGACCCCGCGCCCGGCGCGTTCGCCCACCGCGACGACCACTTCGACATCGCGGGCAACTTCACCGTCCCGCGCAGCCCGCAGGGACGGCCGGTGATCTTCCAGGCGGGCGACTCCGACGAAGGCCGGGAGTTCGCCGCGGCGACCGCGGACGCGATCTTCTCCCGGCACGGCACGCTGGAGGCCGGGCAGGCGTTCTACGCCGACGTCAAGTCCCGGCTCGCCCGCTACCGCCGTGGCCCCGACTCGTTGAAGGTGTTGCCTGCGGCCACTTTCGTGCTCGGCGACACCGATGCCGACGCCCGCGAGAAGGCGGCGATCGTGCGCCGCCAGCAGGTCAGCGGGCAGACCGCGATCAAGCTGCTCGAGCAGGTGTGGAACCGCGACCTGTCCGGCTACGACCCGGACGGCCCGCTGCCGGAGGAGGATCCGCTGGCCGGCGAGCACACCATCGCCAAAGGCCGCGCGAGCGTGCGGATGAACCGCGATCCGCTCGCCGTCGCCGGACAGTGGCGGGAGCTGGCCGCGGCCAAGGACCTGTCCATCCGGGAGCTGATGATCGAGGTCTCCGCGCGGCAGACGTTCGTCGGCTCCCCGGCCACCGTGGCGCAGGCCATCGACGACCTCGTGCAACAGGACGCGAGCGACGGGTTCATCCTCGTCCCGCACATCACCCCGGGCGGGCTGGACGTCTTCGCCGACACGGTGGTGCCGCTGCTGCAGGAACGCGGCGCCTTCCGCACCGAGTACAGCGGCCCGACGTTACGCGACCACCTCGGCCTGGCTCGTGGGCTCCGATGAGCCGGATACCGGCCTGGCTCGGGCGGTGGCTTGACGAGTTCGACTCCGCACTGGCCGCCGTGCCCGACCCGCACGGCCAGTTCCCGGCTGTGCCCATCGTGTGGGCCGGCGTCCGGGGTGGCGCCCCACCGCAGACGACCCGCACGGACGGGCCGCCACCCGCACACCCGGAACACCTGGAGCCACGATGAGCACGCACACCGATCAGGACACCCGCTTCACTCACCGGTGGTTGCAGTGGAAGGTCGCCCGCGAACGGGAGCTGGTCCACCCGCACGGGTGGCTCGCGCTGGTGTCGCTGGACTGGCTGTCCGACACCCCACGCGAGTACCCGGGCGCGGCCGGATCGTGGTGGCAGGACTCCGGCGCCGCCTACCTCGACCCAGGCGACGCCCCGCTGTCGGTCGACGGCGAACCGGTGACGGGCGTACACCGCTTCGAGCTGGTGAACAGCGGACCCGGCGTGCGGGTGGCGGCGCGCGAGGTGGAGATCGAGGTGGCCCGCCGGTCCGGCTACCTCATCCGGGTGCACGACCCGAGCGCCCCCGCGCTCGCGGCCTTCGCCGGCGTGCCGACCTACGACCCCGCCCCGGACTGGGTCCTCAGCGGGCGGTTCGAGCCATTCGACGAGCCACGGCCGACCACCGTGGGCGCGGTGGTCGAGGGACTGCACCACGTCTACCACGCGCCCGGGCTGGTGCGGTTCGAACGCGGCGGCCGGGAGCACACGCTGACCGCCTTCAACGGCATCGGCGGCACCGGGCTGAACATCCTGTTCACCGACGAGACCAGCGGCGTGACCACCTACCCGGCCAACCGCTCGCTGGCCGTGGACCGGCCGGCCGACGGCGCGGTGGTGCTCGACTTCAACCGCGCGACGAACCTGCCCTGCGCGTTCACCGACTTCGCCACCTGCCCGCTGCCGCCCGAGGGCAACCACCTGCCGTTCGCCGTGACGGCCGGCGAGCAACTGCCCCACGAGCGCCATCGGGACGCGCCCGGACCCCGGCACCAGTCTTGACACGAACCATCGGCGGCATACCGTGATGCCGCCGCGGCGGTGCGCGCTTCCTCACCAGCAGGGTCGTCCGCGCGGAGAACCCCAAGGCGCCATGGACTTCGCCGAGATCCAGCTGACGAGGTACACCGAGTTCGCGCTGCCGTTCACCTTCGAGCACGACGACTACGTCCAGATCCGCACCGACATCGCCACCGGCCTCGGCCCGGCATTGGGCTGGCGGCCCCGTGAGTGAGGCGCCGCCCCGCGCGGTGCCCGCGATCGCGGTCATCGGCGCCGGCCCGCGTGGTGCCGGTCTGCTGGAGCGGATCGCGGCGAACGTGCCGGAGCTAAATGCGGGCCGGCTCGTGGTGCACATGATCGATCCGTTCCCGCCAGGACCGGGCCGGGTGTGGCGGTTCGCGCAGTCGCCGCTGCTGCGGATGAACTCGATGCCCGAAGACGTCACGATGTTCACCGACGACACCGTCCGCTGCGCCGGGCCGATCCGGCCCGGACCCACGCTCGCGGAGTGGGTTTCGGCGGTCCGCGACGGCACCCTCGACGGCGATCTCGCCGGGGACGTCGACGAGTCGCTGCTGGCCGAGCTGCGCTCGGTCACGGCCACGACGTTCCCGACGCGGCGCCTGCAGAGCGCCTACCTCGGCTGGTTCTACACCCAGGTGCTGCACACCATGCCGGACACGGTCGAGGTGCGGGTACACGCCACGTCGGCGGTCGATGTCACCGGGCCGGGCGAGGGTCCGCAGTGCGTGTGGCTGTCCGGACGGGACGATCCGCTCCTCGTCGACATCGCCGTGCTCGCCGTCGGTCACCTCGACGCCGGGCCCACGCCCGGCGAGGAGACGCTGGCCCGGTGCGCGGCGGCGAACGAGTTGCGCTACGTGCCGCCCGCGTACACCGCCGACCTCGACCTGACGGACATCGAGGCGGGCGAACCGGTGGTGCTACGTGGTTTCGGGCTGGCCTTCGTGGACCTCATGGTCCTGCTCGGCGAGGGTCGCGGCGGCCGGTTCGTCCGCGACGAGCGCGACCGGCTCACCTACCTGCCCTCCGGTGCGGAACCGGTGCTGCACGTCGGGTCCAGGCGCGGCATTCCGTACCACGCCAAGCCCACCTACCGGTTGCAGGGCCCGCCCGCACCGCTGCCGCGCTTCTTCGGCCCGGACGAGGTCACGGCGTTGCGCGAGCGGCCGGGGCGGCTCGACTTCCGCGCCGACGTGTGGCCGCTGATGGCCACGGAGATCGGCTGGGGCTACTACCACGAGCTGTTCACCGCGCACCCGGACCGCGTGTGCCTCGACTGGGCGGCCTTCGCCGGGCGCTACACCGCCTTGGCCCAGGACGTCGGCGAGCTGGCGTCCCTTGTGGACAAGGCGGTGCCGGATGTCGCGGACCGGCTGGACCTTGCGGCGCTGGACCGGCCGCTGCGCGGGTCCGGGTTCGCCGACCGGGCCGCGTTCACCGACCGTCTGTGTCGCTACGTCGAGGCAGACCTGGCGCGCCGCGAGGACCCGCGGTTCAGCGCGGACCTGGGCGCGTTCCGCACGCTGCTGTCGGTGTTCGGCCAGCTCGCTCAGCTCGTGGCCGCGGACAAGCTGACGCCGCGGTCCCAAATGGACGACGTGGACGGCTGGTGGTTCGGCTTCTTCAGCTTCTTCGCCAGCGGTCCGCCCGGCCACCGGCTGCGGGAACTGCTCGCGCTGATCCGCGCCGGCGTGGTGCGCCCGCTCGGCCCGGACATGTGGGTACGGGTCGAACATGGCCGGTTCGTGGCCGGCAGCCCCGCCGTGCCGGGGCGGGTCGAGGCCACCACGCTGATCGAGGCCCGGCTGCCCGCGCCCAGCGTGGCACGGGCAACCGACCCGCTCGTCCGCCGGATGCACGAACGCGGCGAGCTGACCGAGGAGATCCTTGCCGACGACGCCGGGCACACCACCGGCCGGATGCGGACCACCAGCGGTGGCGAGCTGACCGGCGCCGGGGGCAGGCCGCACCCGCGCCGGTTCGCGCTCGGCCCCCACACCAGCTCACGCTCGCCCGGCGCGTTCACCCGGCCGCGCACCAACGGCGTCGCGTTCCGGCAGAACGACGCGCTCGCCCGCCACGTGCTGACCTTGCTCCAGTGACCGGGCGAGCCGGCGACCGGGGTCGTCGGCGTGGGACTCACCGTCCGGCGGCCGGCAGTGGTCGTACGTGGTGGGCGGGCGCGGACGGCGCGACGACCACGCGGTGCGTGCCGTCGAAGCGGTAGCCGACTCCGCGCACGGTCGTGATGAGCTCGCCGTACGGGCCGAGCTTGGCACGCAGCCTCCGGATGTGGACGTCGACGGTCCGGCTGCGCGGCGGCTCGGTGACGCCCCACACCCGCGCGAACAACGTGCCTCGCCGGTGGGCGCGGTGGGGTCTGGTTGCCAGGTACAGCAACAGGTCGAACTCGAGCCTGGTGAGCGCGATCGGGTCGCCGTTTCCGACGATCGTGCGCGCGCCGGGGTCGATGTGCAGCCGTTCATCCGATGCGGAGCTTCGCGGGCGGGGGAGCGCGGGCCAGGCGCCGCCGGCGGGCGGGACGGTACCGGGAACGCCCAGCGCGATCACGTGCAGATCGACCAGCGCGTCGAGGGCCTCGAGTGTGTCGAGTGCGGCCGTGGTGAGCGGGACCTCGATGGTCAGCCGAAGGGTCGGCACGGCGGCCGGTGGTCGTGGTGGCCGTTGGGAGAGCATGGAATCCTCGCATCGGGTCGGGGACCGGGCCGGACGGCGGACACCGGACATCCCTGGGCCGCCACGAGCGCGTAGTCCAACTGGCGTCGCTTGGTCAGCACGATGCGAGGCACGCCCTCATCGCAACCGACAGCCCACGCAGTGTCAAACCGTGCCCACATCGTGGTTTCTGCTGCCGCGGGCGCTCAGCGGACGGACAGCTCCTCGGCGCCGCCGGCTGACGAGCACGGGCGCCGTGTCAGGCCGTGGTTCGCAGGTGCTTGCCGGCCCACTCGTCGAAGGTGGTGAGCGGGATGCCGAGGTCTCTCGCGTACTGCGGGCGACCCGGCTGGCCGACCACGTTCAGCCACTCGTGCGCGGCGCCCATCGCCGGCATTCCCGCGGCGAGCGCCTGCTGCTCGGTCATGTCCGGCGCGGACAGCGGCGTGCCCAGAGCCCGGGAGAGCACCTCGGCGATCTCCGTCATCGACAGGTAGTCACTCGCCAGCTCCAGCTCGACCCCGTCGAACCGCTCCGGCCTGGCGACGGCCGCGGTGGCCGCCGTACCGATGTCGTCCACCGCGACCAGCGACAGCCGGGTCCCGGGGTTCAGGACGCTCACCAGACCGCCCTCGATGCCGCGCGGGAACAGAAACGCCATGGACGGCAGGAAGTTCTCCATGAAGAAGCCCGGCTTGAGCAGCGTCCAATGCGCAAAGCCGGCCGTGCGCACCCGATCCTGGATCGCGCTCTTGGCGCCGAGGGTGGGTTCCATCCGGGCCCAGCGGCCGTCGGCCCAGCCGGGAGCCCGGGTGTGCTGGCCGGCGCCGGTGACCGACGTGTGCACGAACTGCGGCACGCCGGCGGCTTTCGCTCCCTCGACGAGGTTGACGCCCTGGGCGATTTCCCCGTCGAAGTCGAAACCCGCCGCGGTCAGGGCGGGCATCTGCACGGAGAACACGGCGCGAGCACCCTTGGCGGCCCGGATCACCGACTCGCGGTCGTGAAGATCGCCGGTGACCAGTTCGGCGCCGAGCGCCTCGACCGCCCTGGCCCGGTCGGTGCCCGGATCACGCACCAGGGCGCGGACGGGAACACCCGCGGCACGAAGGGCCCGCGCGGTGGCGCCGCCCTGCCTGCCGGTGGCGCCGGTGACCAGGACGGGCGCGGAAGCTGGCGCGGAATCTGCGGGCATGCTGCTCCTCGGGCACTCGTCGGTTAAGTGGCGGGCCCCGCCGTTTACGTACCGGTACGATACGGCGGACTCCGCCACTTAGCAAACGTGGAGGTGACGCGATGCCCGAGGGCCGGCGTGCGGACGCCAGGCGCAACTATGCGCGGATCTTGGCCGTGGCCGAGGACGAGGTCGCTGCACACGGCGCCAGTGCCTCCCTGGAGCAGATCGCCCGCACGGCCGGGGTCGGTTCGGCGACTGTGCGCCGGCACTTCCCCACCCGCCACGTCCTGCTGGAAGCGGTGTCCCGGGAACGGATCGAGGCGCTGCGGATCCGTGCCCACGAACTGACCGGCAAGGACGACAGCCGGGGCGCACTGCTGGAGTGGCTCGGTGACGTTGTCGCCTACTGCGTCTCCGCCCGGGGGCTCGCGTCCGCGCTGGCCTACGACGACGGTGTCCGGGGCGACGCGGTGCACGAGAACACCTGCTCGGCAACGTTGGAAAAGGCGGCAGGGCCCCTGCTCCACCGCGCCGCGCAGGACGGCGCGGTGGTGAAAGACGTCACCGTCGCAGACCTGATCACGCTGATCGTCGGCATCGTCCTGGCCACCGAACACCATCCCGACCCGGCCGCCCGGGCGCGGCACCTGTTCGGGCTGGCCGTCGCGGGACTGAGCCCGCAGGCGTCTACCTCGCCCAGCAAACGACGAACACCTCAGCGACGCTAGAGAAGTCGGAGTCCCCACAACGGTTGGGGTGTGACAGCCGCCGCCTCGGCCGGATCAGGTCATGGCCTTGGCGACGACCGTTGGCAGTTCCTCCAGGCAGCGGCCCGATGGGCCGGTGCCGACACCGTCGCGCTTGGGGTACCAGCGGAACCGCGGCGCATCAAGGGTCAGCCGGTAGGTCCGCCCGCATTCCGGGCAGCTCACCGGGCGATCCGCAGACATCGCGCCGAACACGTCATCCTTCGGTATCGAGTGCAATGCCGGTTGCCTGTTCATCAAGAAGTCATCTATGTCGAACCGGTACCCGGGCGGGGACGGCGGCGGTGTCGCGCACTGGAGTAGCAGATCCTCACGGAATGAGCGCCGCAGCAGCTCGCCGGCAGTGCGAACTTCACGCAGGGCTCGTTTGGTGTTGGTGGAGTCGATCCGGTACGCGTACTCAGCGTTCATGCCGAGCAGCAAGAGCTCCTGGATGCGTTCGAACTGCGCCTTGCTCAAGCTCGGGAGGGCGTCGATGTCAATGTGGTCCAGACGATCGTTGGCCGGGTCGTAGACACGTACTCGGTCACCGAGCTCGTCTGGCTGCGCCGCGATGAGGACTATCTCGGCACGGGTCCACCATGAGTCCAGGTAGTCCGGCGTCCGATACAGCCAGATCTCCTCGGCGGACCGCATCCATCTGTTGATCGCGTGGAGGACCTCCCACCGGCGCACCCCGGAGAGGGCCTCATTGCTCAGGGCCAACTCCCCGCCGCGCAGGAACCGCACCGAACGCGCGCCCGAGGTTGCCCCGGAAACCTTCGCCGCAAGGTGGTCGACGTCCAGCTCGGCGTGCCCGCGGTAGCTGATGAAGATATCGCGCCTGCGCCTGCGGAACATGACATCGAGTCCGGTCTCCATTATCGCGTCGGCGTTCTCAACCCCGCGGTAGGCGCTCGGCCGGGGCAGAAGTTGCCTGAGCTCGGTCAGCCGTTCCCGGACTTGTGCCACCATCTCGTCCGTGCTCAGCCGCCGCTGTCGAGGTGGCGAAATGGGGTCGAAGCTGGGGAAGCTGAGCGGCAGTTCCCGGCGGCTTGCCGTCACCGCGTACCCGGACTTGAGCATGTACATTGCTGAGTCCATCTTGTCTGGTGCACCTTCGCCGAAGGTTGCGTCGAAGAGCACCGCATCACCGAAAACGCAGGCCCCGAACACCGCTTCCTGGGTCGCGCGCTCGACAAGCTCGACTCGATAGTCCATACCGGTGGCCTCTGATCGAATCCGTCCCGCAAACTCAACGCCTTCAGCAGTTGGCGCCTGAAATATGGTCAGGAGCGGACGGGGATCCTCTTGGCGGCTTCCAACGCTGGCATTGGACATCGAGTTCACGAGTTTGCGCCAGAGGAGCGCTTGGCGCAACAATATGACGGCGACCGCTGCCGGGGGCAGCGCAGCCAAGAGCCATATCGGAGCGGCAAGCGCAGCCAGCAGGCAGGCCACGCCAACGAAGAGCCGAATGGCATTCGTCAGCCGGAGAAGGGGCGGTCCATTGTTCGCCTCGATCGTCCTCGGCACCGCTGTCGCCAGGGTGTAAAGCCAGACGTACGCATAGAACGGCACGGGGCCGGCCAGAATGGCATAGCCCATGGCGATCGTGAGCGACTGAAGGGCTGGAACCAGCATTGTCAAGTACCCGGAGATCGCTACCCGGGCATGATGACGGAGGTCAAGCGATGGTCGCTGCAGGTCGACGAGGGCATTGGCCCTGACGTGGTCGAAGAGTCGAACCGTCAGGGCTGAGAAGACCAAGGTAGTCGCGACCGCGATGAGAACAACGACCCAGTCCGTCACGGCAGCAATTGGGATTGTTCCGAGCAGCAGAATGAATGTCTCTAGCCGGAGCATCAGCCGGTGCCCAGGCGACCAAACGCCAAGCGGGACAACGCCGGCAGGCATCCTCATCAGCCCCCCGTCGCTGTGCTCGCCACGATCGGGTAATCGAACACTCGAGACGTCCCGTTACGGCTCCGCCGTGCGCACTCATCATCGGCTCGGTCGTCTACGCCTGCGCTAACTCGAGCAGCGACGGCAACGCGGAGAACGACGAGCACGAGGACGGACGCGAGCAACGTCAGACAATGGAAGCCCCTTGGCGGCCCGGGGATCAGTCGCCGACAAGCTCCTTGGTCGCGGAGCGGAAGCTGGCCAACGCCGCGTCCCACGCCGAACCCTGCTGCCCGGTCGATGGAAGCAACGGGGCCAGCTGCGCCGAGAAGTCCGTACTGGCCTCGACGGCCAGCAGTGACGGCAGGTTGTCGATCGCGATGAGGTCCAGCGGCGGGATGTCCCACAGCCGTCGGACCGGCTGCGTCCAACTGGTGGTCGAGTCGTAGATCGGCAGCACGTTGTAGGCGCCGCCGACGTCACAGCTCACGTCGGCGATCGTCGTCAGCCGCCGTGCCGGGTCGGCCACATCGTCCTTGTCGACGAACGGCTGGGTCGGACCGCTCGCGAGCACCGCGTTGACGAGCACGTCATGCGCCAACAGGGCGCCCTTGTCCAGGTCACGGGTCTCGTCAAGGTCCCAGCACGTCGGCACCACCCCGGCGACGGCGAGCGCGTCCCGGGCACCCCGCCCAGACCGGCCCAGCGCCCCGGTCACGAGCGTGGCCAGCCCCGTGGTGCCGGCCACGCGGGCCAGCGCGGCGTCGAGCTCGTCGCGGTTGAAACCGGTCAGCGGTGCCGTCAGGGTGCCGGACACATGCAGCACGGCGAGCGCGGCACCGAGGTAGCCGGCCCAGTACCCGAATGCGGCCAGCCGCCGTCCCTCCGCGTCCACCAGGTACTCGAGGTCGAGCAGCGTGCCGCCGCCGTCACGGAACCGGCGCAACAGTCGCGCCGCTCCCGGCTGCCTCTTGAACGCGTGCCCGAAGAAGACGTGGGTGTGCCGGAGAGTGGCCGGACTGTCCGGCAGCTCCTTCAGTCCCAGCACGATCGCGTCCGTCGGCGCGCCGACCCATGCGCCCTCCTCGGCGACGTCGCATCCGGCGATCTCGTACTCGCCGATCGGGAAGCACCGCCGGGGTGAGTCCTCCACGGTGACGGGCACACCGGCTGCCACCAGGCGGCGCGCGTCGTCCGGCACGAGTGGGGCACGCCGTTCGGTTGGCCGGGTCTCCGCCCGCAACCACACGGATGTCGCGTTCACACGCAGTCGACCTCCAGCTCATAGGCGTCTTGTTCGAACTGTGGCACGTCCAGGGCGGACACGTCGACCAGCGGTGTGCGTCCAAGATGGGTCACCGACGATTTCGGGGTCCACGCGATGACGCTGTCGAACTGGCCGCGCGCCGCTGACGTGGAGGAGGGCGTGAAGCAGGGCGTCTCCAGCGGCGATGGTGGCGATGGTGGCAATCACTACAGTCCAGGGGTTCCAGCCGGCGTGGTTGCCACCGCCCTCACACACAGGGTATTTCGAGCGATGCCTCCCATGCCTGCTTTTGTGGGCGAATTGGGGGGCGAGATGCGTAGATTCGGTCTGGGAATCACGGTGTCGGTCGCTGCGATGGTGGTGGCGGCGTGCACGTCAGTTCCGGGGCGCGGTCGAGGTTCGTCTCGGTGACCGGGTGCTGCTCAGTCGGGGTCTCGGCCAGGCCGACGTGGCCCACGATGTACCGAACGCGCCGGACACGCAGATCAGCGGCGGGGACCCGCAGCGCTATGCCACCGCCCTCGGCCCCAAGCCCACACCCGAGCAGCTGATCCAGACCTTCGTCCACCGGCCGCTGGAGTTCCCACCCGGCGCCAAGTTCCAATACAGCAGCTCCGGCTGCGTGCTGCTCGGCGTACTCGTCGAACGGCTCTCCGGCAATACCTACGGCGAGTTCCTGAAAGAGAACATCCTCGACCCGCTCCACATGTCCGACACCGCATACCAACCCGACGAGCACGCCAACACCCACGACGCCATCGGCTACCTGGACTGGACCGACCGGCCACCAACCTGTCCATCGTCGTGCTGAGCAACCTCGACACCACCGACACCATCGACCTGTTCAGAATTGCCCGCAACCTGACCACTACCTAGGACTGGCCGGTCACTGCGGCGGCGAAGATGTTCATGGTCGCCGAGAAGACCGCGAGGAAATGGGCTGCCCGCTACCGGGAAGAGGGCCTGACCGGGAAGGCCGATCGCAGCTCTGGTCCCGGCACATCGGTTGCGTGCCGCGGTTTCGCTGTTCTTCCTGGTCAGGGGCATGATCGAACCGCGTGATCTTGAGAGGTATCGTGGTCGCGAACGGATGCGAGCACGATCATGGGGGCACCTCAGTTGACCATTCGACGTAGCGTTCCCGTGTCGGTCAGTGTCGGCGCGGCTCTCCTGCTGGTCGTGAGTGGATGCTCCGACGACAAGTCCACCGAGTCGGCGGGGCAGCCCCCAGGGAGCACCGGCAAGCCTGCCGCCACAACCATCGACCTGACCCTGAACGGCGAACCAGTCGATCTGACCGGCGCGGCGTCGAAGTGTTACGACTACGAAGGGCACCTGATGGTCGAGGCACACAACGCCGCCGACCCCGATGCCTCGCATTTCCTGATCGATTACTACCAGGACAAAGTGGCCCTCAGTATCGGTGTTCGAGGTGGGCAACCAAACCTGTTCGAATACGAACAAGGCAAGAGCGGGCAGGCCGCCAAGGTGACGCGGGACGGCGACTCGGTGTCGGCAACCGGAACAATCGGTGTGGCTCTGGATGACTCGACGCGTCCGCAGCCGTTCACGATTACCGCTCGCTGTGCGATGTTCTTCAACACCCCACCGGACAGTAGCAAGGTCGACTCCTCAGATCTGCCCAGTATTCCGCCGACATGTCCGCCAGGCGAGGCTGTGTGCCTCCCCGGCAGCAAGTAGCGCAGGCCGGCGAACTCGGCCTCGATCCAGTCTGCTTGAGCGTAACGGTGGGCATCCCCAGCCGATATGTGGTCGACAGCTGTAGTGGAGGGGCGGGTATGGACACGTCAAGGCGGCCGGTCGGCAGCGCGGTCAGGATCGGCAGCTTTTGGTACCTGTTGGTGCCGTTGTTGACGCTCGGCCTGTTGACGTTCTTGCCTTTCCTGCATGCCGCAATTCGACTGCGCAGGCCCTGGGTGTGGCTGGCCACGGTCATGTTCGCGCTGGTGGCGTCTGGAGTGTTCTACGTGTCCGGGCAACCAGAGGGCGCGACGCCGGGTGCGATCGACGCGGTCTTCGTCGTCGCGGTGCTCGGCTCGATGGTCGTCGGCATCACCGTGTTGACCAGACTTCGCCACGAGGTATACAACCTGGGCGAACTACGGCGGCCCGCCCCCTCACTCAGCACCGCGCCCACCTCCAACGGTGCACCCGCTGTCGACCCGGCCGTGCAGCAAGTCCTGCAGGCCCGCATGAAGCGGGATCAGGCCCGCGACCTCGCTGCCACCGACCCCCTCATGGCCCGCGAACTCCGCATCGGCCGACCCGACCTTCCAAGCGAGTATGACGACGGTGGACTGGTCGACGTCGCCAGCGCCCCCGAAACCGTGATCGCCCGGGTACTCGACCTGACTCCGGAACAGGCCACCGGAATCGTCGCCGTCCGCGACACCGCAGTCGCTGTGGACGATCTGTTCTCCCTGACCGACCTTCCCGTCTCCACCTGGGACCGCGTCCGAGACCGCGCCATCATCATCCGCTGACGCCCCGCGTCGTTTGCGTCCAAAGTGGACGCGGTGCTGTTCAGCACTCCACCCACGCAGTCGGCCGCTGTGTCGGTCCGGCACGCTGCGAGTGAGTCGTGTCAGGGACTCTTAGCCTGCTGGTGCGGGGCGGGGCTGGTCCGAGGGCATCTCCGTCGTTGTGCGCCACCAACGGCGCGACGCCAGCGCGGCCAGCATGGCGCCGGCGGCGTTGACCAGTACGTCGTCCACGGAGGACACCCGGTCCAGGCGCAGGACGTACTGTGCGGTTTCGACCAAGATCGAGCAGCCCGCCCCGAGCGCCAGGATCCGCGGCACGGACGCCAGCGCCGCGAACCGTATCGGGGCGAAGAACCCCAGCGCCGCGAAGATCAGCAGGTTGCCGGCGATCCCGAGCGGCCCCATCGTGAGCAGGTCCCGCAGCGGTACCAGGCTCACCCGGCCGGGAACGATGCCGGCCCCCGAGCCCGGCATCACGGTCATCCATACGAACGGCACCGTCCCGTAGACCATGCCCACCTCGGCCAGCGACATCCGCCACGCCGACGTAAGGCCGGCGGCACGCCGACGGCGCGCCAGAAACCACACCACCAGCCCGGCCAACGGCAGGCCGACCAGCATCATGAGCAGCACACCGTTCTCCGTATCGAAACAGCCGTGCCACCGCCCGGCCATGCACCTCGGCGCAGACATCGTCAGCGGCCGCCGCACGACGAACACCGCGCCCGCCAGGCCGAGGATCACCAGGCTGACGAGCACGATCCTGCGCGTACGGCGGGACGGTGCTGACAGGGACGCACGCTGCTTCATGCCCCCATTAGAGACGGAGAGCCGTTGCAGTGGCGTACGCGTTTGGCTACAACCGCGGTACACGTCTGGGTCGAGTCGGTTGATGTCGCGCGCGGTGCCATGGCCTCGAGCTCGAGGTGGGGTTCGGGCTGGCCGTCCGACGCGAACAGACTTGCGGGACACGCCGGGCCGAGGGGTCGTGCGCGTTCCCCTCGACAGGCGCCGGCTGAGCGGCTACGCGTGAGCACCTCTACAGGTGCGGGTGGAGACCCGCGCCGAGCTCTGTGTTGGTCTCGCTGATCTGCTGGAAGGACTTTGGTGTCGCAGTGGTGGCCGGGTCTGCCGTGCCGTTCGGCCCGACCGCTGGTTTGCCGGTGCTGAACAGCCAGGTGGCGAACAGCGGTCCGAGGTCTCGCCTGGCGACGCGTTCGGCGAGCGCGGTGAACTGTGCCGTGGTGGCATTGCCGTCGCGGTGTTCGGCCGCCCAGGTTCGCAGGATCTTGAAGAACGCCGCGTCGCCGACCGCGGTACGCAGTGCCTGCAGCGTCATCGCGCCCCGGTCGTAGACGGCGAGGTCGAACACGAAGTCGGTACCGGGGTCGGAGATCGGGATCTGCCAGGTGAAGTCGTCGGTCGTGTCGTAGGTGTACTGGGCCACCTCGGCCGCGGTGCCCTCGCCGATGTGTTCTGACCACAGGTACTCCGCGTAGCGGGCGAATCCCTCGTTGAGCCAGACGTCGCTCCACTTGGTGACCGAAACCGAGTCGCCGAACCACTGGTGGGCGTTCTCGTGCACGACCGCGTAGGTGTTGGCACCGCTCCGGAAGAGCTTGTCGCCGTAGACCGGCCTGGTCTGGTCCTCCACGGCGAAGCCGGCTTCGCCCGCGCCGACCACGACGCCACCCTGGGCCTCGAACGGATAGGGCCCGAAGTTCTCGGCCTCGAACTCGACGATCTCCGGGGTTCGCTCGACGCTGGCTCGCGCGGCGTCGCCGTTGCCGCCGAGATCGTTGGCGTATGCGGTGATGAACGGCAGCCCACTGGGTGTGGTGGTCATCCGCAGGTCGTCGTACTGGCCGATGGCGACCGTGGTGTCGTAGGGGGTCTGCGGGTGCACGCTGCGCCAGCTCCACCGCACCAGCCCGGTGTTGGTCGGCTGGGTGCCGACCAGTACGCCGTTGCTGAGCACCTCGGTGCCAACCGGTACGGCGACTGAGATGTCGTAGGTGGCCTTGTCGGCCGGGTGGTCGTTGCTCGGGTACCACCACGGCGCGATCTGCGGCGCGTTCACCGCGACGGCCCCGGTGGATGTGCGGGTCCAGGCGTTGTAGCCGTTGAGCGTGTACGCCGGGTTGGACGGCACGTCGCGGTAGTTGACCACGATGAGCAGGTCGCCGCCCTTGGCGACCGGGGCGGCCGGCGTGACCACCAGTTCGCCGTTCCGCCTCGAGACAAAGACGGCCGCGGAATTGTTCACCTTCACCGAATCGACGTGCAACAGGAAGTCAAGATTGAACCGGGACAGTGCCTTGGTTGTGTGGGCAAGCAATGTCGCGGTACCCGAAATCGTGTCGCTACTCGGTTCGTACGTCAGTCGCAGACCGTAGTGCGCTACGTCGTACCCGCCATTCCCGTCCAGCGGAAAATATGGGTCGCCAATCCCGGCCGCCCCTGGTGTACCAGTGGCCGCGCTTGCGCCAGAGCTTAACAACGCCGAGGTCAGGACCGCGATGAAATATGCGGGGATGAGTCTGGACCGTAATCGCATTCGGCTGCCTTCCGTCAATGTCGCGAAATGCAAGGTTCGACTCTATCGGTGTCATCAATGTCGTGTCATGACCGATCCTGAGTTGTTACCGACGTTTGGTAATCCCTACTGTCGGTGATTGGCTGTGGTGTCGTGGCCGGGTGTTGCCGATGCTCGATCTGGTCATCCCCCCGGGCGACCACCTCGCCGTCGTCGGCCCCAGTGGCATCGGCGAGTCGACGCTCGCCGGCCTGCCGTGCGGGCTGCTGCGCCCGACGCGGGCGACGTGCTGATCGGTGGCCTGTCAGTTGCCGACCTGCCCGTGGACCGGCTGCCGCAGGTCTACCTGGCCCCGGGAGCCGCTCCCGACCGGGTACTGCGCGCGGTCACCGCCGTCGGCGCGGACGCCTTGGTCGCCCGCGTCGGCGGCCTCGGGGCTGCGGTGATGCCGGCCAGCCTGTCCGCGGGGGAGCGGCAGCTCATCGCGCTCGAAGTGCCCGCCCCGGTCGAACTCCGACTAAGTGGATGAAGCGGGCGACAAAGGAGGTCGGCCGCATGGGTGTATGAGCTGAGCGCTGGGGGAGTCCGCCTACAGGCCGGCTTCGAGGATCTGCCGCAGGCCCTTCGTCCGGTCCTCACCGTAGTCGACGTTGACGTGCGGCTGGTGGTCGAATGTCAGTACGCGGTCGGTGAACGTGGTCCCGGTGTTGCTGGAGTACTGGCCGCTGTTGCGCACCACGATCTTCTGCAGCCCCTCGCGCAGCGCGGTCTTGCCGAGCTCGTCGAACGTGATGCCGTTCAGCGCGTCGACCAGCGGCTGGAAGTACACCTTGGCGAAGAAGTCGCCATAGTTGTCGGCGTGGTCCGCGACCGCCAGCTCGTCCCACGCCACCTCGACCGGCACGTCGAACCCGGCGGCGGAGGTGATCTTCGTTCGCCAGTCCGGGTAGGTGTCGTTCTTGAAATGCTCGACCGCCCGGCGCTCCGCTAAGCCCATGCCATTTCTCCCAACCGTGGAAACCGCTTCACAACAACACGTTCAGCTGCCGGCGTAGCTCGCCGGTCACGTCGCGAGGCAGCGCGGCGACCAGATCCGCCCGCACCGCCAGCCCGGATGGCACCGCCTCGACCGACAGCGGGGCACCGGACCGGTGGTCGATGGTCACCGTCTGCACCTGCGCCCACGCCTGCCGGCCCATCTCGTCGGCGCGCACCTCGCCGACCACGTCCCGCAGGCCGCGCAGAATCCGGTCGAGGTTCACCCGCGCCGCACCGGAGTCCGGCAGCGCACGCCAGCCGACCTCCAGCGGAAACTCCGGCGTGGCGGCGAACTCCCGCCGCAGCGCCAGCAGGCTGACCGGCTCGCCGTCGACCGGCGGCGCCACCCGGCCATCGGTGAGCACGTCCTGGACTCGCTCGGGCGCGAGCACCTCCACGGCGACCACGCCGGCCAACAGCACATAGCCGAAATGGCCGGTGCGTGGATCGTTCAGCACCGCCACGCTCTGCCCGTGGTCATCTCCGACCCGCACCGCGACCCCCTCGAGGACCTGCCCGCCAGCCAGGTAGACCCGCACGCTGGGCCGTTCGGCCGCGTCGGCGGCGGTATCCGCCAGCGACCGCAGTACGGCAGACGGAGCCAGCGCGACGGCCTCGCGAAGCAGGCCGTCCTGGTATGCGCTCATAGGCCGGAAGTCCTTCCGCGGCAAGGGGCGCGGGGAAGCTAGCACACCCCCACCGAGCAATCCAGAATGGACCGTTTGGCTCAACGGTGCGGCCGGCCGGCGACGTCTTGGCCTTCGCGCGGCGAGTCGACTCTGGGTTTGGGCGTGTGGGTGCGGCCGGGCTGCCTGGCTCGGTTGTTGCCAGCGATGGAGAGCGTGGTCGCCGGAGGTTGGGCCGCCGGGGTCCGGCAGGCTGATCAGGCGCCGTTGTGCGGCAGGCGTTGCGCGTCGCGCTCGGCGAGGGTCGGCTGCTTCTCGACGTATTCGACCTTGGCGGGCGGGAGCAACTGCTTGAGCTCGGTGAGGGTGCCGTTGACGATGATCCGACCCTGGTGGAGAATCGCGATCCGGTCGGCGAGGTGTTCGGCCTCGTCTAGGTACTGCGTCGTGAGCAGCACCGTGGTGCCGTGCTCGGCGAGTTCCTTGATGGTCTGCCACACCTCGATGCGCCCCTGGGGGTCGAGCCCAGTCGTCGGCTCGTCGAGGAAGATGACCGGCGGATTCCCAATCAGGCTCATCGCGATGTCGAGGCGGCGGCGCATGCCACCCGAATACGTCGACACCTTCCGCGCGGCCGCGTCGGTCAGCGAGAAACGATCGAGCAGGTCATCCGCGATCGCGCCCGGGTCCTTGACCTGCCGCAACCGGGCGACCAGCACGAGGTTCTCTCGCCCGCTGAGAATTTCGTCGACGGCCGCGAACTGCCCGGTGAGACTGATCGACTCCCGCACGTCCGCAGCCAGCGTGGCGACATCGAAGCCGTTGACGGTGACTGTCCCGGCGTCGGCCTTGAGCAGCGTGGACAGGATCTTCACGACCGTGGTCTTGCCGGCCCCGTTCGAGCCGAGCAGGGCGAAGATGCTGCCCCGCGCCACGTCGAAGTCCACGCCGCGCAGCACCTTCAGGTCCTTGTACGACTTCTCCAGGCCCTGCACGTGGATCACGGGCCGGGCCGCCGTTCGTGCCGTCATGAGTGAGTTCCCCCGTCTG
>DASYKY010000031.1:0-27540 GCA_035995025.1 Actinophytocola sp.
GACCTGGCCGAGGTCGAGCTCGACGACGCGGCGGCGCATCGAGTCGACGATCGAGTGGTCGTGCGTGGCCATCAGCACCGTCGTGCCGGTGCGGTTGATCCGCTCCAGCAGCAGCATGATGTCCTGGCTGGTGTCGGGGTCCAGGTTTCCGGTCGGCTCGTCGGCGAGCAGCATCAGCGGCCTGTTGACGAACGCGCGCGCGATCGCCACCCGCTGCTGCTCACCGCCGGAGAGCTCGTGCGGCATACGTGCCGACTTGCCCTCCAGACCGACCAGCTCCAGCACCTCGGGCACCACCTTGCGGATGGTGTTGCGCGGCTTGCCGATGACCTCCAGCGCGAACGCGACGTTCTCCGCCACGGTCTTGTTGTTCAGCAGCCGGAAGTCCTGGAAGACGCAGCCGATGGACTGACGCAGCCGGGGGACCCTGCGCCGGGCCATGCGGGCGACGTCGAAATTCGCCACGTAGACCCGGCCCTTGGTGGGCACCTCCTCGCGCAACAGCAGGCGCAGAAAGGTGGACTTCCCAGAGCCGGACGCGCCGATGAGGAAGACGAACTCCCCCTTGTCCATCTCGACCGTCACGTTCTCCAGGGCAGGTCGCGTGGAGGTCTTGTAGACCTTCGATACGTGTTCGAGCCGGATCACGAGGCGCGAGTCTACCTGCGCCCGTTATCGACCTGTTGCTAACCCGCCTCCCGCATCCACGGCGAGCCTAAGCCGGGGTGGTACGCCGCCAGCGGATTCCGGCCTCGATGAAGCCGTCGATGTCGCCGTCGAGCACGCTGCCCGGGTTGCCGACCTCGAACTCCGTGCGCAGGTCCTTGACCATCTGGTACGGGTGCAGGACGTAGGAGCGCATCTGGTTTCCCCAGCTGGACCCGCCGTCGCCCTTGAGCGCGTCCATCTCGGCCCGCTCCTCCGTGCGCTTGCGCTCGAGGAGCTTGACCTGGAGCACCCGCATGGCCGCGGCCCGGTTCTGGATCTGGGACTTCTCGTTCTGGCAGGACACGACGATGCCCGTCGGCAGGTGCGTGATGCGCACCGCGGAGTCGGTGGTGTTCACGCTCTGCCCGCCGGGGCCCGAGGAGCGGAACACGTCGATGCGGATGTCCTTCTCCGGGATGTCGATGTGGTCGACCGCCTCGACGAAGGGCAGCACCTCGACGCCGGCGAACGAGGTCTGCCGGCGGCCCTGGTTGTCGAACGGCGAGATGCGCACGAGGCGGTGGGTGCCCTGCTCGACGGACAGGGTGCCGTAGGCGTAGGGCGCGGTGACCTTGAACGTGGCCGACTTGATGCCGGCCTCCTCCGCGTAGGAGGTGTCGTAGACCTCCACCGGGTAGCCGTGCCGCTCCGCCCAGCGCAGGTACATGCGCATCAGCATCTCGGCCCAGTCGGCGGCGTCGACCCCGCCCGCCTCCGAGCGGATGGTGATGAGCGCGTCCCGCTCGTCGTACTCGCCGGACAGCAGCGTGCGCACCTCGAGGGAGGAGATGTCCGTGCGGAGCTTCGCGCGCTCCTCGTCGGCGTCGGCCGTGTCCTCGGCCGAGCTCTCCTCCTCGGCGAGCTCGTAGAGCACGCTGAGGTCGTCGAGGCGCTGGCGCAGCTCCTCGATGCGGCGGAGCTCGCTCTGCTTGTGGGAGAGCTGGCTGGTCACCTGCTGCGCCGACTCGGGGTCGTCCCACAGGTCCGGACGGGCGGCCTGCTGTTCCAGATCGGCGATCTGCAAGCGCAAGGCAGCCAGGTCCGTCACCGCCTCGACGCTGGCGAGGGTGTCGGACAATTCCTTGAGGTCAGCTGCGACGTCCGGGTTCACGACCGAAAAGCCTACGTGAACCCGGGCGCCGGGGTATCAGGAGACCAGGTCAGGAAGCCGGAATGGAGTCGAGCAGCTTGAGCACGGCGCGAGCCCGGGCGACCCCGAACTCCGCGACGGCCTTGGCGTACGGATCGTCGGCCGCCTTCACCGCCGCCTTCGCCGTGTCCTGCTCCTCCGCGTAGACCTTCTTGGCGGACTCGATCAGGGCCGAGCGCTGCCGGATGGTCAACGCGTTCGCGTGGACGAGGCGGAGGATGAGCGGGCTGCGGAGGTGATCCGGGCCGGGCTCGCTGCCGAGCCACGACTTGAACGCCTTCTTGCCGGCGGCCGTCACCAGGTACTGCTGGCTGGAGCGGGGACCTTGCTTGCCGAGCCGGACGAGGCCCGCGTCGGCCAGCGCCGGAAGCTCGCGGTAGACCTGGCTCCGCGTGACGCTGAAGAAGGAGCCGAAACGGTCGCGTGCGGCGGATACGAGCTGTCCGCCGGTTGCCGGGCCTTCGTGCAGCAGGCCCAGTAGGGCCGCGGCGGTTGCATTCAGTTCAGACACATCTCCACCGTGCCACGAAGACGGCCCGGTGTCCACAGTGGCCGGGCATCTGTCCACTGTGGCTGATGCGGCTATTCTTGTCCAGCCAGGAGTGTCTTCTAGTCGAACAGTACGCCGGGATTCAGGATCCCCTGCGGGTCCAGAGAACTCTTCGCAGCGCGAAGGACTTTGCCGAACTGGTCGGGACGCTGAGCCTCGTACCAGCGGAAATGGTCTCGACCAACGGCGTGGTGGTGCGTGATCGAGGCGCCGAGGCGGCCGAGGAGGTCGCTCGCCGCGGCCTTGATCTGGTCCCACATCTGGACTTCTTCACCCCGTCGCGCGGGCGCGACCACGGTGAAATACGGCGCTACTCCATCCGGGTAGACATGTGTGATGCGGGCCGTGACGATGCCCGTTTCGCCGCACACCGCGGCCGTCGCGGCACGCACGCCGTCCCGGACGGCGTCGCATACGGCCACCGCCGTGTCCCACGTGCACGCCGTTTCGAACGTCTCCACGAGGACACCGGATCGGGCGAGTGCGTCCCGGATGTACGGCATCCGGAGGAACGCGGTGCGCCACCCGCCGACCGTGTCCTGAGTGGACTTGGAGTCGACACTTCCCCCGTGATCCCGCGATATATCGAGGGCCCGGGCCAGTGCGATGTCGACAGGATGGTCCGCGGACTCGAAACCGAGCACCAGGACCGCGCGGCCGTCGGTCCGTCCGGTGTTGACGGCGGCCTCGGCCTCGTCGAGCAGCCGGCAGTTGCTCGGCTCCAGCCCGGACTGCGCGATCGCCCGCACCGCCGCCAGACCGGTGGTGAAATCTGGGAACGAGACGCCGCGGGATGTCTTGTGCACCGGCCGGTCCTGCACGCGCAGCCAGGCCCGGGTGATCACGCCGAGGGCACCCTCCGAGCCCAGGAACAGCCGGTCCGGTGACGGGCCGGCGCCGGAGGCGGGCAGCCGGCGGCTCTCGCTCGTCCCGGTCGGACCGACCACCCGCAACGCCTCGACGAAGTCGTCGATGTGCGTGTGGCGCATGGCGAAGTGCCCGCCCGCCCGCGTGGCGAGCCAGCCGCCGAGGGTGGAGAACTCGAAGCTCTGGGGGAAATGCCGCAGCGTGTAGCCGTGCGGGGCGAGCTGCTCCTCGAGCACCGGACCGAGCGCGCCCGCCTCGATGAGCGCGGCCCGGGAGGTCGGGTCGACCTCGAGCACGCGGTCCATTCGGGTCAGGTCGAGCGAGAGCACCGCGTCGTGGCGGTCGCCGCGGTACTCCACGCCGCCGACGACCGAGCTGCCGCCGCCGTACGGGATCACCGCGACGTTCGCGCCGCCCGCCCAGTCGAGCAGCGCGGCGACGTGTGCCTCCGATTCCGGGTATGCCACGACATCCGGCGCGGCGCGGACATCGCCGCGCAGGGCGCGAACGACGTCGCGGTATGCCTTCCCATACGCGTGCGCCACCCGCACGTGCGGATGCACGGTACATATGGGAGCCAGCGGACGCGGCGGGATCACCCGCGGCGCGCGCAGGTCGAGATCCTCGATCCGCGGCACGGGCAGTTCCTCGCCGACCCAGTGGGGCGGCAACCGGGCGAGCAGCTCGGTTCGTTCCGCGCCGGTGACCGCCGCGTCCACCCAGCCCCAGCCCCACCACGACCGAATCCGTTCCGTTCGCACGGGGCCCATGTTGCCCGACTTCGGCTCGCCCCGAACGAACACTCCGCCGCTTTTCGAGCAATTCCGCACAGGTGCCTTTCTGGTTCCGCGCACCCGCACTCGATAAGGGATCGGTCAAACCCCGGACCGGAGCCGGCGCCCACCGGGTGGTCCGGCGGCGAGCGAGCCGGGCGGCGCACCTCGGCCACCGGCCGAATTGGGCGGCCTCGACGGCGCCGACCTGCGGATCTGGCGCTTGTGGGGGGTGGTGTGCGGGCCCTCGGAGGCACGCGTATAGTTCTACTTACAGCAACGCGGGGTGGAGCAGCTCGGTAGCTCGCTGGGCTCATAACCCAGAGGTCGCAGGTTCGAATCCTGTCCCCGCTACCAGGATAGAACGCCCCTCCGGAGATCCTCCGGAGGGGCGTTCTGCATCTCCGGCGAATCCCCAGAGACCGTGGACCTGGGGTAATGATCGTCACACCGGGCCCGTCGCCGGATCCGATCTCCTCAGTGGACAGTCGTGTCATACCGCCGTATATCGGAACCGCACTCGGCCGTTTCGCGTAAAGCTCGGGCTAAATGTTCGCAATGACGGTAATGGCGAGGCCTTTCCTCGCTTTGCTACTGTTCGGTCACTAACCAACGAGTAGCACATAGGTATGTGCGCGGTGGTCCCAGGGAGCGAACCGAATGGCCCAGAAAGTATTGGTACAGCTCGTCGACGATCTCGACGGCACGAGCTCGCACGACGTGACGACAGTCCTCTTCGGTCTGGACGGTGTCACCTATGAGATCGACCTGACCGAGTCGAACGCCGAGAAGCTGCGGGAAAGCCTCGCCGACTACGTCGACTCCGCCCGCCGGGTCGGCGGCCGGGTCAAGAGAGGCACCCGTCCCGGCACGGGCAGCAAGTCCGCCAACGCCAGCGAGGCCGGCCAGATCCGCGAATGGGCCCAGGAGAACGGTTACGAGCTCGCCGGGCGCGGCCGGATCCCCTCGCACGTCGTCGAGGCGTACAAGACGGCACAGGCCGGCGACAGGCCGAAGGTGAAGACGTCGGCGGCCGCGAAGGCGCCCGTCAAGCGGCGGAGCCGGGCGAAGAAGAGCTGACCGCGGGCGGTTCCACACTCCCGCGCACATCACGGACCGAACGTCCACAGTAGAGGACACCGGACCGGTTTGGTTGATCTGGACCGCGTGTACTGTCGCGCGCCCGCAGAACGCGACGACGCGCCCGCTCCCCCGCTCGTACAACGAGAACGGCCCCCGTCAGGTGACGGGGGCCGTTCTCATTTCTCCGAATATCTCCCGGCGGCTCAGCCGCCGCCGGTGCTCGGCGGCGGGGCGGACGAGCTGGACTGCCCGCTGCTGCCGCCGGACTTCTGCGCCGCCTCGTACGCCCTCGTCGCCTTGTCGAGGTCGGCCAGCGCCTGGCCCTCGGCCGCGAAGTCGTTGTCCTGGCGCGCCTGCTTCAGCCGTGACAGCGCGCTGGCGATGTCCTTCACCGCCTGGTCGACCTGCGACCCACCCGCCCCCGTGCCCGGTGGCTGCGTGGACGACGAGGACGACGGTGGCGTCGACGGCTGCGACGAGTCCGGCGGTGTCGTGCCGCCGACGGAGCCGGCCCCGAAGACGTCGTCGAGCGCCTCGTCGACCGTGGGCGCGAACCCGACGCTGCCGCCGAAGTACACGAGCACACGGGCCAGCTGCGGGAAGGCGTTCTCGTCCTTCTGCTCGATGTAGATCGGCTCGACGTACAGCAACCCGTCCGCGACCGGCAACGTCAGCAGGTTGCCGTACCTGACGTTGACGTTCGGGTTGTTGAAGAGCGTTCTGTTCTCGGTCACCTCGTCGGTGGTCTCGAACTCGTTCTGCACCTGGACCGGCCCCTTGGGCTGGTCCTCCGTGGGTAGTCGGAGCACCCGGAACTTTCCATAGTCGTCCGGTTCGGACGACACCGACACCCACGCGGCCAGGAACTGCCGGTTCAGCAACGTCATCGCGCTGGTGATCTGGAACTCCGGTTCGTCCTGCCCGGGCACCTGTGCCAGCACGTAGTAGGGCGGCTGGTTGGGCGCGGTAGAGCCGGCCTCGTTGTTGCCGCCCGTCGGGTCGGGTGGCACGTCCCAGAACGTCTGGGTCGAGAAGAACTGGCCGGCGTTGTCCACGTGGTACTGGGCCAGCAGCTGGCGCTGGACCTTGAACAGGTCCTCCGGGTACCGGAAGTGCGCGCGCAGCTCGTCCGGGATCGCGTTGTGTTTGACGGTGCCCGGGAACACCTGCTCCCACGCCTTGAGGACCGGGTCCTTGTCGTCGATGGAGTAGAGCGTCACCGTGCCGTCGAACGCGTCCACGGTGGCCTTGACGGAGTTGCGGATGTAGCTGATCGTCCGGTTGTCCTGGCGCGCCACGCCGCTCAGCGTGTCCGCGGTGGCCTCGCCCAGCTGGGTCCGCTGCGCGTACGGATAGTTCTCCAGGGTCGTGTAGCCGTCGACGATCCACTTGATGCGCCCGTCGACCACGGCCGGGTACGGGTCGCCGTCGGCAGTCAGCCACGGCGCGACCTTGGCCACCCGCTCGCGCGGGTCGCGGTTGTACATGATCTTCGAACCGTCGCGGATGTCACCGTTGAAGAGGATGTTGCGCTCGCCGTAGTGGGCGAAGAAGACGAACTTGTTGAACCAGCCGTCGATGGCCACGCCACCCTTGCCCTTGTAGCGGTAGTCCTGGTCGCTCGCGGTGTCGTACTCGCCGCGGGAGTTGACGATCGCGTAGTCGGTGGCCAGCTCGCCGTAGTAGATGCGGGGCTCGGAGACCGGGATGTCCATCTTGGCGCCGGCCTTGATGGCGTCCAGGTCGCTGACGGTGAAGACCGGGTAGCCGCCCTCGCCGGTGGAGTCCCCTTCGGTCAGCGCACGGTTGATCTTGTTGGCCGGCGCGGCGACGAAGCCGTTGCCGTGGGTGTAGACGAGGTGTTTGTTGATCCAGGTCGTCTGGTTGTCCACCAGCCGGTTCGGGTCGAGCTCGCGGGCCGCGACCACGTAGTCCTGTTCCTTGTCGTTGACCGTGTAGCGGTCGACGTCGAGCTTCTCCGGGAAGCCGTAGAAGTTCTCGCCACCCTCGCGCTGGGTGAACGTGCGGGACAGGATGCTCGGGTCGAGCAGGCGGATGTTGGGGATCGTGCCCTTGTCCGCGCGGATCTCCGACGGCTCGGCCTTCGTCACACCCGCGTAGTCCTCGCTCTGCACCTTGTCGTCGGTGAGCCCGAAGGCGTTCTTCGTCGCGGCGATGTTCCTCGCGATCGGTGTGGCCTCCTTCTCCGCCGCGTTCGGCTTGACGGAGAACTGCTCGAGCACCGCGGGCCACGCCCAGCCGACCAGGATGCTGGACAGGATCAGCAGCACGATCGCGATCGCCGGCAGCTGCAGGTTGCGCACGAACGCGCCGACGAAGAACGCGACCGCGCAGAAGCCCGCGATGAACGTCAGGATCAGCTTGGCCGGCAACACGGCGTTCAGGTCGGTGTACGTGGCGCCGTCGAACAGGTCGTTCCGGGTGGAGAACAGCAGCTCGTAGCGGTCGAAGAAGTAGTCGATCGCGAGGACCACGACGAACACGCCCGCGGTGACCGACAGCTGCACGCGGGCCGGCACCGAGAAGTTCTCACCCTTGGTGCCCAGCCGGATGCCGCCGAACACGTAGTGGGTGATGACCGCACCGATCAGCGCGATGATCACACCGACATAGAGCCACGTGGTGAGCCAGGTGATGAACGGCAGCGTGAACGCGTAGAACCCGATGTCCTTGCCGAACACCGGATCCGTCTGCCCGAACGGCGTGCCGTGCAACATCATCTGCACCGGCTGCCAGTCGGACTGCCCGGTCGCGCCCGCGATGAGGCCGACCACGAGCGGGATGCCGATGCCGAACAGCCGCACCCGCTGCACGATCGTCGACCGGTACCTGGCGAGCGGGTCGTCCGCGCCCGACACCGGCACGAACACCGGCCGGCTGCGGTAGGCGACCGTCAGGCTCAGCGCGAGCAGCCCGCCGACGAGCAGGGCTATCGAGAAGAACAGGATGATCCGGGTCACCAGCACCGTGGTGAACACCGACCGGAAGCCCACCTCGCCGAACCACAGCCAGTCGACATACGTGTCGAGGAGCCGGGCTCCGACGAGCAGCACGAGGATCAGCGCACCCGCGATGCTGAGCAGAATCTTGGCGCGTCGGGACAGCTTGGGCATCCCGATCGGGGGCCGTGTGGCCACGGTGCACTCTCCTGGTCGCGTTCGACGACTTCCCACGTTGAACAGCGAAATAGCTGTCTCAGATGTCCAACTCTATTCGGGGCCTGTCAGGTTCCCGTTCGGGGGCGAAATGCTCGAGCGCGAGGATAGGTGAGGATGGTGCGCATGTCCGCCAGCCACGCCCAGCACCTGTCCGCCATCGCCCGCGAGGTCGAGGGCTTCGTCGCCAGCGCTGGCTGGGACCAGCCGCCACAGCTGTTCGCCCTGGTCCCGACGGCGGACCTGGTCGAACGTCAGCCGGATCTGGCCGGTCAGGTGGACCAGGCCGCGCCGCTGACCCCGATCGCGCAGGACGCGCTGCCGAGCGAGGACCTGTCCGATGCGCTCGCCGGCATCATGTGGCCGGATGCCGTGCACGGCTGCGCGCTCGCGCAGGAGATCGTCGTGCTGCCGCCGGCGGTGGAGTCGGCGCTGCCCACCGGGGACTCGACCGGCGACTCGGCCGCGATGCGCCGGATCGCGGCCGAACACCCGGCGCGCCAGGAGGCGCGCCTGGTCGCGGCGGTGCTGCGGGACGGCACGGCGGCGTGCGTGCTGCGGTTGCGCGGCGACGACGAGAACGACAGCACCGTCGTCGAGCACCCCGAGCTGGCCCCGAACCTCACCGACGCGCTGCTCGCGACCCTGCGCTGAGGCTGTGCTGAGGCTGTAGCTCGCAACGCCGGGTCAGCAGCCCCGCGGGGTCCGGCCGTGGTCGATGTCCTCGAGGGCCTTCACGGCCGACGCGAGCGTGTCCACCTTCACCAGCTGCAGCCCGTCCGGGGCGTTCGCCTTCGCCTCCGCGCAGTTGTCCGCGGGCACGAGGAACGTCGTGACACCGGCGTCCCGGGCGGCGACGAGCTTGAACGAGATGCCGCCGATCTGGCCGATGTTGCCCTTCACGTCGATCTCGCCCGTGCCCGCGATGGTCCGGCCGTTCTCCAGCTCGCCCGGCGTCAGCTTGTCCACGATGGCGAGCGCGAAGATCAGCCCGGCGGACGGGCCGCCGACGTCCTCGAGGTGGATCGTGGTCCGGAAGCCGACGTCCGCGCGATCGACGGGGCCGAGGCCGAGGAAGCCTTCCTTGCGGGCGGGCTCCTGATAGTCCGTGGCGTTGCCGAGCGCGACCGACTTGGTCTCCTTCGCCTCGTCGCCGTGCTGGAAGGTGATCTCCACGCGCTGGCCGGGCTTGGTGCCCTTCAGCGCGCTGAGCACGTCCTCCTGGACCTTGATCTCGTGGCCGTTGAGCTCGTAGAGCCGGTCGCCCGGCTCGAGGACCTGGTCGGCTGGCGCGCCGCGGGTGATCTCCCGCGCGACGACCTTGACCGGGTAGTGCAGGTACCGCAGGGCGGCCACCTCGGCGTCGCTCTGCGAGTCCTGGAACATCTTCTTGTTCTCGCGCTGCAGGTCGTCCTCGGTCTGCCCGGGCCCGAAGTACTCGTCCCGCGGCATCAGCGCGCTGCGGCCGCTCACCCACAGACCGAGCGCGCTGAACAGGCTGATGTCGTCGGAGACGGAGACCGTCGTCATGCGCAGCTGGCCGCTGGTCTTGTAGGTCTTCTCCCCGTCGACCTGCACGATGGTCTGGTCGTCGACCGTGCCGAGCGTGTCATAGGTCGGGCCGGGGCCCATCGAGACGTACGGCACCGGGACGACACTGCCCAGCAGGCCGAGGACCGCGGCGAGGGAGAAGCTGAGCACGATCGTCCAGCCGCGCCTGGACAGCCCGCGGGACGCGCCGGTCTCGCGCTCGACGTCGGCGGGTGGCGCGGGAGTCGCGGGAGTCGCGGGAGTCTCGGTGTTACTCACGAAGCATGAGGGTACGACGTGTTCTCGATGAGCGAATCACCGCGCGTCACAGGCGGCGTGCCCCCGCGTACCGTGGACGCATGACCGAGTTTCCGTTTGGCTTCGGACCGCCGAACCCGGACGACCCCGACCGGGGTGGCAAGAAGGACCCCGCCGAGCAGGGCGGCCAGGAGAATCCGGCCGACGCGTTCAACCAGCTCGGCCAGATGCTCAGCCAGCTCGGCCAGATGCTCAGCCAGGCAGGCACGTCGTCCGGCCCGGTCAACTACGACCTGGCCAAGCAGATCGCCATGCAGAAGCTGGCCGGCCAGCCCGGTTTCGGACCGCCCGCCGACTCGGTGAGCGCGGTCCGCGACGCGGTGCACCTCGCGGAGATGTGGCTCGACCCGGCGACGACGCTGCCGGCCGGGGCCACCAGCGCGCGCTCGTGGACGGCTCGTGACTGGGTGGAGCACACCCTGCCGACCTGGCAGCGGCTGTGCGACCCGGTGGCGCGGCGGGTGTCCGGCGCGTGGGTCGAGGCACTGCCGGCGGAGGCCAAGCAGGCGGCCGGGCCGCTGCTGTCGATGGTCGGCCAGATGGGCGGCATGGCGTTCGGCTCGCAGCTGGGCAACGCGCTCGCGCAGCTGGCCGCCGAGGTGCTGACCTCGACCGACATCGGGCTGCCGCTGGGGCCACCGGCCACCGCGGCCCTGCTGCCGGCCAACATCGAGGAGTTCACCAAGGGCCTGGAGCGGCCGAGCAGCGAGGTGATGGTGTTCCTCGCCGCTCGCGAGGCCGCCCACCAGCGGCTGTTCGCGCACATCCCGTGGCTGCGGCAGCGGCTGCTGGCCACCGTGGAGGAGTTCGCGAGCGGCATCCGGGTGGACACGTCGGCGCTGGAGCAGCTGGCCACGCAGGTGGACCCGGCCAACCCGGCGTCCATCGAGGAGGCGATGCGCTCGGGCATGCTCGAGCCGCAGACCACCCCCGAACAGCAGGCCGCGCTGACCCGGCTGGAGACGCTGCTGGCGCTGGTCGAGGGCTGGGTCGACGTGGTCGTCGGCGACGCCACGGCCGGGCGGCTGCCGGGTGCGGACGCGCTGCGGGAGACGCTGCGCAGGCGGCGGGCCAGCGGCGGGCCGGCGGAGCAGACGTTCGCCACCCTCGTCGGCCTGGAGCTGCGACCACGGCGGCTGCGGGCGGCGGCCGCGCTGTGGCGGCTGATCGGCGACCGGCACGGCCTGGAGGTTCGCGACGGCGTGTGGGCGCACCCGGACCTGGTGCCGACCGCGGCGGACCTCGACGAACCGATGGACTTCGCCGACCGGCTGGGCGAGCAGCAGGGCGGGGATGGCGACCCGATCGACGACCCGATCGCCGCGATCGAACGCACCGAGCAGGCCGAACGCTCGGACGACAAGCCCGACGGCAAGCCCGACGACGAGGCGTGAACTGGGACCGGCCCGGCGGAACACCGCCGGGCCGGTTCACGTCTCGGCTAGTCCTCCGCGGTGATCCCCCAGCCGGCGGCGGCCGACAGGCCTTCCAGGTAGCCGATGGCCCGGTCGGTGCGCGGGTAGTCGCGCACGATGCTCCAGAAGCGGGAGTTGTGGGCCGGCACCAGCAGGTGGGCGAGCTCGTGGACCAGCACGTAGTCGAGGACCCAGGGCGGGACCTCACGCAGGTGCTCGCTGACCCGGATCGACCCGTCGGCCGGGGTGCACGACGCCCACCGGGTGCGCATCGGCGCGACCCAGCGCACGCTGGCCGGCTCCGCGCGGCCGTTCAGGTGTTTCTCGGAAAGCTCCAGGCAGCGGCGCAGCAAGGCGTCGTCGGACGTCTTCGTCGGGGGGCGGCGCTTGGCCTCACCGCGTAACAGCTTGCGCTGCATCTCGGCGACCCAATGCGCCTCCTCGGCCTTCGACAGGCGAGCAGGAATCAGCACGACCAGCGTGTCGCCGTCGCGATACGCGGTGACGGTACGGGTGCGGCGCTTGCTGCGCCGCACCTCGACGCGGGGTTCTGCCACGGATGCCACGTTACGACGAAGGACCGACAGAACGGGAGCACCGACCTCGGTGAAATGGCCTTCACCTGGGCCGCCTGTGGATAACGATTTCGTCGCCGGGTGATCGGCGGGGAGCCTGGCGTCATGGACACAACGCTCCCGAGACGGCCGCGCGTGGTGGGTGACCTGGCGGTCCTGCGCCGCCGGCCGGACGAGGTCCAGATCGGCCTCGACCCGCGGCTGGCGGCCGTCGCGCCGGGCCTGCCCGAGCCGCTGGTCGCCCTGGTCCAGCGCCTGACCGGCCGCGAACGGGCCGATGACGTCCTGGCCGCCGCGGGCGAGCATCGCGCGACGATGCGCGACCTGCTGGCGGAGCTGGCGGCCCGCGGCCTGGTGGACGACGCCGCCCGCCAGGCGGGCCCGCTCCCCGGCCACCTCGCCGGTGACCAGGCCGGCTGCGCGGTCCGCGCCGCCCGGGCGTCCGCCGAGGGCGTTTCGACGGGCCGGCCCGGCAGCCCGGCCGCGCGGCGCGGGCTGGCGGTGGTCGTGCAGGGCGACGGCAGGCTGGCCGTCTCGACGGCGACCCTGCTCGCCTCCGCAGGGGTGGGCTGGGTGCACGTCCGGGCGAGCGGCACCGTGCGCCCCGAGGACACCGGCACCGGCTACCTCGCCGACGACGTCGGCAGGCGCCGGGCGGCCGCGGCCCGGGACGCCGTCCGCCGTGCGGACGCCGCGGCGCGCACCGGCCCGTGCCGTCGCGATCGCGGCCCCGACCTGGTGATCCTCACCGACGCGGTGGTCCCCGAGCCGTCGCACGTGGCCGCCCTCGTGACGGCCGGCGTGCCGCACCTGGCCGTCCGCATGCGGGACGGCACCGGCATCGTCGGCCCGCTCGTCGTGCCCGGCCTGACCAGCTGCCTGCGCTGCGCCGACCTGCAGCGATGCGACCGCGACGAGTGCTGGCCGCACCTCGCGGCCCAGCTCGCGGGCAAGGTCCAGCAGGCCGACCTGGCGGGCACGCAGGCCACCGCGGCGTTCGCGACCGCGCAGGCACTGGCGGCAGTTCGCTGGCTGAAGGGCGCCGCGGGCCCGCCCGCGACGTGTAACGCGACCGTCGAGCTGGACGCTTATTCGGCTGACGTTCGCCACCGGGCCTGGCCCGTACACGCAGCGTGTTCGTGTGGTGCCGGCGTGGGCTGCGTCAATGTTGCTGCGGATTCCAAGGACGAGTTGAGAGAATCAAGATGTGACGGAGATGCCCCGTAACACCGCGGCACGTACTGCGCGGCTCGCCAGCATCCCGCTCGGAGTAGCCGGCCGGGCGGTCGGTGGCTGGGGAAAACGCCTGGTCGGGCAGAACGCCGAGCAGGTGAGTGCCGAACTGTCGGCGAAGACCGCGGAGCAGCTGTTCGCCGTACTCGGGCAGCTCAAGGGCGGCGCGATGAAGTTCGGCCAGGCACTGTCCGTGTTCGAGGCGGCGGTGCCGAGCGAGATGGCCGAGCCGTACCGGGAGGCGCTGACCAAGCTCCAAACGGCGGCACCCCCGATGAGCAGCCAGACCATGCACCGGGTGCTCGCGGAGCAGCTGGGCAGATCCTGGCGCGAGCGGTTCGCCTCGTTCGACGACACGCCCGCGGCGGCGGCCAGCATCGGCCAGGTCCACCCCGCGGTGTGGCACGACGGGCGCCGGGTCGCGGTGAAGGTGCAGTACCCGGGTGCCGACCAGGCGTTGCTGTCCGACCTGCGGCAGCTGCAGCGGTTCAGCAGGCTGTTCCAGATGCTGGTGCCGGGGACCGAGGTCAAGCCGCTGCTCCAGGAGCTGACCGACCGGATGAGCGAGGAGCTCGACTACCGGGCGGAGGCGACGAACCAGCGGGCGTTCGCGAAGGAGTTCGCCGGCGACCCGCACATGCTCGTGCCGCGCGTCGTCGCGAGTGCGCCGAAGGTGCTGGTCAGCGAGTGGGTGGACGGCCGGCCGCTGGCGTCGGTCATCCGCGACGGCACGAAGGAGGAGCGCGACCAGGCCGGGCTGCTGCTGGCGGAGTTCCACTACTCCTCGCCGGAGCGCGTCGGCCTGCTGCACTCCGACCCGCACCCGGGCAACTTCATGATCACCGCAGACGGTCGCCTGTGCGTGATCGACTTCGGCGCCGTCGCGCAGGTGCCGGACGGCCTGCCCGAGGCGCACGGCCGGATGATGCGGCTCGCGCTCGACGGCCGGTCCTGTGAGCTGCTGGAACTGTTGCGCGCGGAGCACTTCGTGTTGCCCGGCGCGCACGAGCCGGAGGCCGAGCACGTGTACGCGTACCTCTCGCCGTTCGTGGAGCCGCTGCAGACGGAGACGTTCCACTTCACCCGCCGCTGGATGCAGAAGCAGGCGATGCGGGTGGGCAACGTGCGCAGCCAGGACTTCCGCACCGGGCGCGCGCTGAACCTGCCGCCGCAGTACCTGCTGCTGCACCGCGTGCTCGGCGGGTCGACCGGCATCATGTGCCAGCTGGACGCGGAGATCCCGGTGCGCATGCTGATCGAACGCTGGCAGCCGGGTTTCGCCACGTAGCAGCGGGTGCGGCGGTGCGAAAGGTCCATTCGCACCGCCGAGTTGTCCACAGCCAGGGCGATCTCCTCGACCGGCCACGGCCAGGCGCCGAAGATCGGGTCATGACCAGATCCGCCACCGCCCAGGCCCTGACCGACCCGTACCGGAACGCACTCGACGGCGTGGTCCGCGTCGCCGACCTCCGCGCGGCGGGGATGTCGAACCACGCGCTGGCGGCCCGCTGCCGGCCGTCGGGGCCGTGGCAGCGGATCCTGCCCGGCATCGTGCTGCTGTCGAACTCGCCGCCGACCAGACGGCAACGCGTGCGCGCGGCCCTGCTCTACACCGGCCCGGACGCCGTGCTGACCGGTGCCGACGCGATGCGCGCGCACGGCCTGGCACCGCCACCACGCGACGACGTGCTCGTCCTCATCCCGTCCGCGCGCCGCCAGACCAGCCGCGCCTACCTCACGGTCGAGCGCACCACCCGGATGCCGCCGCCGGTCCGGCGCGCGGGCCTGCCGGTGGCCCCGCTGCCGCGCGCGATCGTCGACGCGGCCCGCCACGAGCGCGACCCCGACCGCCTGGCCACGCTCGTGCTGGCGCCGGTGGAGGCGGGCGCGTGCACGATCGCCGACCTGCGGGTGGAGGTGAACAACGGCAACCAGCGCGGCACGGCCGCGGTCCGCGCGTTACTGGCCGGTCGCGAGCAGGAGGTGGTCCCGGTGCTCCAGGGGCTGGCCAGGCGCGTGCTGCGCCAGGCCCCGCTGCCACCGCCGCGATGGCAGGCAGAACTGCACGCCGCCGACGGCTCGCTGCTGGGCGTGGCCGACGCATGGTGGCCGGAGGCCGGGCTGGCGTGGAGCCTCGGCACCCAGCAAAACCCGATCCCGAGCACCCCGGGGACGAGGTCCGCACTGGCGGAGCTGGGCATCACCGTCCTGCACACCGACCCGGCCCACCTGCGCACCGACGCCGACACGGTGATCGCGGAACTGGCCGCCGCCTTCACCTACGCGACAACGAACCCACACAGATAGCGGCTACCACAGCATGCACACCGACCTGGGAGGTCGCCATGCCCAGTTATGCCCGTCGGCTGAGACCAGCCGGTCGGCACGCTGCGTCCTCCCGCATGCCGCACGCCGGTACCGATCCTGTGCAACGTGATGCACTCACGGCGAGCAGCGCGCTGCCAACCGCCATCAGTTTCTCGACTACGCCGCGGCCTACCTCACAGATCAGATGGATAGCCATGTCTCACCAGTACTCGTCGGGCAGCTTGCCCTCGATGTCCCGCACGTGCGTCCGCGCGCAGGCCGGGCACAGCCAGCTCGGCCCGGTCCTGCCGTTCTCCATGCTCCAGGCCAGCGCCTCGGCCGGTGCCGCGTCGGCGCGCGACCGGCCGCAGCGCTTGCACCTCGGGGGTTCCGGAGATCTGTCGGCCATGGCGCACAAGGCTACGTCACCCGCGCTTTCGTCCAAGGTGGACGGTCGAGGCGCCGAGGATGTAGACGTCGTCCCGCGCGCCGGCGTACGCCTCGTCGTCCGGGTCCAGCAAGCGTTGCACCGTATGACGATCCGACTCCGACAGCTCCTCCAGGCCGATGGCCGACATCCACGTCAGCCAGTCCACAACGGACTGTCGAACGGTTTCGGGCGCGGGCGCCGGATGGTCGACGACGTCGCTGAACGAGGACGTGTCGACGAGCCCCGCAACGCCCAGCGCCTTGGTCCAGCCGATGGGCAGCCGCACCGATCCCGGCATGTCGCCGCGCATCCGCTCGAACCAGCCGTCCCGGGCGGCGCTCAGCCGGTCCCCGATGCCGGGCTCGCCGATGCCGAGGTCCCACGGCAGGCACCGGCTGGCGAGCCCGCCTTCGCACAGGGCGAGCCAGCCGCCGGGCGCGAGCACCCGGGCGAGCCGGTCGATGGCCTTCTGCTGGTCGGGCAGGTGGTGCACCACGCGCGAGGCCCACACGAGGTCGGCCGCGGGCAGCACGCCGGGCAGCCCGTCGTCGGCGGCGTCCACCCGCACGCCGTCGACCTGGACCGAGTCCCCCGCGACACTCCGCGCGAGCTCGACGGCGGCTTCGAGCAGCTCCTCTACGGCGTCCGCGAGCACGACGCGCCCACCGCCGCCCCGGGCCGCGAGCGCGGCGGCGAACTGCACGCTCATGCCACCCGCGCCGGACCCGACGTCCACCACGACGGGCGGCGCCCCATCGGAAGTGAGCAGGCCGACGAGCCGCTCGGCGACCGCCCGGTCGAACTCGGCGTCGACGGCGTCGGCTCGCCGCATCGCGATGAGCCGCTGCGCCCAGTCGATCCCGTCATGCGTGTGTGCCATGCCCACGAAGGTAGTCGCCCGTCAGAGCCGCCTGAGCCCGACGAGCACCCGCCGCATGAAGTCCAGATCGGGGGCGACGGCGGCGTGCACGACGACCGCCCCGTCGGCGGCGAGGTCCCCGACCAGCACCCGCGCGACTCCGATCGGCACGGCCAGCATCGCGGCGACCTCGGCGACGGACCGCGGCCGCACGCACAGTTCCACGATCATCTGCCGCTGCGCGCCGCGCTGCGGCCCACCACGCCCGCTGGTGGCGACGAGTGCCTCGAGCGCGAGGTGACGACCGGCCCGGGTCCGCCCGCCGGTGTGCGTGTAGGGCCGGACGATGGCAGACGCCCAGGGCAGGTCCGTGCCCTGCTCCGGTTCCGCCGGCTCGGCGGGCCGGGACACGGCGCCACGCCCCAAAGATCAACCGAGGACGGCCCGCGCGCGCTGTCATCCGCGGGGCCGCCGCCCCCCGTTCCCCGCCGACGCGAGTACGGCCCGAAGCGGGCCCCGGTCCCCCACTCCGCGCCGGCCTGGCCATCCGTCCCGACGGACCCGGGCGCACCCGCGGGTGCCTCGTCCCAGTCGGTCACGTGCCCGTGGAACTCCCCGCTCCACCAACGCGGATCCGGGTCGGGGTCGGGAGTCGCCGGTGGGAAGCGGGCACCGGTCCGGCCTACGCCGCGGGTCCGGGGTGTGCGGCCCGAACGTCGCCGTCCGTTCGATGTTGCTCTCGTGCCGTCGTCTGTCACCACGTGCCGCCCGGTGAGGAGTCCTGATGAAAGGGGCAACCCGGCACGGTACGAGCGGAACCGCCGCCATCGATGACGGCGGCGTAAGCGATGTGTTAACGCGAAACCGCCCGCCACCGGGACGGTGGCGGGCGGTGTCCGGTTGAGGCTAGAGCAGGTCGTTCGCGCGCCTGGCGCGCCTGGCCGCCCAGACCGAGAGCCGTTCCCAGCGCTTGGCCGAGCTCAACCGGCGGACCAGGCGGGCATGGTTAGCAGCCTGTTCCGCCTCACGCATTCGTTCTCTGGCGAGATTTTCGTAGATCAGCATTGACTTGCTCCTGTTCGGGCGACGGTCGTTCATCAGTTCGGTGTCGGTCATCGGGTCGATCACGGCGGAGATCATGCGGCTGCCTCCTGGGCACGGGCGGCTCGTTCGGCCGCCTCACGAGCGACGTCCTCCTTGCGCGGGCGGCCACGCGGCCGCTTGCGCGCGATGACGACACCGCGCTCGAAGATCTCGCCTCCCCAGACACCCCACGGCTCCTGCCGGGCCAGCGCGCTGGCGAGGCACTCGCTGCGGACCGGGCAGTCCACGCAGAACTGCTTCGCCCGCTCGAGGTCGGCGGGGGTGTCGGCGAACCACAGGTCGGGGTTGCTGCCCGACCGGCAGGGCAGGTCGAGCCCGGCGGACGGCGCGACGTCGAGCAGCTCGCTCACGCCGAGCCCGCCAGGGCTGAGCAGGTCCGGAGATGCCCCACCCGAGAGTGGGACAGTCGCGGTAGACATGACGTGCAACTCCTGTTCTCGGAACTTCTTGATCGCGGTTTTTGTTTGGGATACCTAAAAAAACACGAAGGCCGCGGATCCGATTTACGGGTCCGCGGCCTTCGTGAGCCTGGCGACTTGACAGGGCGTCAAGTTCTCAGCTCAGAAGTCATAGCGGACAGGACGGACGGGAGATCGACGATCTGCGGAACGGTCACACCGGTGGTCATGAAACGAGCGCGCTTGAACGCGACGGTCTTCACCTGGTGCACAGCCGTGTACGCAGCGGCAGCCCCGGACGCGGGGTAGCCAGGGGCGCACATGATGTTGATGTTCTCCACGACTGGCCACCTCCTCACTGGTCCGAAGTTCTACCGGGCACTCTCGCCCTGCTCATGCAGGCTATGCGTCAGCAGCACACGCTTGCAACAGGTTTTTCGAGACTTCCTCTGGAAGCGTTACGGGTCACCCGCCGGCCCGCAGCAATGACAGCACCTCGGTGCCGAACTTGTCGAGCTTTCCGGCCCCGATGCCGGCGATCGCGACCAGGGCGGCGGAGTCGGCGGGCCGCTGCTCGGCGATCGCCATCAGGGTGGCGTCGGTGAACACGACGTACGCCGGCACCTTCAGCGCGCGCGCCCGCTTCGCGCGCCATTCCCTGAGCCTGGCCAGCAGTTCCTCGTCCAGGTCGGCCGGGCAGGACGCGCACCGGCCGAGCTTCACGGCCGCCGCGCCGAGCAGCGGGCCGCCACAGACCCGGCACCGCGGCGCGGCCGACACGTCGCGCTGGCGTGCCCGCGTCATGCGCGACGTCGGGTGGTCCTCCGGGATCAGTCCGTAGAGAAACCGGCTGCGCCTGCGGTTGCGGCGCCCGCCGTCGGCCCGGGCCAGCGCCCACGACAGCGACAGGTGCTGCCGCGCCCGCGTGACGCCGACGTAGAGCAGCCGCCGCTCCTCCTCGATCGCCGCGTCGTTGCCGTCCGCGTGCAGGATCGGCACGGTGCCGTCGACCAGGCCGACCAGGAACACCGCGTCCCACTCCAGGCCCTTGGCCGCGTGCAGCGACGCGAGCGTCACGCCCTCGACGGTTGGCGGGTGCTGGGCCCGTGCCCGCATGTCCAGCTCCGCCACGTACTGCGGCAGGTCGGCGCCCTCGACCGTGGCGGCCAGCTCCTCGGCCAGCTCGACCAGCGCCAGCAGCGACTCCCACCGCTCACGCGCGGCGCCGCCGCCGGGCGGGTCGGCGGTCAGCCCGATCGGCGCCAGCAGCTCGCGCACGATCTTGGGCAGCTCCCCCGTCGGCCGGGCCGCGGCCGCCGTGCGGAGCGCGAGCGTCGCCTGGCGCACCTCGGCGCGCGCGAAGAACCGCTCGCCGCCGCGCACCAGGTACGGGATGTCGAGCTCGGACAGCGCCTGCTCGTAGGTCTCCGACTGCGCGTTCACCCGGTACAGCACGGCGATCTGGCTGGCCGGCGTGCCCGCGTCGAGCAGCTCGGCGATCCGCCGCGCCGCCGCCGCGGCCTCGGCGGGCTCGTCGTCGTACTCGGCGAACGCCGGCTCCGGGCCGGACTCGCGCTGGCCGACCAGCCGCAGCCGCGAGCCGGCCGGCCGGTCCCGGGCGGCGCCGATCAACCGGTTCGCGAGCGACACGACCTCCGGCGTCGACCGGTAGTCCCGCTCCAGCCGCACGACCGTGGCGTGCGGGAACCGGCGGGTGAAGCCGAGCAGCGGGCGCGGCGAGGCGCCGGCGAAGGAGTAGATGGTCTGGTTCGCGTCGCCGACCACCGTGAGGTCGTCGCGCTCGCCGAGCCACGCATCGAGCACGCGCTGCTGCAGCGGCGTGACGTCCTGGTACTCGTCGACGACGAAGCAGCGGTAGCGGTCGCGGAACTCCTGGGCGACCGCCTCGTGCTCCTCCAGCGCGGCGGCCGTGTGCAGCAGCAGGTCGTCGAAGTCCAGCAGGTTGGCCTGGCCCTTGAACGACTCGTACCAGCGGTACACGCTCGCGACGAGCTCGGCGGGCGCGGGCGGCTGGCGGTGCGCCTTGCCGGCGGCCGCGGCGTAGTCGTCGGGCGTGACCATCGAGGCCTTGGCCCACTCGATCTCCGTGGCGAGGTCGCGCAGCACCTCGGCCTCGGTACCGGCGCCCGCCCGGTGCGCGGCCTGGCTGACCACGCGCAGCTTGCTGTCGAGCAGGTCCCACTGCGGCCCGCCGACCACGCGCGGCCAGAAGTACCGCAGCTGGCGCAGCGCGGCGGCGTGGAAGGTGCGGGCCTGGGCGCCGTGCACGTCGAGCGTGCGCAGCCGGGTGCGCAGCTGGCCCGCGGCCCGCGCGGTGAACGTCACCGCGAGCACCTGGCCGGCCGCGACGTGCCCGGCGTGGATGAGCTGGGCGACGCGGTGGACGATCGTGCGCGTCTTGCCCGTGCCGGCGCCGGCCAGCACGCACACGGGCCCGCGCGGCGCCTGCACGGCGGCGAGCTGCTCGGGGTCCAGCTCGGCGAGCGGTCCGCCGTCGTGTGTCGCCGCTCCCGCCTGCCGCCCAGCCATGACAGGCATCCTGACAGACGCCGCCGACCGGCTCCGTGAGGGACATGCCGGTCGGCCGAGTCGGCTGTAGGCAGGTGCCCGTATCCTGGTGGTTATGGCTCAGAAGCAGGACAAGGCGGCGTCCGCCGAGGCGAAGAAGGCACGCAGGGCGGAGTCCAAGGCCAAGCGGTCCCAGCTCTTCCAGGCGTTCAACATGCAGCGCAAGGAGGACAAGGCGCTCATCCCGCTCATGCTCGGGGTGTTCGTCGTGATCGCCGGGCTGCTGTTCGTGGTGGGCCTGCTCATCGGCATGCAGTGGCTGCTGCTCCCGGTCGGCGTCGCGCTGGGCCTGCTGGGCGCGGTGATCTTGTTCGGCCGCCGGGTGCAGAAGAACGTGTACGGCAAGGCCGACGGCCAGCCGGGCGCCGCGGGCTGGGCGCTGGACAACATGCGCGGCCGCTGGCGCGTCACGTCCGGCGTGGCGGCCACGACACAGGGCGACTTCGTGCACCGCGTGCTGGGCCGGCCCGGCGTGGTCCTGGTGGCGGAGGGCTCGTCGCACCGGGTCAAGAGCCTGCTGGCGCAGGAGAAGAAGCGGGTCTCCCGGGTCGTCGGCGACACCCCGATCTACGACTTCGTCGTGGGCAACGACGAGAGCCAGGTACCGCTGTCCAAGCTGCAGCAGCGGATCATGAAGCTGCCGAACAACCTGAAGCCCGCGCAGATCGACACGCTGGAGAAGCGCATGTCCGCGCTCGCGTCCCGCAACGCCGGCGCGCAGATGCCGAAGGGCCCGATGCCGCAGGGCGCCAAGATGCGCAGCGTCCAGCGCGCGATGCGACGTCGCTGAGTCGGGGATCCTCGACGCTTCCGGACCGGGACTCCGCTCGACGCCGGGTCGGCCTGGGCCGGTTGCGTCAGCGGGTGCGGACGACGACCGTGCCCACGGCCTTGTCGTGCATACCCCGGGTGTCGGCGTCCCAGACGACCGCCGGGATCAGGATCGCGGTCAGGGCCGTGCGGGGAATGGTGCGCAGCGGGCCGACCATGGTGGCGCCGTCGAGCCGGGCGACCCGGATGCCCAGCGCGGCCATGCCGGCGGTGAAGCCGAAGAACGACACCGCGCCGACCGTGATCAGGAACCACACCAGCAGCGACCAGTAGTTGAACGTCCGCATGACGTCCGGGTTCGCCACGTCCACCCGCACGAACAGGCTCGTCACCAGGGCCGCGATGACCAGGTCGACCAGCAGCGCCCCCAGCCGCGCGCCGCGCGACGCGATCGAGCCCGGTCCGGACCGGGGCAGGCCCAGTCGCTCGCCGGGCCAGTCCTGGGGAGTGGCCGCCGCGCCGGGGCCGGACAGCCACGAACCCGTCCATCTGCTCACTCGTCCAGAGTAGGACCAGGTGCGCGCGGGGTGTCCGGCTGGCATGCTCAGGGGTTCCACACCTGTCGTTAACACCGGCGAAACATGAGGGTGACGGTCGGGCAACACCGTCCTCATAGCTTGGCCGCGAGCGTTTGAGCAAGAGGTAAGGAGCCAACGAGCGTGTTCAACACTTCCGATGAGGTCCTCAGCTTCATCTCTGACGAAGAGGTGAAGTTCATCGACGTCCGGTTCTGCGACCTGCCGGGCATCATGCAGCACTTCACCGTGCCGGTTCAGTCGTTCGACGAAGACACGATCGACGAGGGTCTCGCGTTCGACGGCTCCTCCGTGCGCGGCTTCCAGCAGATCCACGAGTCGGACATGCTGCTGCTGCCCGACCTCGCCACCGCGCGCCTCGATCCATTCCGCGCCGACAAGACGCTCAACATCAACTTCTTCGTGCACGACCCGCTGACCCGCGAGGCGTACAGCCGCGACCCGCGCAACATCGCGCGCAAGGCCGAGGAGTACCTGACCGAGTCCGGCATCGCCGACACCGCGTACTTCGGCCCCGAGGCCGAGTTCTACATCTTCGACTCGGTGCGCTTCGACAGCGCGGAGAACGGCTCCTTCCACGAGATCGACTCAATCGAGGGCTGGTGGAACACCGGCTCCGACGAGCTGGGCGGCAACCGCGGCTACAAGACCAAGTACAAGAGCGGCTACTTCCCGGTGCCGCCGGTCGACCACTTCGCCGACCTGCGTGCCGCCATCTCGCTGAACCTGATCGACTCCGGCTTCACCGTGGAGCGCGCGCACCACGAGGTCGGCACGGCCGGCCAGGCCGAGATCAACTACAAGTTCAACTCGCTCCTGCACGCCGCGGACGACCTGCAGCTGTTCAAGTACATCGTCAAGAACACCGCGTGGGACGCCGGCAAGACCGCGACGTTCATGCCCAAGCCGCTCTTCGGTGACAACGGTTCCGGCATGCACTGCCACCAGTCGCTGTGGAAGGACGGCGAGCCGCTGTTCTACGACGAGTCCGGGTACGCCGGGCTGTCCGACTCCGCGCGGCACTACATCGGCGGGCTACTGCACCACGCGCCGAGCCTGCTGGCGTTCACCAACCCGACGGTGAACTCCTACCACCGCCTGGTGCCGGGCTTCGAGGCGCCGGTCAACCTCGTGTACTCGCAGCGCAACCGGTCGGCGTGCGTGCGCATCCCGATCACCGGCGACAGCGCGAAGGCCAAGCGCATCGAGTTCCGCTGTCCCGACTCGTCCGGCAACCCCTACCTCGCGTTCTCCGCGATGGTGATGGCCGGACTGGACGGCATCAAGAACAAGATCGAGCCGCCCACGCCGATCGACAAGGACCTCTACGAGCTGCCGCCCGACGAGGCGAAGGACGTGGCCACGGTGCCGTCGTCGCTGAACGCGGTGCTCGACAGCCTGGAGGCCGACCACGACTTCCTGCTGGAGGGCGGCGTCTTCACCCCCGACGTGATCGAGACGTGGATCGACTTCAAGCGCGAGAACGAGATCGACCCGCTGCGGCTGCGCCCGCACCCGTACGAGTTCGCCCTCTACTACGACGTGTAAGTCCACAGAGGACTCGGCCCGGCGGTCGCGGGAACACCCGGCCGCCGGGCCGTTTTGTGCCCACGGGTCTACCGGGTCTACCGGGTCTCGCGGGGTGCCAGCCCGTCGAAGAGGACTTCGAGGGCCCGGTCCCGCAGCGCCGGGTCGTCCGTGTGGTCCGCGGCCAGGCAGGCGCCGGCCAGCAGGACCCACACCTCCGGCAGCGTCACGTCCGGCCGGATCGCACCCGCCTGCTGGGCGCGCTCGAGCAGCAGCGCGAACGTGCGGCGGATCTCCTCGCCCACGTCCGGCGCGGACTTCTTCACGTCGATGCCGACGACCGCCATCGTGTCCGCAAACGCTTTCTTCGTGGCCGCCACCTCCACGATGCGGCCGAAGAACTCGCGGAACGCGCCACCCGCGTCGTCGTCCTCCAGCGGGGCGTCCTCGACGAGCTGCGACAGGCGGCGGACCACGATCGCCTCGTAGAGCACCTCCTTCGTCGGGAAGTGACGGAACACCGTGCCGATCCCGACACCGGCCCGCCGCGCGACCTCCTCAGTCGACGCCGCGACGCCGCGTTCGGCGAACACCTCCTCGGCGGCCGCCAGCACGCGCTCGCGGTTGCGGCGGGCGTCCGCGCGCATGCCCGGCGGCGTCACGCCGTCTCGTTGACAAGCGGAGTGGCCAGTCCGTATCGTCGCGCTAGCGGAGTCATGACTCCGATTCTACTGGGAGGAGATCGTCGTGTCCGAGACACCGCGCGAGGTCGTGCAGCGCCTGATCCGGGGCATCAGCGAGGAGAGGTGGTCGGAGCTCGCCGGCCTGTACGCCGAGGACACCGTCGTCGAGCAGCCGTTCAGCCCGGAGCGGACCGTGCTGCGCGGCCGCGACGAGCTGGCCAAGCACTTCGCCGGAGCGGTGGACCGCCCGCTGCGGGTGACCGCGAAGAACGTCGTCGTGCACGAGACGACCGACCCCGAGGTGGTCGTCGCGGAGTACGACTACGACGTCGACGCCGCCGGCCGGACGGGGACCGTCGGCAACGTGCTGGTGCTCCGGGTGCGCGACGGGCACATCGTCAGCTCGCGCGACTACCACGACCACCAGGCGATCGCCGCGATCGTGGCCGGCCAGGTGTGATGTCTAGGCCAGCTTGTCCACGTCGAAACCGTGCGCCTCGAGCGCGGCGCGCGGTTCCGGCAGCAGCTTGCGGACGTCGAGATCCATGAGCCCGGTGATGCAGTAGACCTCGGCGGCCACGGTGCCGTCCGCCTTGAGGATCATCGAGTCGAGGTTGAACGTCTTGCCGGTGCCGAACTTGAACGCGCAGGTGACCTCGATGTGCTCGCCGGCCCGCAGCTCACTGCGGAAGTTGACCGTGGTGCTCAGCAGCACCGCCGAGACCCGCCAGTCCACCAGCGCGTCCCAGTCGCAGCCCGCCGCGGTGAACGCGGACATCCGCGCGACCTCCGCGTACTGGTGGTAGACGGCATGGTTGACGTGCCCGAGCGTGTCCAGCTCGTAGCTGCGGACGACGAGCGGAACGCGGAAACCGGCCATGGCGCCACTGTAGGAGCGGGCACCGACGAAACCCGGCCGGAGTGAGTCAGCCCTCGTAGAACAGGCGCTCGACCACGCCCCGGGCCCGCCGCAGCGTGCGGCGGTAGGCGTCGACGAACTCGCCTGGGTCCTCAGCGTCCGGCCGCACCACCGCGGCGACCGCCGTCAGCTCGCGGCCCGCCGCGGGCAGCTGGTCGGACACCTTCCCGCGCACGAGCGTGGTCGCGTTACGCGTGTGCGTGGCGAGCAGCCACGCCTCGCGCAACGCGGTCGCGTCGACCTCGTCCACCAGGTCCGCCTCGACCGCCACAGTCAGACCGTCCACAGTGGACGTGGTGCGCAGGCCGGGCACCTCGTGCGCGTGGCGCAACTGCAGCAGCTGCAACGTCCACTCGATGTCGGCGAGCCCGCCGCGGCCCAGCTTCATGTGCGTGGCCGGGTCCGCGCCGCGTGGCAGCCGCTCGGTGTCCACCCGGGCCTTGATCCGCCGGATCTCCCGGATCCGCGCGGCGTCCAGCCCGCCGTCGGGGTAGCGGACCGGGTCGACCATCTCGATGAACCGCGCGCCCAGCTCCTCGTCGCCGGCGATCGGCCGCGCCCGCAGCAGCGCCTGCGCCTCCCAGACCTGCGACCACTTGCCGTAGTAGGTGCGGTAGGACTCCAGCGTGCGCACGATCGGGCCCTGCCTGCCCTCGGGCCGCAGGTCCACGTCCACCTGCAGCGCGGGGTCCTGGCTCGGCGCACCCAGCAGCTTGCGCACGCTCTGCGCGACCCGCCCCGCGTACCTCACCGCATCCGAGTCGGACACGCCCTCGGCCGGCTCGCACACGAACAGCACGTCCGCGTCCGAGCCGTAGCCGAGCTCCGCGCCGCCCAGCCTGCCCATGCCGATCACCGCGATCCGCGCGCGCCGCCCGGCCGCGACCGCCTCCGCCCGGTCGACCACCGCGAGCGTCGCCTGCAGCACCGCCACCCACACGCTGGACAGCGCGTGGCACACGGTCAGCACGTCCACGAACCCGAGCAGGTCCGCCGACGCCACCCGCAGCAGCTCCTGGCGGCGCAGCGACCGCGCCGCAGCGACCGCGTTGCCGAGGTAGCTCTGCCGGTTCACCGCCTGGCGCAGCGACGTCGCCACCTCGGCGGTGTCCCGGCCGGCCAGCTGCTCGGGGTCGCCGAGCAGCCGCAGCACCTCCGGCGCGCGCACGATCAGGTCGGGCACCAGCCGCGACGTGCCGAGCAGCGTCGCGAGCCGCTCGACCACGGCCGCCTCGTCCCGCAGCACGCGCAGGTACCAGTCGGTGCCGGCCAGCGCCTCGGAAACGCGCCGGTAGGCGAGCAGGCCGCCGTCCGGGTCGGGCGTCTCGGCCAGCATCTCCAGCAGCGCGGGCAGCAGCGCACGCTGGATCGCCGCACGCCGCGACACCCCCGCGGTCAACGCCTCGATGTGCCGCAGCGCGCCGTCCGGAGCGGCGTACCCGAGCGCGGACAGCCGCGCCTCGGCGGACGCGGCCGACAGCCGCAGCGCCTCACCGGGCACGCGCGCGACGGCCTCGAGCAGCGGGCGGTAGAACAGCTTCTCGTGGAGGCGGCGTACCTCGCGGCGGTGGTGCGCCCACGCCTCGTCGAGCGCCTTCGCCGGGTCCTTGGTGAAGCCCATCCCGCGGCCGAGGCGCCGCAGGGAGGCGTCGTCGGTCGGGACGACGTGGGTCCGGCGCAGGTGCTGCAACTGGATCCGGTGCTCGAGCGTGCGCAGGAACTCGTACGCCGCGTGCAGGGCCTCGCCGTCCTCGCGTCCGACATAGCCGCGCGCGGTGAGGGCGTCGAGGGCGTGCAGGGTCCCGGGGTCGCGCAGCCGCTCGTCGGTGCGCCCGTGCACGAGCTGCAGCAGCTGGACGGCGAACTCCACGTCGCGCAGTCCGCCGGCCCCGAGCTTGAGCTGGCGGTCGGCCTCGCGGGCCGGGATCGTCTCCAGCACCCGGCGACGCATCGCCTGCACGTCACCGACGAAGCCGTCG
>DASYKY010000032.1:0-29997 GCA_035995025.1 Actinophytocola sp.
GCCGACGGGTGTCGGCAAGACCGAGCTGGCCAAGGCGCTGGCGGAGTTCCTGTTCGACGACGAGCGCGCGATGGTGCGCATCGACATGAGCGAGTACTCCGAGAAGCACTCGGTGGCCCGGCTCGTCGGCGCGCCGCCCGGTTACGTCGGGTACGACGAAGGCGGCCAACTGACCGAGGCCGTACGCCGGCGGCCGTACAGCGTGGTGCTCCTGGACGAGGTGGAGAAGGCGCACCCGGACGTGTTCGACGTGCTGCTGCAGGTCCTCGACGACGGCCGGCTGACCGACGGCCAGGGCCGGACGGTGGACTTCCGCAACACGATCCTGGTGCTCACGTCGAACCTCGGCTCGCAGGCGATCGCGGACGTGACGTTGGACGAGCGGCAGCGCAAGGACGCGGTGCTCGCGGTGGTGCAGCGCCACTTCAAGCCGGAGTTCCTGAACCGGCTCGACGACGTCGTGGTGTTCCACTCGCTGGCCACCGAGGAACTGACGTCCATTGTGGACATTCAGATCGGGCAGCTCGGCAGGCGGCTCGCTGGGCGGCGGCTGACGCTGGACGTGTCCCTGTCGGCCCGTGACTGGCTGGCGCTGAACGGCTTCGACCCGGTGTACGGCGCGCGCCCGCTGCGCCGCCTGGTGTCGTCCGCGATCGGCGACCAGCTGGCGAAGGCCCTGCTGGCAGGCGAGATCCGCGACGGCGAGACGGTGCGCGTGGACGTGGCGGACGACAACTCGGCCCTGATCGTCGGCCGCGCGTTCTGACCGGCCCGGAGGCCCGTGGGTCCCTTGTGGACCCGCGGGCCTCCGGTTTATCCACAACCGCGCGAGTTGTCCACAGCCGCGCCCACACCCCGCTTTTCGTCGGTGCCTCCCGATAGACTGGCGCTGAGGGGTGCCCCCGGAGAGGGTGGGGGCTGCGTGTTGTTGTGGGCGCGCGTTACATGTTCACGGGGGTGTCTTGTGCGCGTATGCGTGCGTGGGCGGCGGTGGTGGGCCGGGACTGGGGAGCGTGGGTTGCGGTGGACGAGCGTCGTGCGCAGGCGTTTCTCGACGCGGCCGAGGCCGGCTGGCGGTGGGTGCTCGACCAGGTGGGGTGGGACGCCGACGGGCCCTGGATCCCCGAGTCCGTGCCTGGCGAGCTCAAGCCCGAGTACCGCGACGGCATGCACAGCGGCATCGGCGCCCTCGGCCTGGCCCTCGCCGAGGTCCGGCTCTGTCGCGAGTGGACGGTCGAGGAGGAGCGGCTCGCCGCCGCGATCGTGCGGCGGCTGCGGGACACCGTCGCCACCACCAGCGACTACGCCTACTTCGACGGCCTGGTCAGCACGATCGGCGTGCTCACGGTCCTCGGCGCGACCGGAGTCGAGGCAACCGGCGACGGCACGGACGCCGCCGTCGCGCGGCTGATCACGCTCGCGAAACCCGACGGCTGGCCGCAGACGTTCCTCGACAAAGACCGCTTCCTGCCGGACGCCCGTGTCAACGACGTCGTCCTCGGCACCGCCGGTGTGCTCCTCGGCGCCGTCTGGGCCCACCGCAACGGCGCCACCCGCGCCGGCGAGCTTGCCGGGCGCGCCGCCGACGTGCTCATCGCCGCCACCGAACCCGGCCCCACCTGGCCCTTCGTACCGCAGCGGTTCCGTACCGACCCCGGCCCGCAGATGCCGAACTTCTCGCACGGCCTCGCCGGGATCGCGACCACCCTCGCCCTCGCCGGCGCCGAGTTCGGCCGACCCGACCTCACCGACGCCGCCCGGCACGGTGCCGAGCACCTGGTCACGCTCGCGGACACCACCGGCGGTGGATTCGCCGTGCCGCACCGCATTCCGGGCGACGGGTCCGTCGCCTACGGCTGGTGCCACGGTCCCACGGGCACGTCGCTGCTGTTCCCGGCCCTCGAACACGCGGGCGTGAACACCGTCGCGGGCGAGCCACCGCACGGGTGGCGCCGCCGCTGCCTGCACAGCGTCCGCACCAGCGGCCTGCCCGAACGCCGCTACCCCGGCTTCTGGGACAACGACGGCCGCTGCTGCGGCACGGCCGGCGTGGCCGATGTCTTCCTCGACTCCTGGCAGCACACCGGCGAGGACGCCGACCTCGAGTTCGCCCTGCGCCTCGGCGACACGCTCGTCGACCGCGCGCTGCGCGACGGGCCGCGCGCGTGCTGGCGGTTCGTCGAGCACACCGCCGCCGACCCGCTGCTGCCGCCCGGCGTCGGCTGGATGCAGGGCACCGCGGGCATCGCCGCGCTCCTGTTCCGCGCCGCCCGGGTTGTCCGGGACGGGCGCGACGCGGCCGCCGTGTCGCGAATGGACAGCTGGTGGACACGGCGCCCGCCCGCGGGTCAGCCCTTCGCGAGCAGCTCGTCCAGCTTCTTGTAGCCCGCGATCACGCCGCCCTCCATGCCGCTCGCCAGGATCATGTCCCGGATCTCGAAGCTGTCCGCCAGCCCCACGTCGGTGAGCCGGGTGCGGCCGTCCGGCAGTTCCTCGAACGTCAGCGTGTTCAGGATCGCCGCGTCGCCCTCGCCCTCCATCGACTGCGTCTGCACCAGCCGGTCGGGCGAGCGCACCTCGTGGAACGAACCCCAGAACGTCGCCACCTCGGTCCCGTCTCTCAGCATCGAGTACCGGTAGCTGCCGCCGGTCACCGCGTCGTATCTGTCCAGCCGCACCGACGTCGTCGTCGGGCCAAGCCACCGCACGAACACGTCGGGGTCGACGTAAGCGCGGAACACCTGCTCCGGCGGCGCGTCGAACTCGCGCACGATGCGGATCGCCGGCACCTTCTGGTCGGCCTCGATCCGGGTCTCCGGGGTGGTCGTCGTGGTCATGATGCCTCTCCTCGTTGCTTCTTCTCGGCTTGCGCGGCCAGCACGGCGTCCAGGCGGCGGAACCGCTCCTCGGCCGCCCGGCGATAACGCTCGATCCACTTGGTCATCAGGTCGAACACCTCCGCCTCGAGGTGACAGGGGCGGCGCTGCGCGTCCCGCGACCGCGTCACCAGGCCCGCGTCCTCCAACACCTTCACGTGCTTGGACACCGCCTGCACCGACACGTCGTACGGCTCGGCCAGCTGGCCGACCGTCGCGTCCCCGACCGCGAGCCTCGCCACGATGTCCCGCCTGGTCGGATCCGCCAGCGCCCCGAACACGCGGGAGAGCCGATCCTCGGCCACCGCCGCCTCCTTCTGCAACCAATTGGTTGAGAACGACGGTACGGTTCAGGCGGCGGCTTTGTCAACCAATTGGTTGTGAAAGGCGCGCCGGATCTTGGTTGCGCCACCCGGGCTACTACTCTCTGCGTCGTGGGAATACCGGCATGGGTCTGGTTCGCCGTCGCGGCCGTCCTCGCGATCGGCGGCGCCCTGGTGCTGATGCGTGACCGGGCCCGGCTGACCTCCCGCAACCGGGAGCGACGCCGCTGGGCCGCGCTCCGTGGGTGGCAGTTCGCCGACAGCGACCACGTCCTGCCGAACCAGTGGTCCGGCGGCGCGATCGCCTTCCACGGCGGCGGCGTCGCGCGTGACGTGGTGGCCGGCTCGACGTTCACCGCGGACGGCAGGCGGCGGGTCTACGTCTTCGACCTCGAGACCAACGGCCGGGTGGCAGCGGTGATCGCGGCCGTGCAATGCCGCCGCACGCTGCCCGCGATCGTCGAGCTGTGGCTGCCCAGCGCGCCGTTCCAGCGCGAGCACATGCCCGAGCTGCTCGGCCCGGTCGGCCAGCGGTACGCGTTCGTCTCCGACCTGTCCGCCGCGCGCGGACTGATCACCCCCGACCTCGTCGACGCCACCGAGGAGATCGGCGCGGACATCGCCGTCACCTGGATCGAGGGCGGCTGGGTGCTCGCCGGCGTCGCGCCGCACGCCAGCCCGTCGCGGCTCGAGCGGCTGCTGCGCGGGATCGGCGAGGTGGCCGACGTCATCGACCCGTTCGATGCCGAGATCGACCCGGTCGGCGAGCAGGAGCACACGACCGGACGGCACGGCGAGCGCCGGGAGTAACCGGCGGTTCGGCAACCCACCCGATGGGTGAGCCATTAACGTGTCCACATGCCAACAGCGCTCGTCACCGGGGCGACGGCCGGGATCGGGGCCGCGTTCGCCCGCAAGCTCGCCGCCGAGGGATACGACCTGGTGATCGTGGCCCGTACGAGAGACCGCCTCAAGGAGGTGGCCACCGAGCTGGCCGAGGCGCACGGTGTCGACGTCGTGCCGATGACCGCCGACCTGTCGACGACGCGCGCCCGCAAGCGGGTCGAGGAGCGGCTGGCCGACACCGAGAAGCCGATCGACCTGCTCGTGAACAACGCCGGTTTCGGCACGCGCGGCGCGTTCGCCGAGACCGACCCCGAGTACCTGCAGGCGCAGCTGGACGTCAACGTCACCACCGTGCTGCGGCTGACCCGCGCGGCCCTGCCCGGCATGCTCGCCCGCGCCCACGGCGGCGTGATCAACGTGTCCAGCGTGGCCGGCTTCTTCCCCGGCAGCGGCCCGACGTACTCGGCGAGCAAGGCCTGGGTGACCGCGTTCTCCGAGGGCATGGCCGCGAACCTCGCCGGCACCGGCGTGCGGATCGTCGCGCTCGTGCCCGGCTTCACCCGCACCGAGTTCCACGACCGCGCCGGCGACGACATGTCGGACCTGCCGGACATGATGTGGCTCGACGCCGACCGGGTGGTCGCGGACGGCCTGCGCGACCTGCGCCGCGGCCGGCCGCGCTCGGTGCCGGGGCTGCCCTACAAGGCGCTGCTCGCGGTGCCTCGACTGCTGCCGAGCGGGCTGTTGCGCCGCCTCGAGGCGCGGGCGAGCGGCGGGCGCAACCGCACCTGACATCGAGCCGAGGGGAAAGAACGTTGGGGAACACGGGGTACGTCCTGCTCGCGATCGCGGCCGTACTGGTCGTCGGCGCCATCATGTACTTCCAGTACAAGGCGCGCCAGAAGAAGATCGCCGAGTTCACCGCGTTCGCGGCCGAGCGCGGCTGGCGCTACGCCGTGCGGGACCGCTCGCTGGTCAACCGGTTCCTGGGCGACCCGTTCGGCCAGGGGCACAGCCGCGACGCCGAGCACGTGCTGCGCGGCGGGCACCGCGGCCGGCAGATCATGGCGTTCGAGTACAGCTACAAGGAGACCCAGGGCAGCGGCAAGGACCAGCGCACCGTGACCTACAACTACACCGTGGTCGCGCTGTCCCTGCCGGCCGACAAGCCGACGCTGCAGGTCGGCCGCGAGGGTCTCGGCCGCAAGCTGCTCGGCCTGGTGGGCGTGCGGGACCTGCAGCTGGAGAGCGAGCAGTTCAACGAGGCGTTCCACATCAAGACCGACAACGACCGGTTCGCCTACGACATCCTGCACCCGCGGATGATGGAGTGGATGCTCGCCGACCAGCGTGCGCGGGCCGCGCCGTTCCGCTTCGAGCGCGGCGATCTCATGACGTGGGACCGCGGCCGGATCGACCTGCCGAAGGTGCGGTGGATGCTCGAATATCTCTGCGATGTCGTCGACCAGGTGCCAAGCTTCGTCTGGAATTCCTGACTTCGGGGGGAGAGGACGAAATGCGATGACGCAACCGGCCGGGTGGTACCCGGAACAGTCCGGCTCGACGGTCCTGCGGTGGTGGGATGGCAACCAGTGGACCCCGCACACCCAGCAGCAGCAGCAACCTCCCCAGCAGCAGCACATGCAGCAGCAGGCGCCGCCGCCCCAGCAGCCGCGCAGTGACGCCAGCCCGTGGGAGCTGGAGGTCGGGCGCGCGCCGGACCGGGACAAGATCCGCCAGCAGACCCAGACGGCCGGCGTCGGCCAGGTGGGCTACGGCGGCGGCACGCTGTTCACCGAGCCGGTGCTCGTGGTGAACCAGAAGGTCAAGCTCATCGAGATGGCCAACGAGTACTCGGTGTTCGACCAGCACGGCAACCAGCTCGGGTCGGTGGCGCAGGTCGGGCAGACTGCGCTGAAGAAGGCCGTGCGGTTCTTCTCGAGCTACGACCAGTTCATGACCCACCGGCTCGAGGTGCGCGACGCCAACCACCAGCCGGTGCTGATGCTGACCCGCCCGGCGAAGGTGTTCAAGTCGCGGGTGATCGTGGCGCGGCCGGACGGCTCCGAGGTCGGGCAGATCGTGCAGGACAACGTGTTCGGCAAGATCCGGTTCAACTTCATGGTCGGCGAGCAGCAGATCGGCGGCATCCAGGCGGAGAACTGGCGGGCGTGGAACTTCGCGGTGGTCGACCATACGGGCGCGGAGATCGCGCGGATCACGAAGACGTGGGAGGGCTTCGCGAAGACGATGTTCACCACGGCCGACAACTACGTGGTGCAGATCCACCGGCCGCTGCCCGACCCGCTCGCGAGCCTCGTCGTGGGCTCCGCGCTGACCGTGGACACCGCGCTGAAGCAGGACGAGCGCGGTCTCGGCTGAGCCTTCGTCACATCGGGCGCGCCGACGCGGTTTTTGTCGGCGGGGCATGAGAGGCTCGCGGCGTGCGTACGGCTCCTGGTGTTGACCTGACGGCGAAGAGCGAGCTGGCCCGGTTGGTGACCGAGCTGGCGGTGGTGCACGGCCGGGTCGTGCTGTCGTCCGGCAAGGAGGCCGACTACTACGTCGACCTCCGCCGCGCGACGCTGCACCATGCCGCGGCCCCGTTGATCGGCCGCCTGCTGCGCCAGCTCACCGCCGACTGGGACTACGTCGCGGCGGGCGGGCTCACGCTGGGCGCGGACCCCGTCGCGGGCGCGATGATGCACGCCGCCGCGGCGGCCGGCGAGGTGCTGGACGTGTTCGTGGTGCGCAAGTCCGCCAAGGAGCACGGGATGCAGCGGCGCATCGAGGGCATCGAGGTCGCGGGCCAGCCGGTGCTCTCGGTGGACGACACGTCGACCACCGGCGCCAGCGTGCTCGCCGCGGTCGACGCGCTGACGGAGGCGGGCGCCACGGTCGTCGGCGTGGCCACGGTGGTCGACCGGCACACGGGCGCCCGCGAGGCGGTCGAGGCGCGGGGGCTGGCGTACCGGTACCTGCTGGACCTCGCCGATCTGGGGCTGTGAAACCGGTCCGTCGCCCCACCGGCGGGCCACCGACGCGATAGCCTGCCGGGGTGGACGCAGCAGTGATCATCATCCTGGTCGTCGTACTGATTATCGTGATCGCCGTCGTGGCGTTCATCGCGAGCTACAACAAGTTCGCCAGACAGCGCAACACGATCGAGGAGTCGTGGCGCCAGGTCGACGTCGAGCTGCAGCGCCGGCACGACCTGATCGGCAACCTGGTCGAGGTCACGAAGGCGGCCGCGAAGTTCGAGCAACAGACCCTGACCCGCGTGGTCGAGGCCCGCAACCAGGCGGTGTCCGCGCAGGGCCGGGGCCCGGCCGCGCAGGGTGACGCCGAGCGCTCGCTGAACGGCGCGCTGTCGAACTTCTTCGCGGTGGCCGAGCAATACCCGAACCTGAAGGCGAACCAGGACTTCGTGTACCTGCAGCAACAGATGGTCGAGTGCGAGGACCGCATCGCGGCGGGCCGGCGCTTCTACAACGGCAACGTGCGCGCGTTCAACACGCGCTTCGACACGTTCCCGTCGAGCATGATCTCGAACTTCGGCAAGTTCGAGAAGAAGGAGTACTACGAGGTCGACGACCCGCAGGTCCGCGCGGCCCCGTCGCTGAAGGGCGCGTTCGACAGCCTGAACGAGCCGGTCACCCCGACCCCGCCGCTGGGCATGATCCAGCAGCCGCAGGGCCAGCAGCAGATGCCACCCGCGCCGCCGGCGTCGCCCCAGGCGCCGACGGGCCCGGTGCAGCAGCAGAACCCGCCGGCGGACGGTCCACCCGGACCCCGGGCACAGAACAACAACTGACCCGAACGGGGCCCGGCACGAGCCGGGCCCCGTTCCATGTCCGGACTTGTCCACAACCCACTGAGTTGTCCACAGCAGGCGCGTGACCAGCCTTTTTGTCGGGGGGTGCCGGTAGACTGGCATCGAGGGACGCCCCCGGGACAGGGTGGGGGTCTGCGTTTCTCGCGTTCTGCACGCGCGTGCGCGCGTGGGACGTTCCGGGGGCAAGGTTGCGGGTCGGTGACGGGGTTGTGGCGGAGGGTTGATCCGCTCCCTGACTAGGCATTTCCCGGTACATTCGGGGTCATGGCAGGGTTCCTCGCCGATGTCACGGTGGTGGTGCACATCGTGGCGCTGCTCTACATCGGACTTGGCGGGTTCCTGGCCTGGGTGTGGCCGAAGACGATCTTCGTGCACGTGTTCTTCGCCGCCTGGGGGGTTGCGATCAACGCCCTGCCGATCATCTGCCCGCTCACCGCGCTCGAGGACTACTTCCGCAGCCTGCAAGGGCTCGGGCCGCTCCCCGGCGGCTTCAACGAGTACTACATCTACGGCCACATCATCCCGCGCCCCCTCCTGCCCGCGGTCGCCGTCGGCGCGGTCATACTGCTGGTCGTGTCCTACGTCGGCGTCTACGTGCGGTGGCGCAGCAGCCGGCCCGTCGTGCCGGCCGCATGACCGGGCCCACCGAGTGGGAGTTCGGCGAGCCCGTCGGTGTCGGGCCCTGGCCCGGTGAGTGGCCCGGCGACGACCGCTACGACCCCGGCCTCCTGCGCGACGGCGACCGGCGCAACGTCGTCGACCGCTACCGCTACTGGCGCCGCGATGCCGTCGTCGCCGACCTCGACACCAGGCGGCACGACTTCCATGTCGCCATCGAGAACTTCCAGCACGACCACAACATCGGCACCGTCGTGCGCACCGCCAACGCCTTCGCCGCCAAGGCCGTGCACATCGTCGGGCGCCGGCGCTGGAACCGGCGCGGCGCCATGGTCACCGACCGCTACCAGCACGTCGAGCACCACCCGGACGTCGAGGACCTGCTGAAGTTCGCCGCCGGCGCCGACCTCACGATCGTCGGCGTCGACAACACGCCGGGCGCGCGGCGGGTGGAGACCGCGGACCTGCCGCGGCACGCGCTGCTGCTGTTCGGGCAGGAGGGCCCCGGCCTCACCGCACAGGCCCGCGAGGCCGCCGCGACCACCGTGTCGATCGCGCAGTTCGGGTCCACCCGGTCGATCAACGCCGGCGTCGCGGCCGGCATCGTCATGCACGCCTGGATCCGCCAGCACGCCGACCTCGACCGCGCCTGGTAGTCAGCAGGGCTCGACGTCCACCGGGATGCCGTTCAGCACGGCCGTCCCCGACAGCGCGTCCAGCAGCGTGTCGTCCGCCAGCAGGTTCGTGTTCACGCCCGCGTGCGCCGCCGCCACCGCCGTCCGCGTGCCGTCGCCGTCGTGGCCCCAGCCGTGCGGGATGCTCACCACGCCCGGCCGGATCGCGTCGGTGACCTCCACCGGGATCTCGACCTTGCCTGCCCGCGACCGCACCACCGCGCGCGCACCGTCGGTCAGCCCGAGCCGCGCCGCGTCCGCCGGGTGCACCTGCGCCGTGCACCGGTTCTGCCCGCGTACCAACGGTTCCAGGTTGTGCAGCCACGAGTTGTTCGAGCCCAGCTGCCGCCTGCCGATCAGCACCAGCCGCCCGTCGAGCGGCTCGGCCAGGAACTCCGCCAGCCGCGGCACGTCCGCGGCGATCTCCGCAGGCGCCAGCTCCACCAGCCCGCTCGCCGTCGACAGCGCGTCCGGCAGCCGCGGCGCCAGCGGGCCGAGGTCCACGCCGTGCGGCGCCGCCTCCAGGTCGGCCAGCGTCAGGTCGTACGGGCCGCCCCGCAGCAGCAGGTCGATGATCCGCTCCGGGCCCGTCCGGCTCTCCGCGAGCGACACATCGACGCCGGCCCGCCGCGCGGCCTCGGCGGCCACCATGCCGTCCAGCGCGTCGAGGTCCGCCGACGCACCGAGCCCGGCGACGATCCCGGTCAGCCGCAGCAGCGTCCGCCACTCCTGGGGCACCGGCGACGGCAGCGCGGCCGCCGTCCAGTTCGCCACGTTGCGCACCGCCAGCTGGTACAGCGCCACGTCGTAGTGCGGCCGCTCCAGCGGCGTCGGCCCGGGCAGGATGACGTCCGCGTGCCTGCTCGTCTCGTTCAGGTACACGTCCAGCGACACCATGAAGTCCAGCTGCCCCAGCGCGTCCGCGAGCCGGCCGGCGTTCGGGGTGGACAGGCACGGGTTGCCGCACACCGTGACCAGCGCGCGCACCCGGCCCGCGCCCGGCGTGCGGATCTCGTCGGCCAGCGTCGCCACCGGGAGCTCGCCCATGACCTCCGGCAGCTCGCGCACCCGGCTGTGCCAACGGCCGACGGTCCACGGCCGCCCCTTGCCGGGCCGCGCGTTCGGCTGCCCGGCCGCGGCCAGCGGGAACATCGCCCCGCCCGGCCGGTCCAGGTTGCCGGTCAGCACGTTCAGCACGTCCACCAGCCAGCTCGCGAGTGTGCCGAACGCCTGCGCCGTCGTGCCGATCCGGCCGTACACCGCGGCCCGCGGCGCCGCGGCCAGCTCGCGGGCCAGCCGCCGGATCTCGCCCGCCGCGAGCCCCGTGCGCTCGGCGACCGCCGCCGGCGTGAACGGCTCGGCGAGCGTGCGCACCTCGGCGAGGCCTGCCACGTGGGGCGCGAGCTCGCCGAGCGTCACCAGGTCCTCTGTGAACAGCACGTTGACCAGAGCGAACAGCAACAGCGCGTCGGTGCCGGGACGGATCGCGTGGTGCTCGTCGGCCATCTCCGCGGTCCGCGAGCGCTTCGGGTCGACCACCACGATCCGGCCGCCGCGCGCCCGGATCCCGCGCAGCCTGCCGCGCACGTCCGGCGCTGTCATCAGGCTGCCGTTGGACACCAGCGGGTTCGCGCCGAGCAGCAGCAGGTGCTGCGTCCGGTCCAGGTCCGGCACCGGGATCGTCAGCGGGTGGCCGAACATCAGCCCGGCCGAGAAGTGCTTCGGCAGCTGGTCGACCGTGCTCGCCGTGTAGAAGTTCCGCGTGCCGGCCGCCTTGAAGAACGCCGGCCCGTACAGCGCGGTCGAGATGTTGTGCACCGACGGGTTGCCGGCGTAGATCGCGACCGCGTCCCGGCCGTGCTCCTCGATCAGCGGCGGCAGCCGCCGCGCGATCTCCGCGAACGCCTCGTCCCAGCTCACCTCGACGAACTCGCCGTCGCGCCGGACAAGCGGCGCCCGCAACCGGTCCGGGTCGTCGTGCAGGGCGCCCAGCGCGGCGCCCTTGGGGCAGATGTACCCGTGGGAGAAGACGTCGTCGGGGTCGCCGCGCACCCCGGTCACCCGCGAGCCGTCCAGTGTCACCGCCAGCCCGCACGTCGCCTCGCACAGCGGACAGGTCACGTGGGCGGCTGTCATGACACAACTGTTACACGGAACGGCGACATCACCCGTCCGGAGGACACTTCGGAACCGATCCAGCCGTGACGATAGAGGTGTGACCGGAGCTTGCGGAGCGAACGACTCAACAGAGGGCGACCGCGAGCGGCGTCACCGAGCCTGCGAGGGGGTGACATGAGCCAACGAGCGGACTACGCGGAGCACGCCGCCGAGGAGTCGCCGTCGCTGTGGGCGGCGCGGGCCGCGGTCACCGAGCGCGCGGTACTCGCCCGGCACCTGCGCCGGGTCTGGGCGGTGCCCGCCACCCGGCTGGGCGTGGCCGGCTGGCCGCCCACCGTCCGCCAGCGCGTGCACTGGAACTGGAACTACTGGTGGCAGGCACACCTGCTCGACTGCCTCGTGGACGCCCAGCACCGCCAGCCGAACCCGGGCCGTGCCGCGACGATCCGCAGGCTGGTCCACGGCGTGCGGCTGCGCAACGTCGGCTCCTGGACCAACGACCTGAACGACGACATCTCCTGGCTCGGGCTCGCGCTCCTGCGTGCGCACGAGTGCGAGGACGTCCCGGTGCACAAGCCGCTGACCCGGATCACCGACCAGCTGCGCGGCGAGTGGACCGACCACGCGGGCGGCGGGATCTGGTGGCGGCGCGGCGGCGACTTCAAGAACGTGCCGGCCAACGGGCCCGCCGCGATCCTGTTCGCCCGCTGGTCCGACGCGGGCGGCGAGCGGGCGGACCGGCAGCGGGCCCGCTCGATGACCGAGTGGATGGAGCAGGTCCTCGTCGACCCGGAGACCGGCCTGCTGTGGGACGGCCTGTACGTGCAGCCGGACGGCACCATCCGCGACATCGTGAAGACCGTCTACACCTATTGCCAGGGCGTGTTCCTCGGCGTGTGCGTGGAGCTGGCCGAGGGCGACACGTCCGGCGTGTGGGTGGCGCGCGCGGAGCGGACGATCAACGCGGTGGCCGCGCACCTCGCCGACCACGATGTGCTGCGCGGCAAGGGAGGCGGGGACGGCGGGCTGTTCGCCGGCATCCTCGCCCGCTACCTGACGCTGGCCGCGGTCCGGCTGCCCGCACTCGGCTCGGCGGCGGGCGACGTCGCGTCGCGCCTGGTGCTGGCCTCGGCGGAGGCGGCGTGGAAGAACCGCTCGCTCGCCCGCAGCGGGCCGGTGTACGGGCCGGAGTGGTCGCGGCCGGCGCAGGAGCCGCGCCCGGGCCCGGCCAAGCTCGTCGAGCGGGACCTCTCCGTGCAGCTGTCGGCGTGGATGACCGTCGAGGCGGCGGCCCAGCTGGAGCGGCTACGTTCCGACGCGTGAGCGGAGCGAACCAGCCAACGCGGGGCGTCGTGATCGTGACCGGTGGCAGCCGGGGCATCGGGGCCGCCGTGTGCCGGCTGGCCGCCGCGCGCGGCCACGCCGTGGTGATCAACTACGCGTCAGGGGCTGCCGCGGCAGACGAGGTCCGGGCCGGCATCGCGGCCGCGGGTGGCACGGCTGTCACGGTCGCCGCCGACGTGTCCGACGAGGCCGGCGTGCACCACCTGTTCGACCGGGCCGCCGAGCTCGGCGAGCTCGCCGGCCTGGTCGCCAACGCGGGCATCACCGGCAACACCCCGGGACGGCTCGACGAGCAGGATGCCCGCGTGGTCCGCCGGGTCCTCGAGGTCAACGTGGTCGGCGTGTTCCTGTGCGCCCGCGAGGCCGTGCGCCGCATGTCGACCCGCCACGGCGGGCGCGGCGGCGCCATCGTCACCGTGTCGTCGACGGCCGCGGGACGCGGCTCGCCCGGCGAGTGGGTGCACTACGCGGCCAGCAAGGCGGCCGTCGACTCGCTCACCCACGGGCTCGCCATCGAGGTCGCCGACGAGGGCATCCGGGTCAACGCCGTCGCGCCCGGCCTCGTCGAGACCGGGCTGCACGCGGCCGCCGGGATGCCGGACCGCGTCGAGCAGCGGGCACCGCAGATCCCCATGCGCCGGGCCGGGCGGCCCGAGGAGATCGCGGAGGGCGTGCTGTGGCTGCTCTCGCCCGCCGCCTCGTTCGTGACGGGCGCGGTGCTCCCGGTCAGCGGCGGCTACTGAACGGGCGTCACGCCTCGCGGGACCACAGCACGAGCTGGATGCCGTCCGGATCCCGTAAGGCGATCACCTCGGTGCCCGGTGCGGACTGCTCCTCGGTGATCGGCGAGAACGTCACGCCGTGCTCGGTGAGCCGGTCCGTCCACTCCCGTAAGCACTCGTTGTTGGGCACGCTGAACGACAGGTGGTCCAACCCGGGGCGGCGCTCGTCGAACAGCGTCCGCTCCGCGTCGGGATGCTGCACCAGCGTCAGCGTGATGCCGAAACCCGGTCCGCGCAGGAAGACCTTGCGCCGTCCGGTGTCCGCCTCGTCCCGGCCGACCGTCTCGAACCCGAGCACCCGTTCGTACCACGGGAGGCTCCGGTCCACGTCGGTCACGGTGAGAGCGACATGGTGAACCCCGGTCAACGTGGGCATCAGAGTCCTTTCCGGCCCAGTTCGGGGGCGGGCCGACTCAGCCATACTGCCCCAGCCGGGAGACGAATCGGCGGCCGTTACTGGATCTTTTGCAGGCCGAGACCCAGCCGCTCAGTCGCCGGCCTTCGCGCCGACCTTCTCGGCCTCGACGGGTCGGTGCATCTCCTGGCGGTAACGCAGGACCCCCCACACGGTCCCGACCACGAAGAACGCGATGCTCGCCCACAACGCGACGGCCTTGAGCCACGGCAGGTCCTCGATCAGTCCGGCCCCGTAGAAGCCGACCAGCACCAGCGTCGGCACCCAGGCGAGCCCGCCGAGCGAGGTGGCGAACAGGAACCGCCGCCGGTCCATCTTGGCGGCACCGGCGATCAGCGGGGCGAGCGTGCGGATCCACGGCAGCCACCGGGCGAGCACGACCGCCCAGAAGCCCCGCCGGTCGAGAAAGCCCCTGGCCCGGGCGAGGTTCGCGAAGTTGAGCACCTTGCCGCCGCGTCGCGCGATCAGCGCGTGGCCGGTCTTGTGCCCGATGTAGTACCCGATCATGTTGCCGACGACCGCGGTGGCCGTCGCGACGAGCGACAGCGCCCACGCGCTGGCCTCGTTGTCCTGCTGGGCGAGCACCACGCCGGCGGCGAACAGCAGCGAGTCGCCGGGCAGGAACAGCCCCACGATGAACGCGCACTCGGTGAACACGAAGCCGAGGACGATGAGCCACACCATGACCGGCCCAGCGGATTCGAGCACGCCGGATGCCAGCACGCTCGCGTCGGCCAGGACTGTGGACACGACAGGTAGCGTACGTCCCTTCGCGAACCGACACCGGGGGAGCCGGGCCTTATTGGTCCATCCTCAACCTGGCGGCCACCCCGGTTACGAGTGTGCGACGCGCTGTGTTCAGGCCGCCACGGAGACGGCGGCGGCGGAGCGCAGGAAGTCGCCGACGTACCGGATCGCGGCCCGGCCCTCGGGCAGGAGCGGGTAGAACGCCGGGAAGACGTGCACCTGGCCGGGCCACACCTGCAGCTCGCAGTGGCCGCCCGCGGCACGCACGCTCTCCGTCATGCGTTCCGAGTCGCCGAGCAGGCATTCGGTGTCGCCGACCTGGATCAGCAGCGGCGGCCAGCGGCGCTTCGGCGCGCCGAGCACGTCCAGCCTGCGGCTGTCCGGCGCCAGCTCGCCCGCGTAGGTGCGCCCGCACTCGCGCGCCCGCTGCGGCGGCACGAACGGGTCGCGGCGCACCGCGTCCCGGTCGTCCAGCTCCGCGCAGGTCAGGTCAAGGAACGGGGAGAACAGCACGGCCGCGGCCGGCATCGGCACGCGGCGGCGCGACAGGTCCGCGAGCAGGCCGGCGACGAGGTGCCCGCCGGCCGAGTCGCCGGCGACCACGATCTGGTCGGGCCGGTAGCCGGACGCGAGCAGCCAGCGGTACGCGGCGAGCGCGTCGTCGGCGGCGGCCGGGAACGGGTGCTCGGGCGCGCGCCGGTAGTCGACGAGGAACGCGGGCCGGCCGGTGGCCAGCGACAGCGCGGCCACGAAGTGCCGGTGGGTCTTGGGAGAGCCGAAGGCGAAGCCGCCGCCGTGCAGGTAGAGCAGCACGCCCGCGCTCTCGCCCGCGCCGCGGGCGGTCACCCACACGCCCCGCACGCCGTCCTCGTCGACCGGGCGGAGCCGGGTGCCGCGCGGGACCGGGGTCCAGCCGACGGCGTCGAACGCCTCGCGGACCATCTGCAGCGCGGGGTTTCGGGTGATGCTCAGCCGGTCGCCGATCGGCCGGAAGCCGTTCATCATCAGCTGCGCGAGAGCCCGGCTCTGCACGCTGGGTGTGGTCGGCACCGGGCTCGGGGGCTGGTCGAGAAGCGCCTCGACGGGCGCGACGGCTTCGTCAGGACGTGCCATCGTGACTCACCTCCGCCCGTCGTCATTGAGCAGACACTTCTGACTGTAAATCATCGACATACTGGTGTGCTCATCCGAAAGTCGTGAACACGATTTCGGTTCGGCACCGGTTGCACTCACGCGTCGTGACTCAAGAATGAGCAGGAACGCTCGAGATTCGCTCGAGCGTGTGGTTACGGTTCATGGTGTGACCACGCATGACCTGCTGGCCGAGCTGACCGCCGCGCTCGGCGCGGACGCGGTGCTCGCCGACCCGGATGTCACCGGCAGTTACCGCCGCGACATGATGCCGCTCGCCCCGCACGGCGACCCGCTGGCGGTGGTGCTGCCTGCTGACACGGCGCAGGTCCAGCTGGTGGTGCGGGCCTGCGCGGCCGCCGGGGTGCCGATCGTGCCGCGCGGCGCGGGCAGCGGGCTGTCCGGCGCGGCCAACGCGGTCGACGGCTGCGTGATGCTCGTGCTGACCCGGATGAACGAGATCGAGGAGGTCGACCCGGACAACCGGCTGGCGGTCGTGCAGCCGGGCGTGGTCAACCTTGACCTCCGCGACGCGGTCGAGAAGCACGGGCTGTTCTATCCGCCGGACCCGTCCAGCTACGACTGGTGCACGATCGGCGGCAACCTGTCCACAAACGCTGGCGGACTGTGTTGCGTCAAGTACGGAGTGACAGCGGACTCCGTGCTGGGCCTGGAGGTCGTGCTCGCGGACGGCGAGCTGCTGCGCACCGGCCGCCGCACGGTCAAGGGCGTCGCCGGCTACGACCTGACGAAGCTGTTCGTCGGCAGCGAGGGCACGCTCGGCGTGATCACCCGCGCGACGCTCGCGCTGCGGCCGCTGCCGCAGGCGCCGGGCACGCTGGTCGCCGCGTTCTCCTCGGTGGCCGCCGCGGGTGCCGCGGTGAGCCGGGTCGTGCGCGAGGGCATCGTCCCGTCGCTGATGGAGATCATGGACGCCACGTCGGTCCAGGCCGTCGAGGCGCACCTGAAGACCGAGCTGGGCGCGGGCAAGGGCGCCGCGGCGCTGCTGCTGTGCCAGTCCGACTCCGGCGGCGAGGCGGCCCGCCGCGAGCTGCGCGCCATCGAGCAGGTCTGCGCCGACGCGGGCGCGGACCTCGTGCACGCCACGTTCGACCCGGCCGAGGGCGGCCTGCTGCTGGCCGCCCGGCGAGCGGTGCTGCCGGCGCTCGAGGGGTACGGCGCCTGGATGACCGACGACGTGTGCGTGCCGCGGACGCGGATCGCGGACCTGATCGTGGCGTGCGAGCGGATCAGCGTGGAGGTGGGGCTGCGCATCGCGGTCGTCGGGCACGCCGGCGACGGCAACATGCACCCGACGATCGTCTACGACGCCGCGTCGGAGAGCGAGTTCGAGCGCGCCGAACAGGCGTTCCGGGACATCCTGACGGCAGGCCTGGCGCTCGGCGGCACGGTCACCGGCGAGCACGGCATCGGCAAGATCAAGCGCGAGTGGCTGGAGCGGGAGATCGGCCCGGTCGGCATGCGGGTGCACCGGTCCATCAAGGCGGCCCTCGACCCGGGCAACCTGTTCAACCCGGGCTCGATGTTCTCGATGCCCTGAGGGCTCAGCGGTTCTCGGTGGCCGCGGCCCGCTTGGTCGCGCGTCGTGCCCGGAGCATCTCGATGATGATCGGGACGATCGAGATCAGCACGATGAGGATCGCCATGATCTCGATGTTCTTGCGCACGAACTCGATCTGGCCGAGGAAGAAGCCGAGGATCGTCACGCCGCTCGCCCACACCACGCCGCCGATGGCCGAGTAGGTGAAGTAGCGCTTCGGGTCCATCCGGCCGACGCCGGCCATCGCGGTGATGAACGTGCGCACGATCGGCACGAAGCGCGCCAGCACGATCGCCCGCGCGCCGTAGCGGTCGAAGAACTCGTGCGTCTTGTCGACGTACTCCTTCTTGAACACCCGCGAGTCCGGCTTGCTGAACAGCGTCGGCCCGGCCTTCGCGCCGATCCAGTAGCCGCACACGTTGCCGGCGAACGCGCACACCGTGACCAGCACGCACACCAGCCACAGCGGCGTCTGGATCGCGCCGGTCGCGACGAACAGGCCCGCGGTGAACAGCAGCGAGTCGCCCGGCATGAAGAAGCCGACGAGCAGCCCGCACTCGGCGAAGATGATCAGGCACAGTGCGGCGACCGCCCACGCTCCCATCCCGCGCAGGATGCTCTCCGGATCCAGCCAGGAAGGCAGGATCGACATGGCGTGGGTGGCGGCGGTCGCGAGCGTCACGACGCCCAAGGTACCGAACGTCAGAGCAGGGTCAGCAGGCCCACGACCGCGCCGGCCGCGAGACCGAGCAGCAGGGCCAGCAGGACGACCCAGCCGACGGCCACGCGCGGCTCGGGTTCGAGCCGGCTCGTGCGGTCGGGCGGGCGCGGGACCTGGACCGTCGGGTGGTCGCCCGTCGCCGGGGCGAGCCGGGCCATCTCGCTGCCGGACAGCAGGCCGTAGCCGCCGTGGGCGGTGCCGGTCTCGTCGGTGTGCCTGGTTGCGTCGGCCTGTTCGGGTTCCGGCAGCGGCGTGCGGGCGGCGTGCGCGCGCAGCGCCTCGGCCACCATCCGCTCCGGGTCGTCGGTCATGCGGCCGACGCTATACCCAGGCGCCGCTCTTCATCACGGCCTTCGGGTACAGGCCCGCGTCCAGCAGGACCAGGTCCGCGGCGTACCCGGCGGCGATGCGCCCGGTGGTGTCGCCGAGCCCGAGCAGCCCGGCGGGCCGGGTCGAGGTGGCGACGACGGCCTCCCGGACGCCGAGCCCGCAGCCGTGCACGAGGTTGCGGAAGGCGGCGTCCATCGTGAGCGTGCTGCCGGCGAGCGACCCGCCGCCGGCGAGCGTGGGCACGCCGTCGGTGACGGTGACCTCGAGCCCGCCGATGTCGTAGACGCCGTCGCCCGCGGCCGCGGCGGAGATGGCGTCGGTGATCAGCACGGTCCGGCCGGCGCCCGCGTGGCGCGCGGCCAGCCGGACGACGGCCGGGTGCAGGTGGACGAGGTCGCAGATGAGCTCGACGGTCACCCGCTCGTCGTCGAGGAGCGTGCCGACCGGGCCGGGCTCGCGGTGGTGCATCGGGCGCATGCCGTTGAACAGGTGGGTGGCGACGGTCGCGCCCGCGTCGACGGCGGGGATCACGTCCTCGGCGAGCGCGTCGGTGTGCCCGACGGCGGCGAGCACCCCGGCGTCGACGAGTCGCTTCACGGCGGGCACCGCCCCGTCGAGCTCGGGGGCGATCGTGACCATGCGGATGGTGCCCTGCCCGGCGGCGAGCAGCGTGTCGACGGAGGCGGCGTCCGGCGGCCGGAGCACGGCGGGGTCGTGCGCCCCGCAGCGGGCGGCGGACAGGAAGGGACCCTCGAGGTGGATGCCGGCGAGCAGCCCGCCGGTGACGAACTCGCGCAGCACGGCCACCTGCTCGACGAGCTCGGGCACGGGCCGCGAGACGAGGCTCGCGAGCATGGTCGTGGTGCCGTGCCTGCGGTGTGCCGCAACGGCTTCCGGCACCTGGCCGACGGTCGTGAACGCCGCGCCCCCGCCGCCGTGGCAGTGGATGTCGACGAACCCGGGCACGACCCACGCCCCGGCGGCGTCGTGTCTGCTCGCATCGGGCCGGTCGGCGGGAACCCCCGCCCCGACGGCGGTGATCGCACCGTCCTCGACGAGCACCCAGCCGGGGTCGAGCACGCCGTCCGGCGTCGCGACCCTGCCCCCGGCGATGAGCTGCGCAGCCATGCCACTCCCTAGAACCACGACCCGACCCTATTGGTCTATACCATAGCCGCTCGCGAGTACGTGGGGACGATTAACTAGATATCAAAAAGGTTGGGTCATGGGTAACAGATGCACAAGTTGTCCACAAGGCCCGACCTGTCCACAACCAAGATCCACAACCCGCCCCCCGTCACCCCTCCCCGATAGAATGGCCATGAGGGGTGCCCCCGGAGAGGGTGGGGGCCGCGAGTCACGGGTGCGCGCGTGCGCGAGGCCGGTGGGCCTGGTCGTATACGGCTTCGGTGCGGGCGGCGACCTCAGATGTATGACCCAGACTATCGCTGTCCGCGTGCTGGACGAGCTCCGGCGAAGCTCCTTCGCGCTCGATGACGACGAGCTCGCGCAACGGCTGGACGTCAGTCCGCGGCAGACGATCAACCAGGTGTGCCGCCGGCTCGAGCGGGCCGGCCGGTTGCATCGCCGCCCCGGACCGAACGACAAGATCGTCAACGACGTCCGGCGCAGCGGCGAGCAACAGGCCGCGACGCCAACGGCCGAGCCGGTCGACATCGGGATGGTCTCGGCTGGAGACAGTCGCGAGCAGCGGGCGGCCGAGCCGGTCATGCTCGCGTTGCTGACTGGGCGCACCAGGGGCCGCCGAAAGTCGCGCAGAACACAAGATCCTCGCCGATGTCCTCAAGTTGCGTCACGTGGCCGCGAGGCTGCCGGTCGAGCCTCGGCTCGTGCTGTGCCTCAGTGATCCCGAGGCGGCCCGTCACTTCACGGCAGCGCGGTCGTGGGCCGCGCAGGCGATCCGGGACTCCGGCGTCGAGGTCGAGGTCGTCGAGCTGCCCGCCGACGTGCGCGCGGCGATCCGCGGTGCACAACGCCGGCAGTTCCGCTAGTTCTCGTGACGGTGTGACGGCATTTCAAAGGTGGGTCCCGAATTTGCGTGCGGAGGCCCCACGGCACCAGATGTGACGGCATCCGCAGAATGCCGTCTTGCTGTCACACCACGCATTTCCGCAGTTCAGCGGCGCCTTCTTGCCGTCACAGGGCTGTGACAGCAAGGCAGCATCTCCGGTCCGTGTGACAGCATTTCGTGCGGTGCCGTCACAGCCGCGAGCAGCCCGACGAGCGGTCAGTTGGGCTGGCGCATGATCTTCTGCAGGGCGTCCAGAGCGCGGCTCGCCGTGGACTTGACGGTGCCCTTCGAGATGCCGGCCGCGTCGGCGATCTCCGCCTCCGACAGGTCGCCGTAGTAGCGCAGCACCAGCACCTCGCGCTGCCGGGGCGGGAGCTGCGACAGCGCACGCACCACCGACTGGTGCTCGGCCGTCAGCATCGCGAGGCTCTCCGCCGAGCGGGCGTTCACCTGGTGCGGCGGGGTGTACTCGCGCGCCGTCTTGCGCCTGCGGAGCACTGAGCGCGACCCGTTGACCACGGCCGTGCGCAGGTAACCGACAGCCGCCGCCGCGTCGCGGAGGTTGCCCCAGTTCCGGTGCAGGCCGGTGAACGCCTCCTGCACCACGTCCTCGGCCGTCGCCGGCTCGTCCACCAGCAGCAGCGCGAGGCGGACCAGCCGCATGCGGTGAGTGCGATACAGGTCTTCGAGGGTGAGTGGCGTGGGTTCCTTGCCGGGCACCGCGAAGCTGCCCGTGTCGATGGCCCGCAGATGCCCGAGCGTTCGCTCGACGCTGCGCTCCGCGTTGTTCGCGCCGTCCCCGTTCACGTCGAAACCCTACCGGGGCGAAGTGGTCGTTCGACAGCGCCCAGTAGCGTTCGTAACCAACGATCGAGGGGAAGGAGTAGCCGATGGCGTGGTTCACCGTCGAGACCACCTACACCACCGACCGCGACAAGCTCGCCGCGGTCCGCCCGCGGCACCGCGAGTACCTGCAGCGCCTCGTCGAGGCGGGCACCGTGACCGGCGCCGGGCCGTGGGCCGACGACAGCGCCGGCTTCACGATCTATCGCGTGGCCGACCGCGCCGAGCTCGACCGGCTGCTCGCCGAGGACCCGTACACCACCGACGGCGTCGCCGCGCAGCGAGCCGTGCACGAGTGGAGGCTCATCCTCGGCGAGTGGGCTCAGTAGGACCCGCCGAGCTTGCGGTGGTCCCAGCTGACGATCTTCGTCGGCACGCAGACGAGCCCGACGCGCTTCGACGCCTGCAGCCGCACGAACTGGGTCGCCGCGGTGGCCGCCTGCTCGCTCGGGTTGTACCGGCGCATCAGCTCCGCGCCCATCAGCGCGACCTTCTCGGCGTCCTCGACCAGCTCCACGTCGCACTCCATCGACACGCCGCGCAGCTGGTCGTAGGTGTCGCCGGCCTCGATGAGCACGGTCGACTGCGCGAGCCGGCGCAGGTTGGCCGCCTTCTGCGACGACCGGTAGGTCCACGTCGCGATGCCGTCCCCGCGCGGGAAGTACCACATGGCCACCAGGTGCGGCCGCCCGTTGGGTCCCATGGTCGCGAAGTTCGCGACCTTGCCCTCCGCGAGGAACGCCGTGATCTCCTCGCCGGACATGACGATCTCCGCACGCCGCGACATCCGCACCTCCCGGGTCCGGCCCGGTTATAGCGCACCCGCGCTGCGCGCCGCAGCGCGACCGCCGGGCCCGACCAGACTCGACTCCACCTCGCCGCGCTCAGCGATGTCCTTGAGCACCGCCTCGTCCGCGGCCGGCACCAGCGCCCGCGCCTGGCGCTCCACGATCCGCGGCAGCAGCGCGCGGATCACCTTCGCGAAGCCCACCCAGCGCGGCACGTGCACGGCCCTGGCCCGGGCCGCGATGCCGCCGCTGATCAGCTTCACCGCCACCGCGAGCGGGTAGGTCTTGCCGGCGATCCCCTTGTTGGACCGCCGCATCTGCCCGAACACCGGGTGGGCGTCGGCGTTGTCGACCATGTCCGTCGAGATCCACGTCGGGTGCACCACGCCGACGTCCACGCCGAGGTGCTTGACCTCCGCGCGCAGCGAGTTGCCGAACGCCTCCACGCCCGCCTTCGCCGCCGAGTACGCCGCGTTCCCGGGAATGTGCACGATCGCCGCGGCCGAGGACACCAGCAGCGCGTAGCCCTTCGCCTCGATCAGGTGCGGCAGCGTTACCCGCACCGTGCGCCACACGCCCAGCAGGTTCACCTCGATGACCCGTTCAAAGGCCTTGCGGTCGATCGAGCGGGTGAACCCGGTGGCCGCGATGCCCGCGTTCGCCAGCACCACGTCGATGCGGCCGAACCTCTCCACCACGCCGGCGACGGCGCGCTCGAGGTCCTCCCAGCGCGTCACGTCCGCCTCCCACCAGCCCGCGTCCGGCCCGCAGTCGGCGGCGACCTTCGCCAGCTCGTCCGCCTCGAGGCCCACCAGCGCGAGCTTCGCCCCGCGCCCGGCCAGCTCCCGCGCCACGCCGGCGCCGATGCCGCGTGCGGCACCGGTGATCAGCACGACTTTGCCGCGCACGCTCTTCTTGCCGATGCGGGCCATGCCGCCTCCTCGTCGAGAGTTCGAGCTGAACTTACCACGAGTAACCTACCGCGAGTAGATGGCAAATGTGCACCCGATGTTTACGCCCAATGGCTGTTTGTCACACCCCACCGTTGCGACAGAATCTGTGCCCATGTCACAGGTGTTCGATCGTCGTTCGGTCCTGAAGGCATCCGGGGTGGCCGCCGCCGTGGCCGCGGTGGGCGGCACGGTCGCCACCGCGTCGTCGGTCTGGGCGGAGTCCGCCGACCCGGCGTTCACGCACGGCGTGGCCTCCGGCGACCCGCTGCCCGACGCGGTCCTGCTGTGGACCCGCGTGACGCCCACACCCGAGTCGGTGCCGGGCTCCGGCCAGGGCCCGGAAGTCGAGGTGAAGTGGGACATCGCCACCGACGCCGGGTTCGCGAACGTCGTCGGCACCGGCACTGTGACCACCGGGCCGGACCACGACCACACGGTGAAGGCCGACGCGACCGGCCTCGCCCCGGCGACCGGCTACTTCTACCGCTTCCGCCTTGGCGACGCGGTGTCCGGCGTCGGCGCCACCCGCACCGCGCCCGCCGCGGACGCGGCGCTCGCGCACCTGCGGTTCGGCGTGGTGTCGTGCTCGAACGTGCCGGAGGGCCATTTCGCCGCGTACCGCTACCTCGCCGACCGCGGCGACCTCGACGCGGTGCTGCACCTCGGCGACTACATCTACGAGGGCGGCGGCGGAGGTGTGCGGCCGCACGAGCCGGCGCACGAGATCGTCACGCTCGCCGACTACCGGCAGCGCCACGCGCAGTACAAGACCGACGAGCACCTGCAGCGCCTGCACGCCACCGTGCCGTTCATCGCGACCTGGGACGACCACGAGATCGCCAACGACGCCTGGTCCGGCGGCGCGGAGAACCACCAGCCCGACACCGAGGGCGACTACGCCGCCCGCAAGGCCGCGGCCCACCAGGCGTACTTCGAGTGGATGCCGGTGCGCAGCGAGGCCGACAAGATCTACCGGCGGCTGCGGTTCGGCCTGCTCGCCGAGCTTTCCATGCTCGACCTGCGCAGCTACCGCTCCCAGCAGGCCAAGCCGTTCGACGGCGACGTCGACGACCCGAACCGCACGATCACCGGCGCCGAGCAGATGGCCTGGCTGCGCGACGGCCTGGTGTCGAGCGGCGCGCAGTGGAAGCTCGTCGGCAACTCCGTGATGATCTCGCCGGTGCTGGTCCCGCCGCTGCCGCACGACCTGCTCGGCCCGCTGCTGAAGCTGCTCGGCCTGCCCGAGGAGGGCGGCGTGGTCAACCCCGACCAGTGGGACGGCTACACCGCGGACCGCGGCCGGCTGCTCGACACGTTGGCGGACAACGGGATCCACGACACCGTGTTCCTCACCGGCGACATCCACTCGTCGTGGGCGTGCGACATCCCGCGCGACGCCGGGACCTACCCGCTTTCCCCGTCGGTGGCCGTCGAGTTCGTGGCCACGTCGGTCACCTCGGACAACATCGACGACATCACCGGCCTGCCGCCGCGCACGGTCGGCCCGGTGATCGAGGGCGCGCTGACCACGCTGAACCGGCACATCAAGTGGGCCGAGGTCGACTCGCACGGCGCGTGCGTGCTGGACGTGACGCCGGCCGCCGTGCAGATGGACTGGTTCTTCCTGGCGAACAAGAAGGACGCCGCCAGCACGCTGTCGCACGGGAGGTCCTACCGGGTGCGGGCGGGCACGCAGAAGGTGCAGCGGGTGGGCTCGCCGGTCACGGCCGGGAACGCCTGATGGCCGCCACGTTCTCCCGCCGCACGCTGCTCGGCGGCGCCGCGGGGGCGGCCGCGCTCGGCGCGCTGGGCGCGATCACCGCCGCGTCCGCGCGGGCCGCCGACGACCTGCGGGTGTACGTGCTGGTGGTCGACGGCTGCCGGCCGGACGAGGCCGCCGGCCAGTATTTGTCGACCGTGCGCGACCTCGCCGAGCAGGGCACGTCGTTCAGCCAGGCGAAGTCGATCACCGTTGCGGAGACGATCCCGAACCACGTGGCGATGATGACCGGCGTGCGCCCGGACCGGTCGGGCGTGCCGGCGAACTCGGTGTGGGACCCGGCGCGCGGCGAGGTCCGCGACCTCGGCGAGGCGACGGACCTGAAGGCGCCCACGCTGCTCGAGCGGCTGCCCGCGGAGCTGGGTCTGCCGACCGCGAGCGTGCTGTCGAAGGACTACCTGTTCGGCGTGTTCGGCGAGCGCGCGTCGGTCCGCTGGCAGCCCGAGCCGATGTTGCCGATCACCAACCACGCGCCGGACATCTTCACCGTGGGCGCCGCGCTAGACATGATCGACGAACACGACCCGGCCTTCATGTTCGTCAACCTCGGTGACGTCGACCGCTTCGGCCACGCGGACCTCACCGGCTCATCGATCAAGATCCTGCGCACGCTCGCGCTGATCGACACGAACGCGCAGCTGGAGCGGTTCGTCGACCATCTTCGCGATCGCGGGATGTGGGAGCGCTCGGTGGTGATCCTGCTGGCCGACCACTCGATGGACTGGTCGCTGCCGCTGTCGATCATCAACCTGAAGGGTCATTTCGACGACGACCCGCTGCTGGCGGACAACGTGCAGATCGCCCAGAACGGCGGCGCGGACCTGCTGTACTGGACAGGCCCGGCGGAGTCCCGCGCCGACGCGGTCGTCCACATGCGACAGATCGCGGAGGCGACCGACGGCGTGCTGTCCGTGCACGACCCGGCGGAGCTGCGCCTGGGCGCGAACGCGGGCGACCTGGTGGCGTACGCGAAGGCGGGCTGGCGGTTCACCGACCCGTCGGTGATCTCCAACCCGATCCCGGGCAATCACGGCCACCCGGCCACGGAGGCGATCCCGTTCGTGATCTCCGGCGGCCACCCGATGGTGCGCCGCGGCCAGGTGTCCCCGGCGCCCGCGCACACCATGGACGTCGCGCCGACCGTCGCCGCGCTGTTCGGGCTGTCCGCGCCGCCGGGCGGCTGGGACGGCGAGGCGCGCATGGAGGCGTTCCAGGCAGCGCTGATCACCGCCTGACCCCAGTTGTCCACAACGACCGACGCTGTCCACAAGTCGATCTTGCGACCCCTTTTCGTCACCCCTGACCGATAGAATGGCCATGAGGGGTGCCCCCGGAGAGGGTGGGGGCCGCGGATCACGGGGCGGCGAGTGAGGGCGGCGTACGGGGCGGCGTGTGAGGGCGGCGTTGAAGATGCGGCCCGGGCGCTGGCTGCACTCGGGCCGCATCTCTGTCGGCTCACCCCCTGGACCAGCCGGACTCAGCAGGCCAGGTGGTCGCTCTTCACGAAGCCGTCACGCTCGGGGTGCTCGGCGCCGTGGCCGTAGTAGGCCGACCAGGTCGGGACGTCGCCGCTACCGCCCTCCTCGTACTCCGCGCGGAAGCCGCGGCCCGCGCTCAGCGTGAACAGGTAGCCGTCGTAGTTGCCGTTGCTGACCGACGCGTACACGGGCGTCGCGTCCCGCGTCATGCACAGCCAGCCGTCGTCCGCGCTGGCCGAGTTCGTGACGGCGATGGCCGCACCGGCCGCCAGCGCCGTCGCGGCGATACCGGTGACAATCTTCTTACGCACTGCGGGTTTCTCCCTCACGTCGTCGGTCCCCGGGCCGTCCCGGGTCCGTCGTGGAGAAACCTATGGAGTTGCGGCCCGCCGTGAACTAAGCGTTGCTCAGATAGAACTGAGCATTGCTCAGACGGCTCAGGCGGTCACCTCGACGCCACGCCAGAAGGCCACGTGGTCCTTGATCTCCTTGGCCGCGTCCTTGGGCTCCGGGTAGTACCACGCGGCGTCGGCGTTGTCCTCGCCGTTGACCCGCAGCGTGTAGTAGCTCGCGTCGCCCTTCCACGGGCAGTGGCTCGTCGTGTCGGACGGGCTGAGGAGGTCCTGACGGACCGAGCCGGCCGGAAAGTAGTGGTTGCCCTCGACGATCGTGGTGTCGTCGCTCTCGGCGATGATCTCGCCGTTCCAGCGTGCGGTTGCCATGCGTCCAGTCTGCCTCGTCCCATGCGTGGTGGCACCCCTGTCCAGGGCTCGTAGGATTCCCCCGACGGCCCTGCCCAGCTCCGAGGAGGACGTACCGATGCCCATCGCCACACCCGAGGTCTACGCCGAGATGCTGGACCGGGCGAAGGCGAACGAGTTCGCATTTCCCGCCATCAACGTGACCTCTTCCGAGACGCTCAACGCCGCCCTGCGGGGCTTCGCCGAGGCCGAGAGCGACGGCATCGTCCAGGTCTCGACCGGCGGTGCGGAGTTCGCGTCCGGCACCAAGGTCAAGGAGATGGTCACCGGGGCTGCCGCGCTCGCCGAGTTCGCCCACGTCGTCGCCGCGAAGTACCCGGTCAACATCGCCCTGCACACGGACCATTGCCCGAAGGACAAGCTCGACGGCTTCGTCCGGCCGCTGATCGCGCTGTCCCAGGAGCGGGTGTCCGCGGGCAAGGAGCCGCTCTTCCAGTCCCACATGTGGGACGGCTCCGCCATCGACCTCGACGAGAACCTCGCCGTCGCCGCGGAGCTGCTCGACGCCACGGCCAAGGCGAAGATCATCCTCGAGGTCGAGATCGGTGTCGTCGGCGGCGAGGAGGACGGCGTCGCCCACGAGATCAACGAGAAGCTGTACACCGCCGACGGCGACTTCCTGAAGACGGTGGACGCGCTCGGCACCGGTGAGAAGGGCCGCTACCTGCTGGCCGCGACGTTCGGCAACGTGCACGGCGTGTACAAGCCGGGCAACGTGAAGCTGCGTCCGGAGGTCCTCAAGCGCGGCCAGGAGGTCGCGTCGGAGAAGCTGGGCCTTGCGGCCGGCTCGAAGCCGTTCGAGCTGGTGTTCCACGGCGGTTCAGGCTCGCTGATCGAGGAGATTCACGAGGCGCTGTCCTACGGCGTGGTGAAGATGAACGTCGACACGGACACGCAGTACGCGTTCACCCGCCCGGTCGCCGCGCACATGTTCACCAACTACGACGGCGTGCTCAAGATCGACGGCGAGGTCGGGAACAAGAAGGCCTACGACCCGCGCGGTTACCTGAAGGCGGCCGAGCAGGGCATGGCCGCGCGCGTGACGCAGGCGTGCGAGAACCTCAAGTCGACGGGCCGGATGCTGGCCGGCTGACGCCACCGTTTCACCGGGCCGGGCGGGTCGTCGGGCAGGATGGCGGCATGACGCTGCAAGAGAACCTGTTCGGCGGCCCGCCCGCGACGCAGCTGCCGGACCGCCCCGAGCCCCAGGCGGCCCTCGACGCCGGCACCGACCCGGCGAAGGTCGTCACACGGTGGCCGGACTTCAGCGAGGGCTGGGCCCAGCTGGCGGAGCTGGCCCTGACCGAGAACAACGCGGTGGCGGCGTACGCGTACGCGCGCACCGGCTATCACCGCGGCCTGGACCAGCTGCGCCGTGCGGGCTGGAAGGGCCACGGCCCGGTCCCGTGGGCACACCGCCCGAACCGTGGCTTCCTGCGCGCCCTGGCGGCACTGGCCCGGGCCGCGCAGGCGATCGGGGAGACCGAGGAGTACGACCGCTGCGCCCAGTTCCTCGCCGACTCCGACCCGGACGCCCCGGCCCAGCTCGGCCTCGCCTGACCGGTTGTCCACAACCGCGACGGTTGTCCACAAGTCGATCTTGGTGACCCAATTGGCCGGTGGTCACCGGTAGACTGGCTTCGAGGGGTGCCCCCGGAGAGGGTGGGGGTCGCGGATAACTTGGCGGACCTCATGCGGTGCCGCCTGTCCCGCGCTCCTCGGGGCGCGGGTCAGCCGGACGGGCGGTTCAGGACGCCGACCAGCAGGGAGTGCACCGCCGCGTGGTCGCGTTCGTCGACCAGGCGGCAGGCGGCGCCCCGCACCCGGTACCACTCGGACGCCCCGGCGTAGCGGATCTTCGCCGTCACCACACCGGACGAGTCCACCGTGGTCCGCAGCTCCAGGTCGCCGGTCACGGCGCCGACCTCTTCGGTCATGACGCCGCCCTGACCGGCGACCAGTGGAGAGTTGTACGCGCTCAGCACGTCCCCAGCATGTCAGCCAGGGCGCCCTTCTCCGCGTCGTTCACCGTGAGCTCGTAGGTGAACTTCACGTGCGTGTACGCGCTGGCGTACTGGCAGTAGTCCGACTCCAGCGGCGGCTTCCACACGTCGGGCGTCTTGTCGCCCTTGCTCTGGTTCACGTTGTCGGTCACGGCCCACAGCTGCGGCGCGTCCAGGTCGTTCGCGAACGCCTCGCGCTGGTCGGTCGTCCAGTCCGCCGCACCGCTGCGCCACGCCGCGGCCAGCGGCACCATGTGGTCGATGTCCACGTCGCCGGTGGCGGTCCACGTCTCGCCGTCGTACGGGCTGGTCCAGCTACCCGACGTCGCCTTGCAGGAGGAGTCGACCTCGACACCGTCGCCGTCGCGCTTGAGGACCTCCTCGCGCGTGTCGCAGGAGCCTTCGACCGTGTGCCAGTGCGGGAACTTCTCCCGGCTGTAGCCGTCCATCGAGCCGTCCGGCGCGACGGTCAGCTGATCGAGCTCCGACAGTGCCGTCGTGCCATCCGGGATGCCCGGCGGGATCGCGTTCGCCGCCCCGCCGCCGAACACGATGACCGCGCCCGCACCTACTACTAACGCGGCACCGAAAGCCCGCACTTTCCCCGACCTGCTGACCATGTTGAGTCGCCTCCGTGTGACTGATCACGTGGGAACGTCACCCGACTGTGCGGTATGAAGGTGACCCGATCAATACCGATGGGTAACTCTGAGTGGAATGCCCGGGTGTACGGCAAAGTCCAGACGATCGACGGGGGCCGAACGGCCGAATGCCCCGGGACCAGGCGATCCCGAGGCATTCGTAGGCAGGGTCTCAGCAGGTGCCGAGCATGCTCGTGAGCGCGGACTTCTCCGCCGAGTTGACCGTCAGGAAGTACCGGTACTTCACGTGTACCCACATCTTCGCGTAGGTGCACCAGTACGCGGTGCGCGGCGGCTTCCACGTCGCCGGCGTCTGGTCGCCCTTGCTCTGGTTGACGTTGTCCGTGACCGCGATCAGCTGCGGGTTGGACAGGTCGTTGGCGTACGCCTGGCGCTG
>DASYKY010000033.1:0-63267 GCA_035995025.1 Actinophytocola sp.
CACGTGCACGCCCGCCTTCTCCAGCGTGCGCGCCCACTTGATGTTCGCCTGCTCGTCGAAGCGGGCCTTGATCTCCACCAGCGCCACGACCTGGATGCCTCCCTCGGCCGCGTCGATCAGCGCGTCGACGATCGGCGAGTCACCCGACGTGCGGTACAGCGTCTGCTTGATCGCCAGCACCTTCGGGTCGTTCGCCGCCTGCTCGATGAAGCGCTGCACGCTCGTGGAGAACGAGTCGTACGGGTGGTGCACGAGCACGTCGCCCTCGCGCAGCGTCGCGAACACGCTCTTGGGCGTCTCCCGTTCGCCGAACGCCGGGTGCGTGGCCGGCACGAACGGCGGGTCCTTGAGTTCGCTGCGGGACACCCCGTAGAGCTGCCACAGGCAGGACAGGTCGAGCAGGCCCTGCACCACGACGACGTCGTGCGGGTCCACCTCGAGCTCGCGCAGCAGCAGCTCCAGCATGTGCTCGCTCATGTCGTCGGCGACCTCGAGCCGCACGGGCGGGCCGAAGCGGCGCTGCGCCAGCTCGCGTTCGAGTGCTTGCAACAGGTCCTCGTCGCGGTCCTCCTCGACCTCGAGGTCGGCGTTGCGGGTGACCCGGAACGCGTGCACCTCGGTGACCTGCATGCCGGCGAACAGGTCGCCGAGATGCGCCGCGATGAGCTCCTCCAGCGGCAGGAACGTCGCGTCGGGATCGTCGCGGCTGTGGTCGATCGGCACGAGCCGGGAGACGTTGTTCGGCACCTTCACGCGGGCGAACCGCTCGCCGCCGCCCGTCGGGTCCCGCACGGTGACCGCGAGGTTCAGCGACAGCCCGGAGATGTAGGGGAACGGGTGTGACGGGTCGACCGCGAGCGGGGTGAGCACGGGGAAGATCTGGTCGCGGAAGTACCGGGTCAGCCGCACGCGCTGCTCGTCGGTGAGCTCGGCCCACTTGGCGATGCGGATGCCGCGCTCGGCGAGGATCGGCCGCAGCCGCTGCTCCCACGCCGCCGACTGCTGCTCGACGAGCTCCTGGTTGCGCTTGGAGATGTAGGCCAGCTGCTCGCGCGGGGTCAGCCCGTCGGCGCTGCGTACGGACAGGCCGGTCTCCTCGCGGCGTTTCAGGCCGGCCACCCGGACCATGTAGAACTCGTCGAGGTTCGAGGCGAAGATCGCGAGGAACTTGGCGCGCTCGAGCAGCGGCTGCGAGGAGTCCTCGGCCAGGGCCAGCACCCGTGCGTTGAAGTCCAACCAGGACAGTTCGCGGTTGAGGTACCGGTCGTCGGGCAGCTCGGGAAGGTCGGTGTCGGCGACCTGCGGGGTGACCGCGGGCGGCGCCGACGGCACCCCCCGTGGCTCGGGCGCGGTGACCGCCATCTCGAGGCCGTCGACCTCCTCGAGGGCGATGCGGGGGGTGCTCTCGCCCTCCGGAGGCTGGGTGCCTGGCTGGTGCGTGCTCTCCGTGCTCACAGCCTCATTGTCCAGCAATTACGGCCCGATGGGCGACTCTGGCCCGTACCGTCCGGTCAACTTCCGTGTCCCCCCAGCAAGAGGTGCTGTTTTGGTTCCGAGACCGAGCTCGGCGGCGACCGCGAGATCCGCCGCGGTGTCCACGTCGCAGCGCAGCGAGTCCAGCCCCGCACCCACCGCGACCGCCCCGCTCGCCGCGTGCGCGGCCGCGGAACCGGGCCCGAACGACGGCCGCAGTGCGTCGCCGGCCGCCGCCAGCAGCAGGGTCGTGCCGGTGCCGGGCCGGTCCGCGCAGTAGGCCCGCCGGCCGGCGGCGATCGCGACCGCCTCGGCCAGCTCCTTCGGCCGCAGCGCGGGCAGGTCGGCCTGCAGCGCGCCGACCACGCCGCGCCGGTTGCGTTCCCGCAGCACGCCCGCGCCGTAGGACAGCGCGGCGTTCAGCCCGGACAGCCCGCGCTCTTCCACGCACTCCGCACCGGTGCCGCGCAGCGCGGGCGGCACGCGGTCGTCCTCGCAGACGACCAGCACCCGGCGCACGCCTTCGGCCTCCAGCGCGGCGGTGACCGTGTCGACCAGCAGCGCGAGCACCAGGTCGGCGTGCGCGCCGCCGACCGCGCCGCGCAGCCGGGACTTCGCCCGGTCGAGCCGCTTGATGGGCACCACGAGGTCGGCTTCCACGGATCCATCGTGCAGGACGGCGCAGGACGGTGCGGGACCGGTGCCGCCAGGCCGGGCATACTCACGGGCAACCGCGAACGAGGAGGACAGGTGCCGGCGCGACTCGAGAAGACCGGATTCTGGGTGTGGGTGACCGCGTTGATCTTCTACCCGATCTCCTGGATCGGGAAGACCACGCCGACCGGCGCCGAGCACATCCGGCGCCGCGGCGGCGTCCTGCTGGTGATGAACCACATCTCGCACCTCGACCCGCCCGTGGACGCCGTGTTCGTGCACCGCAACGGCCGGGTGCCGCGGTTCCTCGCCAAGGAGAGCCTGTTCCGCGCGCCGGTGTTCAAGCACCTCATCAGCCGGGCCGGCAGCATCCCCGTGTACCGGGCGAGCGCCGCCGCGGGCGACAGCCTCGTCGCGGCCAAGCAGGCGCTGCGGGACGGAAAACTGGTCATCATCTACCCCGAGGGCACGATCACGAAGGACCCGGCGGGCTGGCCGATGCACGCGCGGACCGGCGTGGCACGGCTGGCGCTGGACTGCCTCGAGCACGACCTTCCCGTGGTCACCGCGGCCCGCTGGGGCACGAACCTCATCCTCGACGGCTACACCAGGAAGTTCCGCCCGTTCCCGCGCAAGAAGATCTACATCCGGGTGTCCGAGCCGGTCGACCTGTCGGCCTACCGCGAGCGGCCGTTGAACAACGAGCTGCTGCGGGAGGTCACCGACCTGCTGATGGGCCGGGTGCGCGCGCAGCTCGCGGAGATCCGCGGCGAGCAGGCGCCTGCCGAGTTCTACCTGCCGTCGAAGGTGGCGAGGGCGGCCAAGGCAGCGAAGGCGGCCGAGGCGGGGGAGGCGGCACGCGAGGACGGTTCGCCCGGCGATGCCTGACATGGGGCCGATCGCGGTCTTCGGCGCGGGCTCGTGGGGTACCGCGTTCGCGAAGGTGCTGGCCGACGCGGGCTGTGCGGTGACGCTGTGGGCCCGCCGCCGGGAGGTCGCGGAGTCCGTCGAGCAGCAGCGGGCCAACCCCGACTACCTGCCCGGCGTCACCCTGCCCGGGAACCTGAAGTCCACTTCGGACCCACGGGTGGCGCTCGACGGCGCCACCACCGTGGTGCTCGCCGTGCCGAGCCAGAGCCTGCGGCACAACCTGACCGCGTGGCGCGGGCTGATCGACCCGGCGGCCACGCTCGTCAGCCTCGCGAAGGGCGTGGAGCTGGGCACGCTCAAGCGGATGAGCGAGGTCGTCGTCGAGGTGATGGGCGTGCCGCAGGGCCAGGTGGCGGTCGTGTCCGGGCCGAACCTGGCGAAGGAGATCGCCGACGAACAGCCGACCGCGTCGGTCATCGCGTGCACCGACCACGACCGGGCGGTCGCATTGCAGCAGGCGTGCACGACCGGCTACTTCCGCCCGTACACCAACACCGACGTGGTCGGCTGCGAGCTCGGCGGGGCGTGCAAGAACGTCATCGCGCTGTCCTGCGGCATGGCGGGCGGGCTGGGCTTCGGCGACAACACGCTCGCCACGCTGATCACCCGCGGGCTGGCGGAGACGTCGCGGCTCGGGGTGGCGCTGGGCGCCGAGCCGATGACGTTCGCGGGGCTGGCCGGCCTCGGCGACCTGGTGGCCACGTGCTCCTCGCCGCTGTCGCGCAACCGCACGTTCGGCGAGCGCCTCGGCCGCGGCGAGTCCGTGCAGCAAGCGCTGGCCGCGGCGCACGGGCAGGTCGCCGAGGGCGTGAAGTCCTGCTCGGCCATCCGCGAGCTGGCGCTGCGGCACGGCGTGGAGATGCCGATCACCGAGGTGGTGCACCGGGTCTGCCACGACGGTTTCGACCCGCGGGAGATGGCCGGCGAGCTCATCGGGCGCAAGACCAAGCCGGAGCGCTGACCGGCCCGCCCGCTAGGTGACCTCGAAGGTCATGATCGGCTGCTGCGTCGGCTGGTCGGACCCGCCCTCGGGTTCGAGCGTGATGCCGACCTGCTGGGCGGCGTCGATGCCCGCCACCTCGAGGGCGGCCTTGCCGCCCTGCGGCTGGATCAGGCCGGCCGACTTCGTCGCCTCCTCGCCGATCGTCCAGGCCTGGTAGTCCTTGCCGCTCGGGGCGTTCGGCATGTCGCCGGTCAGCAGCAGCATCCGGTTCGCCGACTTCGACATGAGCGCGGTCATCCGGCCGGTGGACGCGTCGCCCTGGTTCACCACCTGCGCGTCGCCGCTGCGCAGGATGTCCGCGATCGCGGCGGCCTGCGCGTCGGCGCCGGTGCCGTCAGACTGCCTGGCCTGCACCAGCAGCACGCCGAGCACGCCGGACACGACCAGCAGCACCACGGCGGCCGCGGCGGACAACCGCAGCGCCCACGGCGAGCGCGGCCGGCGCAGCGGCACGACCGGTGCCTCCGGCGGCAGCTGGCGGGTGACCCGGATCTGCGCCATGACCGAGTCCTTCAGCCGCGGCGGGGGCGGGCTGGCGACGGCGGCGCCGAGCCGGGTCGCGGTCTCGCGCAGCTCCGCCACCTCCTGGCGGCAGGCGTCGCAGTCGGTGAGGTGCCGCTCGAAGACCTGCCGCTCGTCGGTGGACACCGCGTCCAGCACGTAGGCGCCCGTCAGCGCGTGGACATCCGCGTTCATCAGGCCACCCCCAAACAGTCACGCAGTCGTATGAGTCCGTCCCGCAACCGGGTCTTGATCGTCCCGAGCGGGGTGTCCAGCAGCTCGCCCACCTCTTTGTACGTCCGGCCGCCGTAATAGGCCAGCACGACCGACTCGCGCTGCAGCTCGGTGAGCGTCCCGAGGCAGCGGCGCACCTGCTCCTGCTCGAACCGCGCGGTCACCTGCTCGGCGACCTCGTCGAACGGCCGGGCGGCCTCGCGGCGGCCGACGTGCTCCTCGCGGTCGGCCGCGGCCTGCGCCGAGCGGACCCGGTCCACGGCCCGCCGGTGCGCGAGCGTCATCGCGAAGGTCATGACGCTGCCCCGCTCGGGGGAGTAGCGCGCGGCGGTGCGCCACAGCTCCACCATGACCTCCTGCGCCACCTCCTCCGACTGGGCGGGATCGCGGACGACGCGCCGGATCGCCCCGTAGATCGGCGCGATCAGCACGTCGTACAGCCGCTCGAACGCCGACTCGTCCCCGCGCGCCACATGCCGCATCAGCTCGGCCGTGTCCGGCCCCGCCCCTGGTTCCTCGCGCACGCGCCGAACCCGTTCACCCATGCTGACCCTGCTCTCGCTCGGCACCCCTCGGGCATTCGGCATTCGGCGCGACCCGCTGTCCGGATTGGTGCACAGCGTCCCACGAAGTGAACTCCGTTGACCGCGCCGGGTCGCGCCCGGTTTCCTACTGCCGTGACGACGAGTGCGCGCCTTCCCCGCCGGGTGCCCGGCGCGCTGTGTCGCGCGTGCTGATCGAGCCGCCGCCGACCCGTCACCCCTCCGCAGAAGGTTCTTCCGCCATGTTCGCCGTGCCCGAGAACACGATCCCGTCCGCCGCCCCGTTCGATTCCGCTGCCCCCACCGTTCATCCGGCGCTGGTCGCCCGCCGCTACGCGACCGCCCGCCGGCGGTGGGCGCATCTGCTGCGCTACGACCCCGACGCGCGCTACACCGTGCTCGTGCACCGCACGCCGGAGCAGGAGGTGTGGTTGATGAGCTGGCTGCCCGGCCAGGGCACCGACCTGCACGACCACGGCGCGGCGAGCGGCGCGTTCACGATCGTCTCCGGCGAGCTGACCGAGCACGTGGCACACCGCGGCACCACGCTGCGCGTCGGCGCCGGGCAGTCCCGGGTGTTCGGGCCGGGCTACGCGCACGAGGTCCGCAACGAGGGGCCGGACCCGGCGGTGAGCGTCCACGTCTACCGGGCGGCGCGGGCCATGCGGCACTACCCGTCGCTGTCGCGGGTCTCCTGACCGTACGGAAGTCGCCGGGTCGTCACGTGGCCCGGCACGGTCGTTCCGGCTGGCAGTTCCGGGCAGGGCACGGGCTCGCCCCACCCCTGCCGCAGCGGCAGCACCCCGGCCCACGTCGCGCCGTTGCGCTCCGGCACCAGGTCGTCGGGCTCCTCGCCGGGCGGCCCGGTGCGGATCTTCACCGCGGACTCGCCGAGATCCAGTGCCAGCACGGCGGTCTTGGCCAGCTCCTGCCCGCTCGGCTCCCGCGCGTAGTCCCACGAGCCGGGCGCCAGGTGGTTCGTGATCACGGCCAGTGCGGCGAGCTTCGCGTCCCGGTCGGTGAGCTGGCGGGCGACGCCGTGCACGGTGGCGGACCGGTAGTTCACCGAGTGGTGGAACACCGCGCGGCTGTAGACGATCCCGTCGAGCAGCGTGACGTTCATGCACACCTCCGCGCCCGCGGCCGCCGCGCGCAGGCTGGCCGCGCCGGTCGAGCCGTGCACGTACAGCGTGTCGCCGTCGCGGCCGTACCCGGTCGGGACGACCACCGGCTGATCGCCCGCCACGAACGCGAGGTGGCAGATCAGGCCGGCGTCGAGCACGGCGTACAGCGCGGACCGGTCGCTCATCGCGCGGTTCTTGCCGCGGCGGACCGTGCTGCGCGGGGTCGGGGAAAGCGTCCGAGAAGTCACGCTTTCCAGAGTGGCTGCGGCAGTGGCATCCTGGAAGGGCCACGACTTGCCGATTCTGGAAGGCCACTTCATGGCCGAGACACCCGCGCTGCCGGTCACGCTCGTTCGCGCGTCCGCCACGCCGCTGGCCGTGCAGCTCGCCGAACAGCTGCGAACCGCCGCCGGTGACGGGCGGCTGCGCAGCGGCGACCGGCTGCCGTCGACCCGCGCGCTCGCCGCCGAGCTCGAGGTCAGCCGAACGGTCACGGCAGCCGCCTACGAGCAGCTGCACGCCGAGGGCTGGATCGCCGGCCGGCACGGCTCGGGCACCTACGTCACGACCGAGCCGCCCGGCTCGCTGCGCACGGGTTCGCGGCCGGTGCGCCGGGACGCACCCGCGGACACCGCGCTCGACCTGACCCCGGGCTCGCCGTGGGCGGGCGGCATCGACACCGCGGCGTGGCGGCGCGCCTGGCGGGCGGCCGCGCACGTGGCGCCGATGGTCCGGCCCAACCGCGCCGGGCTCGCGAGCTACCGCGCGACGGTCGCCGAACACCTGCTGCGCCACCGCGGCCTGCGCGTCGGCACGCTGTCCGGACTGGACGGTCACGAGGCGGTGCTGGCCACGTCCGGCACGAGCCACGCCGCGGCCGAGCTGGCCAACGCGGTGCTGCATCCGGGCGACGTCGTGGCCGTGGAGGAGCCGGGCTACCAGCGTGCGGTGGGCGCCATGCGCGCGGCCGGGCTGCGGGTCGTGCCGGCGCCGGTGGACGCGGACGGCCTGCTGATCGACTCGGTGCCGGCCACCGCGCAGGCCGTCTACTGCTCGCCCGCCCACCAGTACCCGCTCGGCGGCCGGATGTCCGCGGGCAGGCGGGTGGCGCTCGTGGAGCGGGCCCGGGAGCGCGGCTGGCTCGTCATCGAGGACGACTACGACGGCGAGCTGCGCTACGACGTGGCGCCGCTGCCGCTGCTGGCCGCGCTCGCCCCGGACGTCGTCGTGCACCTGGGCACCACGAGCAAGATCCTCACCCCGACGCTGGGCATCGGCTGGATGGTCGCGCCGCCCGACGTGGTCGCCGCGATCCTCGCGCACCGCGACCGCACGGGCAGCGGCCCGGCGCCGGCCGGCCAGCTCGTGGTCGTGGAGTTCGCGCGCAACGGCGATCTCGGCCGGCACCTGCGCAGGCTCCGCCGCGAGCTGTCCGAGCGCCGCTCGCTGGTGGTCGAGGCGCTGGTGCGCGGCGGCGTGCCGGTGCTCGGCGACGAGGCGGGCGCGCACGTGGTGGTGCCGGTCGCGACCGCCGAGGCGGAGCGCGAGCTGGTCCGCCGGGCGCTGCGCCGTGGGCTTTTGCTCGACGGGCTCGCCCGCCACCACGTGGGACGGGCCCGCTGGTTCGGCATCGCGCTCGGCTACGCGGCCTGCTCCCGCGAGGAGCTGCGCGGCGCGCTGCCGGTGCTGGTCGAGCTGGTGCGGACGGCGAACTGACGGCTGCCGGGCCGGCCCGGGTAAGGTCGGGCGCCATGGCCAGCCAAGAACGCATCCGCGTGGCAGTCGTTTTCGGTGGGCAGAGCAGCGAGCACTCGGTGTCCTGCGTGTCCGCGGCGAGCGTGCTCGCGAACCTCGACCCGGAGCGCTTCGAGGCCCTGCCGGTCGGTATCACGCCCCAGGGCTCGTGGGTCCTCGGCCCGGCCGACCCCGCGACGCTCGCCATCGACGGCCGGACGATGCCGACCGTCTCCGCCGGCACCGCGCTGACCCTGCCCGCGGACCCGTCGTCGGCGAACCTCGTCGTGCTCGAGCGCGGTCGCGAGGGCGAGGTGCTGTCCAAGGTGGACGTCGTGTTCCCCGTGCTGCACGGGGCCTACGGCGAGGACGGCACCATCCAGGGCCTGCTCGAGATGGTCGGCCTGCCCTACGCCGGCGCGGGCGTGCTGTCCAGCGCCGTGGTGATGGACAAGGAGTTCACGAAGAAGCTGCTCGTCGCCGAGGGGCTGCCGGTGTGCGCCTACGAGGTGCTGCACCGCAACGACGCCACGCTCTCCGAGGCGCAGCGCGCGCGGCTCGGCCTGCCGGTGTTCGTGAAGCCGGCCCGCGCCGGCTCGTCCACCGGTATCACCAAGGTCACCGACTGGTCCGAACTGGACGGTGCGCTCGCGACCGCGCGGGGGATCGACCCGAAGGTGCTCGTCGAGTCCGCGGTCGTCGGCAGCGAGGTCGAGTGCGGCGTGCTGGAGTTCCCGGACGGCCGGGTCGAGGCGTCGCTGCCGGCGGAGATCCGCATCGGTGCGGACGGCCCGGACTGGTACGACTTCGAGTCGAAGTACCTCGACGACGTCGCGGAGCTGGACATCCCGGCCAAGCTCGACGACGAGGTGACGGACCGCCTGCGGGCGATGGCGGTGAAGGCGTTCCACGCGCTGGACTGCCAGGGCCTGGCCCGCGTCGACTTCTTCGTGCGCACGGACGGATCGCTGGTCATCAACGAGCTGAACACGATGCCGGGCTTCACGCCGACGTCGGCCTACCCGAAGATGTGGGCGGTCACCGGCGTCGACTACCCGACCCTGCTGTCCACCCTCGTCGACACCGCCATCGCGCGCGGCACCGGCCTGCGCTAGCGGTTTCTCCCGGCCCCGGTCAGCGGACGCGGACCGGCTGCGCGGGCAGCGCCTCGCCGACGGCGGCCGAGATCTCTTGCAGCGGGCCGGTTCCGGAGCCGTCGGGCACGGTCAGCGCGACGTAGACGGCCCGGTCCACGACGACCCACGTGGTCGCCCCGTCGCCGTCGAGTGGCAGCCACCGCACGCCGGAGATCTGGCGCAGCGCGGCGGTCGGGGTCAGCTCGCCGGGCCGTGGGAGGCCGCAGCGCAGCACGACCGGCTCGCCGCGGGCGCCGCCCCACGCGGTCGCCGCCGGCGGTGCGGGGGCGGCGACCGGCAGCGCGCGGAGCGTCTTTCCGCTGTCGGGAACCGTGTCTGGCAGCGCTTTCATCAGGCTGGTGCACGACGCGGACCTCGCGTCCGGGGCGTCCACCGCGACGAGCACGACCGGGCCGGTGCGCGGTGCGGCCGTCGTGGACGGTGCTGCCCGCGGAGCCGGTTCGTCGGCGGACGTCAGCACCAGGCTCGTCACCACCACGCCGACGGCGAGCAGTGCGACGAGCGCCACGGCGACCCGGATCGCGACCGGGGACAGGTGATCGTCGGACACGGCCCCACTAGAACACGAGTCAGAGATGGACCACCGGGCAGGTGAGGGTCCGCGTGATGCCGTCCACGTTCTGGATGCGGGCGACCACGAGCTGCCCCAGCAGGTCGACGTTCTCCGCCTCGGCACGCACGATCACGTCGTAGGGACCCGTGACATCCTCGGCGGTGGTCACACCGGAGATCTCCGCGATCTTGGCGGCGACCGCGGCCGCCTGACCGACCTCGGTCTGGATGAGGATGTATGCGTGGACCACGGCGCGCCCCTTCGTGTCGAGCAGCCCTCAAGAGGTAGGAACGTGAGCAGCAAAAGGTACCGCAGTTCCCGATCGTTTGGGGATCCGACAGTCGGAGGTGACCATGAAAAGTGAACGTGGCACGTCGTCGCACGACCCGCCGGAGACGGTCGGGGACGTCGGCGAGTTCGGGCTGATCGGCCGCGTCACGGCCGGTCGCACGCAGCCGGCGACGACGTTGCTGGGCCCCGGCGACGACGCCGCGGTGGTGGCCGCCCTGGACGGCCGGGTGGTCGCGAGCACCGACGTGCTCGTCGAGGGCGTGCACTTCCGGCTCGACTGGTCCACACCGGAACACGTTGGGCAGAAAGCGATCGCGGTCAACATGGCCGACATCGCGGCGATGGGCGCGGTGCCGACGGGACTGCTCGTCGGGCTCGCCTGCCCGCGGTCGACCGACGTCGTGGTGGTCGAGGGGCTCGTGGCCGGGATGTGGAAGGAGGCCGTCCGTGCGGGCGCCGGGGTCGTGGGCGGCGACGTGGTGAGCGCGGACCAGATCGTGATCTCCGTCACCGCGCTCGGCGACCTGGGCGGCAGGTCACCCGTGACGCGCGGCGGTGCGATGCCGGGCGACGTGCTCGCGGTCGCCGGGAAGCTCGGCTGGGCGGCCGCCGGACTCGCCGTGCTGGGCCGCGGTTTCCGCTCGCCGGTCAACGTCGTCGGCGCGTACCGGGTGCCGGACCCGCCGTACACGGCCGGTCCGCTGGCGGCGCTCGCCGGGGCCACGTCGATGATCGACGTGTCCGACGGGCTGCTCGCCGATCTCGGGCACCTCACCGAGGAGTCCAATGTGGCCATCGACGTGCGCACCGACCTCGTCGAGGTGTCGCAGCGGCTCGTCGACGTGGCCTCCGCGCTCGGTGCCGACCCGCGGCACTGGGTGCTCACCGGTGGCGAGGACCACGCGCTCGCCGCCACCTTCCCCGAACCGGCCGCCGTGCCCGACGGCTGGACCACCATCGGCACGGTGACCAGGGGCGGCGCGGTGACCGTCGACGGCAAGCGCTACGAGGGCGGCACCGGATGGCAGCACTGGCGTGGGTGAGAATCGCCCCGTGCAGATCGATCCCGTGCGCATCGACGTCCTGTCCTACGCCCATCCCGACGCCGTGCCGCTCATCGCCGAGGTACAGCAGGAGTACGTGGTCCGCTACGGAGAGGTGGACCTGACGCCGGTCGACCCGGCCGAGTTCGCCCCGCCGCGCGGGCTGTTCCTCGTCGCCTACCTCGACGGCCGGGCGGTCGCCTGCGGCGGCTGGCGCGTGCACGCCGGGACGGACGGTCCCGAGGCGGAGCTGAAGCGCATGTACACCTCGCCGGCGGCCCGCGGCCGCGGCGTGGCCCGCGCGGTGCTCGCCGAGTTGGAGCGCACCGCGGTCGAGGCGGGCTACTCGCGCATGGTGCTGGAGACCGGCACTCAGCAGCCGGAGGCGCTCGGCCTGTACACCGCCGCCGGCTACGCCGAGGTGCCGAAGTTCGGCTACTACGCGAACGAGCCCCTGGCCATCCACCTCGGCAAGATCCTCGAGGAGCAGAGTTGCCGATCTACGCGCTAGGCCGGCACGAGCCGGTCATCCACCCCGACGCATGGGTGCACCCGGACGCCACGGTGATCGGCAACGTGCACCTCGCCGCGTTCGCGTCGGTGTGGCCGCAGGCCGTGCTGCGCGGCGACTCCGGCGAGATCCGGGTGGGCGAGCGGTCGAACGTCCAGGACGGCACGGTCGTGCACTGCACCTCCTTCCACCCCACGCACATCGGCCCGGACACCGCGGTCGGCCACAACGCGCACATCGAGGGCGCGATCGTCGGCTCGTGGTGCCTGATCGCCTCGGGTTCGGTGCTGCTCAACGGTTCCGTGGTCGAGGACGGCGCGGTGCTCGGCGCGGGCGCGGTGATGTCGTTCAACGGCAACCTGCCCGCGCGGCGGATGGCGCTCGGCGTGCCTGCCCGGGTGCGCGAGGGGTACGAGGTGCCCGGGGACATGGTGTCCGGCATCGTCGAGAACTACGTGGCGCGGATCGCGCAGTACCGGGCGGGCCTACGACGGTTGTCCTGAGTGAGGGGCTAGGGTCCTAGCCCGTGAGCGCACGACCGTTGCCAGAAGTTGTCGAGGCCGGCTGGGCGGAGGCGCTCGCGCCCGTCGCCGACCGGATCGCCGCGATGGGGGACTTCCTCCGCGCCGAGATCGCCGCGGGCCGCAAGTACCTGCCGGCCGGGAACCACGTGCTGCGGGCGTTCCAGCAGCCGTTCGCGGACGTGCGGGTGCTGATCGTCGGGCAGGACCCGTACCCGACGCCCGGGCACCCGATCGGCCTGTGCTTCTCGGTGGCGCCGGACGTGCGGCCGCTGCCGAAGAGCCTGGTGAACATCTACACCGAGTACGGCGACGACCTCGGCCACCCGCCGCCCGCGAACGGCGACCTGTCGCCGTGGACGGAGAACGGGGTGCTGCTGCTCAACAGGGCGCTCACCGTCGAGCCGGGCAAGCCGAACTCCCACCAGGGCAAGGGCTGGGAGGAGGTCACCGAGCAGGCGATCAAGGCGCTGGCCGCGCGCGGTGGCCCGCTCGTGGCGATCCTGTGGGGCCGCAACGCGCGCAACCTGCGGCCGCTGCTCGGGCCGGTGCCGTGTATCGAGTCCGCGCACCCGAGCCCGCTGTCCGCGCGGTCCGGGTTCTTCGGGTCGAAGCCGTTCAGCCGCGCCAACCAGCTGCTGGAGCAGCAGGGCGCGCAGCCCGTCGACTGGAAGCTGCCTTGACGTTGAGCTTGACCTTGACCTTGACCTTGACCTCCACCAAGGTCGAGGGCGCATGCTGGCGGCATGGCACTTACAGAGGCTGAGGTCGCGTACCTGGCGTCCCAACCGCTCGGCCGGCTGGCGACCGTGTCGCCGGACGGGATGCCGCAGGTCAACCCGGTCGGCTTCCGCTACGACGCGGATCTCGGTGTGATCGACATCGGCGGGCACTCGCTCGCAGCGAGCAAGAAGTTCCGCAACGTCGCCGCGGGCAGCCGGGCGGCCCTGGTCATCGACGATCTGGTGTCGCGGCAGCCCTGGCAGGTGCGGGGCCTGGAGATCCGCGGCGACGCCGAGGTGCTCACCGAGCAGGAACCGCAACGCCCCGGCTTCTCGCCGGAGCTGATCCGCATCCGCCCGCGGCGGGTGATCAGCTGGGGCATCGAGCCCGGCGAGCAGGGCATGCGCGCCCGCGACGAGTCCTGACACACAGAACCGGGCCCCGTTTCCGGAGCCCGGTCGTGTCTGTGTACCCGGTCAGCCGCGGGTGACCTTGCCTGCCTTCAGGCAGGAGGTGCACACGTTCAGGCGCTTGCGCTGCGAGGCGCCGACCTTGGCGTGGACGGTCTGAATGTTCGGGTTCCACCGGCGGCTCGTGCGCCGGTGGGAGTGCGAGACCGACTTGCCGAAGCCTGGCCCCTTGCCACAGACGTCACAGACGGCAGCCACGTCAGGCACTCCTTTCGCCATGATTGCGTCGCGCCGACCGGAGACGGACGGCATCGCGTCCTGCGGGCATGCTGCCACGCGGACCAGCAAAGGGTACTGGCTGGCGCCGGGGGGCCGCACACCGCCCCACTAGTCTCCGCAGTGTCCGGGCCGCCGACGCGGCCCGCCGGGTAACAGGAGGCTGGATGCTGCGGGCGCTGGATGCCGCGCACGTGCGCCGGTGGGCGGTGGCGTGCGTGCAGTCGCTGGACGCGCACCGAGAGGCCATCGACCGGATGAACGTCTACCCGGTCGCGGACAGCGACACGGGTTCGAACCTGCTGCACACCATGCGCGCTGCCCTGGACGCCCTGCTCCGCGCCCCGGCCCCGGCCCGCACGGACGCGAGCGCCGCACTGGCCGCCCTGGCCCACGGTGCCCTGACCGGCGCGCGGGGCAACTCGGGCGTGATCATCTCCCAGATGCTCCGCGGCGCCGCCGACGCCCTGTCGGACGCACATGCCGACCACGCCCACGCCGCCGCGGCGGTTCCTGCCCGCGCCACCGTCGGCGGTGGGGGTGCCGGCGGTCCGGCGGCGCGAGCCGCTGCCGGCCGGGCGGGCGGCGGTGTCGACGGCGGCGCGTCCGGCACAGCCGCGACCGGCCCGGCGCGGCCGGGATCGGTGCCCGCCGCCGGTGAAATCCTTTCCGGGCCGGGCGCAAGCGCTTTGCCGCCCGGCGCGGCCGGCCGGTCAGCCGGCGTCGAGCCCGGTGCGACTGTGATCGACTCGGGAGCCGAGCAGGACAACGGCCGGGTCGTGACCGGGAGGCTGCTCAAAGACGTCTTCGTGCGCGGAGCCGAACGCGCCGGGCGGGCGCTCGCCGACCCCGTGCCCGGCACCATGATCAGCGTGCTCGAGGCCGCCGCCGCGGCGGCGGATGCCGAGGCATCCGATGAGCTCGGCGACGTCATCGCCGCCGCTGCCGCCGGGGCCGCCGCCGCGCTCGAGGAGACGCCCCGGCAGCTGGCCGTGCTGGCCGAGGCCGGGGTCGTGGACGCCGGCGGGCGCGGGGTCGTCGTGGTGCTCGACGCCCTCGCGGCGGTGATCGGCGAGCAGCCGGCCGCGCTCGCGGCCGCGCTGCGAGCGCGGACCGAGCGCGTGGCCGCACCCGCCGAGACGTCGATGTACACGGCCCGCGAGTCGGGGTCGGACGCGTTCGCCTACGAGGTCATGTACCTCCTCGACGGGGTCAACGGGAACGGGGACCCGATCGGGCGCCTGCGCGACACCCTCGTCGGTCTCGGGGACTGCGTGTCGGTCGTCGGGGACGGGGCGGGGTTGTGGACCGTGCACGTGCACTGCAACGACATCGGCGCGGCAATCGAGGCCGGCGTCGAGGCCGCCCGCCCGCGCCAGATCCGCGTGGCCCGGTTCGCCGACGCGCCGTCCGCCGAGGCGTCCCGGTTCGTCAAGGACCGGGCCGTCGTCGTGCCGGCGCGCAGCACCGAGCTGGCCGACTTACTGATCAGCGAGGGCGTCACCGTCGTGCACATCGAGCACGAGCCCGACGACGACGTCGCCCACCGGCTGCTCGAGGCCATCACCGGCACCGAGGCCGCGCACGTCACTGTGCTGTCCGCCGACTCCACGCTCATCGAGGTCTCCGACGAGGCCTCCATCCGCGCGGTCGCCGCCGGCCAGGACGTGGTCGTCGTGCCCTGTGCGTCACCGGTGCAGGTGCTGGCCGCCGTGGCCGTGCACGACCCGCGCCGGCGCGCGAGCGACGACGTCGTCGCCATGGCCGAAGCCGCCGCCGCGACCCGCCGGGGCGAGGTCATGGTGTCGGCCGAGGCCGCGATCACCTGGATCGGCGCGTGCGACGCCGGTGACGTGCTCGGCTTCGCCGACGGCGAGGTCGTGCTCATCGAGCCCGGCCCGCCCGGCGTGGACGCCCTCGACCGGGCCGCGTGCGGCGTGGTCGAGCGCATGCTCGGCATGGGCGGGGAGCTGGTCACCGCCCTGCTCGGCGCGGACGCGCCCGACGAGCTGGCCGGCGAGCTGGGCGACTACCTGCGCCGCCAGCACCCGGAGACGGAGCTGGTCGTCTACCACGGCGGCCAGACCGACGCGGTGCTGATCCTCGGTGTCGAGTGAGCGGGAGCGACGGAGCGTTCTGCGAGGACAGTTTCCGACCTTGCCGGCGGTGGCTACGCGGGTGGTTGGGTTCGGAGCCGGCTTGTCGGGAACTGTCCTCGGTCTGGACTGACGCTGGCGCGCAGGCGCGTCAGCGCCGAGCACGGAGGAGGAAGACGGCGGGTAGCGCAGGAGCGAAGCGAACCAATGTGACAGCCAGCCCTCCCTACCAGCCGACGGATCCGTCAATGCGCTCGCGTAACAGGTCGGCGTGGCCGTCGTGGCGGGCGTACTCGGCGACGAGCCGCAGCAGCACCCAGCGCAGGGAGAACTCGGCACCGTCCGCGATGCGGGTGCCGGTGTCGTCGAGGGACGTGGCGGCCGCGACGATCTCGCGGGACCGCTCGACCTGGGCCCGCCACACGGCCAGGGCCTCGTCGAAGTCGCCGTCGAGGGAGTCGAAGTCCTGGTTCGGGTCGTCGTCGGAGTAGTACAGCATCGCCACGTCGTCGCCGGCGAACTGCTGTTGCAGCCACCAGCGCTCGACCCCGGCGAGGTGTCTGACCAGGCCGTGCAGCGACAGGCCGGACGGCGGGAGCAGCTTCTCGGAGTGCGTGCGGCCGGGCACGCCGGCGCACTTGAGCAACAGCGTCTCGCGCTGGAACTCCAGGTAGGCGACGAGCATCGCGCGTTCGTCGGCGATCGGCGGCGGGTCGGGCCGCTGCGGGCTGGACAACTTGCCGGGGAACTGGGGCTGAACCGTCATGTCGCGGAGCATGCCAGCGGGGTCTGACAGTTTCGCGAAGCCTGCGAGCGGAACCGGCCGACACTTTTTCGCCGTGCCGGGTCTCCTCGACCGACTGTCGGGGTGGCGCGACATAATCGCGGGCGATGGTCTCCATGGACGACAAGCTCGAGCTGGCGGTGGGTGCCAAGTCTGCCAAGGCGCTGTCCGGCGCCCTGGACCTGCACACCGTCGGCGACCTCGTGCACTACTACCCCCGGCGGTACGCCGAGCGCGGCGAGCTCACCGACATCGCCGGGCTGGAGCTCGGCGAGCACGCGACGGTGATGGCGCGGGTCAAGTCGGTCAACGAACGCCGCATGCGCCAGCGGCGCGGCACGATCCTCGAGGTCGTGATCACCGACGGCAGCCGCACGCTGGACTGCAAGTTCTTCAACTTCCGGCAGTTCCAGTTCCGGGTGCCGGTCGGCGCGAGTGCGCTGTTCGCCGGCAAGGTCTCGATCTACCAGAACAAGCTGCAGCTCACCAACCCGGACTACCAGCCGCTCACCGAGGACGACGCGGACACCGCGGTCGACACCGCGATCGACGACTTCGTCGGCCTCATCCCCGTCTACCCGGCGGCGGCCAAGGTGCAGTCCTGGCAGGTCGCCAAGTGTGTGCGGCAGGCGCTCGACATGCTCGAACCCGTCGAGGACCCGCTGCCCGAGAGGCTGCGCGCACGGCACGACTACATCGGCTACGACGAGGCGATCCGCGCCATCCACCTGGCCAGGGACTGGGCGGGCGTGCAGGTCGCCCGCAACCGGCTGAAGTGGGGCGAGGCGCTGGCCGTGCAGCTCGCGCTGGCCCAGCGGCGGCACTCGGCGGTCGCCCGGCCCGCCCCGGCCTGCGCGCGCAAGCCGGACGGCATCGCCGCCGAGTTCGACCAGCGGCTGCCGTTCACGCTGACCGACGGCCAGCAGGAGGTGGGCGAGGCGGTCGCGGCCGACCTGGCCAAGGAGCATCCGATGAACCGGCTGCTCCAGGGCGAGGTCGGCAGCGGCAAGACGATCGTGGCGCTGCGGGCGATGCTGCAGGTGGTCGACGCCGGGCGGCAGGCGGCGCTGCTCGCGCCCACCGAGGTGCTCGCCGCGCAGCACGCCCGCTCGCTCGCGGCGATGCTGGGCGACCTCGCGCAGGCGGGCGAGCTGGGCGGGGCCGAGCACGCGACGCGGATCGCCCTGCTCACCGGCTCGCTCACGGCCGCCCAGCGCAAGCAGGCCATGCTCGACGTGGTCAGCGGCGCGGCCGGCATCGTGATCGGCACGCACGCGCTGATCCAGGACAAGGTCTCCTTCGCCGACCTGGGGCTCGTGGTGGTCGACGAGCAGCACCGGTTCGGCGTCGAGCAGCGGGACGCGCTGCGCACCAGGGCGGGGGAGAACGCGAGCCCGCACGTGCTGGTGATGACCGCGACGCCGATCCCGCGCACGGTGGCGATGACCGTGTACGGCGACCTGGAGACGTCGTCGCTGCGCGAGCTGCCGGCCGGGCGCTCGCCGATCAGCTCGGCGGTGGTGCCGGTGGCGGAGAAGCCCGCGTGGCTCGAACGGGCTTGGCAGCGCGTGCGCGAGGAGGTCGCGGCGGGCCACCAGGCGTACGTGGTGTGCCCGCGCATCGGCGAGCAGCAGTCGGCCGACGAGGACGTGAACGAGGCGCTCGAGTCCGATTCGGACGGTCGGCGCCCGCCGCTGGCGGTGCTCGACGTGTTCGAGGAGCTGGCCGGCGGGCCGCTGTCCGGCCTGCGGCTGGCGGTGCTGCACGGCCGCCTGCCCGCCGACGAGAAGGACGGCGTGATGCGGGCCTTCGCCGCGGGCGAGCTGGACGTGGTGGTGGCGACGACGGTGGTCGAGGTCGGCGTGGACGTCCCGAACGCCACCGCGATGGTGATCCTGGACGCGGACCGCTTCGGCGTCAGCCAGCTGCACCAGCTGCGCGGGCGGGTCGGCCGGGGCGAGGCGGCCGGCGTGTGCCTGCTGGTGACGGAGATGCCGGCCGGCACGGCCACGCGGGACCGGCTGGACGCCGTCGCGTCCACATTGGACGGTTTCGAGCTGGCGCGGGTGGACCTGGAGATGCGGCGGGAGGGCGACATCCTCGGCGCGTCGCAGTCCGGGCGGCAGTCGGCGCTGAAGCTGCTGTCGCTGCTGCGGGACGAGGACTTGATCGCCGAGGCGCGGGCGGAGGCGCAGGCGTTGATCGCCTATGCGCCGGATCTCGCGGAGTTTCCAGGTCTTGTCCGAATGGTGGCGAATTTGGTTAATGATTCGCGAGCCGAGTATCTGGAAAAAGTCTGACCCGAATTCGCGAGTTCCGCATTCCGAGTTCCCGAGATAGCGAACGGCGCCTCTACTCAGAGCAGAGGCGCCGTTCGCTCCTGGTCGTTACTTGTTGCCGTTCACCGGGGCCTTCACCTGGTTGCCGGGCTGCGGCTTGGGGTGCGGCGCCGGGTGCGGCGTGGGGGACGGGGCGACCTTCTCCATCTGCTTGGTCTCGGCGCCCATGGCCTGTCCGAAGTGCCGCCGGGCCTCGCCGAGGATGGCGTACGTCGCGCTGACCTGCTCGGACACCCGGCGCTCGAAATCGTCCGCACGGCGCGTGCGATCCTGCGCCTCGGCGAGCCGCTGCTCCGCGTCCTCGATGATCTTCGCGGCGCGGATCTTCGCGTTCGCCTGCTGCTCGTTGAGCTCCTTCTCGATGCGGGAGCGGCGCTCCGCGATCTCCTTGTCGCTCGTCTGGCTGCGGGCCTCGGCGTCGGCCACCGTCTTCTCCGCCTGCTGCTGGGCGATCTGCTCCAGCTCGGCGAGGTGCTTCTCGACGGTCGCGCGCTTGTCGCCAAGGGTCCGGTCCGACTCGTCCGCGCGGCGCTTCGCGTCCTCGACGATCTTCGTCGCCTGGGCCTGTGCCACGGACTCGCGCTGGGCCAGGGCCTGCTCGGCCTCGTTGCGTTCCGCCGCCACGGAGCCGCGGATCTTCGCGGCCTCGCGCTCGGCGTCGCCGACGATCTTGCCGGCGCGGTCCTTCGCCAGCGACGCGCGCTCGGCGAGCTCGCGCTCCAGCTCCGTCCGCTGCGCCTGCAGCGCGACCTCGGCCTCCTCGGCGAGCGAGCCCCGCTTGTCGGCGGCCTTGATGTCGAGGATCTCCCGCTGCTTCGCGGCCTCGGCGTCCCGCTGCTCGCGACGCTGCCGGGCGGCCGCGTCGAGCTGTGCGATCCGGTCCTCGTTCGACCGCGCGGCCCGCTCGACCTCGTTGCGGGCGTTCGCCATGAGCTGGTCGTGCTCGGCGACCTGCCGCGCCTTCAGACCCTCGTACTCGGTCTCGAGGGCGGAGTGGTTCTTCGCGTACTCGGCCTCGAGGCCCTTGCGGCGCTGGGCCAGCTCGGCGGTGGTCGCCTCGTGCCTGGCCTTCTGCTCCTTGGCGTAGTTCTGCACCTCGGCGCGTACCCCGGAGGCGTACTCGTCGGCGGCGTTCTTCGTCGTGATGACGTAGTTGTCCGCGTTGCCGCGGATCTCGGCCGCGTGGTCGTCGGCCTCCTTGCGCGTCTTGGCGCCGTACTTGTCGGCCTGTTCTCGCGTGGACGAGACGTGTGCGTCGGTCTTCGCGCGCGTCGAGTGGCTGTACTCGTCCGCCTCGCTGCGGGTCGTGCGGTCGTAGTTCTCCGCGTCGCGCTTGAACTCCGCGATCTCCTCTTCGGCCAACTGCCACATCAGCCGCTGACGCTCGGACATCGCCTCGTTGCTGGTGGGGTTCGAGGCGATGCGATTGAGCTGCGCTTTCGCGTCAATCAGCTGCTGTTGGGCACTACCCAACGCCTTGGTCAGCTCGGCGACCTTCGTAACGGCCTCGTCCCGGCTCTTCTGGACATGACCGAGGTCGAAGGTCAGGCGCGTGACGCGCTCGTTGACCTGGCGCTGGTTGTAGCCCCGGAGAACGGTGTCGAAACGGGGGACACGGCTGTTTGCTTCGGAATCACCAGCAGGCATTGCCACACTTTAGATGGTCACTGCAAGGGGTGACTCCAGTGGGAGTGCCCTAAGCCGATGAAGGCCACCCCGCCGTCGATAAACGGCAGGGTGACCTTCGGTCCGGCTGGTCACCGCACGGTCTGCGGAATCTCGCTCAGTGCCTCGGTCGGGTGATCATCAATTCGTGTCCCGAGGGGACGGCCGACGCGTCCCGGCCACCAGTTCGCCCGGCCGAGCAGCGTCATCAGCGAGGGCAGCACGAGCACCCGGACGACCATCGCGTCGAGGAACACCGCGACGGCGAGCCCGACGCCCATCTGCTTCATCTCGTTCATGCTCAGCGTCGCGAAGATCGCGAACACCGACACCATCACGAACGCCGCGCTCGTCACGACGCCCGCCGACCGGCTGATGCCGAACCCGACCGCCTGCTTCGTCGGCATGCCGCGGCGAGCTGCCTCGCGGATGCGGCTCACCACGAACACGTGGTAGTCCATCGACAGTCCGAACAGGACGGCGAACAGGAACAGGGGGATCCACGCGACGATCGCGCCGTTGGTGTGGAAGTTCAGGATCCCCTCCGCCCAGGTGTGCTGGAACACGAGCACCAGCGTGCCGAAGGCGGCCGCGGCGGACAGCAGGTTCAGCAGCAGCGCGGTGAGTGCGATGGCGAGCGACCGGAACGTGACGAACATGATCACGAACGTCAGCAGCAGCACGAACCCGATCACGATCGGCATCCGGTCGGCGAGGTTGCGGGTGTAGTCGACGTCCCCCGCGATGGAACCGCCCACCGCCGACTCGGCACCGGCCACCGATCCGACCGCGCCCGGCACCAGCTCGGTCCGCAGCTTCTCCAGCGACCGGGTCGCCCCGTCCGAGCCCGGCGCCTGCCGGGTCGGCACGTCGAGGAGCGTGACCCGCCGGTCCGCCGACACCGTGAGCTTCGGCTCCGCCACGCTCGCGTACAGCGGGTCGCCCCGGGTCCCGTCGTACAGCGCGGTCAGCCGCTCGCGGACCTGCGCCGCCTGGCCGGGCCCGGCCCGCACCACCACCTGGTGGTTGACGCCCTCGCCCGGGAACGCCTCGGTCAGCCGGTCGTAGGCGCGCATCACCGGGATCGACCGGGGCAGGTCGTCCTCGCCGGACGACTTCAGCTTGAGGTCCAGCGCGGGCCAGGCCAGCGCACCCAGCGCGACCAGCGTGACCAGCAGCGTGGCCACCGGGTAGCGCAGCGCCGGCGCCAGCAGCTTCGGCCACACCCGCGGCGGACCGCTGCGGTTCGTCAGCCGCCACAGCAGCGGCACCCGCGGCCGGTCCACCCGCCTGCCCAGCTTGGCCAGCAGCGCGGGCAGCACGGTCACCGAGCCGAGCACGGCCACCGCCACCACGACGATCGACCCCGTGGCGAGCGAGCCGAACACCGCGTCGCCCGCCAGGTACAGCCCGGCCATCGACACGATGACCGCGAACCCGGACACCACGACCGCGTGCCCGGAGGTGGCGGCGGCGATCTCGACCGCGCGCACGTGGCCGTTGCCGTTCTCGCGTTCCTCCCGTTCCCGCTTGAGGTAGAACAGCGAGTAGTCCACGCCGATGGCCATGCCCATCAGCAGGATCATGCTCGACATCGTGTCCACGGCCGGCACCACGTGCGACGCGATCGCGGACAGCCCGAACGCCGCGCCCACCGCGGACATCGCCAGCAGCACCGGCACGCCCGCCGCGATGATCGCGCCGAACGCCACCAGCATGATCAGCAGCGTCACCGGCAGGCTGATGAACTCCGCCTTCGACAGGTCGTTCGCGACCTGGTCGTTGATCCCCTTGCTGATCGACGCCCCGCCGACCTCGTCGACCCGCACGTCCGGGTTGGCCGCCCGCACCTTCGCGGTCGCGTCGAGCAGCGCCCCCACGCGGTCGCTCGCCCCGTCCTGGTCGCCGGCCATCGTGACCGGCACCAGCAGCGCCTTGCCGTCCGGCGACGGCACCGGCCTGCCCACGTCCTCGACCTCCGCCAGCGCCCCCAGCCGCGCCGTCGCGTCCGCCGCGGCGGCGTTCGCCGCGGCCCGGTCCAGCGCGCCCCCGCGCGCCGTGATCAGCACGTTCTCCTCCGCCGGGTCGTCGAAATGGCCCGACTCGACGAGCTCGGCCGCGTGGGCCGACTCGCCCTGCGCCATGTCCTCGTCCGACGCCGACCGTGTCCCCGTCCACGTCCCGGCCGCGAAACACACGGCGACGAACACCACCCACAGGCCGATCGCCCGCCACGGGTGCGTCGCGCTCCACCGCGCCACGCGCACCGTCGTTGGTTGCCCCTTCACGTCCGTTCCTTTCGTTGCCCGGTAACGCATCGATCGTCTCGGTGCGCGCCGTTCCGGACACGGGTGTGCTCCCCCGAACCGGGGGTGAGGACAACCCCACCAAGCACCTGGCGGGGACATGGCGGCGACATGGCGGCGACATGGCAAAGGCAAACAACATGTACGTGGTAACTGGTGAACCTTGCTCATGTCCGATTCGTCGACTACCGACATGGGTATGAACTCGCTCAGTAAGAGAAGGCTGGCGAAGGTGGGGGTCGCGTGCCTGATCGGCACCGTCGCCGCCACGGTCGCGGCGATCCCCTCCAACGCAGAGCCCGCGGCGGACCGCGCCGGCTACATCGTGGTCCTGGACGACAGTCATGGAGTCCAGGCCCGTGCGGCGTCGGTCGCCGAGCGCTTCGGCAGCGCGGTCGAGCACACCTACACCGCCGCGCTGCACGGCTTCTCCTTACGCCTGACGCAGATGCAGGCCGCCGCCCTCGCGAAGGAGGGCGGGGTCGCCGCCGTCGTGCCGGACACCCCGGTGCACGCGTCCGGCCAGCAGGCCGACCCACCGTCCTGGGGCCTGGACCGGATCGACCAGCACGACCTGCCGCTGGACCACGCCTACAACTACCCGAACGTGGCCGAGAACGTGCACGCGTACGTGATCGACACCGGCATCAGCGCCACCCACCAGGACTTCGGCGGGCGCGTCCAGCCGGGCTTCGCCGCGGGCGGCGGCGACGGCACGGCCGACGGCAACGGGCACGGCACGTTCATGGCGGGCGTCCTCGGCGGCGCGCAGTTCGGCGTGGCCAAGGGCGTCACGCTCGTGCCGGTGAAGGTGCTCGACGACAACGGCTCCGGCTCCACTTCGGACGTCATCGCGGGCATCGACTGGGTGACCGCGAACGCGGTGCAGCCCGCGGTGGCCAACATGAGCCTCGGCGGCGGCGCGAACGCCCTCATGGACACCGCGGTCCGCAACTCGATCGCGTCCGGGGTGAGCTACTCGGTGGTGGCCGGCGCCTCGAACTCCGACGCGGGCAACTTCTCGCCGGCCCGGGTGGCGGAGGCGCTCACCGTCGGTTCGAGCGACATGAACGACTGCGTCGCGAGCTTCTCGAACTTCGGCCCGTCCCTCGACCTCTACGCACCCGGCGTCCAGATCACCGGCCCGTGGATCGGTTCGGACACCGCGACCAACACGCTGTCCGGCTCCGCGTCCGCCCCGCACGTGGCCGGCGGCGCCGCGCTGTACCTGCACGACAACCCGGCCGCGTCGCCCGCCGACGTGGCCGCGTACCTCACCTCGCGCGCCACGCAGGGCGTGCTGTGCAACGTGCCGCCGAACACCGCGAACAGCCTGCTCTACGTCGGACCCTGACGAGCGAACCGACGACGCCCGCACCCTCGTTCCGGGGGTGCGGGCGTCGTCCGTTGAGGTGCCCGTCACGTGGGTCTCAACTCCCCGGCCAGCCGGAACCACCGGTAACGTCTTCCAGACTTGCACCCGCCCACCGGGAGGTATCCGGCATGTTCCGCAAGGTTCTCGTCGCGAACCGCGGGGAGATCGCCATCCGGGCGTTCCGCGCCGGATACGAGCTGGGCGCCGGGACGGTCGCGGTCTTTCCTTACGAGGACCGCAACTCGCTGCACCGGATGAAGGCCGACGAGGCGTACGAGATCGGCGAGCGCGGCCATCCGGTGCGGGCCTACCTGTCCGTCGAGGCGATCGTCTCCGCCGCCCGCCGGGCCGAGGCCGACGCCGTCTACCCCGGCTACGGCTTCCTGTCGGAGAACCCAGAGCTGGCCCGCGCGTGCGAGGAGGCCGGCATCACGTTCGTCGGCCCGTCCACCGAGATCCTCGAACTGACCGGCAACAAGGCCCGCGCGGTCGCCGCAGCGCGCGAGGCCGGGCTGCCGGTGCTGCGTTCCTCGGAGCCGTCGGCGGACCTGGACACCCTGCTCGCGGCGGGGGAGAAGCTGGGCTTCCCGCTCTTCGTGAAGGCCGTCGCCGGCGGCGGGGGCCGCGGGATGCGGCGGGTGCTCGAGCCGGGCGCGCTGCGCGAGTCGGTCGAGGCGGCCATGCGGGAGGCGGAGTCGGCCTTCGGCGAGCCGACCGTGTTCCTCGAGCAGGCGGTGGTCTCGCCGCGGCACATCGAGGTGCAGGTGCTGGCCGACGGGGCGGGCGGCGTGATCCACCTGTTCGAGCGGGACTGCTCGGTGCAGCGCCGCCACCAGAAGGTCATCGAGATCGCGCCCGCGCCGAACCTCGACCCGCAGCTGCGCGACCGCATCTGCGCGGACGCGGTCCGCTTCGCCCGCCACATCGGCTACCGCAACGCCGGCACCGTCGAGTTCCTCCTGGACACGAACGGGCAGCACGTCTTCATCGAGATGAACCCGCGCATCCAGGTCGAGCACACGGTCACCGAGGAGGTCACCGACGTCGACCTCGTGCAGTCTCAGCTGCGCATCGCGGCCGGCGAGACGCTGGCCGACCTCGGCCTGCGCCAGGAGGACATGCGCACGCGCGGCGCCGCGCTGCAGTGCCGCATCACCACCGAGGACCCGACCAACGGCTTCCGCCCCGACACCGGGATCATCAGCGCCTACCGCTCGCCGGGCGGCGCCGGGATCCGGCTCGACGGCGGCACCGAGTACTCCGGCACGGAGATCAGCGCGCACTTCGACTCGATGCTGGTGAAGCTGTCCTGCCGCGGGCGCGACTTCCAGGCCGCGGTCGCCAGGGCGCGCCGGGCGGTCGCCGAGTTCCGCATCCGCGGCGTGGCCACGAACATCCCGTTCCTGCAGGCGGTCCTGGACGACCCGGACTTCGTCGCCGGCAACGTCACCACGTCGTTCATCGAGGACCGGCCGCACCTGCTGACCTCACGCCACTCGGCCGACCGCGGCACCCGGCTGCTGACCTACCTCGTCGACGTCACGGTCAACAAGCCGCACGGCGAGCGGCCGGAGATCATCGACCCGGCGACGAAGCTGCCGGCGGTCGAGCCGGGCACGCCGCCCGCCGGCTCGAAGCAGCGGCTCACCGGGCTGGGCCCGGAGGGCTTCGCCCGCTGGATGCGCGAGTCGAAGGCGGTCGGCGTCACCGACACGACCTTCCGCGACGCGCACCAGTCGCTGCTCGCCACCCGGGTACGCACGAAGGATCTGGTGACGGTCGCGCCGTACGTGGCGCAGCTGATGCCGCAGCTGCTGTCGGTGGAGTGCTGGGGCGGCGCCACCTACGACGTGGCGCTGCGCTTCCTCGCCGAGGACCCGTGGGACCGGCTCGCCGCGCTGCGCGGCGCGCTGCCGAACCTGTGCCTGCAGATGCTGCTGCGCGGACGCAACACCGTCGGGTACACGCCCTACCCGACCGAGGTGACGACCGCGTTCGTGCAGGAGGCGGCGGCGACCGGCATCGACATCTTCCGCATCTTCGACGCGCTCAACGACGTCGAGCAGATGCGCCCGGCCATCGACGCGGTGCTGGAGACCGGCACGTCGGTCGCCGAGGTCGCGCTGTGCTACACCGCCGACCTGTCCGACCCGGCCGAGCGTCTGTACACATTGGACTACTACCTGAAGCTGGCCGAGCAGATCGTCGCGGCGGGCGCGCAGGTGCTGTGCATCAAGGACATGGCCGGGCTGCTGCGCCCGCCGGCCGCGCACCGGCTGGTCACCGCGCTGCGCAAGGAGTTCGACCTGCCGGTGCACCTGCACACGCACGACACCGCGGGCGGGCAGCTCGCCACCTACCTCGCCGCGATCCAGGCCGGAGTGGACGCCGTCGACGGCGCCGCAGCGTCGATGGCCGGCACCACCTCGCAGCCGTCGCTGTCCGCGATCGTCGCGGCGACCGACCACGGCGAGCGGGAGACCGGGCTGGGCCTGCAGGCGGTGTGCGACCTCGAGCCGTACTGGGAGATCGTGCGCAAGGTGTACGCGCCGTTCGAGGCGGGCCTGCCCGGGCCGACCGGCCGGGTGTACACCCACGAGATCCCGGGTGGACAGTTGTCGAACCTGCGCACGCAGGCGGCCGCGCTCGGCCTCGCGGACCGGTTCGAGCAGATCGAGTCCACCTACGCGGCGGCGGACCGGATGCTCGGCAGGCTGATCAAGGTGACCCCGTCGTCCAAAGTGGTCGGTGACCTCGCGCTGCACCTCGTCGGCGCGGGCGTGGACCCCAAGGACTTCGAGGCCGACCCGGGCCGCTACGACGTGCCCGGCTCGGTGATCGGCTTCCTGCGCGGCGAGCTGGGCGACCCGGCCGGCGGGTGGCCGGAGCCCTTCCGCAGCAAGGCGCTGAAAGGTCGCCAGGACCCCAAGCCCACCGTCGAACTGTCCGAAGAGGACCGGACCGGCCTCGAGGAGGACCGCCGCACCACGCTGAACCGGCTGTTGTTCCCCGAGCCCGCCAAGGAGTACCTCGCCCACCGCGAGCAGTTCGGCGACACCAGCGTGCTGGCGAGCAAGGACTACTTCTACGGGCTCAAGCCGATGATCGAGTACCCGGTCGACCTGGAGCGCGGCGTCCGGCTGCTGATCGAGCTGGAGGCGATCGGCGAGGCCGACGAGCGCGGCATCCGCAACGTGATGGCCAACCTCAACGGCCAGCTACGGACGATCCAGGTGCGCGACCGGTCGGTGGCCTCGGACCTGCCGGTCGCCGAACGCGCGGACCGGTCCAACCCCGGTCACGTCGCCGCGCCGTTCGCCGGTGTGGTGACGCTGCAGGTCGGCGAGGGCGCCAAGGTCGAGGCGGGCGACACGGTGGCCACGATCGAGGCGATGAAGATGGAGGCGTCGATCACCGCCCCGAAGGCGGGCACCGTGGCGCGGCTGGCGATCAGCTCCGTGGCACAGGTCGAGGGTGGCGACCTGCTGGCCGTGCTGGGCTGACGGGCTCCTTCACCAGCCCGTGCTCGACGAGGGCCGCCGCGGTGTCCACGAGGGACTCGCGCAGCGTCATCGGCTGCCAGCCCAGTTCCTCCTTCGCCCGGGCGGAGCTGACGTACTCGGGGCGGTTGGCGAACTCCAGGCCGATGCGCAGCGAGTAGTCGAAGCGCGCGAGTGTCCACATGAGCCAGTACGGCAGCTTTCCGGTGGGCACCCGGTAGCCGCGCGGGTTGAACTTCTCGGCCAGCGTCGCCGCCATCTCGGTGAGCCAGACGGGGTCGCCCGCACAGATGTAGCGCTTGCCGGCCGCGGCCGGGCTCTCCATGGCGAGCCGGTGCGCTGTCGCGAGGTCGCGCACGTCCACCGGCGCGAAGCCCAGCCTGGGCACGGCCGGCATCTCGCGGTTGAGCAGCCGGCTGACGATCGACACCGACGTGCCGGCGGCCGCGTGCTGGATCGGGCCGAGCACCATGCCGGCGTTGATCGTGACGAGCTCGAGGTCCGGGTGCTCCTCGGCGAAGCGCCAGGCGGCCTGCTCGGCCAGCGTCTTGCTCTTCGGGTATGGCGAGCAGTTGTCCACAACGGACCAGTCCGCCTCGGTGCGCAGCCGGTGCTCGCCGCGCGGGTGCCCGGTGTTGACCGCGGCGACCGACGAGGTCAGCACGACCCGCCGCACGCCGGCGGCGACGCTCGCGCGCAGCACGCGCAGCGTCCCGTCCACGGCCGGGCGGATCAGTTCGTTCTCGTCGCGCGGCGGCTTCGCCGGGAACGGCGAGGCCACGTGCAGCACGGCGTCGACGCCGGTCAGCGCGTCCGCCCAGCCGGCGTCGGTGGTCAGGTCGGCCTCGGCGAACTCGAGGTCACCGCCCAGCGCGCGCAGGTGGGCGACCCGGTCCGGGCCGGCGAGCGAGCGCACCGTGCCCCGCACCGAGTGGCCGTGGGCGAGCAGGTCGGCAATGCAGTGGCCGGCGACGAACCCGGTCGCGCCGGTGACCAGCACCATGGTCATGAGATACCCCGATCTGAACGGTGATTAGAATCTAAGCACTGTATAGTCGACGGCACGATGGTCGTCAAGAAACGGGTCACCTACGCTCGTCCGGTGCCGGACGGGGAGCGCAAGCGCGCCAGCTACCACCACGGGGCGCTGCGCGAAGAGCTGCTCGAGGCGTGCGTCCGGCTGGTCGAGTCGGAGGGGATCGGCGCGGTGAGCCTGCGCCGCGTCGCGCGCGAGGCCGGCGTCAGCCCCGGCGCGCCGTACCACCACTTCCCGGACCGCGCGGCGCTGCTCGCGGCGATCTCCACGCGCGGCTTCCAGCAGCTGGCGGTGGAAATGGAGACCGCGCGCTCAGGCGCGGACGGCTTCCGCGCAAAGCTGCTCGCGATGGTCGCCGCGTACGTCGAGTTCGCGCGGCGGCACCGGGCGTACTTCCAGCTGATGTTCCGCCCGGAGCTGTCGGAGCCGGAGAAGCACCCGGACGCGCGCGCGGCGGGCGACGCGGCGTTCGCGGTGCTGACGGGTGTGGTGGCCGAGTGTGGCGCGGCCGACCCGGACGGGCTCGCGGTGTCGTTGTGGGCCTTCGGCCACGGCCTGGCGTCGCTGGCGATCGACGGTCAGCTCGGCCGCCGGGGCGATTTGTGGAACCTCTCGGAGGACGAGCTGATCGAACGCGCGATGCGGTTCCTGGACTCCGTTCTCGACTAGCCGAGCGTCTCGCACATGTTCTCTTCGGGACCCGCGTCGACGGCCATCGACTTGACGCCGTTCCGGGTCAGCGCGACTTTGTGCAGTCCGGACAAGCGGTAGTAGCCCTTCGCGAACCCGTCCCCGTCGCCGAAACCGAAGCCGAACGGGCCGATCACGGTGAACGACTCGAGCGTCAGGCCGTCGGGGTAGCGCTCCTCGAAGCCGCGGCCGGACAGGTCGCGCAGCACCGACTCGCCGGTGGCCACGTTCGTGAACCGGGAGACGAGCGTGCCCCGGTACTCGTTGACGCGGATCGCGCCGTCGGGGTAGCGGGCGTCGACCCGGACCTCCTCCTCGTCCTGGACCGCCGTCACCTGGAGGGCGAAGTCGCAGTACCGGCCCGCGGGCGCGGTGAAGCTCGTGGCGCTGAACGGTTGCCACGGCTCGGGATGGATGCCGCCGGCCCGCGTCTCGGCGGTGGCCGCGGTACCCCCTGATAGACCGGCCAACAACATCGCTGCCACCACGGACACCGCCGACAAACGCATGATCGATCCTTCCGCTAACCGCTAGGCTGGATTCAAGTGGTTAGTCGCGCGAACTGTCAAGGGGGGTCCGGTGAAGGTTCCGCCGTACGCCGTGCGGGTCGGTGAGCACCTCCTGCCCAAGCCGGCCGGCGGGCACCCGGCGCTCGAGCTGTGCAACACGTTCGCGGGCTGGGGCGCGCCGGCGGGATCCGAGTGGCTGAAGGACTACCGGACGCTCGCGGTGTGGGCGGAGTTCACGGGGCTGGTCCCGGCGGCGGACGACCTGCCGGCCACGTCGCGCGCGGCGGCGGGCGTGCTCGACGAGGTCCGGTCGTTCCGTGCCGCGCTGTACGGGCTGCTCCTCGAGGGAACCGGGGTCGTCGGTGGCACGGCTGGCGCCGGCTTCGCGGAGGTGGCCTCGCGGGTGGACGAGGCGAACGTGCTGCGCCGCCTGACCGCCGGGCCGGACGGCTCGGCGTCGCTGGCCCTGCCGCCGTCCCGCGACGTCTGGTTGCCGCTGCACGTGGTCGCCATCGCCGCCGCCGACCTGCTCGCCCGGCCGGAGCGCGCGACCGTGCGGGCCTGTCCAGGGCAGGGGTGCGGATGGCTGTTCCTCGACCCGCGCGGTCGGCGGGTGTGGTGCAGCATGGCGGCCTGCGGCAACCGCGCGAAGGTTCGCGCCCACGCGGCCCGCCACCAATGATTTGTTATCCGCCGACTCTTTCGAATGTTTTCTTTTTGTGATATAGTCTCGACATTGTCACGTAATGTTTGCGGCGTGATTTCCAGAACCGCATTGATGGCCGCTGCCGCGCGCGCCGCGCACCTTCTCGTCGATTCTCCGCCGTACCTACTGGACGATCCCGTGGCCACCCGCATGCTCGGCGCGCGGGCCGGGGAGCTGCTCGACTACCACCGCCTGCACGGCACGCACCTGGTGCTCTCGGCCGCTCGTGCGCAGGTCACGACGCGGACACGCGTCACGGAGAGCCGCCTGCGCGCGTCCGGGGCTGACCAGTACGTACTGCTCGGCGCCGGGCTGGACTCGTTCGCCCACCGCTCGCCGGTTCGGTGCGCGTTTTCGAGGTCGACCACCCGCAGCCGCAGGAATACAAGAAATCCGTTGCCCCGCCGAGTTCGGTGACCTACGTTCCGGTCGATTTCGAGACAAACGCGTGCTGGAATGCCTGCTGGGCGCGGGCTTCGATCCTACTCGGCCGGCCTTCGTCGGCTGGCTGGGCGTGTCGATGTACCTGGGCCTCCCGGCGATCGAGCGCGTGCTCGCGGCCGTCGGCACGCTGCCCCCCGGCACCGAGCTGGTGGCCGACCACATGCTCCCCGAACCCGACCGCGACGAGGCCGGCAACGCGTACGTGTCGGCGGTGGCGCCGAACGCGGCGCGGAGAACGGCGAGCCGTGGCGCACGGTCCTGTCCACAACGGACACCGCCCGATCCGCCTCTCGGCCCTCGCCCACGCGAAGGTTGGCAACAATGAGTAGTTGATGCGATACTCACTGTGGCTATCCGGGGGGTTGTCATGGCCACGAAGACCACCACACGCGTCCTACTGATCGCCGCAGTCGTCGTTGCCGGTGTCTATATCGCGCCGAAGCTTCTCGACGGCGCGGGCGATGTGCTCTCGGAAATGACCGGCGCGAGCGACGCGGTGACAGTCGGCGACGGCGACGGCGCGTTCATGGTTGCCGCCAACGCACAACCGAAGGTCGCGGCCTGTGATCCGCGGGAGGTGCTCGCGCGACGGGAATGCGACGGTCTGCGGGTGCTGACCGTGAACGCCGCCAAGATGCCCTTCATCGCGCGGAACACGAGACTTGCGTGGGAGGAGAGCAAACCGGCAATACTCACGATGGACCGGCGGCGCCAGCCCGCCAACCGAGACGCCGCTTGCGGAGGTTTCGCGCATCGGCACCCGCCGCCGGCCGGGAGCTGTGACGAGTATCCGATGGCGGCGACCGCGGAAGGAGGCGCCGGGGCGCGGACCGAGGAGGTTCCGCTGCGGGAGAACGCGTGCCAGGGCGGCTCGTACGGACGCCAGTACCCGAAGGACGGAGTGCGGTTCCTCGTGGTGATCGTTCATCCGGAGTTGATCGCCACCGCGCCCTTCGACGGGATCGACGTCGCGAAGGAGAAGGGGCTGTGCTGACCGACCTGGCGCGCCGGTACCGGTGGGCCGACGAGGACCTCGACCTCGCCCTGGCCGTGGCCGTCGTGCAAGGGCGGGGCGTCGGCGAGGTGATCCGCAGCTACGGCGGCGACCCCGAACGGCCGGTCGGCGAGTTCGCCTTCACGACGCTCGCTGATCTGCAAGGGGATCTCGACCAGCCTCGGCACCACGTGCAGGCAATCGTCCACAAGGGAGCGGTCGTCATGCTCGAGTGGAACGGGTGGACCGGGTTGGTGCCGGAGATCGCCCGGCGGTGTTCGGTCGGCGGGCGGTTCTTCGCCGTTCACTGGAGCCTCAGCGGCAACCCGCGCGTCAACCACGCGGTCGACGGGCGGGTCGCCGCCAACTTCGAGATGTTCGCCGACGCGCCCGCACCACCGTGGCGCGCCGCCGCGGTCGACGTCGGCGCCCTGCGGTCGACGGCGCTCGCGCTCATGGAGCAGCAGACGGGCGTCGCGTTCGAGCGGGGGTGGCTCGGGGACCCGCGTGCCACCTACCGGGTGCCCGACCCCGACGATCTCCTGCGCGGCGTACCCGGGGCGTGGAATCCCTAGCCGGGCTCAGGACGGCCAGGAGGGGTCGGTCGTCAGGACCGTCAGGCGCTGGGTGGCGCGGGTCAGCGCGACGTAGAGGGTGCGCGGGCCGGTGGTCGACTCGGTGACCAGCTCGTTCGGCTCGACCAGGACGACCGCGTCGTACTCCAGGCCCTTCGCCTCGACGCCGTCCACTACGGACAGCCGGTCGTTCTCCACTTCGGACACGGCGGCGCGCACCCCGGCCACCCGGCCGGTGGCGGCGATCACCCCGACCGTTCCGTCCACATCGGACAGCAACTCGTCCGCGGCGGTCCGGACCGCCGCCGGGAGCTCGGCCTCGGACAGCGTGCGGATCGCCGGCTTGACACCCGTGCTGCGCACCGCGGTCGGCAGCTGGTCCGCCGTGGCCACGTCGCCGACGACCTGGGCGGCCAGCTCGAAGATCTCCGCCGAGTTGCGGTAGTTCGTGGCCAGCGTGAACCGGCGGTGGGTGGTCCGCGGGCCCACCGCCGACGTGCGTGCCGCCTCAGCCTCGGCCGGGTCCGGCCACGAGCTCTGCACCGGGTCGCCGACCACGGTCCAGCTCGCGTACTTCCCGCGCCTGCCGACCATCCGCCACTGCATCGGCGACAGATCCTGCGCCTCGTCGACCACGATGTGCGAGTACTCGTCGTAGTGCTCGGTCCGCCGGTAGGCCGGGCCGTCGGCGCCGCCCCACGTCGCCGCCATCTCCGCCGCCAGCTGAGCCGCCCGGCGGCGGTGCCGCCGCGGCGGCACGCCAAGCAGCACACGCAGCTCGTCGAGCAGCGCCACGTCCGCGACCGTCGGGCCCGCGGCCGACGCCCACGACGACGCCAGCAGCTCGACCTCCGCCGCGGACAGCGCCCGGCCGGCGGCGTCCGCGAGCCGTTCCTGGTCGGCGAACCACGACAGCACCTCGTTCGCGGCCACGATCGGCCACCACAACACCACGAACCGGTGGAAGTCGATGCGCTCGCCGAGCTCGGTGACCACCTCGTCGTGCTCCATGCCCGGCCGGCCCTCGGCCTGCCGCCACAACGCCTCGAGCAGCGCCTCCGCCGCGTCGACCCGCGACTGGTTCGGCGGCCGCCCGGCGGAGTGCACCGCCCGCCGCACGCGCGCCAGCTCCCGCCCGTCCAGCTTGAGCACTTCGCCGCGGTGGGTGATCCGCAGCTCGTCGGGGGCCTCCGGCGGCGTCGTGCGCAGGGCCCGCTTCAGCACCCGGCGCATCCGCAGCGAGCCCTTGATCCGGGCCACCTCGGCCGTGTCGTGGCCGACCGCCGCCGCGCCGTCGAGCACCTCGCCCAGCGAGCGCAGCTCGACGGTGTCCTCGCCCATCGACGGCAGCACCCGGGAGATGTACGAGGTGAACGCCGGCGACGGGCCGATGACCAGCACGCCGGACCCGCCCATCCGCCGCCGGTCCCGGTACAGCAGGTACGCGACCCGGTGCAGCGCCACGGCCGTCTTGCCGGTGCCCGGCCCGCCGGTGATCTCGGTGATGCCACGCCACGGCGCCCGGATCGCCTCGTCCTGCTCCCGCTGGATCGTGGCGACGATGTCGCGCATCTTGTCGCCGCGCGCCCGGGTCAGCGAGGCCATCAGCGCGCCCTCGCCGACCACCGCCATCCCGGCCGGCCGCTTCTCCGGCGCGAGCAGGTCGTCGTCGATGTCCACAACGGACTGGCCGGTGGAGCGGATCACGCGCCGGCGCACGACGTTCATCGGCTCCTCGGCGGTCGCCTGGTAGAACGCGGCCGCGGCGGGCGCCCGCCAGTCGGTGACGAGATTGTCGAAGTTCGTGTCCCGGATGCCGAGCCGGCCGACGTACATGGTCTCGGCGCCGGCGCCGTCCTCGACGGTGTCGAGCCTGCCGAACACGAGACCTTCGTGCTCGGCGTCGAGGCTGCGCAGGATCTGGTTGGCGTGGCGCACCATCACGTCGCGTTCGAACAGCATCGCGGCCTGCTCGAAGATGGCCTCGTTGCGGGCACCGTGCGCAAGCTGGTCGCCGCGGCGGCGCATGTCGCGCGCCTCGACGCGCATCTCCTCGACGCGCTCGTACACGACGTCGACGTGCGCTTGCTCGAGCGCGATCTCCGCCTGCCTGACAGAGGTGTGCGACACCCAGCCGCTCCCCGGTTGCCTGCATAGGAATAGGGACAAGCGAGCCTACGCGAATTCGGCCTCGCGGGGGCCGACACCCTGATCACAGTTCACTGCGCGACGATGTCCGGGTGACCAGGATCGTGGCCGGGGCGGCGGGCGGGCGACAGCTCACCGTGCCCAAGCGCGGCACCCGCCCGACATCGGACCGGGTGCGCGAGGCCCTGTTCAGCGCCATCGAGGCCGCGCTCGACCTGGACGGCGCGCGGGTCCTGGACCTCTACGCGGGCACCGGGGCGCTCGGCCTGGAGGCGCTGTCGCGGGGGGCCGCGACGGCCGTGCTGGTCGAGTCGGACGCGAACGCCGTGTCCGTGCTGCGCAAGAACATCGCCGCCGTCGGCCTGCCGGGCGCGGTGGTCCGGCCGGGCCGGGTCGCGGCCGTGCTGGCGGAGGCGCCGGGGGAGCCGTTCGACCTCGTGCTCGCCGACCCGCCGTACGCGCTGGACCCGGCCCCCGACCTGGCCGCGCTGGCCGCGGGCGGCTGGCTCGCGCCGGGCTCGCTGGTGATCGTCGAGCGGGCGCGCCGGTCGGGCCCGCCGGACTGGCCGTCACCGCTGGCGCCGGGGCGGATCCGCCGCTACGGCGACACGGAGCTGCACTGGGCGCGGGTAGCGGATCAGGTCTAGCACCGACCAAAGGTGACCTCAGGGGACCGTGACGGCACCCGGCCACAGGTACGTGACCAACGGCACCGTCCGCCGGAACGCAACCAACTCTTCGAATTCCGGGGAGGCGGTACAGTCCGCCACCATGAGGCGCGCGGTGTGTCCCGGTTCCTATGACCCGCCGACCAACGGTCACCTCGACATCCTCGAGCGAACCGCCGCCGTGTTCGACGAGGTCGTCGTCGCCGTGCTGATCAACAAGAACAAGCGTGGCCTGTTCGCCGTCCCCGAGCGGATGGAGATGCTGGCCGAGTCGGTGGCGCACCTGGACAACATCCGCATCGACTCCTGGCACGGTCTGCTCGTCGACTACTGCCGCCAGAACGACGTCCAGGCGATCGTCAAGGGCCTGCGCGCGGTGAGCGACTTCGACTACGAGCTGCAGATGGCGCAGATGAACCAGCAGCTCACCGGCGTGGAGACGCTGTTCATGCCGACCAAGCCGTTGAACAGCTTCCTGTCCAGCTCCCTGGTCAAGGAGGTCGCGACCTACGGCGGCGACGTGGCGCACCTGCTCCCGGACAACGTCCACCGCCGGCTGCTCAAGCGGCTGGCCGAGGAGTCCACGGGCGACTAGAAGACCAGCTTCATGCCCACGTGGCTCGCGACGAAGCCGAGCCGCTCGTAGAACCGGTGCGCGTCCACCCGGCTGGCGTCCGTCGTCAGCTGCACCATCGCCGCCCCGCGCGACCGGGCCGTCTCGACGGCCCACTCCGCGAGCAGCCGCCCCAGCCCGCCGCCGCGCCGGTCCGACCGCACCCGCACCGCCTCGATCAGCGCCCTGGTCGCGCCCCGCCGCGAGAGCCCCGGGATGAACGTCAGCTGCAGCGTCCCCACGACCCCGTCAGCCACGGACGCCACCGCGAGGTACTGCCGCGGATCCGCGTCGATCTCCGCGAACGCCGACGCGTACGCCGGGTCGCCCGGGGACTCACGGGTCGCGCCGAGCGGGTCGTCGGCGAGCATGGCCACGATCGCCGGCACGTCGGCGGCCGTGGCGCGCCGGATCACCACGGCGTTCAGGTCGGAGTCCAGGTCGTCCATGAACGCCATCAAACCGGAACCGAACCGGAACCGAACCGGCCGGTAACCGACGATCGGCGCCTACAGCGGTCTTACGTGATCGAGTTACATTCGGTGAATGAGCAACGTCGCGCGCGCCAAAGTGAAGACGCTACTCACGCTGCTGATCGCGGCGCTCGGCGTGTTCGGTGTCTCGACCGCGACATTCGCGGCGACGTCTGCCACCGACACGACCGCCACCGCGCTCGCCCAGCCGCCGTGCGGCGACACCTCCAGCTACGACAAGGTGAAGCTGGCCGACCTGCCGGCCGAGGCAGGCGACACCGAGGACCTGATCTCCGCAGGCGGCCCGTTCCCGTACCCGCAGGACGGCACGGTCTTCGACAACCGCGAGGGCATCCTGCCCGACTGCTCCGACGGCTACTACCACGAGTACACGGTCAAAACGCCCGGGAGCCCCGACCGCGGCGCGCGGCGGATCGTGACCGGCTCCGGCGGCGAGCACTTCTACACCGGCGACCACTACGAGACCTTCTCGCTCATCGACCTCGGCAGCGGTGGCGGCACCTCCTGCGGTGACCTGTCCGACATCGACAGCGCGCCGCTGTCGAGCCTGCCCGCCGAGGTGGCCGACACGGTCGCGCTGGTCAAGGCGGACGGCCCCTTCCCGTACCCCGAGGACGGCACGGTCTACGAGAACCGCGAGGGCGTGCTGCCGACCTGCGACGCCGGCTACTACCACCTCTACACGGTGCCCACCCCCGGCGCGCCCGACCGGGGCAACCAGCGGCTGATCACCGGCGAGGGCGGCGAGTTCTTCTTCACCCCGGACCGGTACGGCACCTTCGTGCAGGTGGACCTGAACGGCTGACACGCCAGGAGGCACCGGCCTCCCCCGACCGCCCTGGTCGAGACGGCAGACTGAACCCTGGAGTCATGCGCCGGGGACAGGGCGAGGGAGGCACGGTGTACAAGGTGTTCGAGGCTCTCGACGAGCTCGTCACGATCCTGGAGGAGGCCAGGGGAGTGCCGATGACGTCGAGCTGCGTGGTGCCCAGGGGGGACCTCCTCGAGCTGCTCGACGAGGTCCGCGACGCACTGCCGGGGGAGGTCGACGACGCGCAGGACGTGCTCGACCGCAAGGACGAGATCATCGGCAAGGCCGAGCACGAGGCCGAGCAGACAGTCAGCAAGGCCAACCTCGAGGCGGGCAAGGCCGTCGAGGACGCCCGTGCCGAGGCCGAGCGGCTGGCGGCCGAGGCCCGTGCGCACGCCGACCGGCTGGTCGCCGACGCCGAGGACAAGGCCGACCGGACCGTGGCCGCCGGCCAGGCCAAGTTCGACGAGCTCGTGGGGCGCTCGCAGGACGAGGCCGACCGGATGATCCAGGCGGGCCGCGAGTCCTACGAGCGCCAGGTCGAGGACGGCCGCATCGAGCAGACCCGGCTCGTGTCGCAGACGGACGTCGTGCAGGCCGCGCACGCCGAGTCCGCCCGCATCCTGGACGCCACCGCCGACGAGGCCGCCCGGCAGCGCGCCGAGTGCGACGAGTACGTCGACAGCAAGCTCGGCGAGTTCGGCGACCTGCTCACCCACACGCTGCGCACGGTCGACAAGGGCCGCGCGCACCTGCGCGGCGCGGCGCTGGGCGTGCAGAGCGGTGGCATGCCGTTCGACTACCAAGCCTGACGTACGCTGGACGGGCTGGGGCGCGGGTTCGCGCCCGGGAACAAATCAACGTTGGGAAGCGTCGAGCTCGTCATGTCCGATCAACGCAGGAGCCCGTGGGTGTTCGACACCCGGGAGCTCGGCAGGCGGCCCGGCCTGTCCCGCCAGGTGCACCGCGTGGTCCCCACGCAGAACGCCCTCGGGGTCGAAGGCGTCATTGCCGTGCCCAAGGGCGCGGAGGTCGAACTGGACGTGCTGCTCGAGTCGGTGGTCGAGGGCGTGCTGGTGACCGGCACCGCATACGCCGAGGTGGCGGGGGAGTGCTCGCGCTGCCTGGACCCGATCACCGGCGAGACCGTCGAGGTCGAGTTCACCGAGCTGTTCGCCTACCCGCACAGCGCGACCGAGCAGACCACCGACGAGGACGAGATCGCGCGGCTGGTGGACGACCTGGTCGACCTCGAGCCGGTGGTGCGCGACGCCACGGTGCTGACCCTGCCGAGCGTGCCGCTGTGCACGCCGGACTGCGCCGGGCTGTGCGTGGACTGCGGTGGCAAGTGGGCCGATCTCGGTCCGGATCACCGGCATGAGACGATTGACCCTCGGTGGGCCGCGCTCACCGAGCGGTTCAGCACGGATCGGGACGACTGAGTCCCTCCCACCATGAGCTTTGCAGAAGGAGATTGAGTCGTGGCCGTCCCCAAGCGGAAGACGTCGCGTTCGAACACGCGCTCGCGCCGGTCCCAGTGGAAGACCAGCGCCCCGCACCTGGTGGAGTGCTCGAACCGGGCCTGCCGGAAGCCGAAGCCTCAGCACGTCGTCTGCCCCGAGTGTGGCCAGTACGACAACCGTCAGGTCACCGAGCCGGCCTGATCCGCGGCGACGAAGGTGGTAAGCGCTAGTGGGCAGTAGGGCGGCGCGCAGTCCGGCAGCCGACCCGGCCAAGCTGCTCGAGGCACTCGGCGTCGAGCTCGATGCCGAGTTGCTGACGCTTGCGATGACACACCGCTCGTACGCGTACGAGAACGGCGGCCTGCGGCCGAACGAGCGGCTCGAGTTCCTCGGTGACGCCGTGCTGGGCCTGGTCGTCACCGACCACCTCTACTGCACGCATCCCGACCTCCCCGAGGGCCAGCTGGCGAAGCTGCGGGCGAGCGTGGTCAACATGCACGCGCTGGCCGGCGTCGCGCGCCGGCTCGGCGACGAGGGGCTCGGTGCGTACCTGCTGCTGGGCAAGGGCGAGGAGCTCACCGGCGGCCGGGACAAGGCGAGCATCCTGGCCGATGGCATGGAGGCCGTGATCGGCGCGGTGTACCTGGAGCACGGGGTCGAGGCGGCCCGCACGATGGTGCACCGGCTGTTCGACCCGCTGCTCGCCGAGGCGCCGCTGCTCGGCGCCGGGCTGGACTGGAAGACCTCCCTGCAGGAGCTGACCGCGTCCGCGAGCCTCGGCGTGCCGGAGTACCGCGTGCAGGAGGAGGGCCCCGACCACCGCAAGGAGTTCACCGCCACGGTCATCGTGGCCGGGGTGGACCGCGGCAGCGGGGACGGCCACACCAAGAAGGAGGCCGAGCAGAAGGCCGCCGAGGCCGCCTGGCGCACGCTCTCCGAACTGATCAAGTCGGGCAAGCCGGACGCCACGAGCTAGAAACCGTCGCAGAGCTTGATCCGACCAACGGAACCCCAGGGGACCGTGACGGCATTTGGCCACGATCAACCGCCCCTCCGCACTGTTCGCTGGAACGCGACCAACACTTTGAATTTCGGGGAGGCGGAACAGTGCCCGAGTTACCCGAGGTCGAGGTCGTCCGGCGGGGCCTCGCCGCACACGTCACCGGCCGCCGGCTGCGCGCCGTCGAGGTCCTGCACCCGCGCGCGATCCGCCGCCACATGCCCGGACCCGCCGACTTCACCGGCCGCCTCGCCGGCCGCACGGTCGACGCCGTGTCGCGGCGGGGCAAGTACCTGTGGGTGTCGCTGGACGGCGACGAGGCCCTGCTCGCGCACCTGGGGATGAGCGGGCAGCTCCTGGTTCAGCCGGCCGGCACGCCGGACGAGAAGCACCTGCGCATCCGGTTCTCCTTCGCCGACGACGGCCCGGAGCTGCGGTTCGTCGACCAGCGCACGTTCGGCGGGTTCACCCTCGACGACGTGGTGGAGGTGGACGGCAGCCGGGTGCCCGCGCTGATCGCGCACATCGCGCGCGACCCCATGGACCCGCTGTTCTCCCTGCCGGCGACCGTGGCCGCGATGCGCAGGCGGCACACGGAGGTCAAGCGGGCGCTGCTGGACCAGTCGCTGGTGTCCGGGATCGGCAACATCTACGCCGACGAGGCGCTGTGGCGCGCGAAGCTGCACTGGGCGCGGCCGACGGACCGGCTGCCGAGTGCGCGGGCCGCGGCCGTGCTGTCCGCGGCCACCGAGGTGATGGCGGAGGCGCTGGGCGCGGGCGGCACGTCGTTCGACGCGCTCTACGTCAACGTGAACGGGCAGTCGGGTTACTTCGACCGGGCGCTCGCGGTCTACGGGCAGGAGGGCCTGCCGTGCCCGCGATGCGGGCGGCCGGTGCGCCGGGAGCCGTTCATGAACCGGTCGTCCTATTCGTGCCCTCGCTGCCAGCCGCGGCCCCGCGCGAATGCCGGCCGCGTTCCTTCGCGTGCAGCTCGTTCGTGACCCCGCGGCTCAGGTCCGGGCGCATCTGGATGAGCTCGTCGAACGACATCGCCGGGCCGGGCAGGACTTCGTGGGACAGGAAGCGCAGCAGGCCGTCCAGCATCAGCTCGAGGTGACGGTGGCTGAGCCGCTCGTTGTCCTCGGGTGAGATCGGGCCGGGCAGCGGCGGGGTGAAGCGGACGATCAGCAGCCCGATGTCCCCCGCCGTCACGTCCGGGCGCAGCGAGCCCTCGTCGTGCGCGGCCTTGATGAGCGCCTCGTGCGCCTCGCGGGTCTCGTGGCGGGCCTCGGCCAGCCCGTCGTCGTCCGCGAACCGGGCGGCCAGGATCGGCATCACCGCGCCGATCTTCAGGTCGATCGAGTTGTGCATGAACCGGGCGAGTGCGGTGAACGCGTCCGTCTCCTCGTCGAGCGCGGTCCGCGCCTCCGCCGTGGATTGACGCAGCGTGTCGATCGCGACCTGCCGAAGCAAGACCGAACGGTCTGGAAAATGCCGGTAAAGAGTGGCGATCCCGACCTTCGCGCGGCGGGCGATCGTCTCCATCGGCGTCGCCGGACCTTGCTCGACGATGAGGTCAGCGGCCGCGCGAAGGATCTGCTCCCGGTTGCGGAGCGCGTCTGCACGCGAACGGCGGGGTTTGGGGCGTCGGTTGTCGAGGTCGTCCATGGTCGCCTATCCGGATGAAATTCCTTCGGATATTCACGATACTCGGCGTTATGGGTTACCACTAGGGTCAAAGTTTCCCATGCAATGAAGTAACCGGACGTGGTCAATCGGCGAGTGGCGTCAAGATCTCGTCATGGCCCGTGGTCCTTCGTCCGGCCCCGCGGCGGATGGCGCAGACTTGCTACGTGGAGGTCACCACGGAACCGGCGGGGTCACCACGGCAGGACGAACCGCGCCGTGGCGAGCTGCGCATCTACTTCGGCGCGGCCCCGGGCGTCGGCAAGACGTACGCGATGCTCGGCGAGGCGCACCGGCGCGTCGAGCGCGGCACGGACGTCGTCATCGGGTTCGTCGAGACCCACGAGCGCGCGAAGACCGACGCGCTGCTGCCCGGCCTCGAGATCGTGCCCCGGCGCACGCTCGAGCACCGCGGCCGGGAGTTCACCGAGCTGGACGTGGACGCCGTGCTGGCCCGCAAGCCGGAGGTCGTGCTCGTCGACGAGCTCGCGCACACCAACGTCACCGGCACGCGCAACGAGAAGCGCTGGCAGGACGTCGAGGAGCTGCTCGCCGCAGGCATCACGGTCCTCACGACGGTCAACGTCCAGCACCTGGAGAGCCTCAACGACGTCGTCGAGCGCATCACCGGCGTCCGCCAGCAGGAGACCGTCCCGGACGAGGTCGTCCGCAAGGCCGAACAGCTCGAGCTGATCGACATCACCCCGGAGGCGCTGCGCCGCCGCCTCGCGCACGGCAACGTGTACCCGGCCCGGGTGATCGACGCCGCGCTCGGCAACTACTTCCGGCCCGGCAACCTCATCGCGCTGCGCGAGCTGGCCCTGCTGTGGGTGGCCGACCAGGTCGACGTCGCCCTGCGGCGCTACCGCAGCGAGCAGCACATCACCGACACCTGGGAGGCCCGCGAGCGCGTCGTCGTCGCGGTCACCGGCGGGCCGGAGACCGAGACGCTCGTGCGCCGCGCCGGCCGCATCGCCGCCCGCGCCGGCGCGGAGCTGCTCGTGCTGCACATCCTGCGCGGCGACGGCCTGACCGGGGTGAGCCCGCGCGCGGTCGCCGAGATGCGCCGCCTGACGGAGAACCTCGGCGCCTCCTTCCACACGGTGATCGGCGACGACGTGCCGACCGCGCTGCTCGACTTCGCCGGCGGCGCCAACGCCACCCAGCTCGTCGTCGGCACGTCGCGGCGGTCGCGGATCGCCCGGCTCTTCGACGCCGGCATCGGCGCCACCGTCGTGCAGCGGTCCGGCTCGATCGACGTGCACATGGTCACCCACTCCGAGGCCGGGCGGAGCCGGTGGCCGCGCCTCGCCCGCAGCCCGCTGGCCCGCTCGCGCCGCCTCGGCGGCCTCGCGTTCGCGGTGCTCGGCCCCGCGCTCGCGACCCTCGTCGGCTTCCTGCTGCGCGGCAACCTGAGCCTGTCCACCGACGCGGTCGGCTACTTCCTCGTCATCGTCCTCGTCGCGCTCCTCGGCGGGCTCGCGCCGGCCGTGGTCGCGGCCGTGCTCTCCGGCTTGCTGCTCAACTTCTTCTTCGCCCCGCCGGTGTACACGCTCACCATCGCCGAGACCGAGAACCTGGTGACGCTGGCGGTGATGGTGGCCGTGGCCGTGCTCGTGGCGCTCGTCGTGGACCGCGCGGCGCGGCGCTCGGTGCAGGCGGCCGAGGCGCGCACGGAGGCCGCGCTGCTGTCGTCCTACGCGCGGACCGTGCTCACCGACCCGCACCCGGTGGACCGGCTGCTGGAGAAGGTGCGGGAGAACTTCGGGCTCAACTCCGTGGCGCTGCTGGAGAAGCGGGACGGCGTCTGGGAACGGGTGGCGTGCGCCGGGCCGAAACCCTGCGACAACCCCGACGACGCGGACACCGACGTGCCGGTGACCGCGGACGTGCACCTCGCGCTGCGCGGCCGTGCCCTGCCGGCGGAGGCTCGCGGCGTGCTCGAGACGGCCGCCGGGCAGGCGCTGCTCGCGTTGCGGCACCAGCGAATGCGCCGCGAGGCGGCCGACGCCAAACGCCGCGCGGAGACCACCGAGCTGCGCACCGCGCTGCTGTCGGCCGTCGGCCACGACCTGCGCACGCCGCTCACGTCGATCAAGGCAGCGGTCGGCAGCCTGCGCGCGCCGGACCTGCAACTGTCCGAAGAGGACTCCGCGGAGCTGCTGGCGGCCATCGAGGAGTCCGCCGACCGGCTCGCCGGGCTCGTCGGCAACCTGCTCGACTCGTCCCGGCTCGCCACCGGCGCGGTCCGGCCCGTGCTGCGCGCGGTGACCTACGACGAGGCCGTCGCCCGCGCGCTGTCCGGTTTGGACGGTCGGGCCGAGGTCGCGGTCGACGTGGACGAGGCGCTGCCGCCGGTGCTGGCCGACCCGGGGCTGCTGGAGCGGGTGGTCGCGAACGTGGTGGACAACGCGCTGCGGCACGGCAGGCCGCGGCGACCGGTCGCGCCGGGGGAGCCGGCGATCGCCGTGCGCGCCAGCGCGTACGGGGAGCGGGTGGAGCTGCGGGTCGTGGACCACGGTCCCGGGCTGCCGAAGGGCACCGCGGGCACCGAGTTCTCGCCGTTCCAGCGGCCCGGCGACACGTCGAGCGGCATCGGGCTCGGCATGTCCGTGGCGCGGGGCTTCACCGACGCGATGGGTGGCACGATCCGGACCGAGGACACGCCGGGCGGCGGGCTCACCGTGGTGATCTCGCTGCCCGTGGATGGTGAGGGGCAGCCGTGACCAAGGTGCTGGTGGTCGACGACGAGCCGCAGATCGTGCGAACGCTGCGGATCAACCTGACCGCGCGCGGGTACGAGGTGGCCACCGCGGGCGACGGCCGCGACGCGCTGCGGGTCGCCGCGGCGGTGCGCCCGGACGTCGTGGTGCTCGACCTGGGGCTGCCGGACATGGACGGCTCGACCGTGATCGAGGGCCTGCGCGGCTGGACGGCGGTGCCGATCATCGTGCTGTCCGCGCGCACCGACTCCGGCGACAAGGTGGCCGCGCTCGACGCGGGCGCGGACGACTACGTGACCAAGCCGTTCGGCATGGACGAGCTGCTCGCCCGGCTGCGGGCCGCGGTGCGCCGCGCGTCGGCGTCGGTGCCGACCGGCGAGGCGGCGGTCGTCGAGACCGACGCGTTCACCGTCGACCTCGCGGCGAAGAAGGTGCTGCGCGACGGCGCCGAGGTGCACCTGACCCCGACCGAGTGGGGCGTGCTGGAGTTGTTGGTGCGCAACAAGGGCAAGCTGGTGGGGCAGAAGCAGCTGCTGCAGGAGGTGTGGGGTCCGGCGTACGCGTCGGAGACCCACTACCTGCGCGTGTACCTGGCCCAGCTGCGCCGAAAGCTGGAACCCCAACCATCCCGCCCCCGCCACCTGCTAACCGAAGCAGGCATGGGCTACCGCTTCGAGGCGTAGAGATCAACGAAGTGATCGGCAGCCTCAAGACAACCAACGGAACCTCAGGGGACCGTGACGCCACGCAGCCACAGTTACGTGCCCAACCGCACCATTGGCCGGAACGCAACCAACACTTTGAATCCCGGGGAGGCGGACTAGCGGCGGACTGGCGGCGGACTAGCGGCGGACTAGTAACCGAAGTCCTGGGTCCAGTACATGCCGTCCTCGGCCAGGCCCACGCCGATGGACTTGAGGTCGCAGTTCAGGATGTTCGCCCGGTGACCGTCCGAGTTCATCCAGCCGTCCATGACCTGATCGGCGTTCTGCTGGCCGACCGCGATGTTCTCCGCGCCCGGGGTCGGGTAGCCGGCGTTGACGATCCGGTCGGCGAAAGTCAGTCCTTCCGGCGTGGTGTGATCGAAGTAGTCGCGTTCCGCCATGTCGGTGCTGTGGTCCTGGGCCGCCTGGGCGAGTTTCGGATCCATCGTCAGCGGGTCGCAGCCCGCCCTGGCGCGCTCGCCGTTCACCAGGTCGACGACCTCGTCCTCGACGCCGCCCTGTGCGGGCTCGGACGAGTGGGGGATGGACGTCTCGGACTCCCGCGTCCGCGCGGGGCCGGTGGAGCTGGACGGCTCGGGGGCGTCGCTGGACGCGGGCGCGTCCTTGCTCGTGCTGTCGGTGTCGCCCCGGCCCTGGTCCGCGGAGCCGGATGAACCCTGCGCCATGCGGTTGTCGGGCCGGGAGAGCCCGCCGTGGCGGTTCTGCGCGTCGGCGGCCGACAGCGCCACCTGCGCGGCGTCCTCCGAGGACGGCGCGTCGATGGCGGAGATCAGCGTGGCGGCACCCGCCGTAACCGCGCCCACCAGGGCTGCGGCCAGCGCGGGAAGCACAGGTCTACGTCTGTGTGCCGAGGTCACGGTTCGGCAACGTACCACCAACGGGTGATCTTATGAAGGCGGGTCTAGTTACTCGAGGTAGTAGTGGATGTGGAGACCGTGACGGACTTGGTCACGGCGTTCTCCTTGCCCTTGTTGTCGGTCACCGTCAGCGTGACGTCGAACGTGCCCGCTTCACCGAACGTGTGCGAGGCGGTCTTGCCTGACGCGCCGAAGCTCCAGCTGAAGGACGCGATGCTGCCGTCCGGGTCCGACGAACCGCCGCCGTCGAAGGCGCAGGCGACGCCGACGGTGCAGCCGGGTGCGTTGAAGGAGGCGATCGGCGACTGGTTCGGCGGGGGAGTCGTGGTGTTCGGCGGGCGGTGCGTGGTCGTGTGCCCGGGCTGGGTGGTCGTCCCGCCGCCGGTGGTCGTGCCCTCGTCCTCGGTGGTGGTCTCGTCGTCCTCGGACGTCGAGGTCGTCGTCGAGCCGCTCTTCTTGGGCGCCTTGGTCTTCGAGCTGCTGCCGGGCGCGGACGTCTCGGTCGGATCGGTGGTATAGGTCTCCGGCGAGGAGGTCTCGATCGTGTCCTTGCTCAGCGGTGCCGGTGCCGCCTCGTCGCGGGTGCTGGCCAGCGCGGCGACGGTGGCGAACACCGTCGAGACCACGACCGCGGCCACGCCGAGCGCGATGTACGGCGAGCGGGAAGGCGTCGACGGCTGCTCGGGGTCCTCCGGTAAAGGAGTCAGTTCGTCTTCCGGCTCCGACATCGCAGAGTCCAACCTCCTCGGCTTGCCCGCCGATACTCCATTTGGAGTATTACGGCGAAGTAACGTTTCACCATCACTGATCGTGCACGCAACGGATCGAGGTAATCACCGACCGTGGATACCTTAAACGAAGAAACCGTCCGGTTGACCGCCTGGGTGCACGGTCGGGTTCAGGGCGTGGGGTTCCGGTGGTGGACCCGGGCTCGCGCGTCCGAGCTCGGGCTGCGTGGCTACGCACGGAACCTCAACGACGGCCGCGTCGAGGTGGTTGCGGAGGGTGCCCGGATCGGGTGTATCCGGCTGCTCGAGCTGTTGCGCTCCGGAGGCACGCCCGGCTCGGTCGACACGGTCGTGGAACGGTGGTCGGACGCGAAGAGCAATCTCGCGGGATTCGAAGAACGTTAGCGAGGGTAACGAACGGATCACCCGGCAAACCGAATTGAACCGCACGTTTCGAATGGGCGTATGAACAGGGTGTGGGGAACACCCCGGACCAGGAGGACGAGCTCCTCCGCGAACTCTACAGCCGTTACCGGCGGCCGCTTTTCGGCTACGTGCTGCGAGCGGTCGGTGGGGATCACCAGTACGCCGAGGACATCGTGCAGGAAACGTTGCTGCGGGCGTGGCGCAACGCCGGCAACCTGACCGCCGAGGCGGCCGGGCCGTGGCTCTACACGGTCGCCCGCAACCTGGTCGTCTCCGGCTTCCGCAGGCAGGGTGCCCGCGTCGACGAGGTGCCGATCATGGAACGGGACTGGGCCAGGCAGACCGACGACTTCGACCGCGTGCTGCAGGGCTGGCAGGTCGCCGAGGCCATGCGCGCCCTGTCCAAGGACCACCGGGCCGTGATCGGCGAGCTGTTCTACCGCCGCCGCACGATCGCCGAGGCCGCCGCCGCGCTCGGCGTGCCGCCCGGCACCGTCAAGTCCCGCTCGTTCTACGCACTGCGCGCGATGCGTGACGCACTGGAGGAGCGGGGGGTGACCGAGCCGTGACCTGCGCGAACACCGTCACCCTTGGCGCGTACCTGCTCGGTGCGCTCGACCCGCAGGAGCGCTTCGAGTTCGAGGCGCACCTCGGCAGCTGCGACACCTGCCGCGCCGAGCTGGTCCGCCTCGCCCCGCTGCCGGGCATGCTCAACCAGATCTCGCTGGACGACTTCTCCGACGGCCTGCCGCCGACCACGCTCGAGGACGCGCACCCCACCGCCCCGGTCCCCGGCCTGCCCCTGTCGACCCAGGTCATGCGCCAGGAGACGGCGAGCCTGCCCGACCACTTCCGCCCGAACTTCGGCTTTCCCGAGGAGATCCCGCCCGAGCTGCGCGGCCCGATGCCCAGCCCGCGCGGCCCGATGCGCGGGCTCGCGGCGCCCGCCCTTGCCGCCGGCATGCCCGACACGCCGGTGCGGGCCTCCCGCCGCAAGCGCTACTGGGCCGCCGCGGCGGCCGCGGTCGTCGTGCTGGTCCTCGCCGCGGGCGTGATCTTCGGCGTGCGCGCGATGACGCCCGACGCGCCCGGCACGTCGCCTCCGGAGGCGGCCGGCATCACCTGGACCGCCACGACGCCGGACGGCAGTGCGACGGCCGACGCGCGGCTGATCGACCACGAGTGGGGCACCGAGATCCAGATGCGGATCCACGGCCTTCCGCCAGGCCGGCAGTGCTACATGATGGTCTACGGCGCCGACGGCAACCACGAGATCGCCGGCTGGTGGGGGACCGACCACGACTACGACGAGGAGATCCCGGCGAGCACCTCGATCCACCGCAGCAAGATCCAGAAACTGGAGCTGCTGCTGGACGATCGCAAGGTCGCGCTGACCATCCCGGCACCGCTCCGGTAGCACGCGTTCACCACGGCGCCACACGCCCGCCTCCCCACGATCCGCGGGGCGTCCGGGTACCCTCGATGGACAGACCGCGCTTCACGGTTGTCTGAGAGGTACGCGTCTCGTGCATTTGAAGAGCCTGACGCTCAAGGGTTTCAAGTCGTTCGCGTCGGCCACCACGTTGCGCTTCGAACCGGGGATCACCTGCGTCGTCGGACCCAACGGGTCGGGCAAGTCCAACGTGCTGGACGCGCTGCGCTGGGTCATGGGCACCCAGGGCGCGAAGGACCTGCGCGGCGGCAAGATGGAGGACGTCATCTTCGCCGGCACCGCCGGCCGCGCCCCGCTCGGCCGTGCCGAGGTCAGCCTCACCATCGACAACTCCGACGGCGCGCTGCCGATCGAGTACACCGAGGTGTCGATCACCCGCCGGATGTTCCGCGACGGCGCGAGCGAGTACGAGATCAACGGCAACACCTGCCGGCTGATGGACGTCCAGGAGCTGCTCTCCGACTCCGGCATCGGCCGCGAGATGCACGTGATCGTCGGGCAGGGCCAGCTCGCCCAGATCCTCGAGTCCAAGCCCGAGGAGCGGCGCGCGTTCATCGAGGAGGCTGCCGGCGTCCTCAAGCACCGCAAGCGCAAGGAGAAGGCGCTGCGCAAGCTGGACGCGATGCAGGCCAACCTCACCCGGCTCACGGACCTGACCAGCGAGCTGCGCCGCCAGCTCAAGCCGCTCGGCAAGCAGGCCGAGATCGCCCGCAAGGCGCAGGCCGTGCAGGCCGAGCTGCGCGACGCCCGGCTGCGGCTGCACGCCGACGACCTGGTCAGCCAGCGGACGGAGATCGCCAGGGACCAGGCCGACGAGCAGGCCGCGCGGGCGCGGCGGCACGAGGTCGAGCAGGCCCTCGAGGTCGCCGACGCGAAGCAGACGGCGCTCGAGGACCAGCTCGCGGTGGACGCGCCGCGGCTCGCCTCCGCGCAGGAGACCTGGTACAAGCTCTCCGCGCTGGAGGAGCGGCTGCGCGGCACCGTGCGGCTGGCCGTCGAGCGCGAGCGGCACCTGTCCGCCGAGGTCGAGGCGCCCCGCGGCGGCCGGGACCCCGAGGAGCTGGAGGCCGAGGCCGGGGAGACCGCGATCCGCGAGGCCGAGCTGGCCGAGCGCGTCGAGGTGGCCCGGTTCGCGCTGGGCGACGCCGCCGAGCGGCGAGCCGAGCTGGAGCAGGTCGTGCGGGCCGCCGAGCAGGCCCACCTCGCTGCCGTGCGCGCGGTGGCCGACCGGCGTGAGGGCCTGGCGCGCCTTTCCGGTCAGGTCGACGCGCTGCGCAGCAAGAACGGTGCCACGGCCGAGGAGATCGAGCGGCTGTCGACCACGCTGGCCGAGGCCACCGTGCGGGCCGAGGATGCCGCGGTCGAGCTGGCCGAGGCGCAGGCCTCGACGGGTGTCGAGGACGCCGACGACGCGGGCCTGGCCGACCGGTTCGAGCAGGCCAAAACCGCGCAGCAGGCCGCGCAGGCCCGGGTCGACGAGCTGGTGTCGGCCGAGCGCACGGCCGAGAAGGACATCGCCTCCTGGCAGGCCAGGGTCGACGCGCTCGCGCTCGGCCTGTCCCGCAAGGACGGCGCGGGCGCGCTGCTCGCCGCGGGCGACCGGATGCCGGGCCTGCTGGGTTCGGTGGCCGCACTGCTGACTGTCGAGCCGGGCGCGGAGGCGGCGCTGGCCGCGGCGCTCGGGCCGGTGGCGGACGCGGTCGCGGTGGCGTCCGGTGACGACGCCGTCGTGGCGCTGGAGTTGTTGCGATCCGGTGACGCCGGCCGGGCGGGCGTGCTCGTCGCGGGCTGGTCGACCGTCGACCGCTCGGGCTGGCCGACGCTGCCGCCGGGGGCGCGCTGGGCGGCGGACCTGGTGCGCGCGCCGGAGTCGCTGCGCCACGCGGTGCTCTCGGCGCTCGAGCAGGTGGCGGTAGTGGACTCGCTGCGGCTGGGCCGCGATCTGGTGGCGCAGTACCCGGACGTCCGCGCGGTCACCGCCGACGGCGACGTCTTCGGCGCGCACTGGGTGGTCGGCGGCTCCGAGCGCGGGCAGAGCGTGATCGAGGTGCAGGCCGCGGTCGACGAGGCCAACGAGAAGCTCGCCGCCGCCGAGGCCGCCGCCGAGCGCGCGGCCGCCGCCCTGGCCGGCGCGAAGGCCGAGCAGCAGGCGCGGGCCGCGGCCGCGCAGGCCGCGACCGATGCGGGCAACGAGGCGAAGGTGCGCGCGGCGCGCTCGTCGGAGCGGCTGAACCGGATGCAGCAGGCGGTGCGCGCGGCGCAGGCCGAGGCCGAGCGGGTGCAGTCCCAGCGGGCCAAGGTCGAGCTGGCCCGCGAGGAGGCGCTGACCAGGCTCGCCGAGCTGGAGGAGCGGCTGGTCGTCGCCGAGGAGGCGCCGCTGGACGACGAGCCGGACACCGCGGTCCGGGACGAGGCGGCCGCGTCGCTGCAGGTCGCCCGCCAGCAGGAGATGGACGCGCGGCTGACGCTGCGTACCGCCGAGGAGCGCCACCGCGCGCTGCACGGCAAGGCCGACGAGCTGCGCCGCGCCGCCCGCACCGAGCGCGAGGCACGCGAGCGGGCCGTCCGGGCGCTGGCCGCGCGGGCCCGGGGCGCCGAGGTGGCGCGGTCGGTCGTGCGCGGCGGCGAGGTGGCGCTGGAGCGCATCGCCGAGTCGCTGCGGGCCGCCGCGCAGGAGCGGGACACCGTGCAGGCCGAGCGCTACGACCGGGAGCGGGCGCTACAGACCGTCCGCAACCGGGTGCGCGAGCTGTCCACCGAGCTGGAGAAGCTGACCGACGCCGTGCACCGCGACGAGGTGCTGCGCGCCGAGCAGCGGATGCGCCTCGAGCAGCTCGAGGTCAAGATCGCGGAGAGCTTCGGCATCGGGCTGGAGGACCTGGCCGCCGAGTACGGGCCGACCGTGCCGGTGCCGCCGAGCCCGGTCGAGATGGCCGAGTACGAGGCGGCCAAGGAGAGCGGCGAGACCGTCGTCGCGCCGCAGCCGATCCCGTACGACCGCGGCACGCAGGAGCGCCGGGCGAAGCGGGCCGAGCGCGACCTGAACCTGCTGGGCAAGGTGAACCCGCTGGCGCTGGAGGAGTTCGCGGCGCTGGAGGAGCGGTACAAGTTCCTGTCCACGCAGCTCGAGGACCTCAAGGCGACCCGGCGCGACCTGCTGACCGTGGTCAAGGAGGTCGACGACAAGATCCTCGAGGTCTTCACGTCCGCGTACGAGGACGTGGCCCGCGAGTTCCAGACGGTGTTCGCGACGCTGTTCCCGGGCGGCGAGGGCCGGATGGTGCTCACCGAGCCCGAGGACATGCTGACCACCGGCGTGGACGTCGAGGCGCGGCCGCCGGGCAAGAAGATCAAGCGGCTGTCGCTGCTGTCCGGCGGGGAGAAGTCCCTCGTGGCGGTCGGCATGCTGGTGGCGATCTTCCGCGCCCGCCCGTCGCCGTTCTACGTGATGGACGAGGTGGAGGCCGCGCTGGACGACGTGAACATGCGCCGGCTGATCGGGCTGCTGGAGGAGCTGCGGACGGCCTCCCAGCTGATCATCATCACCCACCAGAAGCCGACCATGGACATCGCCGACGCCCTCTACGGCGTCAGCATGCGGGGCGACGGGATCACCCAGGTGATCTCGCAGCGCCTGCACGCGCGCGACAAGGAACCGGAACCCGCGCCCACCTGACCCTGTGTTGACCACACAGCGAGAGGCCCCCTTCGCTCGCCGGCGAAGGGGGCCTCTCGGTTTCGTGAAAGAGCAACCGGGTGATCAGGCGCCGTAGGCGGTGCCGGCCTGCGGCGTGGTGTTCGGCGCGGCCCGGTAGGCGACCAGACCCGCGCCGGCCGACACCAGGGCCAGGACCAGGCCGACGAACAGCCCCCAGGCGGGGTCGTAGGTGGACCCGTAGGTCAGCCAGCGGAGCAGGATGAACACGAACGCGACGCCGGAGCCGATCAGCCACATCAGCGACCGCTGCGGCACCTCGGTGCCGAAGTGGGGGAGCGCGACGACGACCGCGACCGCGACCAGCAGCAGCACGGAGAACCAGCCGAGGAAGCCGGCGTCCCAGGCGCTGCCGGTCACGTCGACGCCTGCGATGTCGGCGAGTCCACCCAGGTCGACCGAGATCCACGGAAAGAAACTGACAATGAACGCGAGGATGCCGGCACCGATGCCAGCCCATTCGAGGTTAGTAACGCGCTTGACATCGAATTCAGCCATGTGAGTGGCCTTTCAACTCTCTTAAGACCCGATTGGTGGAGGCACCCTACCCCCGGTAGATCGAAAGTATGAGGCACTACTCGATCGTGCAAGTAACAGAAATGCATCGAACTGCCCGGCGGGTTGGTGGTCTCTGCCCGTAGGGGCGGTAATCCGCTCGCGCCGGTCGCCCCCGCGGTTCAAGCTTTCGCCATGTACGACGTTCGTCCCGCGATGCCGGACGACCTGACCGACGTGATCGAGCTGGTCACGCGCCTGCAGGCCGACCCGGCGCACCTCATCGCCTACCACGGCGACACCGTCGAGGAAGTGGCCGAGGAGCTCGACGGCCTGCGCCCCGACTGGGTGTCCGGCGCCGCGGTGGCCACCGACCGCACGGGCCGGGTGCGTGGGGTGCTCAGCGTCGAGGCCGACGAGGAGCAGCACCGTGCGTACCTGTACGGCCCGTTCGTCGACGTGCCCGCCAACCACCCCGCGGCGGGCCAGCTCTGGCAGGCCACCGCGGACGCCCTCCTCGACCTCGCCGCCGGCCTGCCCCGGATGGCCGGCGTGACGCGGCTGGATCTGTTCGGCCACCGGCAGAACCGGCTGCTCGCCGACTTCGCCGCCCGCCACGACGCGGCCGCCCACGCCACGACCCGCCTCTTCACCCTCACCGGCGCCGAGCTGCGCGCGCTGCTCGTCCGGGCGGCCGACGAGGTGCCGCCGGCCGACGACCGCGTCCGCCCGCTGCCGGCCGACCCCGCCGTCCGCGTGGCGGTGGCCCGGCTGCACGACCGGTGCTTCCCGCACGCGCCGACCCCCGGCCACCGGCTCGTCGCGGACGGTGCCGACCATGGCGCCGGGCACACGGTCGTCGTGCTGGCGGGCAGCGGCGGCGAGCAGGCCGGCGTGCTCGGCTACGCCGCCGGCTACCCGCAGGCCGAGGAGTACTACGTGGACGTCGTCGGCGTCGACCCCGCGTACCGCTCGCTCGGCGCGGGCCGGCTGCTCGTGCGCAGGCTGCTCGCCGAGCTGGCCCGCCGGGCGGGTGCCCGGAACCGGGCGGCCGCCGTGATCCGGCTCGGCAACGACGCGTCCGAGCGGATGTTCGCCGCGCTCGGCTTCGAGCTCGCCCTGGAGCTGGTCAGCTACACCAAGTCCGACTACCGCCCGGCTCTCACGCGGCCTTCTCCTTGACCTCCTCGGCGGCGGGCTCGGGCTCGGTCCGGCCGCGGTGGCGCAGCGCCAGCAGCCCGCCGACGATCAGCGTCACCGCCACGCCGAGCGGCGTGTACCACCAGCTGACGAGGCTGCGCACGCCCTCGGCGGGGGCGGCCGAGGAGAAGTCGATCGTGATCGAGGACCAGGCGCCGTGCCCGTTGGCCACCGGGTCGGCCGCGGCCGGCGGGCCGACGAACTTCACGCCGAGGATCACGAACGTCATCACCGCGACCGTCACCACGAACGCGATGATCCCGTCCGTCTGGGTGGCCCTCCTGAAGATCAGCCCCAGCAGGAACGCGCCGAGCAGCGCGCCGTAGGTGTAGCCGGTGATGCCCAGCGCCTGCACGACGATCGGGTCCGCGGCCGTCCGGTTGGCCGACGCGAACAGCCCGGCGCAGACGATCAGCAGGCCCGCCCACACGATCGTCCACATGCGACCCAGCCGCAGCCGGTCGGCGTCGGACAGGGCGCGCTTGGAGACCCGCTCGTACACGTCGGTGACCGTCGCCGACGCGAGCGCGCCCAGCGAGGAGGACAGCGCCGCGGCGAGGATGCCGGCGATCACGAACCCGGACAGGCCGGCCGGCAGCTCGGTGACGATGAAGTTCGCGAACAGCTCGTCCTTGTTGCCCAGCCCGAGCCCGCCGGCCGACGTCGGGTCGGTCGGCACCGCCGCCCGGTAGAACGCCCACATCATCACGCCGATGACCAGGAAGAACGCGAACTGCAGGAACACCACGACGCCGCTCGCGATGACCGCCTTCTGCGCGGCCTTCACGTCCTTGGTGGCCATCAGCCGCTGCACGATCAGCTGGTCGACGCCGTGCGAGGCCATGGCCAGCAGCGCGCCGCCGAAGAACGCCGCGACGAACGGGTAGCTGCCGGTGAGCGCGTCGGAGGAGAAGTCGAACAGCTGGAACTTCGAGGCGTCGAGCGCGTCGCCGAACCACCCGTCGGGCAGCGCGCCGGCGAGCGCGACGATCACGACGACGCCGCCGAGGACGTACCAGAGCATCTGGATCGCGTCGACCCACACGACCGCCCGCACGCCGCCGACGAACGTGTAGAAGACCATCGCGATGCCGAGCACGGCCACGATCGCCCAGTACGACGCGTTGATGCCGTAGGACGCCAGCACCACCTTGATCGGGATCGCGGTGGCGAACAGCCGGATGCCGTCCGCGAGCAGGCGGGTGAACTGGAACGTCACCGACGCGGTCGCGCGCATCCCGTCGCCGTACCGCTTGCCGAGGAACGCGTACGCGGTGACCAGTTCGCCCTCGAAGTAGCGCGGCAGCAGCACGAACGCCACGACGATCCGGCCGACGATGTAGCCGAGGGCGAGCGTCAGGTAGGTCATGCCGCCGGCCTCCGGCGGCGCCAGGTACGCGACGACCGGCACGGACAGCACGGTCAGCGTGGACGTCTCCGCCGAGACGACGGACACGCACACCACCCACCAGGAGATCTTCCGCTCGCTGATGAAGTAGTCGGTCGCGGACTTCTGCCGGCCGCCGATCAGGATGCCGAGCAGCGGCATCCCGACCAGGAAGATCACGATGATCACGACGTCGAGCGCGCGCACGGTTACCTCCCGCTGATCGCTGGTTGCGTCACCCGCAGCCGGGTGACCCTGTTCGTCGTCGGTTCGGGCAGCCGCAGCGCGGTGCCGCCCGGGGTGATGCTGCCGAGCAGCCGCGGCCCGCGCGCGCCGGTCGCGCTCGGCACGTTGGCGGGGATGCCCGACCAGGTCAGGAAGCCGATCAGCGCGGTGAGGTAGGCCTCCTTCGCGTCGCTCGGCAGGCCCAGCTCGTCGCTGCCGGACACGGTCACCGGCGCGATGAGGCGGGCCAGCGCCTTCATCAGCGTCGGGTTGCGCACGCCGCCGCCGGAGGCCACGACCCGCGTCACGTCGTGCGCGCGGCACGCGTCCGCGATCGTCGTCGCGGTCAGCTCGACCAGGGTGGCCAGCAGGTCCGGGCCGCTCACCCGCGGCACCTCGTCCAGCGCCCCGCGCAGGTAGTCGGCGTGGAAGCGCTCCTTGCCGGTCGACTTCGGCGCGGCCAGGGCGTAGTACGGGTCGGCCAGCAGCAGCTTGAGCAGGTCCTCCCGGCAGCTGCCCTGCGCGGCCAGGTCGCCGTCGACGTCCCGCTGCCAGACACCGTTGGAGATCATCCGGGCGGCCGCGTCGAGCAGCGCGTTGCCCGGGCCGGTGTCGAACGCCAGCGCCGGAAGGTCCGGGGCGACCACGGTGATGTTGGCGATCCCGCCGATGTTCAGCGCCGCCACCACGCCGGTGTCGGCGAGCTCGCGCAGCCACAGCCGGTCGAGCACGCCGGCCAGCGGGGCGCCGTGCCCGCCCGCCGCGACGTCGCGGGCGCGCAGGTCGGCGACCACCGGTAGTCCGGTCGCCTCGGCGATCCAGGCGGGCTGGCCGATCTGCAGGGTGCCGAGCGCGTGCCCGTCGCTGACGTCCACCCAGTGGTAGAGGGTCTGGCCGAGCGAGGCGACGAGGTCGGCCTCGCCGCCGGCCAGGTCGGCGAGCGCGGTGGCGGCGGTGGCGGCGAACGCCTGCCCGACCTCGGTGTCGAGCCGGCACACGTCCTCCGCCGTGCTGCCGTGCGGGGGCAGGGCCGACAGCAGCGCGTTGCGCAGCGCGCTCGGGTAGGGCACCTCGGCGTGCCCGCGGGGGTGGAGGTCGATGGTCTCGTCGGTCAGGCTCAGCTCGGCCACCGCCACGTCCACACCGTCCATGGACGTTCCGGACAGCAGCCCGATCACGCGGCACGAAGTCACGAGATCTGGCTATCCACTGTGGGTGGTGGGGCGCAAGACAGTGCGTTACTTCTTAACCAAATCGATGTCGTTTACGGTTGAGTATTCTCCGCCGGAGGTATAGACCAGGGCGATAATGTGTCACCCTGCTGGAACGCGAGGACACAAGGAGCGAGCATGACCAAGTATTCGGCGGACTGGAGCAGGCGCAGCTTCCTGCGCGGCGCCCTCGCGACGGGCGCGCTGGTGTTGCCTGGCTCCGGTGTGCTGGTCGGCTGTGCCACCTCCGGCGGCGGCCAGGACGCGGCGGAGGGTGAGAAGTCCAAGGACAACCCGCTGGGCGTGCCGACCGGCTCCCCGCTCGAGGTCTACATCTTCAACGGCGGCTTCGGTGACAAGTACGCCACCGACGTGCACGAGCCGATCTACAAGAAGACCTACCCGAAGGCGAAGATCAACCACAAGGCCGAGGTCGACATCGCCGGCTCCCTGCAGTCGCGCTTCGTCGGCGGCAACCCGCCGGACTTCGTCAACGACTCCGGCGACGGCCAGATCCCGCTCGGCCAGCTGGTGTCGGACAAGCAGCTCTACGACCTCACCGACCTGTTCGAGGCGCCGAGCTGGGACGACCCGAACACGAAGGTCAAGGACACGCTCGTGCCGGGCGCGATCCAGCAGGGCACGTTCGGTGACAAGCCCTATGTGCTGAACATGGCGCTGACGGTCTTCGGCATCTGGTACAACAAGGCGCTCTTCGACAAGAACGGCTGGCAGCCGCCCAAGACGTGGGCGGAGATGATGGACCTCTGCGCGGACATCAAGGCGACCGGCATCGCGCCGTGGACCTACCAGGGCATCCATGCCAGGTACATGAGCTGGCCGCTGCTGTCGATGGCCGCCAAGCTCGCCGGCCCGGAGGTTCTCGTCGACATCGACAACCTCAAGGAAGGCGCCTGGCAGCACGAGGCCATCAAGGAGTCGGCCGCCGCGCTGCAGAGCCTGAAGACCAAGGGCTACATCCTGTCCGGCACCGAGGGCATGGACCACATCCAGTCGCAGGGCCAGTGGTGCGCGGGCAAGGCGGCGTTCGTGCCGTGTGGCTCGTGGCTGGAGAACGAGGAGAAGGACGCGCCCAAGGCCGCGGGCTTCGAGTTCGCCGTGATGCCCGAGCCGCTGCTGTCCGACGACGCGAAGATGCCGGCCGAGACGGTGTACGCCTCGCCGGGCGAGCCGTACATCGTGCCCGCGGCGGCGAAGAACCCGCGCGGCGGTCTGGAGTACATGCGGATCATGCTGTCCAAGGACGGCGCGAAGGGCTTCACCGAGCAGGTGTCCAGCCTGACGGTCGTCAAGGGTGCGGCCGAGGGCGTCGAGCTGCCGCCCGGCCTGGCCTCCGGACAGGAGATCCTGAAGGCGGCCGGCGACAACGTGATCAACTGGATGTACCCGACGTGGTACGGCGACATGTGGAACCCGGGCATCAACACGCAGATGAGTGACCTGCTCACCGGCCGCAAGACGGTCGACGAGTTCGCCGCGGGCTGCGAGGCGGAGGCCAAGAAGGTCCGCGACGACGACTCCGTCACGAAGTACACCCGCTGATCCACCGGAGCGCTCGTTGTCGACCGACGTGTCCATCAGCACCACCGCGCCGCGCCGGTCGGCCCGCCGGGCGAGATCGACGCCCGCGCCCGCCCTGCAGCAGGGGAAGCTCACGTTCGTCGTGGTCTTCCTCCTGGTGCCGGTCGGGGTCTACGCACTGTTCGTCGTCTCGCCGTACGTGCAGGCGATCTACATCTCGCTGACCGACTGGACCGGCCTCACGGCCACCCAGACGTTCATCGGGTTCGACAACTACGTCCGGCTCTGGCACGACGACCAGTTCTGGATCGCGTTGCGCAACAACGGGATCCTGCTGGTCGTCGTGCCGGCCGTGACGGTGTTGCTGGGGCTGTTCTTCGCCTCGATGCTCAACGTCGGCCGCCGCGGCAAGTCCGGCATCGAGGGCGTCCGCGGCTCGAACGTCTACAAGGTCGTCTACTTCTTCCCACAGGTGCTGTCGGTGGCGATCATCGGCGTGCTGTTCAAGTACGTCTTCGCGCCGACCGAGGCCGGCGGGATCCTCAACGGACTGCTGAACGCGGTCGGCCTCGGCTCGCTGGCCAAGCCGTGGCTCGGCGACCCGGACTTCGCGTTCTGGTGCGTCGTGGTCGTGATGATCTGGTTCTTCGTGGGGTTCTACGTGGTGCTGTTCTCCGCGGCCATGCAGTCGATCCCCAAGGAGATCTACGAGGCGGCCCTGCTCGACGGCTCCAACCGGTACACCACGTTCCGGCACGTGACCCTGCCGCTGGTGTGGGACACCGTGCAGGTCGGCTGGGTGTACCTGGCGATCCAGGCCATGGATGCCTTCGCGTTCGTGCACATCATGCTGGGCATCAGCGGCGGTCCGGGGCGCGAGGGCGACGTGCTCGGCGTGGCGCTCTACCGCGCCGCGTTCAACCGGTACCGGTTCGGCTACGCCTCCGCGATCGGTGTGGTGCTGTTGTTGCTGACGTTGCTGGTGGCCGTGGTGTTCCTGCGCGCGGCCCGACGCGAGCGGGTGGAGCTGTGACCGCCTCCCCGAAATTTGAACTGCTGGTCACCTTGTGTCTGTGTGGTCTTGTTGAGGACGTACTTGTGGCTGGTTTGCGTTCCGTTCCCCTTAGGTGCGGTTGGGAGGTGGGGCCGTCGTGACGGCTGTTGATGAGGCGCCCGCCGTTTCGGCCGCGCGGACACAGCGGCGCTCGCCGGGGGTTGGGGCCGGGCAGGGGGCGCTGAACGTGCTCAACGGGACGTTCCTGCTGATCTGGGGCCTGATCACGACGCTGCCGCTGCTGTGGGCGATCGTGTCCTCGTTCAAGACCAACTCGGAGTTCCTGTCCGACCCGTGGGCGCTGCCGGGCGCCGCGCACGTGGAGAACTTCGGTCGTGCGTGGACGGTCGCCAACATCGGGCAGTACTTCGTGAACAGCGTGATCGTCGTGGTCATCTCGGTGCCCCTGACCATGCTGCTGGGCGCGATGGCCGCCTACGTGCTGGCCCGCTACGAGTTCCCGGGCAACCGGATCGTCTACTTCGGCTTCGTCGCGGGCCTGATCTTCCCGGTTTTCCTGGCGCTCGTGCCGCTGTTCTTCGTGGTGCGCAACACCGGGAACCTTCCGCTGCTGGGCGAGCTGCTCGGGTTGAACAGCCACCTGTCGCTGGCCCTGGTGTACGTGGCGTTCTCCATGCCGTTCACGGTGTTCTTCCTGACCGCTTTCTTCCGCACGCTGCCGAACTCCATCGCCGAGGCCGCCATCGTCGACGGTTGCTCGCACTTCGGGTTGTTCTTCCGCGTCATGCTGCCGATGGCGAAGCCGGGGTTGATCAGCATCGGCCTGTTCAACGTGCTGGGACACTGGAACCAGTACGTGCTGCCGGTGGTGCTGATGAACCAGCAGGACAAGAGAGTGCTGGCCCAGGGCTTGGCGTCACTCGCGATCAGCCAGGGCTATCGGGGCGACTGGACAGCGTTGTTCGCCGGCCTGGTGATCGCGTTGTTGCCGGTGTTGATCGTGTACGTGCTCTTCCAGAAGCAGGTGCAGGCGGGCCTGACCGCGGGTGTCCTCAAGTAGCTGTGGCCAGATCGTCCCGGGCCGCGGTGCCGAGGCTGAGGAGCTGGTCGAGGTTGTCCTTGCCGAGGGTGAGCACGTACTGCTCTTTGTGTCCGAAGTAGAGGATGGCGAGGCCGTTGTCGCGGTCGACCTCGTAGCGCATGGCGACGGACGGCTTCATCTCGATCCAGGACGAGTGATAGACCTCTGGCACGGAGTACAGACCCAGGCTCATGATCCCAACCTTCCTTCTCAGTATCGTTGACTTTGGGACGGCTTAGTCGGACCGTCTAGCAAAGATAGCCAGACAACTGGCCTCACGGCCATGCGCAATCGGGTGAAAGTTGAGGTCGCGGATGGGCAAGGCCCTCCAGACGTTCGAGCGGCGGCAGCTCGGCCTGGCGCTGCGGCGGCTCCGCAACGAGGCGGGCAAGTCCCAGCAGGCGGCCGCCGACCACGTCGGCAAGGCGCGAAGCCGGGTGGCCGAGCTGGAGGACGGCCGGACCACGCTCACCGCCGACGAGCTGGGCACGCTGCTCAGCTTCTACGGGGTCTCGGTCTCGGAACGGCGCACCGTCCTCGAACTCGGCGTGCTCGCCAAGACGCGGCAGAAGAAGCGGGCGCACACCGACCTGCTGCCCGGCTCGTTCCAACGGTTCGCCGACCTGGAGGAGAACGCGACCGAGATCAACTGCTACGAGTTCGGCATCATCCCCGGCCTGCTCCAGTCGCTCGGCTATGTCCGCGCCACCATCGACGACGGCGATGGCATTTGGTGGGAGCCGTCGGTAGCCGAGATTCAGGAGCGCATCTCCTTCCGGCTCGATCGGCAGGCAAAGACGCTCGACTCGGACAAGAAGCTTCGCTTCGTGATCACCGAGGACGCCGTGCGCGGCGCGGTCGGCAGTCCGGAGGTCATGCATGAACAACGGCGGCATATCCTGAAGCTGTTGGAGAGCAATCAAAATCTCACTGTCCAGGTACTGCGCACCGAGACCTACCGCAACCCAGCACGAGGGGCCGGGCTGACCGTTCTCCTGTTTGGCGAGAGGGGAGCGCCAGTCGGGTTCTCGACGGTCGTAGTCGGTTCATCGACCTACTTCGACCAAGAAGCCGACACGACAGCCTTGCTCCGAGGGTTCCATCGAGTGCAGGAGTTGGCGCTCAGCCCGAAGGATTCGGTGCGCTTCATCGAGGAGGTCGACCATGCGTGACACGGGGTGGTACAAGAGCACACGCAGTACCTCTGGGAGCGACAACTGTGTCGAGGTGCGCATCTCGGAAGTAGCCACCCGGGTTCGGGATTCCAAGAACCCCAGCGGTGGTGAGCTGTCTGTTGATCTGTCGGCTTTCGCTGCCTTGGTTGCCGATGCGCGCCATGCGTGACACCGGCTGGTTCAAGAGCGCCCGCAGTACCTCCGGAGGCGACAACTGTGTCGAGGTGCGGTTGACCGGCATCGCCGCTCGGGTGCGGGATTCCAAGAACCCGGACGATGGCGAGCTGACGCTCGACCTCACCAACTTCGCGGCGTTCGTGGCGGGAGCCGCCGCGACCAGGTGACCGGCAGGCCCATGCGAGGATGGCGGGCGTGTCGAGCACCGTGATCGTGATCATCGTCGTCGTCGTGGTTCTGCTTGCGCTCGCGCTGGTCGCGGGCATCACGCTGAGCCGGCGTCGGCGGATCAGCCTCACCGAGGAGAAGACCCCCGAGGTCAAGCCTCGCGGCGGCTACCAGGCGGGCGGCGGCATCAGCCTCGCGCAGGGCGGCGAAAAACAGGCCGAGGAGGCCGTCGAAGAGGAGCCCGCGCCGGTCGAGGAGGCCGCGGTCGTCCCGGCCGAGCCCGCGCTCGTCGACGAGGTCGCGCCGACCGCGCCGCCGGAGCCGATCGACGAGATCGACTCCACGACCGGGCGGCTGGAGCGGCTGCGCGGGCGCCTGTCCAAGTCCCGCTCGACGTTCGGTCAGGGGCTGCTGGGCCTGCTCGGCGCGGGTGACCTCGACGAGGACTCGTGGACCGAGGTCGAGGACACGCTGCTGCTGGCCGACCTCGGCACCGCCACCACCCAGGAGGTCGTCGACAAGCTGCGGGCCGAGCTGGTCGCCCGCGGCGTGCGCAACGCCGACGACGCCCGCGCGATGCTGCGGGACGTGCTGGTCGAGGCCCTGCACCCGGACATGGACCGCGCGGTCCGCGCGCTGCCGCACGAGAACAACGGCACGAAGCTGCCCGCGGTCGTGCTGATCACCGGCGTCAACGGCACCGGCAAGACGACGACCACCGGCAAGCTCGCCCGGGTGCTGGTCGCGGAGGGCCGCACGGTCGTGCTCGGCGCGGCGGACACGTTCCGCGCCGCCGCCACCGAGCAGCTCGCGACGTGGGCCGAGCGGGTCGGCGCCGAGGTCGTGCGCGGCAAGGAGGGCGCCGATCCGGCCGCGGTGGCGTTCGACTCCGTCAAGCGCGGCACCGAGGCCGGCGTGGACGCCGTGCTGGTCGACACGGCCGGCCGGCTGCATACGAAGACCGGCCTGATGGACGAGCTGGGCAAGGTCAAGCGGGTGGTCGAGAAGCAGACCAAGGTCGACGAGGTGCTGCTGGTCCTCGACGCGACGACCGGTCAGAACGGGCTCACCCAGGCGCGGGTGTTCGCCGAGGTCGTGGACATCACGGGCATCGTCTTGACCAAGCTGGACGGCACCGCGAAGGGCGGCATCGTGTTCCAGGTGCAGCGCGAGCTGGGCGTGCCGGTCAAGCTGGTCGGGCTCGGCGAGGGCGCGGACGACCTGGCGCCGTTCGAGCCGGGCGCGTTCGTGGACGCATTGCTCAACTGAGGGGGATCTTCGTGGAGTTCCAGGACGTGGTGCGCAAGCGCCGCATGGTGCGTAACTTCCAGCAGAAGCCGATCCCGGAAGAGGTGGTCGCGCGGCTGCTGGACAACGCGACC
>DASYKY010000034.1:0-80142 GCA_035995025.1 Actinophytocola sp.
CGCGCACGAAGTCGGCCGGCGTCACGTAGCCGTTGGCCCGGGAGACCGACCACATCCGCAGCACCGGCAGGAACACCAGCGGGTAGGCGATGATCGTGTACGGCAGCGCGTAGAAGCCGACCGCGCCGGCGCCGAACAGCAAGGCGGGCACGGCGACGAACGTGTACGCGGTGTACAGGTCGCCGCCGACGAGGAACCACGTGACCCACGCGCCGAACTTTCGGCCGCCCAGGCCCCACTCGTCGAGGTGGTCCAGGTTCCCCCCGGACTTCCAGCGCGCCGCGACGAAGCCCATGTACGTCACGAACAGGAACAGGACCACGAAAATGATGAGCTGCGTCCACTCCATCAGCGCACGCTCCCCTCATCGAGCGAGTCGACGTCCGGGTCGTCGCCGGGGGCGGGATCCGTGGGCACCTTGCGGGTCGTCCGGTACACGATGATCGTGGACGTCACTCCGACAAGGATCATCAGGAACTGGAACCAGTAGAAGAACGGCATCCCGATGAACTCGGGGTTCTGCCTGTTGTAGATGGGGGTCAGCAGGATGATGAACGGAATGATCAGCAGCAGGTTCCATGGGTTGAAAACCAGCCCGGTGACCTTGCCTCGCGTGTTGCCTGAGGTCATTTTGGCCTACCTCGATGGTCTGACAACGATGTCGAAAAGACCATAGGGCCTTCCGATCAGTACGTCACGCTCCGCAATGTGTAGGTTTCGAAACGTTCGCGAGTCCAACGCCCGGCACCCGCGAGTCCAACACCCGGCACCCCCGAGTCCAACGCCCGCGAACGGCGCGAGCGTTGGACTCGGGGGGCGGGAACGTTGGACTCGCGGGGGTGGGGGTCAGGACTTGGGCAGCCAGGCGTCCACCTTGGACTTGTTGTCCTTCACCCACTTCTCGGCCGCGTCCTCGGGGGACATCTTGTCCACCGCGATGTACTTGGCCACCAGGTTCTGGTCGTCGTTCGTCCACTTGAAGTTCTTCACCAGGTCCGCCGCGGGGCCGCCGGCGTCCATGAACTTCTTGCTGGCGATCTTGTCCAGGTCGTAGGGCGGGTAGTCGCAGGCGACCTTCTCCGCGTCCGCGTCGCAGCCCGTCTTGTACTCCGGCAGCTTCACGTGCGCGAGCTTCACCTCGAGCATGAACCACTGCGGCTCGTAGAAGTAGCCGATCATCGGCTTCTTGTCCTTCTCCGCCTGCCGGAACGACTGGATCAGCGCGGTCTCGCTGCCCGCGTAGACGACCTTGAAGTTCAGGTTGAGGTTCTTGACCAGCGCCGCGTCGTTGGTGACGAACGACGGGTCACCGTCGAGCAGCTGGCCCTTGCCGCCGGACTCCGACGTCTTGAACATGTCGGCGTACTTGTTGAGGTTCTTGTAGTCGGTGATGTCCGGGTACTTCTCGGCCATCCACGGCGGTACGTACCAGCCGATCGTCCCGGTGTTGCCGGTGGAACCCACCCGCACGCCCGTCTTCTGGTCGTCGATGTACTTCTTCTTCAGGTCGTCGTGGCCCCAGTTCTCCAGCACCACGTCGACCTCGCCGGTGCCGAAGCCCTGCCAGGCGACCTCCTCCTTGAGGTCCTTCTTCGTGACGTTGCAACCGAGGTTCTTCTCCGCGACGTAGCCGACCACCGCGGCGTCGGCCTCGTAGCCGACCCACGGGTTGACGGCGATGTTGAAGTCGCCGCAGTCCGCACCGCCGCCACCACCTCCGCCACCGGAGTCCTCGCCGACCTTCGCGCCGCCACATCCGGCGAGCACCAGCGAGACCGTGGCGAGAAGCACCGTCGTGCCCAGCTTCCGTTTCCTCATCGTGACCGTCCTCCTCGTCGGGTCCTACCCTGCGGTCCGCCCGGTCCGGCGGGCCGCAGCCTGGGTGATTCGGTCGAGCATGATGCCGAGCAGCACGATGGCGAAACCGGCGGCGAGCCCCTTGCCGAAGAGCTGGCCCTGCGAGAACCCGGCCACGACGTCGTAGCCCAGCGCGCCGGCACCGACCAGCCCGCCCACGACGACCATCGAGAGAACATAGATCAGCCCCTGGTTCGTCGCGAGCGTCAGCGACCGCGACGACATGGGGAGCTGCACCTTGGAGATCGTCTGCCAGCGCCCCGCGCCGGAGGCGGTGGCCGCCTCCACGGTCGTCGGGGACACCCCGCGGATCCCGTCGGTGACGATCTTGATGACGATCGGCGACGCGTACACGAACGCGGCCACGATCGCGGTGAACCGGGACGGCCCGAACAGCGCCACGAACGGCACCAGGTAGACGAAGGCCGGCATGACCTGGGCGGCGTCGAGCACCGGCCGGATCACCCGGTCCGCGCGGCGGCTGCGGCCCATCCACACGCCCACCAGCACCCCGACGATCACCACCGCGACCGTCGCGACCAGCGTCGACGCCAGCGTGGTCATCGCGTCGTGCCAGACGCCGGTGGCGAGCACCAGCGCCAGGCAGACCGCGCCCGCGACGGCCGCTCCCACGCCGCCGAGCACGTAGGCCAGCGCGATGATCACCGCGCACATCAGCCACCACGGCGAGTCGGTGAGCAGCGTCTCGAACGGGTTGAGCACCGAGGTGGTGATCGCGTCGCGCAGGTCGTTGGTGATGACCGACAGGTTGTCCTGGATCCACAGCGTGATGTCGCTCGTGGTCCGCGAGATCCACGGGCCGATGTTCCAGTCCACCGGGAACTCCGCGGCCCACACGTAGGTGTAGGACAGGTACACGCAGGCCAGTGCCACCACGCCGCCCACCGCGACCTGTATCCGGCGCTGCCGCCCGGAGCTCACCCCGGCCGCGCCGCGCAGCCGCAGACCCGCCCGGTCGCCGGCCGCGGTCGTGACCCGGTCCAGCACCACGGCCATGACCACGATCGCAAGGCCGGCGTTGAAGGCGGTGCCCACGTCGAGCGACTGCAACGCCTTCACCACGACCTTGCCAAGGCCGGGCGCGTCGATCAGCGCGGCGATCGTGACCATGGCGAGCGCGGCCATGATCGTCTGGTTGATGCCCACCACGATCGTCCGCTTCGCCATCGGCAGCAGCACCTTGACCAGCGTCTGCCCGCCGGTGGCGCCGAGCGAGTCCGCCGCCTCGCGAGTGCTCGGCGGCACCTCGGCGATCGCGTGCGCGGTGATCCGGATGGCCGGCGGCATCGCGAAGATCAGCGTCGCGATCGTCGCCGAGGCCGGTCCGATGAGGAAGAACAACGTCAGGGGCGCCAGGTACACGAACGTCGGCATGGTCTGCATGAAGTCCAGCACCGGCGTGATGATCCGCCGGACCCGCGGCGACATGCCGGCCCAGATGCCGAGCGGGATCCCGATGACCAGCGCGATGAGCACGGCCGCGGTGGTGAGCGCCAGCGTGTCCATGCTCTCCTCCCACAGTCCCTGCAGGCCGAAGAACACGAAGCCGGCGACCGCGAGGATCGCGACCCGGACGTTGCCGAACACCCACGAGACGTACCCGGCGATCGCGACCACGCCCAGCCAGCCGATCAGCGGCACGCCGCGGCCGGCGATCGGCTTGGAGACCAGGTACTGGAAGCCGGTCACGAGGTTGTCGATGACCAGCCGGATCTCGTTGAAGAAGTAGAGGAAGATCGGGTTGGAGTTGCGGTTGGCGCCGATGGTGTCGTTGAGGTCGTTGAACCAGCGGTGCAGTCCGGTGAGCTGGGCGGGCGCCAGCTCGAGCGTGGCGCGGCCCTGGAAGATCACGAAGAACACCAGCCAGCCGGCGAGGATCGAGACGATCGCGAGCCAGCGGCGCGGGCCGCGCGCCCGGGCGGGTGCCGGGACCGGCTCGGCCGCGGGTGTGGTGGGCGGGGCGACGGTGGTGGTCACGGGGTGCTCTTCCCCGCACCCGGCTCGGCGGCCTCGGACGTCGCCTCGGACATCGCCTCGGACGTCGCCTCGGACGTCGCCTCGGACGTCGCCTCGGTCGTCACCGCGTCGTCGGCCGCGGGCTCCCCATCCGTCTCCGGTGCGGGCTTCGCGCCCGGGCCGTTCGTGGTCTCCTTGGGCGCGACCGTGATCGACTCGATGTCCTGGGCGGCGATGACCTCGAGGATCTCGTCGTCGCCGACGACGCCGAGCAGCTCGCCGTTCTCCACCACCTTCACCGGCATCTGTGCGGCCAGCACCGCGCGGGTCGCCTCGCGCACCACCACGTCCGGGCCCATCTCCGGGCCGTCGAGACGGTCGGCCGGCACGGGGTCGCGCATGATCCAGCGCAGCGTCAGCACGTTCGCCCGCGGCACGTCGCGCACGAAGTCGGCGACGTAGTCGTCCACCGGCGCGCCCACCAGCTCGTCGCCGGTACCGATCTGGACCATGTCGCCGTCGCGCATGATCAGGATGCGGTCGCCGAGCTTGAGCGCCTCGGACAGGTCGTGGGTGATGAACACCATCGTCTTGCCGACCTCGTTGTGCAGCCGGATGACCTCCTGCTGCATGTCCCGGCGGATCAGCGGGTCGAGCGCGGAGAACGGCTCGTCGAACAGCATCACGTCCGGGTCCACCGCGAGCGCGCGGGCGAGGCCCACGCGCTGCTGCATGCCGCCGGAGAGCTGGTCGGGAAAGGAGTTCTCGTAGCCGGCGAGGCCGACCAGCTCGATCACCTCGGTCGCGCGGCGGCGGCGCTCGGACCGGCTGATGCCGCGGATCTCCAGGCCGAAGCCGACGTTGTCGATGACCCGGCGGTGCGGCAGCAGCCCGAAGTGCTGGAACACCATGGCGAACTTGCGGCGGCGCAGGTCGCGCAGCCGCTTTCGGTCCGCCGTACGGATGTTCTCGCCCTCGAACATGATGTCGCCCGAGGTCGGCTCGATGAGCCGGGTCAGGCAGCGCACGAGCGTGGACTTGCCCGAGCCGGACAACCCCATCACCACGAACACCTCGCCGGGCGCGACGTCGAAGCTCACCTCGCGGACCGCGGCCGTGCACCCGGTTCTCGACAGCAGGTCGCGGCGCGACAGTGCGGTCAGCTCGGTGTCCGCGGGCACGCGGTCGGCCTTGGGGCCGAACACCTTCCACAGGTCACGAACCGAGATCAGCGGATCGGCGGACGTCGTCACTGGCCGGCCCCCTTCAGGCATGGAACCAGAACTGCGGCTTGGGATCGATGTTGTGCCAGATGTGCTTGGTCTCGCGGTACTCGTCGAGTCCGGACGGGCCGAGCTCGCGGCCGACACCGGAACGACCGTAGCCGCCCCACTCGGCTCCCGGGACGTACGGGTGGTAGTCGTTGATCCACACCGTGCCGTGCCGCAGCCGGTGGGCGACCCGCTGCGCCCGGCCGGCGTTCTGTGTCCACACGGCACCGGCGAGCCCGTAGGTCGTGTCGTTCGCGATGCGCACCGCGTCGTCCTCGTCGGTGAAGCGCTCGACGGTCAGCACCGGGCCGAACGACTCCTCGTGCACGACCGTCATGTCCTGCGTGCACTCGTCCAGAACCGTTGGCAGGTAGTAGAAGCCGCCCGCCAGCTCCGGGTCGGCCGGCGCGGTCCCGCCGCAGCGCGGCACCGCGCCCTCGGCGACTCCGGCGTCCACATAGGCCGCCACCTTTTCCCGGTGTGCCGCGGAGATCAGCGGCCCGGTCTCGGCGTCCACATCGAACGGACCGCCGAGCCGGATCGCGGCGGCGCGCCGGACGATCTCGTCCACGACCAGGTCGTGCACCTCGTCCTGGACCACGAGCCGGGCACCGGCCGAGCAGACCTGGCCGGAGTGCAGGAATACCGCGGTCAGCGCGAAGTCCACGGCGGCCGGCAGGTCCGCGTCGGCGAACACCACGTTCGGGTTCTTCCCGCCCAGCTCCAGCGCCACCTTCTTCACCGTGCCGGCCGCGGCGGCCATGATCCGCCTGCCGGTGGCGAGCCCGCCGGTGAACGACACGAGGTCGACGGCCGGGTGCTCGGCGAGCGGCGCGCCCGCGGCGGGCCCGGCGCCGAGCACGAGGTTCGCCACACCGGCCGGCAGCCCGGCCTCCTCGAGCACGCGCATCAGCAGGATCGCCGTGGACGGCGTCAGCTCGCTCGGCTTGAGCACGATCGTGTTGCCCGCCGCGAGCGCGGGTGCGACCTTCCAGGACGCCTGCAGCAGCGGGTAGTTCCACGGCGTGATCAGCCCGCACACGCCGACCGGCTCGCGCACCACACGACTGATCGCGTCCGCCCGGCCGGTGTCGACGACCCGGCCGGCGTCGGTGCCGGCGATGCCGCCGTAGTACCGGAAGCACGCCACGACGTCGGCGATGTCGTACTCGCTCTCCACCAGCCGCTTGCCGGTGTCCAGCGACTCCGCGCGGGCGAACTCCTTGGCATCACGCTCGAGCAGGTCGGCCACGCGCAGCAGCAGCGCCCCGCGCTCACGCTCGGGCGTGCCCGGCCAGTCGCCGGCGTCGAAGGCCGCGCGGGCGGCCAGGATCGCCGCCTCGCTGTCGGTCGCGGTCGCCTCGGCGACGGTCGCGACGAGACTGCCGTCCGCGGGGCAGCGGATCTCGCGGCGGCCTCCCCCGGCCGCCACTCGCCACGCGCCCCCGATGTACAGCTCCGTCATGTGGCACTGTCCTCACGCGTGTTGCGTATCGTGCACTCTGGTGCTCAATGGGAAAACCTTTGTCTAACACGGGACCAACGTCAAGAGTGTTGTCCACCTTGGTATCTGTAGAACTCGACGGACGCCGCGGGTGACGGAGTGTTACCGAGGACGAGGTCCGCGGCCTTCTCCGCCAGCATCATCACTGGTGCGTAGATGTTGCCGTTGGTCACGTAGGGCATCGACGAGGCGTCCACGACGCGCAGCCCGCGCAGCCCGTGGACGCCCAGGGTGGCCGGGTCGAGCACCGCGCGCTCGCCGGTGCCCATGGCGCACGTGCAGGACGGGTGCAGCGCGGTCTCGGCCTCCCGGCCCACCCAGTCGAGGATCTGCTCGTCGGTCTCCACCGCCGGGCCGGGCGAGAGCTCGCCGCCGTTGTAGGGCGCCATCGCGGGCTGGTTCAGCAGGTCGCGAGCCACCCGGACGGCCTCGACCCACTCGCGGCGGTCCTGGTCGGTGGACAGGTAGTCGAACCGCAGCGCGGGGTGGCGGCGCGGGTCGGTGCTGGTGATCTTCACCGAGCCGCGGGCGTCGGAGTACATCGGCCCGACATGCACCTGGTAGCCGTGCCCGCCGGCCGGTGCGGACCCGTCGTAGCGCACCGCGATCGGCAGGAAGTGGAACATCAGGTTCGGGTAGGCCACGTCTTCGTTGCTGCGCGTGAACCCGCCGCCCTCGAAGTGGTTGGTCGCGCCAGGGCCACGGCGCAGGAACAGCCACTGCGCGCCGATCCACGGCCGGTAGCGCCACTTGAGGTACGGCTGCATGGACACCGGCTGCGTGCACGCGTACTGGATGTACACCTCGAGGTGGTCCTGCAGGTTCTGCCCCACCCCGGGAAGGTCGGCCACCACGTCGATGCCGAGCGCGCGCAGGTCGGCCGCGTCGCCCACGCCGGACAGCTGCAGCAGCTGCGGGGAGTTGATCGCCCCGCCGCACAGGATCACCTCGCCGGCCTCGACGGTATGACTGCTCCCCCGCCGCCGGTACTCGACGCCGGTGGCCCGGTCGCCGTCGAAGCGGACCTTCGTCACCAGCGCCCGGGTGACGACGTCCAGGTTGGACCTGCGCATGGCGGGCCGCAGGTAGGCGTCGGCCGCCGACCAGCGCCGTCCTCTGTAGACGTTGCGGTCGAACGGCGCGAAGCCCTCCTGGCGGTAGCCGTTGACGTCGTCGGTGAGCGGGTAGCCCGCCTCCTGGACGGCCTTGAAGAACGCGGTGAACAGCGGGCTGGTCGCCGGGCCGCGTTCGAGCACGAGCGGGCCGTCGTGGCCGCGGAACTCGTCGTCGGCCGCCGCGGCCGTGCAGTTCTCCATCCGCTCGAAGTACGGCAGGCAGTGCGCGTAGTCCCATGTGGACATTCCGGGGTCGGCGGCCCAGCGCTCGTAGTCCAGCGGGTTGCCCCGCTGGAAGATCATCCCGTTGATGCTGCTGGAGCCGCCGAGCACCTTGCCGCGGGCGTGGTAGATGCGCCTGCCGTGCATGTGCGGCTCGGGCTCGGAGGAGTACTTCCAGTCGTAGAAGCGGCTCCCGATCGGGAACGTGAGCGCGGCGGGCATGTGGATGAAGACGTCCCACGGGTAGTCCGGCCTGCCCGCCTCGAGCACCAGCACGCGGTTCGCGGGGTCGGCGGACAGCCGGTTCGCGAGCACGCTCCCGGCCGAACCGCCCCCGACGATGACGAAGTCGTACCGCTCGGAGGTCATCCGGGGATGCTACTTCGTATCGCCGGGGGCGGCCGCTCACACGAACACCTCGTTGTACGTCCGGAGCAGGTTGTGCGACGTGTCCCCGCTGCCGCTCAACGTGTTCTGCCGCTCGCGAGCGTCTCGAGCCACTGCTGGCTCGCCGAGCCGTCGCACGGCCACAGCACGAGGAGCGCGTTCTCGGCCGTGGACTTGTTCTTGACGTCCAGGCAGAGCGGCTGGCTCTGGTTCTGGGTGGCCTTCAGCTCGTAGGAGTAGACGTGACGTGAACAATTCGGAATCCTCTTCGTTGTGGTTGACGCGTGTTCGACGCGTTGCCACCACCCTCGCGAGGTTCCGGCCGGCGGACATCGGTAGCCGGTGCCCATATATCGCGTCCGCCGCTACCCAGACTCGCCGAAGTCGCGGGCCACGAGATCCTCGACCGTCCGCAGCGCCTCGGCGGCGGCGGGTCCGGTCGCGGACACCACCAGCTCGTCGCCCTTGCGCGCGCCGAGCGCCATCAGGGCGAGCACACTGCGCCCGTCCACGCTCGCGTCGCCGAGCCGCACCGTGACCTGGGCGTCCACATCGGACAGCGTGCGGGCGAGCAGTGCCGCGGGCCGGGCGTGCAGCCCGACCTCGTTGGCGAGCCGGACGCGCGTCTGTTCGGCGGCTCCCGGCCGGGCCTCGGCCTCGATCTCCGCACCGGCGGCCGTGCGGGCCGCGGCCGCCACGTCCGCGAGCGGCGCCCCGCCCTGCGCGGCGACCGCGGCGGCCACCGTGCCCTCGACGAGCGGGGCGTCCACGAGCACCGCGGCGTCCGGGTCGGCCCGCGACTCCAGGGCCAGCTCGGCGACCATGCGGGCGCTGCCGAGGTCGTAGAGCAGCACGACTCCGGCCCCCGCCTCGGCCCGGTCCACCGCGGCGTCGACAGCCTCGAAGTCGGTGCCGATCCCGCCGTCCGGCAGACCACCCGCGGCCACGACCGCCACGTCCGGCGCCATCTGCGCCGCCACCTCGACCACGCCCTCGGCGAGCTTGGCACTGTGCGACACGACGACCAACCCCACTGTGTTCATGGTTCGCTCCGCTCCTCCGCTACCCGCCGTCTTCCCTCCTCCGTGCTCGGCGCTAACGCGCCTGCGCGCGAGCGTCAGTCCAGACGACGAACGCTCCGTCACTCCCGCTCACAGTGCCCAATGGTTCGCTTCGCTTCTCCGCTACTCGCCGTCTTCCCTCCTCCGTGCTCGGCGCTAGCGCGCCTGCGCGCCAGCGTCAGTCCAGACCGAGGACAGCTCCCGACAAGCCGGCTCCGAACCCAACCACCCGCATAGCCACCGCCGGCGAGGTCGGGAACTGTCCTCGCAGAACGCTCCGTCACTCCCGCTCACAGCCAACCCAGGCGGTCGGTCAATGCGGTGCCCATCCGCTGGGCCGTGGCGTCGGTGGAGTCCGCCGGCGGGCCGACCGAGTCCAGCACCGAGGCCCACTCGAGGATGATCGTGGCCACCGTCTCCGCCTCGCGTTCCTGGGCGGAGTCGTAGGAGGTGCGGCGCAGCGCGCGGCGGACCGCGCCCGGCTCGAGGTCCGGGTACTGCTCGCGCAGCCGGGCGGGCTCCATGTCCGGGTAGAGCTGGCCGAGCAGCGCGTCGTCGTCCTCGTCGCTGCGGTGGCCGGCCAGGATGTGGCCGAGCTCGTGCAGGATGATGTGGCCCTGGTGCGCCTTGGACGTCTCCTGCTGGTAGAGGATGTAGTCGGCCGACTCGGTGGTGATCCACGCGCCGAACGGGCCGGGCACCGGGATCTGGTGCGCGACGGGGCGGATCGGCTTCCCGCGCTGCTCGCCCACGCGGCGGCACAGCTCGTGCACGTCCAGCGGCGGGCGGATGTCCAGCTCGTTGAGCAGCTTCCGGCAGCGCCGGCGCATCTCGCGTTCCGCCACTGCGCACACCTCCCCGATCATCACCCCCCAGGGCTTGTGTTGCGGTTGGCAGTTTTTCAGACCGCCGCCCCCGGGCACGCCGGCCGGGGGATGTTCACTCCTTCGGCCTAGTGTCCTTTTCGGCCTGTTCGAGGCGGTGCACGACGTCGAGCAGGTCCATCACCTGCCGGCGCCCCCGCGGCGACAGCTCACCCGCGCGCAACGCCATCAGCTGCGCGTCGCTGCCGCCCATGATCTTGTTCAGCCGGTCCTGCTCGGTCTTGAGCTCGTCGAGCTGCTGGTCGACGCGATCGGTGACCTCGTCGTCGAAGAAGTAGGAGACCGGCACGCCGAAGAACGCGGCGAGCGCCTGGAGGTGCTTGAAGGTTGGGTTGTCCTTCTTCCCCTTGCGCAGCTGCCAGATGTAGCTCTGCGAGATCGTCACCCCGGTGGTCACGATCGCGGCGGCGACCTGCTCGTTGCTGTACTCCTGGCCGCCGCGGGTCGTGGAGTTGGCGAATAGGTGGTTCAGCTTGCCGGCCAGTGATCTCGTGTGCTCAACCATGTGGCCCTCCCCGCCCCACATCGGATTCTCTACTGAAAGCTAACACTCGATTGCATATCGTCATTTTTGTCAGTTGAAACGTGGGAGTCAACCAGTCTAGGCTGAGGTCCCGGTCGGTCAACTCACGTGAAAGAGATTCCCATCCATTTGGCGTACGACAGTCCAACCCGGGAGGATCCCGTGATGCGGTCCGCCGGCGCGGACGATACCCACCACGGAACGTGCTGCGCGACATGCGGTCAGCCGCTGGGATACCGAACCACCGACAAGCTGACCGGTCTGCTCGACCGGTGGGCGTGGGACAAGGCCGCCACGGAGATCCTCGAGCAGGTCGGTGACCAGCCCGCGGTGCTGCTCATGCTGGATCTGGACCGCTTCAAGGACATCAACGACACACACGGGCATCTGGCGGGGGACGCGGTGCTGCGGGCGATCGCGTCGGTCGTCCGCGGCGCCGTCCGCCAGATGGACATCGTGGGCCGCTACGGCGGGCACGGCGGCGACGAGTTCCTCGTCCTGCTGCCGGCCACCGACCTCGAGCGCGGCGGCGTCGTGGCCGAGCGGATCCTGACCCGGATCCGGGCGGCCGCGGTGGCGGCGCCGTCGGTCTGCGACGGCTGGATCACGATCACCGGGCTGACCGCGTCGGTGGGCCTCGCGGCCCGCGACCACCACGACGGGAAGGACCTGGCGGCGTTGTTCGAGGGCGCGGACGCGGCGCTGCTCGCGGCCAAGCAGCACGGCCGGAACCGGATCACGGCCGCCGAGCAGCCCGCGGCCGAGGTGACGCCGCTGCGCCGGCCGCGCGTGGTCGCGGTCTCCGGCCAGGACGACGGCCAGAACGACGGCCCGGACTACGCGGCCGTGCTCAGCGAGCAGCTGCGTGCGCTGCTGCGGCTGCTGCCGGACGAGGGTGAGCTGGACGTGCTCGCGGCGCTGTCCGGCGGGCCGCTGCCCTACCACGACCTGCAGGAGTGCGCGGACGGCGCGCCCGAGTGCACGGTGGAGCTGCTGGAGCGCGGGGGCCTCGTCACGTGCACGCGCGAGCGCGGCCGGATCGTGCGCTGCGCGCTTACCGCCGGCGCGCGCGAGCTGCTGGACAGGCTTCTTCCCGCCATCGAATGGGTCGGGAGGATCAACTCCACAGGGGCGGCAGGGGCGTGAGTGGGTAGCGGCAGCGCAGGGGCAGCGCAGGGGGCGTTGCGCGCCGCTACCCACTCACGAGATGTGCTTCACACAGATACGCCATCGGTGTCCGCCCGACCCTGGTCAGTACGACGGTGGCTTCGTTGGGGCCCTTGAGCTTCAGCCGGGGGCGCAGCGTGTTCGGGTCGACGTCCAGGCCGCGCACGAGGATCTCCAGCCGGCCGACCTCGCGCGCCCGCAACCGCTTGCGCAGCTCCTTCTCCGTGTAGTGGCCGTCCTCGAGCACCCGGAACGCGCGGCTGCCCGGCGGCGGCGTGTCCCCGGTGAGGTAGGCGATCCGCTCGTCGAGCTGCCACAGCCCGTGCCGCGCCGCGTACTGGCGCACCAGCCCGGCCCGCACGACCGCCCCGTCGGGGTCGACGAGCCACTCCCCCACCTCGCGCACCGGGCAGTCGTCCGGCTCCGCGTCCGTCACCGTCCACTCGCGACCGTCCGTGCGCAGGACGGTGGCGCGCCGGGCGGTGGTGGCGAGCGAGCCCGTCCACAGGCACGCCTCGCGCACCTGGCCGTCGAGGGAGACCAGCTCGACTTCGCCGGCCCACCGAGCGACCGCGAAGTCCATGCCGGGCGCGCACTTCACGGCCAGGTCCGCCCCGGACCACGCCGCGGCCAGCTCGTCGAGGGGCGGCTGGAAGTCCGCCGCGCGCCAGCGGCGGCGGCCGGCCGCGTCGCGGCGGGCCGGGTCGGCGAACACGGTCGCGCCGCGGGTCACCGGCGCCAGCGCGTCCGCCCGCACGAGCGTCGCGCCGGGGACGTTGTGCCGTGCCATGGCGAGGCGCACCGGGTCGAGGTCGGACCCGACCGCCCGGCGCGCGGTGGCGTGCAGGGCGGCCAGGTCGACGCCGACCGAGCAGGTCACGTCGTGCACGTCGCGGCCGGCGAACCGGCGCGCCCGCAGCCGCGCGACGGGCGCCGCGGTGGCCTGCTGCAGCGCCGTGCCGGTGAACAGCCAGCGAGCCGGATCATCCACTTTGGACACCGCGGCACGGCGCAGCAGCACGGTCTCCAGCACCGGCCCGGCCCGCGCGCCGAGCAGCTCACGGGCGCGGGCGACGTCGGCCAGGTAGGACGCGCCGGTCAGCGGCAGCGCGCCGACCTCGGCGATGGCCGCACCTGCGGCGGTCGAGCCGAGGAACGCGACGTCGGCGAGGGAGAACTCATATGTCACTGAGCTATGTCACTGAGCGGAGCTTGCGGAGCGAACCGTGTCAGCGGAGCTTGCGGAGCGAACCATGTCAGCGTTTGGTCCCCGTCACCAGCACGTTGTAGAACAGCTCGCGCGGCGCGACCCGGCGCAGCACGTTCTCGTCCAGCCAGGACAGCCGCTGCCACGCCCGGTAGGCGAACATCCGCCAGCCCAGCGTGAGCTTCTCCTGCGGCACCGCGGCCTCGAACGTGCGCACCGGCCAGCCGAACAGCGCGGCGGCCAGTTCCTCGGTCACCGCGCGCACGTCGGCGGCACCCGCGTCCCGGGCGACGCGCTCCAGCGCGGACGGGTCGAACGTGTGCAGGTCGACGAGGGCCTCGAGCGCCGCCGCGCGGGACGAGTCGTCCAGTTCGGACTGCGGACGCCGCCAGCCCGACAGCGGGCCGAGCCGGGTGACGTTGGTGGTGAGCCACCAGGTGAGCTGGCCGAGCCTGCGCGCGTAGGTGTCGCCGATCTTGGTCGGCTCGCCGGCGAACACGAACCGCCCGCCCGGCCGGAGCACCCGCAGCACCTCGCGGAACGCGGCCGGCACGTCCGGGATGTGGTGCAGCACCGCATGGCCGACGACGAGGTCGAACGTGTCGTCGTCGTACGGGATCCGCTCGGCGTCGGCGACCCGGCCGTCGACATCCAGCCCGAGGTGCTCGGCGTTGCGCAGCGCTACCTTGACCATGCCGGGCGACAGGTCGGTGACCGAGCCTTTCTTGATCACCCCGCCCTGCATGAGGTTCAGCAGGAAGAAGCCCGTGCCGCTGCCCAGTTCCATGGCGTGCTCGTAGGGCCAGTCCTTCTCGCTCGCGACCGCGCGGAAGCGGCCGACGGCGTAGTCGATGCAGCGCTCGTCGTAGGAGATCGACCACTTCTCGTCGTAGGTGTCGGCCTCCCAGTCGTGGTAGAGCACGTTGGCCAGCTTGGGATCCGACCGCGCGGCCTCGACCTCGGCCTCGGTCGCGTGCGGGTTCGGAGCGGGATCGTCACTTGCCCGGTCGTCACTTGCCCGGCCGTCACTTGCCCGGTCGTCACTTGCCCGGTCGTCACTTGCCACTGAACGTCGCCTTTCCCGGCCCGTTCTCGACGAACGACCGCATGCCGGTCTTCTGGTCCTCGGTCGCGAACAGCGCGGCGAACACGTGGCTCTCGAGCCTGAGCCCGCTCGCGAGGTCGCCGTCCAGGCCGCCGTCGATGGCCGCCTTGGCCGCGGCCAGCGCGCGGGCGGCACCGGTGGCGAACTGCCCGGCCCAGCGCCGGGCCGCCTCGTACACGTCGTCGGGCGCGGTGACCTCGTCCACCAGGCCGATCGCGAGCGCCTCGTTCGCGTCGACGAACCGTCCGGTGTAGACGATGTCCTTCGCCTTGCTCGGGCCGACCAGCCGGGCCAGGCGCTGCGTGCCGCCCGCGCCGGGGATGATGCCGAGCAGGATCTCCGGCTGGCCGAGCTTCGCGTTGTCGCCGGCCACCCGGCGGTCGCAGCACAGCGCCAGCTCGCAGCCGCCGCCCAGCGCGTAGCCGGTCACGGCGGCGACGGTCGGCTTGGGGATCTCGGCGACGGCGGCGAACGAGGAGGACAGCGCACCCGCCCGGTCCGCCATGTCCACATAGGACATGTCGGCCATCTCCTTGATGTCCGCGCCCGCCGCGAACACCTTCTCGCCGCCGTAGACGATCACGGCGCGGACGTCCTCGCGGCCGCTCGCCTCGTGTGCGGCGGCGCGGATCTCCTCCTGCACCTGCTTGTTGAGCGCGTTCATCGGCGGGCGGTCCAGCCGGATGGTGCCGATGCCCCCGTCCACCTCGAGCCTGACGAACTCACCCACGTGCTACCTCCTGAAAGTCGCCTTCGGACAACCTAGTCCGAGCCGCGATGGCGTGCGAAGTACCGGTCACCGATGCGCTCGAGGTCCAGCCGCTGCCCGAACGTGGCGGACAGGTTCTCGCTGGTCAGCACGTCGTCGAGGAGGCCTTGGGCGACCACGCCGCCGTCCGCGACGAGAAGCAGGTGGGTGAAGCCGGGCGGGATCTCCTCGACGTGGTGGGTGACGAGGATCGTGGCCGGGGCGTCCGGGTCGCGGGCCAGCTCGGTGAGCCGGGCGACGAGGTCCTCGCGGCCGCCGAGGTCCAGGCCCGCGGCGGGCTCGTCGAGCAGCAGCATCTCGGGGTCGGTCATCAGCGCGCGGGCGATCAGCGTGCGCTTGCGCTCCCCTTCGGACAGGGTGCCGAACTCGCGCTCGGTGAGGTGGGCGATGCCCAGGGACTTGCACAGCTCCTGGGCGCGGCCGGTGTCGAGCTGGTCGTAGTCCTCGCGCCAGCGGCCGAGGATGGCGTAGCCGGCGCTGACGACGATGTCGAGGACCTTCTCCCGGGGCGGCACGCGGGCGAGCAGCGCGGCGGAGCAGAAGCCGATGCGGGTGCGCAGCTCGAACACGTCGACCCGGCCGAGGCGCTCGCCGAGCACGTGCACCTCGCCGGTGGTGGGGTGCAGCTCGGCGGCGGCGAGGCGCAGCAGGGTGGTCTTGCCCGCGCCGTTCGCGCCGAGTACCACCCACCGCTCGTCCAGCTCGACGTTCCAGTCGACACCGCGCAGCAGGTGGGTGGTGCCGCGCCGGACGCCGACGTCGGACATGTGCACGACCAGATCGTCCAGTTCCGTCACGGTGCCCTATTCAACAGGAGGCTGTGTCCGATGCCGCGCTCCGCTCCGCCGCTCACTTTGCACAGCCGTGCCCTCGGTTTGCCTCGGTGCGCAGCGGCTGTTTCGCAGGCCGGACCGGGCCGGTTGACTCGCCTGGTGCGGACGCGGACATTCCCTGGTCTTGGCTTCGACCCGGCCCCCGGCTCGGTGGCGGACGTCGAGGCGGTGCTGACGCGTCTCGGGCACGCGGCCGAGTCGGTCGACGGCTCGGCCCACGGCCTGCGCCGCGCGGCGCGGTCCGGTTCGTGGCAGGGGCCGGCGGCGTCGGCGTTCCGGTCCGGTTCGGCCGACCTGGCGGGCGGGCTGGACGACGCCGTGACCGCGCTGCGCACGGCGTCGCGGACGGTGTCGGCGTGGCAGTCCCGGCTGGCCGCGAACCAGCGTGAGGCCGAGGAGCTGGAGGCGCAGGCCCGCGCGCTGCGGGCCGACCCCGAACAGGCCCCGGCGCTGGCGCGGGTGCTCGACCGGGCGCGCCGGTTGCAGGCCCGGCACCTGCGGCAGGCCGCGGCCGCCGCGGCGGCCCTGCGGTCGGCGACCGCCTCGATGCCGGGCTGGCCGGCGGCGGGGACGGGCCGGCACGCGGGCCAGGTGAGCGGGTGGACCGGGGAGGTGGCGGCCGGCCTGAGCGCGCCGGTGTGGCCGCCGGCCGACGGTGTGCTGCCCGGCGACCTGCTGCCCGGCGACGTGCTGCCCGGTGAAGAGGGAGGGTCCGTGACTCCGGTCGCGGGCCTGCCGGACCTGCCGGGCCTGCCGGGTCTCGACCCGGGCCTGGTTCCGGGCCCGGCCGACCGGCCGGACCTGGGCGACGGGCCGGACCTCGGCGGGCTGCTGCCGGGTGGTCTCGCACCCGACCGCTGGCCAGACCTGGACACCGCGGACCTGCCGGGCCTGCCGGTTCACGCGCCCGGGACGACGAGCGCGGCCGGCTGGCTCGACACCGGCCACGCACCCGCGGTCCGGCCGCTCGACCACCTGCCCGCGCACCGCCCGCTCGACGCCGGACTGGGCGGGCACCTCGCGGCGTCGCGCCACGAGCCGGCGGCGCACGGCACGCCGGCCCGGCACCTCGCGGAGGCACCCGTCCGCGACGCGGTGCGCGCCGTCCGCGCCGGGCAACCGGAGCCGCACCGGCAGAGCACCGGCGGGCGGCCTGTCGAGCACGCGGCCGAGCACCCGGACTCGGGCGACCGCGAGGGCGCCGCCCGGACCAGCGGGCGCGGCGGCGGGGAGCACGGTCCACTCCGGCTCGGGGGGCACGCGGTCAGCGCGCCCGCCGGCGGACCGAGCGGGCCCGGGGGCGTGGTCGACCCACCCGCCCACCACGGTCCGGCCGGTGGTTCCCCCACCCCGACCACCGGCACCCCGCCGCCGCTGCCCGCGCCCCCCATCGACCAGACCTTCGACCAGACCGTCGAGCAGCAGGCCGCACCCACCCCCGCCCCGGGACCGGCCGACCAGCCGCGCCCGGACCCGGCCCGGGCGATCGACACCGGCCGCCCGGACCCGGTCCGCGCTCCGGAGCCGGGTCGCCTGCCCGAGCCGGTCCGCGCCGCGCTGCCCGCGCCGACGGCCACGCCGGCACCCGCGCCGCTCGGCGCCGACCCGGGACGCGGGCTGGAGCCCGGCCGCATGACGGCCGCCGACCCCACCGCACGCCCGGGGTCTCCGGTCCCGGGCCAGGGTCCCCAGCCGGCCAAGGGCCGCGACGGCGACGACGTGTCCGCCTTCCTCCTCGGCCCGCTGCCCGTCGACACCACGGGGCAGCCGGTGCCGGCGGGCGGGCTGCGGGCATTTCTCCTGACCCGCCCCCAGGCGCGCCCGGTTCTGGTACTCATCAAGCCCGGGGGCGGCGAGCCGCTCTTCCTCACCGGTTTGATCCCCTGCGCGAGCCCCTTGCCCGGCTGCGCAGCACCATTGGCCATGCCAGGCGCGACCACCGTCTACTGAGCACGAGCACGACAGCCGAGGAGGAGCTGATGGGAGAGGGCTACGTCGCCGACGAGGCGGGGTTGGCCGCGCGCGTCGGGGAACTGAACGCGGTGGCCGACGAGGTGGCGAGCGTGATCGGGGTGCTCGGTCAGCAGGGCTGCGACCTCGGGCCGGGCGAGATCAGCGCCGCGGTCGGCGAGGTCATGCAGCAGTGGACCGACAACCTCGGCGACATGCGCGACAAGATCGGCCAGGCCGCCGAGAACGTCAACAACGCGCTGTCGAACTACCAGACGCTCGAGGACGCGGCCGAGAACCGGATCCGGGCCGCGGCCAACGCGCAGGTCGTCAACGACCAGCTCAACGTGCTGCGCGGCGCCGCGGCCGTGACGCTGGCCCAGCAGCAAGGCGGTGGCAAGCCGTGAGTGGACGCAGCTTTCCCGCCCTCGGGTTCGATCCCACGCCCGGTGACACCGGCTCCGTGCAGGCCGTCCTGCTGTCGATGTCCCGCGCCCTGCGGGTGATCGCCGCCGTGCTCCCCCGCCTGGAGGAGGCCGCCAAGATCACCGACGACGCCGACTGGGGCGGCAGCGCGGCGGAGGAGTTCAGCGACCACGGCGACGACCTCCCCCAGGGCATGGGCAAGGGGGCGGAGGCCGTCGGCAAGGCCGCCGAGGCGCTCGGCAAGTGGGGCGGCCAGATGAAGGCCAACCAGGACAAGGCCGAGGAGCTCGAGGACAAGGCCAGGAAGCTCAAGCAGCAGGTCGACAAGGCCGACGACGCGATCAACGCCGCGGCCGGGATGATCCCGCGCGACGCGTCCAGCCCGCACTACGACGCGCGCTACAACGCCTACCTCGGCGCCGTGCGCACCGGGGCCGACCTCGAGGCCCAGCTCCACCAGGTCATCGAGGACGCGAAGCGGCTGCAGGCCAAGCACCTCCGCGAGGCCAACGCCGCCGCCGACGGCATCCGCAGCGGCGACGACGACGCCTTCAAGCCGGAGAACGACGCCTGGTACGTGCAGACCCTCGACGGCGTGTCCAAGGTGTCCGGCATCGTCTCCGCGGCCACCGGCGCGGCGGCCGCGGGGCTCGCGATCACCGGCGTCGGCGCGCCCGCCGCGGCCGTGCTCGGCACGGTGTCGGCGGGCACCGCGGGCGTCACCGCGCTCGCCGGCATCGGCCAGCGCATCGCCGGGTCGCGCAACGCGCCGAGCAACCTGTCGCTCGCGCTGAGCGTGATCCCCGGCCGCACCTACACCTCCGCCGCGATGGCCGGGGCCAAGGGCCTCGCCCGCCCGGTGCTCGGGTCGACCCGCCTCGCGCAGGCCGGCAAGGGCGCGGTCGGCGGCGCCAAGGACGGGTTCCTGTCCGGCGGGCTGCCCAAGCTCGCCCAGGACGTCGCCGAAACCAGCGCGTACGCGCGGCGCACCGGCTCGCTGCGCGACGGTCTCAAGCTCAAGGCCGCCACCGACGGCACGGTCAACGTGCTCAAGGGCGACGCCAAGCTCGCGGGCGACGCGTTCAGCAACTCCGTGGACGCCACCGTGCGCACCATCGAGGCGAGCGGCAGTCACCTGTCCGCAGCCGACAAGCGCGAACTGGAGGCGCTCAAGCTGCTCGCCAACCCGCACAGCGACGCCGCCCAGAACGCCCTGGTCAACACCGTCCGCGACGAGCTGAACGAACGAAACAAGAAGTAGGGCCCGATGCGCCTCGCCATCCCCGACACCGTCCGCCGGATCCCGATCGACAACCCGCCGCAGGCGATCCGCGAGTTCGCCGCGATCCTCGGCGAGCTGCGGGACCTGCCGTCGGCCACCGCGGACATGGAGCCGATCGCCGCCGAGGCGGTCGAGACCGCCGTGCGCGAGGGCGCGTTCCTGATGGCCGTGGTGACCCCGCCGGGCGCGGCCCCGGCGGTGCTCACCGGCGTCGTGCTCGACGTGCCGCCATCGTGGGACACCGACACCGCGGAGTCGCTGCGGGACGCGATGGAGGACGTCGGCGGGCCGGACGTGCGCGAGACCGTGGCGCTGGAGACCGGGCTCGGCACGGCGGTGGTCGCCCAGCGGGTGCCGGGCCCGGAACAGGCTCGCGAGCGGCGCGCGCTGACCGTGCAGCTGCAGGCGTTCGTCCCGGAGCCCGGCACGGGCCGGATGCTGCTGCTGACCCTGGCCTGCCCGTCCACCGACGGCTGGTCGGCGCACCAGGAGGTGTTCGCCCGGCTGGTCACCTCGGCGGAGCCGGACGACGCGCCGGCCCGGCCGGTCCTCGAACCGGAGCCCGTCGCCGCCGCTTTCCCCCCGGGTACGGCACGCCGCCGGACCCCGGGCGCCGCGGAGGACGAGTCGTTCGAGGAGCACACGTACCAGCTCTGAATCGTTGTTGGGCAAGATGGACGAATGCTCCACGTGCTCCCCGGCCACCCGTTCCCGCTCGGCGCCCATCCCGAGGCGGGCGGGGTGCGCTTCGCGGTCGCCTCGTCCGTCGCCGACGCCGTTGACCTGTGCCTCATCGGTGAGGACGGCTCCGAACACCGCATCGGCCTGACCGAGCGCACGTTCGGCATCTGGCACGGCCTGGTCCCCGGCGTCACGCCCGGCCAGCGTTACGGCTACCGCGTGCACGGTCCGTACGACCCGGCCCGCGGGCTGCGCTGCAACCCCGCCAAGCTGCTGGTCGACCCGTACGCGCGGCGGATCACCGGCCGGGTCACCGACATCGCGGCCACGCTCGGCTACCGCACCGACCCGACGACCGGCCGGGCCTCGCACGTCGACTCGCTCGGCCACGTGCCGCTGTCGGTCGTCACCTCGCCCGGCGGCCCGGACACCGGCACGAGGCCGGACACGCCGTTCGAGGAGACGGTGATCTACGAGCTGCACGTGCGCGGGTTCACCATGCGCCACCCGGAGGTCCCGGCCCACCAGCGCGGCACCTATCTCGGCCTGACCCACCCGGCGGTCATCGACCACCTGGTACGGCTCGGCGTGACCGCGGTGGAGCTGCTGCCGGTCCACACGTTCGTCGACGAGCCGCCGCTGCTGCGCTCCGGCCGGCACAACTACTGGGGCTACGCCTCGCTCGGCTTCCTCGCGCCGCACGAGGGGTACGCGAGCGAGGCGGGCCGGGAGACCGCCGAGTTCCGCACGATGGTGGCCGCGCTGCACGCCGCGGGCATCGAGGTGATCCTCGACGTGGTGTTCAACCACACCGGCGAGGGCGGGGCGGCCGGACCCACGCTGTCCATGCGCGGGCTGGACGCGCCGGCGTACTACGTGCTCGACCGGCACGGGGCCGACGTGGACATCACGGGCTGCGGCAACACGCTGAACCCCGCCTCCCCCACCGTGGTCCGGCTCGTCACCGACTCCATGCGGTACTTCGCCACCGAGCTGGGCGTCGACGGGTTCCGGCTGGACCTGGCGAGCGCGCTCGGCCGCCCGCACGGCGGCCCGTTCGACCCGAGCTCCCCGCTGCTGACCGCGATCACGACCGACCCGGTGCTGTCCCGGTGCAAGCTGATCGCCGAGCCGTGGGACGCCACCGGCGACGGCTACCGCGTCGGCGGCTTCGCTCCACAGTGGACGGAGTGGAACGGCCGGTTCCGGGACGGCGTGCGGGACTTCTGGCGCGGCCGGGTCGGTGTGCGGGACCTGGCCTACCGGCTGTCGGGCTCGGAGGACCTGTACGCGTTCAACACGCGCAGGCCGTGGGCGTCGATCAACTTCGTCACCGCGCACGACGGGTTCACGCTGCGGGACCTGGTGTCCTACAACGAGAAGCACAACGAGGACAACGGCGAGGACAACCGGGACGGCGGCAACGACAACCGCTCGTGGAACTGCGGCGCCGAGGGCGAGACGGCCGACCCGGCGGTGCTCGCGCTGCGTGACCGGCAGGCCCGCAACCTGCTGGCGACGCTGCTGCTGTCCACCGGCACGCCGATGCTGTGCGCGGGCGACGAGCTGTGGCGTACGCAGGGCGGCAACAACAACCCGTACTGCCTGGACGACGAGACGTCGTGGGTGGACTGGACGCCGACCGCGCCCGCGCAGGACCTGCTGGCGTTCGCCCGCAGGCTGACCGCGCTGCGGGCCGGGTCGCCCGCGTTGCGCCAGCCGGAGTTCTTCGACGGCCGGCCGAGCACCGCCGGCCGCCCGGACCTGGTGTGGCTCGCACCGGACGGCACCCCGATGACCGGCGAGGACTGGTTCGACGAGGAGCGGCGCACGATCGGCATGTGGATCGACGGCTCGACGTCGCTCTCGCGCGACCGCGAGGGCGAGCTGGTGCCGGACGACTCGTGGCTGCTGCTGCTGCACGCGGGTGCCGCGGAGGCGCCGATGGCCCTGCCGGGCAAGGAGTTCGGCGAGAAGTTCGTCCCGGTCCTGGACACCGCCACCCGCCGCGGCATCCCGGCCTCGGAAGCGGCGCAGCCCCCGCGCACGCCCCTGGTCCTGCCGCCCCGCACCCTGCTGGTCTTCCGCGTCCCGAGGGCCACCTAGCTCGAGTCGTGGTAAAGCCTTCCATAACGTGGGAAGAGTTGGCATCCGGTCCGTCCGGCATGTGATGATCGCCGGCATGTCCCGGTCGGTGTTCTGCTGGCGCGACCGCACGGTGGACCTGTTGCTCGTCGCGTCGTGTGGTTGTCGTCGCGCGCGTTGAACCAGGTCCCGTCCGTCCACTGTCCCGGAGCATCCGCGTGTCCACGTACGCCACCGATCTCGTCCTGCCCGAGCTCGCCGGCCTCGTCCGGCCGCATAGTCCACAATGGAGTCCCGACCGGCTGCGCGAGCTGGTCACCCGGGTGGCCGGCACCCACAGCGGCACGTTGCTGAACCTCGTGCGCTTCGCGAGCCCGCAGCGCTGGTGGGCCCGGCTCGCCCTGACCGAGGAGGTCGAGGTGTGGCTGCTGTCCTGGCTGCCCGGCCAGCACACCGAGCCCCACGACCACGGCGGCGCGTCCGGCGCCTTCGCCGTGGCGCTCGGCGAGCTGTCCGAGACCTACCGGTACCCGCGCGGGCCGGTCGGCCACCGCCGGCACGCCACGGGTGCCGCGATCGGCTTCGGGGCCGGGCGCGCGCACCAGGTGTGGAACACCGGCCTCGCGAAGGCGGCCACCGTGCACGCCTACTCGCCGCCGCTGGTGCCGACGCGGGAGTACGCGAGCCTGCTCGACATCCCCGACGACATCCCGCCGCTGCCGCCCCGGCGGTCCCTGTACGAGCTGAGCAAGGAGCCGGTGGAACCGTGAGCGCCGTCGACGACGTCCTGGCCGCCGCCCGCACCGGACTGGACCGGCTGACCCCGCACGGCGCCGCGGCGCTCGACGGGGTCCTGTTCGTCGACATCCGGCCCGAGCGCGACCGGGCCGCCGAGGGCGAGATCCCGGGCTCCGTGCCGGTCGAGCGGATCGTGCTCGAGTGGCGGCTGGACCCGCGCGGCGACCACCGCATGGCCGGGTTCACCGAGGACTCCCTCGTCGTCGTCGTGTGCAACGAGGGCTACTCGTCGAGCCTCGCGGCCCGCGACCTGCGCGCGCTCGGCCTGCCCCGGGCCACCGACCTGGCTGGCGGGTTCCGCGCGTGGGCGGCCGCCGGGCTGCCGGTACGCGAGGGCCCGAGCCCGGCCGTCACCTGACCAACACCTGACCGTCACCTGACCACGCGGTACCGGATGTGCGTGACGGCGGGCGAGGCGACGACCTCGAACGGCACCAGCTCGGCGGCCGGCGTGGCGTCGAAGAGCCGGGTGCCGCCGCCGAGCAGCACGGGCACGTGGTTGATGAGCACCTCGTCGACCAGGCCCGCCCGCAGCGCCTGCTGGTCGACGTCCGCCCCCATCAGGACGACCTTGCGCCCGCCCGCCCGCGCGGCCGCCAGCTCGACGGCCTTCGCCACGCCGTCGACGACGAACGTGAACGTGCCGCTCGGCTGGGCCAGCTCGGCCCGCGCCTCGTGCGTCACGACGAACGTCGGCGCCGGGAACGGCACGTCCTGCCAGTGCGGCAGCCCCACGTCGAACGTCCGTCTGCCGACCACGACCGCGCCGACGTCGGCCCGGATCCGGTCCTGCATCGCGCGGTCCGCCTCGGCGACGGGCTCGGCGAACATCCAGTCGTGCAGGCGCTCGCCGCCCGCCCCCATGCCCTGGTCGGCGGACACGTCCGGCCCGGCGACGTACCCGTCCAGCGACATGCTCATGTGCAGCAACACGGTCATGCGATCCTCCTCAGGTCGTAGTGGTCAGACCCGCGGCGGCGGCGAGACTCATCGGCGCCGCGCCACGAAGAGGACCGCACCGCTGTCGCCCTCCGCGAGGAACCTCTCCGACTCGACGACCAGGCCCGTGTCCAGCAGCCAGCGGCGGTTCGTGGCCACGTCCGCGTGGCTCCACCACATCGGGGCACCGCCGCCAAGCCAGTCCCCGTCGGTGCCGGTCCACGCCTCGTGCCCCAGCGTCGCCGCGAACAGCCCGCCCGGCCGCAGCCATCCCGCGATCCGGTGCAGCAGCGCGGGTTGCTCGGGCAGCGGGACGTGGATGATCGAGTAGAACGCCAGCACCGCGTCCAGGGACCCGGGCGAGAAGCGCACGGCCGTCAGGTCGCTCTCGAGGACCGTGGCGGCCGGGACGAGCTGGCGGGCCCGGCTCACCTGGACGGCGCTGAAGTCCACGCCGGTCACCCGGTGCCCGGCCGCGACGAGGTCGCGGAGCACCGGGACGCCGTTGCCGCAGCCGAGGTCGACGACGGCGCCCGCGGACGGGAGCGAGCCGACTAGCGCGTCCAGCCAGGAGGCGTACTTGCCCGCCGACCCGTACGCCTCCTCGTAGCGGGCGGACAGCGCGTCGTAGCCGCGACGAACCAGAGTCTTCGGGTCGTCCACGCGCGAACGGTAGCGCGGACCGCCCTTTCGGCTGCCCCGGCGGGCGGGGGAACCGGGGCACGTCCGCGTAACGTCTGCTGCTCGTGAGGATCTTTCGCCTGCTGCTGGCGCCCGGTTGGCTCGCGACGCTGGTGGTCGTCGCCGCGGTCGTGGTCGTCGAATGGTCACCCGGCGGCGTGCTGGCCGGGCTCGGCGGCGCGGTCGTCGGCGCGCTCGCGATCCTGGCCGCGAGCCAGCTCGGCCTGCTCGCCGCCGTGCCGCTCGCGGGGGTGCGGGTGCAGCGGGTCGTGGTCGGCATCGGGCCGCGGCTCGCGGACTGGAGCACGCCGAACCGCACGGTCGTGCTGCGCGCGATCCCGATCATCATGGCGGTCGGCGTGCGGGCGGCGAAGGCGCCGGTGCGCAGGCGGATGTGGGTCTCGGCGCTGTGCTCGGCGGTGGCCGAGCTGGCCGTCCTCGTGCTCGCCGCGTGCTGGGCGACGGTGTGGACGGCAGACGGGCCGGCGTTCGCCCACGGGTTCGCGATCGCCTGCGTCGCCGAGTTCACCCATGCGCTGCTCCCCCGCCGCTCGGCGACGGCGACCTCGACCGGCTGGCTGCTGTTCCGGCTGCCGTCGGTGGGCGCCGACCAGGTCGCCGAACTGGAGGCCGCGCCGCTGGTCGGCGAGGCGATAGCGGCCGCGCACCGCGGTGACCTCGCGACCGCCGAGCGGCTGGCGGCGCAGCTGCGCGAGACCTACCCGGACCTGCGCTCGTCGCTCGGCGCACGGGTGTTCGTGCTGGAGGCGCAGGGCCGGTATGCGCAGGCCATGATCCTCGCCGTCAAGCTCGCCGGGGACGCCCGCCAGGAGCCCGACGAGGCGGCCACGTCGTTCGCCTCGCTCGCCGGGCTTGCGTGCGTCACCGTCGAGGCCGGGCAGCTGGACGCCGCGCTGGGCCTGTCCACCGCGAGCAACGCGCTCGACAACGCCGCCTCGCTCGGCTGCCCGGCCTACAAGCTCAACGGCGTGCGGGCCCTGCACGCGCTGCTTCGCGGTGACGTGGACGAGGCCATCACGCTCGCCGGCCGGGCCGCCGACGCGGGCGACAACCTCCTCGTCCGCGCCGACGACCTCGCCACGCTCGCCCGCGCGCACATGGCCTCCGGCGACAACCAGGCCGCGCGGGTCGTGCTCACCGAGGCGGAGAAGCTCGCGTCCTGGTGGCCGCGGGTCGCCGGAACCCGCAGCCGCCTCGAAGTCCGCTAACCCCGCGAGTCCAACGTTCAGAACCCGCGAGTCCAACACTCGCGACCCGTGAGTCCAACGTTCGGGACCCGGGCCGCTCGCGGTACCGGAGTGTCGGACTCGCGGCGCCGGAGCGTTGGACTCGCGAGGTTTCCTCAGGCCACCACTACGCGGCCCAGCTCCACCGGTGAGGCCAGCAGCTCGTGGACCGGCAGCACCCGGGCCGTCGCGCCCAGCGCGCCCGTGTGCGGCAAGGGAATCTCCGCCACGTACGTCCCGTCGCCCGCCGGCGCCATCGGCGCGGTGACCACGTCGTACAGCTCGTCGCTGTCGGCCACCCGGCCCACCACGACCTGGACCTGCACGTCCGCCGGGGTGAGGCCGGCCAGGTCGACGGAGGCCGTGACCCGCACCCGCTCCCCGAGCACCGGCGTGCGGCGGCCGTCCGGGTCCAGGCTCAGCTCGCAGCCGGTCACCCGCACGTTCGGCCACGCGCCGGAGAGCCGGTCGCGGTACTGCGCGAGCCCGCGCGCGGCGCGGAAGTCGTCCGCCCGCGCCAGCTCCACCGCGGTCGCGGCGGGCGTGTACTGCGACTCGACGTACTCGCGGACCATCCGCGACGCCTGCACCTTCGGCCCGAGCGAGGCCAGCGTGTGCCGGACCATCGCGAGCCACTGCGCCGGGACACCGTCCGCGCCTCGGTCGTAGAACAGCGGCGCGACCTGCCCGCCCAGCAGCTCGTAAAGCGCCGCGGCCTCGAGGTCGTCGCGGCGCAGCGGGTCGTGCACGCCGTCCGCGGTAGGGATGGCCCAGCCGTTGCTGCCGTCGTACAGCTCGTCCCACCAACCGTCCCGGATGGACAGGTTGAGCCCGCCGTTCAGCGCGGACTTCATCCCGGACGTGCCGCACGCCTCCAGCGGCCGGGTCGGGTTGTTGAGCCACACGTCGCAGCCCCAGTACAGGTACCGGGCCATCGACATGTCGTAGTCGGGCAGGAACACGATCCGGTTCCGGACGTCGTGCTCGTCGGCGAACTTCACGATCTGCTGGATCAGCGCCTTGCCGCCGTCGTCGGCCGGGTGCGACTTGCCGGCGACCACCAGCTGCACGGGCCGCTCGGGGTGCAGTAGCAGCGCGCGCAGCCGGTCGTGGTCGCGCAGCATCAGCGTGAGCCGCTTGTAGGTCGGCACGCGCCGGGCGAAGCCGACGGTCAGCACGTCCGGGTCGAACACCGTGTCGGTCCAGGCGAGCTCCAGCGGCGACGCGCCGCGCTGCAGCCACGCCTCCCGCACCCGCCTGCGCACCTCGGTCACCAGCCGCTTGCGCAGCACGCACCGCAGCTGCCACAGCTCGCCGTTGGTCACGTTCGTGACCGTGACGTCCTCGCCGATCAGCTCGGCCATCTCCCGGGCCGTCCACGTCGGACCGTGCACGCCGTTGGTGACCGAGGTGATCGGCACCTCGACGGTGTCGAACCCGGCCCACAGCCCGCCGAACATCTGCCGGCTGACCTCGCCGTGCAGCCTGGACACGCCGTTGGCGCGCTGCGCGAGCCGCAGGCCCATGTGCGCCATGTTGAACATGCCGACGTTCTCCTCGGCGCCCAGCGCGAGGATCCGGCGGAAGTCCACGTCGGGCAGCAGCGTGCCGTCGCCGAAGTAGTGCTGCACCAGGTCCACCGGGAACCGGTCGATGCCGGCCGGCACCGGGGTGTGCGTGGTGAACACCGTGCCCGCGCGCACCGCGGACAGCGCCTCGTCGAACGACAGGTGCTGGCCGGACGTCAGCTCGCGCAGCCGCTCGAGACCGAGGAAGCCGGCGTGCCCCTCGTTGGTGTGGAACACCTCGGGCTGCGCGTGGCCGGTCAGCTCGCAGTACGTGCGCACCGCGCGCACGCCGCCGATGCCGGCCAGGATCTCCTGGCGGATGCGGTGGTTCTGGTCGCCGCCGTAGAGCCGGTCGGTGACGCCGCGCAGGTCCTCGTCGTTGCCGTCCACGTCGGAGTCGAGCAGCAGCAGCGGCACGCGGCCGACCTGGGCCTTCCAGATCCGCGCGCGCAGCACCCGCCCGCCCGGCATCGCCACGTGCACCAGGATCGGCGCGCCGGAGGGCTCCACGAGCGGCTCGAGCGGCAGCCCGCTCGGGTCGATCACCGGGTAGTGCTCGACCTGCCAGCCGTCCAGCGACAGCGACTGGCGGAAGTAGCCGGAGCGGTACAGCAGACCCACGCCGATCAGCGGCACGCCGATGTCGGACGCCGCCTTCAGATGGTCGCCGGCGAGCACGCCGAGGCCGCCGGAGTAGTTGGGCAGCGCCTCGGTCACGCCGAACTCCATGGAGAAGTAGGCGATCGAGGACGGCATCCGGTCGAACCGGCCGTTGCCCTCCGGGCCGTGCCCGCCGAGCTCGGCGCGGCGCTGCTGGTACCAGCGGTCGTCGGTGAGGTAACGCCGCAGGTCCTCGGACAGCGCGGTCGTTCTCGCCAGGAACTCCGGGTCGGTCGCCAGCTGTTCCAGCCGGCTCGCGGGCACCTCGGCGAGCAGGCGCAACGGGTTGCCGAGCCGCGCCCAGATCCGCGGGTCGATCGCCGCGAACAGTTCCTGGGTCGGCGGGTGCCAGGTCCACCGCAGGTTGGTGGCGAGCGTGCTCAGCTCGGCCAACGCTTCGGGGAGACCGGCGCGCACGGTAAAGCGACGTACAGCTTTCACGACGCCCGACCCTATCGGCACACCGTTCCGGAAATTCAAGGGCGGCGGTCGTGTGGGAACAGAGTGGACCGGGCAGACTTCAGGACATGGGGGACGATCTTTCGCGTGTTCGCGCCTGCGCAGGGAGGGTTTGACCGGTGAGTGGTCGGCTGGGCATCGATGACATTTCCCCTTTGGTCAGCGGTGGCCGCTACCCGGCGAAGGCGGTCGTGGGCGAGCACATACCGGTGCAGGCGACCGTCTGGCGGGAGGGGCACGACGCGGTCGGCGCCACCGTGGTGTGGCGAGGGCCACACGACGACGCCGAGCGGCAGACCCGGATGATCTGCGACGACCCGAACGCCGACCGCTGGGTCGCCGGCATCTCCCCCGACTCCACCGGCATGTGGACCTACCGGGTGGACGCCTGGAGCGACCCGTGGGCGACCTGGCGGCACACCGTCGAGGTCAAGGTCGGTGCCGCGCAGGACGCCGACGAGCTGGCCAACGACCTGGCGGGCGGCGCGCTGCTGCTGGACCGCGCGGCGCGGCGGTTCCCGCACAACGGCGAGAAGAAGATGCTGGTAGCCGCGGCCGCAGCGCTGCGGGACACCACGCTGCCGCTGCCCGCGCGGATCGCCGAGGCGCTGTCCGAGGCCGTGCAGCGGTACATGTTCGCCAACCCGATCCGCGACCTGGTCACCCGCGGCCGCAAGTACCAGCTGTGGGTGGACCGCTCCCGCGCGCTCTACGGCTCCTGGTACGAGCTGTTCCCGCGCTCGACCGGCGGCGTGGACGAGTCGGGCAAGCCGCTGCACGGCACGTTCCAGACCGCGGCGAAGGACCTCGACCGCGTCGCCGGGATGGGCTTCGACGTGGTGTACCTGCCGCCGGTCCACCCGATCGGCGCGGTGAACCGCAAGGGCCCCAACAACAGCGTGGTCTCGGTACCCGAGGACGTCGGCTCGACGTGGGCCATCGGCTCGGCCGACGGCGGGCACGACGCGATCGACCCGAAGCTCGGCACGTTCGCCGACTTCGACGCGTTCGTCGCGCGCGCGAACGAGCTCGGCATGGAGGTCGCGCTCGACCTGGCGCTGCAGTGCGCGCCGGACCACCCGTGGGTCACCGAGCACCCGGAGTGGTTCACGATCCGTCCGGACGGGACGGTCGCGTACGCGGAGAACCCGCCGAAGAAGTACCAGGACATCTACCCGCTGAACTTCGACACCGACCCCGAGGGCATCTACGCCGAGGTGCTGCGCGTGGTCATGCTCTGGGTGAGTCACGGGGTGCGGATCTTCCGGGTGGACAACCCGCACACGAAGCCGCCGAACTTCTGGCACTGGCTGATCCACCAGGTGAAGGCGGCCGAGCCGGACGTGCTGTTCCTGGCCGAGGCGTTCACCCGGCGGGCGCGGCTGTACGGCCTGGCACGGCTGGGCTTCACGCAGTCGTACACCTACTTCACGTGGCGCACCCACAAGGACGAGCTGATCGAGTTCGGCAACGAGATCGTCGAGCACGCGAACGAGGCGCGGCCCAACCTGTTCGTGAACACCCCGGACATCCTGCACGCGTCGCTGCAGTACGGCGGCCCGGCGATGTTCGCGCTGCGGGCCGCGCTGGCGGCGACGTTCTCGCCGACCTGGGGCGTGTACTCGGGGTTCGAGCTGTACGAGCACGAGGCGGTGCGCGAGGGCAGCGAGGAGTACCTGGACTCGGAGAAGTACGAGCTGCGCCCGCGCGACTTCGGCGCGGCGCTCGCGGACGGCCGGTCCCTGGAGCCGTGGCTGACCAGGCTGAACGCCGTCCGGGCAGCGCACCCCGCCCTGCACCAGCTGCGGACGCTGCGCTTCCACCACGTCGAGAACGACGCGATGCTGGCGTACTCGAAGACCGACCCGGCCGGCAGGGACGCGATCATCGTGGTGTGCAACCTGGACACCTACCACGCGCAGGACGGCATGGTCTGGCTCGACCTGCCCACCCTGGGCCTCGGCTGGGGCGACCGGTTCGCCGTGCGCGACGAGGTCACCGGCCAGACATGGGACTGGGGCCAGGCCAACTACGTCCGCCTGGAGCCGGCGCTCGCGGTGTGCCACATCCTCACGGTGATTCGCTGATGTTCCGGGCCGGCGCGGCCAGGGCGGACAGAACGGGTTAACAAAAAGACGAGCACTGCAGTGCGCTTGCGCGCGCAGCTCCGACGTGACACAGTTGACGTCACGGAGAGGTACCGGCCCACAAAGAGACGGCCCCCGCAAGCGGGGGCCGTCGGGCCAGGGCTACTCACCCTGGGGTGGTGGCTTCAGCATACCTCACCGGATCCGCTCATGACTGTGTACTGGGGGTGTGCCATGGCGAGGGTCGCGGCGTACGTGGACGGCTTCAATCTCTACTTCGGCCTCCGCAGCAAGCACAACCGAAAGTACCTGTGGCTGGACCTGCAGGCGCTGGCGTCGAGCCTGCTGCACCCCGGGCAGCGGCTCGAGCAGGTCACCTACTTCACCGCCCGGGTCCGGGGTGACTCGGAGAGCGAGCAGCGCCAGTCCGACTACATCGACGCACTCGGCGCGCACAGCCCGCTGGTCACGGTCAAGAACGGCCGGTTCCAGGAGAAGGACCGGCGGTGCCGGCAATGCGGCACCTCGTGGACGGTGTTCGAGGAGAAGGAGACCGACGTCAACATCGCGATGGCGCTCCTCGGCGACGCGGCTCGCGACCGGTACGACGTGGCGCTGCTCGTGTCGGCTGACAGCGATCTGTGTCCCGCCGTGCGGGAGACCAAGTCCCTGTTCCCGGCGAAGCGCGTGATCGCCGCCTTCCCACCCGACCGGCGTTCCGCCGAACTGCGGCGGGCGGCGGACGGTCACCTCGCAATCGGTGAGAACAAGATCCGCCAGGCGCAGCTGCCCGCCCGCGTCACCACCGCGGCGGGCATCACGCTGCACCGGCCGAAGCACTGGTCGTGAGGCGGGAAGGCATGTCCGAGGACCGCATCACCCTGTCCGAACTGGCCCGCCGCCTCGACGTCTCGCTCCCGGTGGTGAGCAACTGGCGGCGCCGGCACACGTCGTTCCCTGCCGCCGAGACCGGGCCCGGGCAGGACGTGTTCCTGGTGGCCGACCTCGCCGCGTGGCTCGACGACCGCAAGATCGCACAGCACGCCAGGAAACCCGGCGAGCCATCCGGCACGACCTACGGTGCGCGGTTCCGCGGCCCGGAAGCACAGCGGGAGCGCATGGTCCTCGACGACGTGCACCGGTTGCTCGACCGGGTGCGCGAGGTCGCTCCCGTGGACGACCGGACGCTGTCCGACTTCATGCTGGCCCTGCTGGACACGGCAGAGCGGGACGAGCACGCCTGGAACGCCGTGCGCCGCGTCAGCTCCGGTGGCATCGAGGCGATCGAAGCGGCACTCGCGCACGTGCCCTACCCCACCGGGCTGCGCCACGCCCGGACGTTCCTCGACGACCCGCGGCGGGCCACGGCACTGGCCGACCTCGTGGCCGGAGTGCACCATGTGCACGAACTCGGCCTGACGACTCGCGTGTTCGAGGACCTGCTGAGCGATTTCGCCCGCCGCGACCGGGGCTGGGTCGCGGGGATGCTGACACCGCCCGCGATCGTCGACCTTCTCGTCGAGCTCGCCGCGACACAAACTGCGTCCACGATCTTCGATCCGTGCTGCGAGTTCGGCGAGTTCCTGGTCGCCGCGGAGGCACGACGTCCGCCAGGCAGCACGGTCCTTTACGCGGCCCGCGCACTGTCGCCGCACTCCGCCTCGCTCGCCGGGATGAACCTGCGGATGCACGGAGTCCCGATCGAGGTCACCGCCGATGCGAGCCGGATCCTGCGGGACAGCGAGGCACTGGCGACCACCGGCCGCTTCGACGTCGTGCTGACGAACCCGCCCTTCGGCCTGCGATGGTCCAACGACCCGAAGTCGTCGCTTCAAGGTCCGTACGGCTCGGTACCACCGACCAGGACCGAGTTCGCCTGGCTGCAGTTCGCGGCCGCCTCGCTCGCCGAGGACGGCCGGGCCGGCATCGTCATGCCGGGCGGCACGCTCTCCCGGGAGGGCTCGGAACGTGACGTCCGCGCCGCGATGGTCCACGACGGGATCGTCGAGGCGATCGTGTCGCTGCCCGCGGGCCTGTTCCCGCACACGAACATCCCGGTGACCCTCTGGCTGCTGCACCGCGCACGACAACGCCGCCAGGCCCCGATCCTGCTCGTCGACGCGCGCGGGCTGGGCGTCGCGGTCAGTCGCACGCAGCACACGCTGTCGCCCGAAGACCACCGCAGGATCGCCCGGACCGTCGGGCAGTGGCGCAACGAGCAGGACTACGTGCCGGAGCCCGGTTTCTCCGTGCCGGTGCCGATCGAGACGATCCGGGAGAACGACTACGTGCTGACGCCGGCCCGCTACGTGGGTGCTCCGGGCGTGACCGCCACCGCGTCGCGATCGGTGCGCGAGATCCACGACGATCTCCACGAGCTCACGGCGCGCGCGGCTGACGCCGACGTGCGGGCCGACCTGCTGCTGGAACGGATTCGCGCATGGGACTTCTGACTGGCCAGGTGCCGGCGGGCTGGCCGGAGCGACCGCTCGGCGAGGTGTGCGAGCTCGTGGCCGGACCGAGAACCGACCGGAACGCTCCGGACGGCACGGAATCGTGGCCGGTGCCGGTCGTCGGCCCCAAGGACCTGCGGCACAACAGGATCGCCCGCAACTGCACCACGACGGTTCCCGAGCACGTCGCGCACCGGCTGTCCCGCTACCGGCTCCACCCGGACGACATCGTCGTGGCCAGGACGGGGCAGCCCGACCATCAGGGCCTGGCGACACCGGAGCAATACGGCTGGCTGTTCAGCTCCGCCTGCCTGCGCCTTCGGGTCGTCGACGGCGCCGTCAGTCCGCGCTACCTGGCGCAGTACCTCGGACACCCGGCCGTCCGGGACTGGATCGTGCGCAACACGGGCGGCTCGATCATGCCGACCCTGACGACGAAGCTGCTCGGTGCCCTGCCCGTCGCGGTCCCACCCGAGGACGTGCAGGCCGGGGTGGCGGACGTACTCGGCGCCCTCGACGAGAAGGCGATGGTGCACGAGGAGATCAGCCGGACCACAGCCGAGCTACACGACGCGCTGCGGCTGCGGTTGCTTGCTGATAACCCAATCAACTGGTAACCGGTAATTTGCAAACTGATTACCTACTGTGACAACTCTCTACCAGCCCCTGCGCCGATTCCGTACGTTTCCGAAGCAGGCGTGGTTCACCGACCGTGTCCCCTGCATTGGAAGGACCCCCGCATGTCCAAGTCGGGAAGAGTCGGCGCACTGCTGGCTATCGCGATGTCCGCCTCCGCCTTCGCCGTGCTGCCCGCGGCCGGGGTGGCGGCGCAGCCGGCGGTGCACCCGTCGATCAACTGTGCGGCCGATGAGGGCTCGGCCGCCCGCCGTCCGGCCGGGGTGGCCGGGCACGACCGCAACGAGATGAACCCACGGGACGTCGCCGCCGTCGAGCGGGACATGACGGCCCGGCTGAAGGGAAAGACGACGCCGCGCGCCCAGGCCACCGTCCCCGTGGTGTTCCACGTGGTCTACGGCTCCGACGGCACCGGCAACGTCTCCGACGCCCAGATCGACGCCCAGATCGCCGAGATGAACGAGGACTACGCCGGCGCGGAGGCCCCGGGCACCGCCGCCGACACGCAGTTCTCGTTCACCCTCCAGGCCGTGCACCGGTGGCAGAACGACTCCTGGTTCAACGACCCGGACAGCGCCGCGGGCGAGCGGGCGCTGAAGTCCGCGACGCACGAGGGCGACTCGACGACGCTGAACATCTGGTCGACCAACACCAGCTACCTCGGCTACGCCACGTTCCCGTGGTGGTACTCCGGTGACCCCGAGCTCGACGGCATCATCATCCAGTGGGGCTCGCTGCCCGGCGGCCCGATCACGAACTACAACGAGGGCAAGACCGCGTCGCACGAGAGCGGCCACTGGCTCGGGCTCTACCACACGTTCGAGGGCGGCTGCGCCGCGCCGGGCGACGAGGTGAACGACACCGCGCCGCAGTCGTCCCCGACCGAGGGCTGCCCGGAGGGCCGCGACTCCTGCTCGGGTGGCGGACTCGACCCGATCCACAACTACATGGACTACTCGTACGACTCCTGCTACGACCAGTTCACCCCGGACCAGGCGAGCCGCATGCAGGACGCCTGGGCCGCCTACCGCGGCTGAGCCGAGCCACCTGAAGATCCACTTGAGACAGTGCCGCCGGGCCGCAAAAAGCCCGGCGGCACTGTCAATCATGCAGGATCCCGCCACACCGGCAACCATGGAAGAGGAAGCCGGGAGCGACCTGGCACCATGATCGCCAACGCGCGGCAACGGCGCCGCGCGATGAGACGAGACAGGTGAGGGTGCGGGGATGACCGAAACGCCCGAGACGACACGTCCGGACGCGAACCTCGGACTGGACGGTGTTCCACACACGGGTGAGGGGCTCACCTCGGACGGCCACCTGGTCGAGCCGCAGGCCGACTCGTTCGACCACGCGCGGCCGGCGCGGCGCGATCCGCGCTGGTACAAGACCGCGGTGTTCTACGAGGTCCTCGTGCGGGCCTTCAACGACTTCACCAACGACGGCACCGGCGACCTGCGCGGCCTCGCCGACAAGCTCGACTACCTGCAATGGCTGGGCGTCGACTGCCTGTGGCTGCCGCCGTTCTACGCCTCCCCGCTGCGCGACGGCGGCTACGACATCTCCGACTTCCGCGCGGTGCTGCCCGAGTTCGGCACGGTCGAGGATCTCGTGCACCTGCTCGACCAGGCCCACCGCCGCGGCATCCGGGTCATCACCGACCTCGTGCTCAACCACACCTCCGACCAGCACCCCTGGTTCCAGGAGTCGCGCCAGCATCCGGACGGCCCGTACGGCGACTACTACGTCTGGTCCGACACCGACGACGGCTACCCGGAAGCGCGGATCATCTTCGTCGACACCGAGTCGTCCAACTGGACCTACGAACCGGTGCGCGCCCAGTTCTACTGGCACCGCTTCTTCACCCACCAGCCCGACCTCAACTACGAGAACCCCGAGGTCGCGGACGCGATGATCGACGTGCTGCGGTTCTGGCTGGACCTCGGCATCGACGGCTTCCGGCTCGACGCCGTGCCCTACCTGTTCGAGGAGGAGGGCACCAACTGCGAGAACCTGCCGCGCACGCACGAGTTCCTCAAGCGCTGCCGCAAGGTCGTCGACGACGAGTACCCCGGCCGGGTGCTGCTGGCAGAGGCCAACCAGTGGCCGTCGGACGTGGTGGAGTACTTCGGTGAGCCGAAGGTCGGCGGCGACGAGTGCCATATGGCGTTCCACTTCCCGCTGATGCCGCGCATCTTCATGGCCGTGCGCCGTGAGTCCCGCTTCCCGATCTCGGAGATCCTCGCCCAGACGCCACCGATCCCGTCCGGCTCGCAGTGGGGCATCTTCCTGCGCAACCACGACGAGCTGACGCTCGAGATGGTCACCGACGACGAGCGCGACTACATGTACGCGGAGTACGCCAAGGACCCGCGGATGAAGGCGAACATCGGCATCCGCCGCCGCCTCGCGCCGCTGCTCGACAACGACGCCAACCAGATGGAGCTGTTCACCGCGCTGCTGCTGTCGCTGCCCGGCTCGCCGGTCCTGTACTACGGCGACGAGATCGGCATGGGCGACAACATCTGGCTCGGCGACCGCGACGCTGTCCGCACGCCCATGCAGTGGTCGCCGGACCGCAACGCCGGCTTCTCCCGCTGCGACCCGGGCCGCATCTACCTGCCGGTGATCGCCGACCCGGTGTACGGCTACCAGGCGGTCAACGTCGAGGCGCAGCTGAACAACAGCTCCTCGCTGCTGCACTGGACCCGCCGCATGCTGCAGGTCCGCCGCGAGCACCCGGCCTTCGGGCTCGGCGACTTCACCGAGCTCGGCTCGTCGAACCCGAGCGTGCTGGCCTACCTGCGCCTCCTGCCGGCCGACCCGGAGCACGATAGCGAGGAGGACCTCGTCATCTGCGTGAACAACCTGTCCCGCTTCCCGCAGCCGGTGGAGCTGGACCTGTCCGAGCACAACGGCCGCGTGCCCGTGGAGCTGACCGGCGGCGTGCGCTTCCCCGCCATCGGCGAGTGGCCCTACCTGCTGACGCTGCCCGGGCACGGGTTCTACTGGTTCCAGCTGACCACCGACACCGGGTCGGACAACCACTCGGCCGGCCACGACCAGGAGGGCGAACCGCAATGATCCGTGCGGAGGACCTCGGCACGGATCTGGCGACCTGGCTGGTGGACCAGCGCTGGTTCCGGGCGAAGGCACGCGGCGCGTCCGACGTACGGACGTTGCGCTCCGCCGAGCTGGCCGAGGGCCTCACGCACGTGATGTTGTCCGTCGACGGCGTGCCCTACCAGCTGCCGCTCGGCGTGCGGGACGCCGACCAGCACGTGTCCGAGCACCTCGAGCACGCGGTGATCACCCGGCTGGACGAACGGGCGGTCTACGACGCGACGCAGGACCCGGACCTGATGGGCGTCCTGCTGGACCTGCTCGCGGAGGGCGCCACGGTGGCGGACCTGGACTTCCGCGCGGAGCCGGGCGTCGAGCTCGAGCGCGGGTTGCGGGCGCGGCCGATCGGTGTCGAGCAGAGCAACACCTCGGTGGTCTACGGCGCGCAGTACGTCCTCAAGATCTACCGGCAGCCGGACCCGGGGCCGAACCGGGACGTGGAGCTGCACCGCGCCCTACGGTCGGCCGGGGTCAAGTACATCGCCGAGCCGCTCGGCGTCATCAGCGGCGACCTCGGCGACGGCGAGACCGTGTTCGGCTTCCTGCAGGAGTTCCTGCCGAACGCCGTCGAGGGCTGGGCGACCGCCACCGCGAGCGTGCGCGACCTGCTCGCCGAGGGCGACCTGCACGCCGACGAGGTGGGCGGCGACTTCGCCGGCGAGGCGCACCGGCTCGGCACGGCGGTCGCCGAGGTGCACGTGGCGCTCGCCCGGGCCACCGGCAGCACCCCGGTCGACCGTGCGGTGGTGAACGCCGAGGCCGACGCCATGCACGCGCGGCTGGACATCGTGCTCGCCGAGGTGCCCGAGCTGGCCGCGGACGAGGCGGTGCTGCGCGCGGCGTTCGACGCGGTCCGCACGGTCGACGGCCCGCTGCTCGTGCACCAGGTGCACGGCGACCTGCACCTCGGCCAGGTGCTGCGCACGACGGCGGGCTGGGTGCTGATCGACTTCGAGGGCGAGCCGGCCGCCACGCCGGCAGAGCGCCGCACGCCCCGCACCCCGCTGCGGGACGTGGCGGCGATGCTCCGCTCGTTCGACTACGCCGCGTTCCACCTGCTGGCCGGCAGCTCCAGCGGCACCGGCGCGGACCGGCAGCAGCAGCTCGCCAGGGCGGGCGAGTGGGCCGACCGCAACCGGGCCGCGTTCTGCGACGGCTACGCGGAGGTGGCGGGCGATCCGCGCGAGGAGGCGGCCCTGCTGCGGGCACTCGAGCTGGACAAGGCCGTGTACGAGGTGCGCTACGAGCACCAGAACCGGCCGGACTGGCTCGCGATCCCTCTGGCGGCGATCCGGCGCCATCGTTAACCTCAGTTAATTGGCTCCCAAAGACGGGTGCCGCGACCGACGAATCGGGGTGTCCAGGTGCGGATAGCGGATTTGTTGCGGCACAAGGGTTCCGAGGTGGCGACGGTGCCGCCGGGCGTCTCGGTCGCGGGCCTCCTGGAAGATCTCGCCCGGCACAACGTCGGTGCGATGGTCGTGTGTGACGACGCGGGCGCGGTGGTCGGCATCGTGTCCGAGCGCGACGTGGTGCGCAAGCTCCACGAGCGCGGCGCGGAGCTGCTGCACGCGGCGGTCTCGGAGATCATGACCACCTCGGTGGTCACCTGTGAGCCCGCCGAGACCGTGGACAGCCTGGCGTCGATCATGACCGAGCGGCGCATCCGGCACATGCCGGTGGTCAGCGACGGGCGGCTGGTCGGCATCGTGAGCATCGGCGACGTGGTGAAGAGCCGCATCCAGCAGCTCGAGTCCGACCGCGAACAGCTCGAGTCCTACATAGCCCAGGGTTGATCACCCGTTGATCACCCGTTAGGCAAGCCGCGGGCGCGGGCGGCAGAATGAACGGCGATGACTGACGTGAACGCCGATTCGAGCGCGCTGCCGCCCGACGACCTACGCCGCCTGGTGACGGGCGCGCACCATGACCCGCACTCCGTGCTCGGGGTGCACTCCGACCGGGGCACGGGGACTCCCGGCGCCACCGTGGCGCGCGCCTACCGGCCCGGCGCCAAGGCGGTCACGCTGCTGGCCGGCGAGCAGCGGTACCCGCTGGAGGAGACCGCCGACGGCGTGTTCACCGCGCCGGTGGCGGACAACCCCGGGGCGTACCTCTTCGAGGTCGACTACGGCGGCGACCCGGTCCTCGTCGACGACCCGTACCGGTGGCTGCCCACGCTCGGCGAGCTGGACCTGCACCTGCTCGGCGAGGGCCGCCACGAGCGGCTGTGGAACGTGCTCGGCGCACACGTGCGCGCCTACGACACGCCGAGCGGGCCCATCGAGGGCACGTCGTTCGCGGTGTGGGCGCCCAACGCCCGCGGCGTGCGCGTGTGCGGCGACTTCGACGGCTGGGACGGGCGCGCGAACCCGATGCGCTCGCTCGGCTCGTCCGGTGTCTGGGAGCTGTTCATCCCCGGGCTGCCGGCCGGGACCTGCTACAAGTTCCGCATCCTCGGCCCGGACGGGAGCTGGCAGGAGAAGGCCGACCCGATGGCGTTCGCCACCGAGGTGCCGCCCGCGACCGCGTCCAAGGTCGCCTCGTCGAGTCACGAGTGGACGGACGAGGCGTGGATGACCCGCCGCGAGGCCACCCAGTGGCACGCGGCCCCGATGAGCGCCTACGAGGTACACCTCGGCTCGTGGCGGCCGGGGCTCGGCTACCGCGAGATGGCCGAGCAGCTCACCGACTACGTGGCCGAGCAAGGGTTCACCCACGTCGAGCTGCTGCCCGTCGCCGAGCACCCGTTCGGCGGCTCGTGGGGCTACCAGGTCACCTCGTACTACGCGCCGACCGCGCGCTTCGGCACGCCGGACGAGTTCCGCCACCTCGTGGACGCGCTGCACGCCAAGGACATCGGCGTGATCATGGACTGGGTGCCCGCGCACTTCCCCAAGGACTCCTGGGCGCTGGCCCGCTTCGACGGCACCCCGCTCTACGAGCACGCCGACCCGCGCCGCGGCGAGCACCCCGACTGGGGCACGCTCGTGTTCGACTTCGGCCGCACCGAGGTGCGCAACTTCCTGGTGGCCAACGCGCTGTACTGGATCGAGGAGTTCCACATCGACGGGCTGCGCGTGGACGCGGTCGCCTCGATGCTCTACCTCGACTACTCGCGCGAAGAGGGCCAGTGGCTCCCGAATGTCCACGGTGGACGGGAGAACCTGGACGCGGTGCGGTTCCTGCAGGAGCTGAACGCGACTGTCTACAAGCACCACCCGGGCGCGCTCATGGTGGCCGAGGAGTCCACGGCGTGGCCGGGCGTCACGCGGTCGACCCATCTCGGCGGGCTGGGCTTCGGCTTCAAGTGGAACATGGGCTGGATGCACGACACGCTCAGCTACGTCGGCCACGACCCGGTGCACCGCTCCTATCACCACAACGAGGTCACGTTCTCGCTGATGTACGCGTGGAGCGAGAACTTCGTGCTACCGCTGTCGCACGACGAGGTGGTGCACGGCAAGGGCTCGCTGTGGACGCGGATGCCCGGCGACGACTGGAACAAGGCGGCCGGGCTGCGCTCGCTGCTCGCGTTCATGTGGGCCCACCCGGGCAAGCAGCTGCTGTTCATGGGCGGCGAGTTCGGCCAGGAGCAGGAGTGGTCGGAGAGCCGCTCGCTCGACTGGCACCTGCTCGAGTCGCCGCTGCACGGCGGCCTGCAGCGGCTCGTCGGTGACCTGAACCGGCGCTACCGCGAGCAGCCCGCGCTGTGGGCGGCGGACACCTCGCCCGCCGGCTTCGCGTGGATCGACGCGAACGACTCGGCGAACAACGTGGCGAGCTTCCTGCGCTACGACCCGTCCCGGCCGGGCCAGGTGCTCGCGTGCGTGGCGAACTTCGCCGGCAACCCGCACCGCGACTACCGCGTTGGCCTGCCCTCCGCCGGCCGCTGGCGCGAGGTGCTGAACACCGACGCGCAGGACTACGGCGGCTCGGGCTGGGGCAACATGGGCGGCGTGGACGCGGCGGAGGACCCGTGGCACGGCCAGCCCGCGTCGGCGCTGCTGCAGCTGCCGCCGCAGGGCGTGCTGTGGCTCGCCCCCGAGAGCTGACGCCGGGAACCGGCCCCGGGAACTGACTCGACGTGCGCCGTTACCGGGAGCTGCTCGCGATCCCGGGCGTGCCGCGGCTGACCCTGGCCGTGCTGCTGAGCCGGGTCACCACGTCGATGCTGAACCTGGCGTTGCTCGTGGCCGCCACCCGGGCCTACGGCTACGCCGTGGCCGGCCTCGTGCTCATGGCGTTCGCCGTGAGCAACGCGGTCGTCGGGCCGGTCCGGGGACGGCTCGCCGACCGGCGCGAGCCGCGGCAGGTGCTGCTGCGGCTGCTCGCCGGGCACGCGGTCGCCTACCTTGGCCTGCTCGCGTGCCTGCTGCTCGCCACGCCGGCCGCGCCGCTGCTGTTCGCCGCGGCGCTGCTCGGGGTGACCATGCCGCCCGCCGGACCGGTCGTGCGCGGCGCGTGGCCGGACCTGGTGCCGGCCGCGCGCCTGCCCACCGCGTATGCGTTCGACGCGGCGCTCAACACCGCGTCGTTCGTGTCCGGCCCGATGGTCGCCGGCGGGCTGCTGCTGATGCTGCCGCCCGTCGCGGTGGTCGCGATCACCGGCGCGCTGAAGGTGATCGGCGACGCGCTGGTCGCGCTCGCCCCGGCACTGCGCCGCCCCGAACCGGCGGGACCCCGCCGGCGAGGGCTCTTCGGCCCGCTCACCGACGGCCGGATCCGGCTGCTGCTCGGGATGATCGCGCTCGACACGTTCGCCTTCGGCTGCCTGGAGGTCACCGCGGTGGCCGCCGCGTCCGGGCAGGGTTCGGCGGGCGTGTTCACCAGCCTGCTCGCGCTCGGCGGCGTGGTCAGCGGCATCGCCTACGGCGCGCGTGCCTGGCCCGGCGGGCCGCGCGCGCAGCTGCTCGTGCTGCACTCCGGGGCGGCGCTCGCGCTCGCCGGTGGTTCGCTGGCCCCGCCCGCCGGTGCCGGGTTCGTGGCCGTCGGTGCCGCGTTCCTCGCCGCCGGCCTGCTGACCGGGCCGGTGGAGACCGTGCAGCAGGTGCTCGTCGGCGAGGTAAGCGCGGTCGGCCAGCGGATCGAGGCGTTCGCGTGGGTGTTCGCGGTGATGTGGGCCGGTTTCGGGGTCGGCACGACGGTGGCGGGCCGCCTCGCCGAGCTCGGCGGCACGGCCGCGACGCTGCTGGCCGCGGCCGGCGGCCAGCTGGCGATCGTGGTGGTCGCGGCACTGAGCGTGGCCGGATTGCGCCGTCCGGCAACCTCGGCGGACCGATGACGGGCACACTGGAAGGCGTGCGCACCCGACTCCGCCGACTGACCGTGCCGCTGCTGCTGCTCGCCGGGCTGAGCGCGTCGGCGTGCACCACGACGATCGCCGGCACGCCGACCAGCACCGGCTCGGTCGTCACGCAGACCGCGCCCGGCCGGCCCGGCGGCGTCGACCCGACGTTCGTGAAGAACACCGACAAGGGGCCGATCGACCGGCTGGCCGCGGCCGTGCTCACCGACGTGCGGTCGTACTGGACCGAGACGTTCCCGAAGACCTTCGGCGGCGAGTGGGAGGATCTGTCCGGCGGCTACTACTCGGTCGACACCTCCAACGACAAGGCGCCGAAGCCGCCGTGCGTGGACCAGGCCAGCGACGTGGAGGGCAACGCCTTCTACTGCCCCACCGCCGACGCGATGGCCTGGGACCGGGCCGCGCTGCTGCCGGTGCTGAAGGAGCGCTTCGGCGAGGCCGCGGTGATGCTGGTGCTCGCGCACGAGATGGGCCACGCCGTGCAGCGGCGGGCCGGCCTGTCCGTGGAGAAGCAGCAGGCCGATCCGGAGAAGTACCCGACGATCCTCATCGAGGCGCAGGCGGACTGCTACGCGGGCACGTTCGTGCGCTGGGTGGTCGACGACAACGCCACCTATCTGCACGTGGCCGACGACGGGCTGGACCCGGCGCTGGAGTCGCTGATCACCTTCCGGGACCCGGTCGGCACCGAGCAGACCGACGACGGCGCGCACGGCGACGCGTTCGACCGCGTGTCGGCGTTCCAGGACGGCTACGACAACGGCGCCAAGCAGTGCAGCGAGATGAGCGTGGACAACCGCACGTTCACCCAGAGCGGCTTCATCGACCAGAGCGACGCGGCGAACAACGGCAACCTGAAGTTCGAGCAGATGCTCGACTCGATCACGCCGAACCTCAACACCTACTTCAAGGGCCTGGTCACCAAGGGCGGCAAGCAGTGGCGCCAGCCCAAGCTCACCCCTACCGAGAAGCACCCGGACTGCACCGACGCCGACCAGGGCCCGGTCGCGTTCTGCCCGGACGGCACGCAGATCGACTACGACACCAACGACGAGCTGCCGAAGATCCACACCGCGATCGGCGACTACGCCACCGGCACGCTGCTCGCCAGCCGCTACGCGCTGGCCGCGCTCGCCGACCTGAAGAAGCCGACCGAGGGCTCGGACGCCCAGCACGACACCGTCTGCCTGGCCGGTTCGTTCACCGGGTCCCTGCTCGGCCGCCAGGAGCAGTACCTGTCGCCGGGCGATCTCGACGAGGCGATCCAGGTCCTGCTCAACTACGACTACGCGGCCCGCGACATGAGCGGCAAGGGCATCGCGACCGGCTTCGAGCGGGTGCGTGCGTTCCGCAAGGGCGTGATCGACGGCGACCAGGCCTGCGGTCTCGGCTGAAACCAGGCGCGCCTCCGGTACGTCGTAGGCCTGTCGTGCCCTCCCAGTAGGGTGCGTCAAGCGTTCGAGTCGGGGTACCGGAGGGGTTTCAATGCGGGGTGCTTTGCGTGCCGGCCTGGCGCTCGCCACGGTCGCGAGCGTGCTCGGGCTGGCGGCGTGCTCGGGGCAGCAGATCGAGGGAACGCCGCAGGCGATCGCCGACATCGACACCACCGACGCGGGTGGTCTCGAGGTGAGCGACGACGGGCCGACCGGCCCCCGCAAGGACGCCGAGGACGCGAAGCTCGACGTCGAGGGCACGACCGGAAACGAGATGGACCGGCTGGCCACCAACGCGATCGCGGACCTGTACGACTACTGGCACGAGCAGCTGCCGGACAAGTTCGACACGGAGTTCAAGGAGATCCAGCGGCTGGTGTCGTACGACTCCAACGGCGCGGGCGTGAACATCTGCGGCGCGAGCACGGCCGGCCTGGTCAACGCGTTCTACTGCGGGGGCAACGGCGAGGACGCGATCGCGTGGGACCGCGGCGAGCTGCTGCCGATGCTGAACGAGCAGTTCGGCCCGATGTCGGTCGTCGGCGTGCTGGCCCACGAGATGGGCCACGCCGTGCAGTTCCGGCTCGGCGCGAAGAGCAACATGAGCGAGACGTCGCCGACGATCCTGCGCGAGCAGCAGGCCGACTGCTACATGGGCAACTTCTTCAAGAACGTGGCCGAGGGCAAGTCGAAGCACTTCCAGATCAACACGGGCAAGGGCCTCAACGACATCCTCGCGACGCTGTTCTTCATCCGCGACCCGGCGGGCCTGGACCACAAGACCGAGGGCGCGCACGGCCTGGCGTTCGACCGGGTCTACGCGTTCCAGGAGGGCTTCACGAACGACCCGGCCCGCTGCGCGAAGATGGACGAGGACGAGATCGAGGGCCGGATCGCGGAGAAGGAGCGCACCGAGACCGAGCAGACCCAGTCGAACGAGGGCGACATCGACCCGATCCAGTACCTGGACGCGCTGCAGAAGAGCCTCGACGCGGCGTTCAAGGACAACGAGTCGGACGCCCCGAAGATCACCGACAACGGCTCGACGTGCGACAGCGGCGAGGCGACCACCCCGGTCACCTACTGCCCGGACGACAACGTCATCGGCGTCGACGCGGACGCCCTGCAGAAGATCGCCGCGAAGCCCGACCCCCAGGCCCCGCCCGGCTCCGCGGACACCGGCGGCCTGGGCGACTTCGCCGCGTTCGCCGAGATCGCGTCCAGGTACGCGCTGGCCATCCAGAAGTCGCTGGGCGCCCCGCTGGACGACGACAAGGCGGGCCTGCGCACGGCGTGCCTGACGGGCGCGTGGGCCGGCTTCACGAACGAGGAAGGCCAGCAACTCCGCCTGGCGGTGGGCGACCTGGACGAGGCGGTCGCCGAGCTGTTGCAGGAGGAGAGCCTGATCGCGGCGGACGTGAACGGCAAGCAGGTCGAGTCCGGCTTCGCCCGGGTGGAGGCCTTCCGGCGCGGCTTCATCGAGGGATCCGGACCGTGCACGGAGGACTTCTCATAGCGTGCGTGCTTTGGCCCCCGGTCCGTCTCGGACCGGGGGCTTTTTGTTTGTCCACAGGGCTTTTGCGGTCGGCCCGGTTTCGTCGGTGGGCGGCAGTAGGCTGGATTTCGGGGGGCCGGAGGCTCGGCTTCGCCCACGTCGCTGGCGTAGCCCGGCCCGCGAAGCGGCTCGAAACAGCGAAAACCGAGCCCCTTCCCCGGGCTCGGCTTCGCCTCGTTCAGGATCAGTACAGGGCGCTTGCCAGGTCGCGCCGCGCCTTGGCCACGTTCGGGTCCTCCGGCGGGAACAGGCCGAAGAGCTCGACCAGGTGCGTCCGCGTCCGGTCCCGGTCCTCGCCGCTCGTCCGGCGGATCACCGACAGCAGCCTCGCGAACGCCTGCTCCACGCGCTGGCTGGCCAGCTCGACGTCGGCCGCCGACAGCTGGGCGTCGATGTCCTCCGGGGAGGTGTCCGCGCGGACGATCACCGACGGGTCGGCCGACTCGGCGCGGGCCAGGAAGCGGACCTGCGCCAGGGCCGCCTTCGCCAGCTCGTTCGCCGGCTCGGCGTCCAGGATCTTCTGGTACGCCGCCTCCGCCGTCACGTAGTCGCCCTGTTCGAACGCGGTCTCGGCCTGCTCGAAACGCGGGTCCTCCGGCTCGGGCTCAGGCTCGACCTCCGGCGCGCCCTGCTCGGCGGCGCTGATGCCCGGCAGACGGTCCCGCAGCGCGTCGAGCAGGCTGCTGATCCACTGCTTGACCTGCGGTTCCGGCTGCGCACCGGAGAACGCCTCGACCGGCTGGCCGCCGGCGATCGCGACCACCGTGGGGATGGACTGCACCCCGAACAGCTGCGCGACGCGCGGGTTGGCGTCGACGTCGACCTTCGCGAGGATCCAGGCGCCGTTGCCGGCCTGGGCGAGGCGCTCGAGCATCGGCGACAGCTGCTTGCACGGCTCGCACCACTCGGCCCACAGGTCCACGACCACCGGGACCTGCAGCGACCGCTCGACGACCTCCGCCTGGAAGGTCTCCTCGGTGACTTCGATGACGAAACCGTCCGCGGGCGCCTGCTGGGGCGGACCGGACGAAGACGACGCGGACGGCGGACGGTCGCGGGTCGCGTCCGCCCGGGACCGGAGCGCGGAGAGATCGACGGCTCCGGACAGGGCCGCCGACAGAGCCGCGGTTTGACGTGGGTCTGGCCTGCTCACGTTTACATCCTGGCACGCCCCTCCGATCACTCGGCGAGGTGCTGCTCGATCCGCTCGACCTTGGCCGTCAGCTGGTTGGTGTGACCGGGCCGGATGTCCGCCTTCAGCACCAGGCTGACCCGCGGCGCGCCCCGCTGCACGACCTCCACCGCCTTCTTGACCACGGCCATCACCTCGTCCCACTCCCCCTCGATCGTGGTGAACATGCTGGTGGTCTCCGACGGCAGGCCCGACTCGCGCACCACGCGCACCGCATCGGCCACGGCCTTGCTCACGCTGTCCGACTCGCCTCCCGCGGGGGCCACACTGAACGCGACTAGCATGCCTGCTCCTCTCCGGGCGGAACTGTGCTTGGGCACCCTGGCGGGTACCGACTGGTAACTTCAACCGGCATGAGCCGAGTTCTGCCGTTCGATCCCATCGCCCGCGCGGCCGAGCTCTGGTCCGAACGGGTCGGGCCGGCCGGCACGATGGCCGCGGTCACCAGCATCATGCGGGTCCAGCAGGTGCTCCAGTCCGCTGTGGACTCGGCACTTCGCCCGCACGGGCTGACCTTCGCCCGCTACGAGGCGCTCGTGCTGCTGACCTTCGCCAAGCTCGGCAGCCTGCCGATGCGCGTGATGGGCGAGCGCCTGCAGCTGCACCCCACGAGCGTGACCAACATCGTCGACCGGCTCGAGGGCGACGGGCTCGTCCGCCGGCTGCCGCACCCGACGGACCGGCGCACCACGCTCGCGGAGATCACCGCGGCCGGCCGGCAGCGCCGCGAGGAGGCGACGACCGCGGTGACCGAGATCGACTTCGGGCTGCGCGGCCTCACCGAGCGGCAGACAGCCCAGCTGACCGACCTGCTCGCCAAGGTGCGCAAGGCGGTCGGCGACTTCGAGGACTGAGCGCCCGGCTCAGGGAGATGTCACAGCGCGGCGAGCCCGATCGTCATGGGTAGGTACGACATCCACGACGACAGGGGAGAAACCATGGATGCCAGGCTGAACATCCACGGCAGCCAGATCGCCGGCAAGCTCGTGAAGCACCTCGTCGCGGCGAGCCAGGTGGTCGCCGGCTCGTCGCTGCCCGCCGCGACGCAGGAGCTGGTCAAGCTGCGCGCGAGCCAGATCAACGGGTGCGGCGTCTGCACCGACATGCACTTCAAGGAGGCCGTCGCGGCCGGTGAGTCGCCGGAGCGCCTCAACATGGTCGCCGCGTGGCGGGAGGCCACCGCCTTCACCGAGCCAGAGCGGGCCGCGCTGGAGCTGGCGGAGCAGGGCACCCGCACCGCGGACGCGGCGGGTGGCGTCACCGACGACGCCTGGGCGAACGCCGCCAAGCACTACGACGACGAGCAGCTCGTCGCGCTGGTGGCCACGATCTCACTCATCAACATGTTCAACCGGCTGAACGTGATCACCCAGCAGCCGGCCGGCGACTACCGGCCCGGCCAGTTCTGACGAACCGGAAACCCGGTGCCGTGCCTGACTAGCTGTCCTCCCACTGGAAGACCTTGGCCGCGATCGCGCCGACCACGACGATGAACGCGGTCAGCACCAGGCACGGCACCACGAGCGCCGACGGGCCCTGGCCGCGCACCAGGAAGTCCATGATCCCGTCGTTCATGTGCCGCAGCGGGAACACCTCGGAGAGGGTCTGCATCCACGGCGGCGACTGGTCGATCGGGAAGAACGTGCCCGACAGGAAGGCCATCGGCAGCACCACGATGTTGGCCGCGCCGGTGGCCGCCTCCTCGGTCTTGCAGAACGCGCCGACCAGCATGCCGATCGCGAAGAACGCGAGGATGCCGAGCAGGAACACCGGGATCGCGAGCGCCCAGGTGCCGGTCAGCTGAAGGCCGAACACCGGCAGCGAGCCGATCCCGAGGAAGATCAGCGCCTGCACGATCGCCACGCCGATGGTCACCACCACGCGGGACGTGAGCACCGTGGACGCGTGCACCGGCGCGAGCCGGATGCGCCGCAGCACCTGCTTCTTGCGCCAGCTCACCAGGGTGAGCGCGGAGCCGAAGACGGCCGTGACCGCGACGCCCCAGGACATGATCCCCGGCGTGATGTACTGGATCGGCTTGAGCGACTGGTCCTCCACGTTGGCCCCGTCGACCTGGAACCTCGGCGTCTCGCCGGTCGCCTCCTGGTTCATCTGGCTGATCACGCCCTGCACGATCCCGGAGATCGTGCCGGCCTGCGTCGGGTCGCTCCGGGCGAACCGGTAGGTGATCGAGTCGCCGTCCTCGGCCACGACCGCCGGCAGGTCGCCGTCCTTGACCTTCCGCACCCCGTCGGACAGCGAGCCGAGCCGCTCGATGTCGAACGCGCCGGTCCGCTCCAGCCCGGCGACCACCGGGCCGTCGCCGACGACGCCGAGGTCGATCTTCTCCGCACCCGCGTCGCGGAACAGCAGGCCGAACACGACGAGGAACATCAGCGGGAAGACGAACGTGAAGAACAGCGTGGCCTTGTCCCGGTAGAAACCCTTGAACATGGCGAGCGCGAGGCTCTTGAAGGCGATCACGCCCGGTACTCCCGTCCGGTCAGGTCGAGGAAGACGTCTTCGAGGGTGGCGGTGCGCACCTGCAGCCCGGCGAGCGAGCCGCGTCCGGCGAGGGCACCGAGCAGCTCGGCCGGCCTGCGCGTGGTGATCGTCAACGACGCGTCGTCCTCGGCGACGTCGTCGGCGCCGAGCAGCGCGCTCGCGTCCGAAGTGGACAGCAGGCCGCGCTCGAGGATGACGCGGGTCGGCGCGTCGAGGCCGCGCACCAGGCTCGTCGGCGTGTCCATGGCGAGGATCCGGCCCCGGTCCATGATCGCCACCCGATCGCAGAGGATCTCCGCCTCGTCGATGTAGTGGGTGGTGTAGACGATCGTCTTGCCGCGCTCCTGGATCGCGCGCAGCACGTCCCACAGGTTGCGCCGCGCCTGCGGGTCCAGCGCCGCGGACGGCTCGTCGAGGAACACCACGTCCGGGTCGTGCACCAGCGCGCACGCGATCGACAGCCGCTGGCGCTGGCCGCCGGAGAGCTTGTCCTCGCGGGTGTCCGCCTTGTCCGCGAGCCCGACCAGCTCGAGCATGTCGTGTGCCCGCGCCGCGCCGACGCCGTACAGGGAGGCGAACGTCTCCAGCTGCTCGCGCGCGGTGAGCTTCTCGAAGAACGCCGACGCCTGCAGCTGCACGCCGATGCGCGGCAGCAGCGACACCCGCCGCGGCCACGGCGACTCGCCGAGCAGCGCGACCGTGCCGCTGTCGGGCTCGCGCAGCCCCTCGATGATCTCGAGCGTCGTCGTCTTGCCCGCCCCGTTCGGCCCGAGGATGCCGAAGAACTCCCCCTCGGCGACGGACAGCGAGACGCCGTCCACCGCCTTCAGGTCCCCATACGCCTTGTGGATGTCCTCGACCACCACGGCGTTCCCTGTCTCGACCACGAGCGAGAACATAGCCGAGCACCGCACGGACAAGGCTCGCTACGACGCGATTCGCGACCAAAGGAGACCGCCATGTATCCCGAGGTCGAACCCTTCGAACACGGCATGCTCGACGTCGGCGACGGAAACCACGTCTACTGGGAGCAGTGCGGCAATCCGGACGGCACGCCCGCGGTCGTGCTGCACGGCGGGCCGGGCTCGGGCTGCACACCGGCCCACCGCCGGTGGTTCGACCCGGACCGGTACCGCGTCGTGCTGCTCGACCAGCGCAACTGCGGGCGCAGCGCCCCGCACGCGAGCGACCCCGCCACCGACCTGTCGGCCAACACCACCGGCCACCTGATCGCCGACCTCGAGCTGCTGCGCACGCGGCTGGGCATCGAGCGCTGGCTGGTATTCGGCGGTTCGTTCGGCTGCGTGCTCGGCCTCGCCTACGCGCAGCGCCACCCCGAGCGGGTCACCGCGCTCGTGCTGTACGCCGTCGCCACCGCCCGGCAGGCGGAGGTCGACCTGCTCACCCGCGGGCTGGGCCAGCTGTTCCCCGAGGCGTGGGCGCGGTTCCGGGACGCCGCAGGCGATGAGGACATCCCGGCCGGTTACGCGCGGCGGCTCGCCGCACCGTCCGAAGAGGAGCGTGCGGCCGCGGCGGCGGCGTGGTGCGCGTGGGAGGACGCGATCGTGCCGACCCAGCCGCCGAGCCCGCGCTACGCCGGCCCCGCGTTCCGGCTGGCCTTCGCCCGGATCGTCACGCACTACTGGTCGAACGGTCACTTCCTCGGCCCGGACGGCGCGCTGCTCGCCGGCGCCGGGCGGCTCGCCGGGATCCCGGGCGTGCTCGTGCAGGGCAGGCTCGACCTCGGCAACCTCGCCGGCACGCCCTGGCTGCTCGCGCACGCGTGGCCGGACGCGGAGCTCGTCATCGTCGACGAGGCCGGCCACGAGACCGCCACCTCGGGCATGGCGGCGGCGTTGCTGGCCGCGACCGCGCGCTTCGCGTGAACCGCGGGGGCCGTTCGCTCGTCATTGAGGGTGAACGCTCCCGCGGTGAACCACCGGCCCGGGCGCCCGCAGCCAGCGAGCACCCGGGTCCGGCCCTTTTCAGCGCCGCGCGCCCTTGAGCAGGTTGCCCTCGGTCGACAGGTAGTGGTCGCGGTAGTCGAACCGCTTGGCGTCGCCGAAGATCAGGTAGTAGTACTTCAGCTGCTCGGACCACCAGTAGCCGGGACAGAAGTCCCCGCGCACCGGCGGGCTCGTCGTCACGTCGTCGAGGATTGTGTAGCCGTAGCGGACCTTCGAGGTGCGCTTCATCGCGTCGTAGTGCTTCTTCGCCCGCTGCCGGTACCGCTCGTCGCGCGTGACGAGCCACAGGCTGAACGCGGCGTCGGCGAACTCCGGGCGCAGCTGGTTTCCCTTGCTGGTGGCGGCGAGCGTGGTGTAGTCGATGCCCTCGGGCAGCACGCCGTAGCGATCCTGCACGACGTTCCACGAGTCGTGGTAGCGCCGGCCCTCGACCACGTCACCGCCCTCGGCGAGCAGCCCCGCGAAGAACGACCCGAGCTCACTCTGCGTCCGGCTGACGATCGCCCCGGTGAACGCGTCGACCTGGGCGAACCACAGGTGCCCGCCGACCATCTCGGACTGGTGGTTGAGGATGCCGGCGACGAGCGTGTCGTACCAGGACTTGAGGTCGCGGTCGCCGAGCAGCTTCCAGCCGTCGTAGAGGTACTCGTAGTACGAGTCCGCGGGCGGGCCGACGGTCGCGGTGGTGTTGAGCCACTCCCCCGTCTCCGCGTGCACCGCGTACGGGAGCAGGTCCAGCGGGCTGCGCTTGTCGAACGTGACTGCGAAGGCACGCTTGGCGGCGTCGAAGTACTTCCGCTCGCCGGTCCACCGCGACAGCGCGCCGAACTCGGTGATGTAGGTACCGGTCTCCGCGAGGTTGGTCTCCGGCGAGCTCACCGCGCCGGTGGCCAGGTTCACGAAGCGGTACGGCACCCCGGTCGGCGACTTCGTGAACGCGGGTAACAGCCGGTCGCCGAGGTCCGCGGCCAGGTCGAGCAGCCGGGCCTCGCGGGTGCAGTGGTAGGCCGATAACAGCCCGCCGAGCAGCCGGATGTTCGTCTCGAACACCTGGAATGGCGCGTCCACGGCGAAGCTCAGGTTCGCCCGCACCCAAGCAAGGCCCTGTTCCAGCTCGGCGTCGAGCTCCATCAGCCACAGGGTGTCGAGTGCCTCGACGACCGTGAGCCCCATCGGGTGGCCGTCGACGAAGAACTCCTCCGCGCCACCGCTCACCGGCTTGATCTGGTCGTGCCCGAACGCTCTGTCCACATAGGAGCGCCAGGCCCAGCGGGTCTCCTTCCGCACGTCGTCGGCGACCGGGTGCCACGAGCCGGGCGCGGCCGACGCGCCCGGAGCGGTGATCACCCCCGCCGCACCGAGCCCGGCGGTCGCGCCGAGCAGTCCGAGGAACCTTCTGCGATGCAGGGATGTACGCATCGGGTACTCCTGACAACCTTGTCGGGACTTCCTAGCGGTCTAGACCACCATGCGGAGAATTCCCTGCGAAATCAAGACGTTGACAACGAGCCACCCGCCATAGTCGAATCAGGTGGACATGACAACGTTGTCCAACCAGCGCGGCCGCCGGGTCCGCCGGGCCACCATGAACGACGTGGCGCGGCTCGCCGGCGTGAGCATCAAGACGGTGTCGCGGGTGGTCAACGACGAGCCGGGAGTGCACGCGGACACCGCGGAACGGGTGCTGACGGCGATCGCGCGGCTGGGGTTCCGGCGCAACATCGGCGCGCTCAACCTGCGCCGCGGCTCCTCCACCGGCACGATCGGGCTCGTGCTCGAGGACGTGGCCAACCCGTTCTACTCGGGGCTGACCCGCGCGGCCGAGGAGGTGGCGCGCCGGTTCGGCCGCCAGGTGCTGACCGGGTCGTCGGACGAGGACCCGGCGCGCGAGCGCGAGCTGTCGCTGGAGTTCTGCGCGCGGCGGGTGGACGGGCTGATCGTGGTCCCGGCCGGGACGCAGCACGGGCACCTGATGCCGGAGATCGCGTCGGGCACGCCGGTGGTGTTCGTCGACCGGCCGCCGGGCGGCGTGGTCGCGGACACCGTGCTGGTGGACAACGTCGCGGGCGCCGCGGGCGCGGTCGCGCACCTGGCGCGCCACGGCCACCGGCGGATCACGTTCCTCGGCGACGCGCCGGCGATCTTCACCGCCGCCGAGCGGCTGCGCGGGTTCCGCGAGGGCCTGGCGACGGCCGGACTGGGCTACGAGGAGCGGCTGGTCGCGATGGGCCCGCACACGCCCGCCGGCGTGGCCGCCACGCTGCGGCAGATGCTCGAGGGCTCGTCGCCGGCCACCGCCGTGGTCACCGGGAACAACCGGATCACCGTGGCGGTGCTGCGCGCGCTGGCGGGCGCGCCGGCCCGGCCCGCGCTGATCGGCTTCGACGACTTCGAGCTCGCCGACCTGCTCGACCCGCCGGTGAGCGTGGTCGCCTCGGACCCCGGCGTGCTCGGCAAGGCCGCCGCCGAGCTGCTGTTCGCCCGCCTGGACGGCGACGACTCACCACCCCGCCGGATCGTGTTGCCGGTCCGGCTCATTGCCCGTGGTTCAGGAGAGGCAAAGCCCGCATGAGCACGTGAGCGGGAGGAACGGAGCGAACCATCAGCACAGATTCCGAAGGGCTGCGGCCGGTTCGGCTGCCGGCCAACCAACCCGGCCGGTTCTACCGGGGCGGCGCGGCAATCGCGGCGCTGCGCGGGTCCGAGCCGCGCGAGTTCGGTCCGGAGGACTGGGTCGCGTCCTGCACCACGCTGCACGGCGCGCCGGACCTCGGCCTGTCGGTGCTGCCCGACGGGCGGGTGCTGCGCGACGCGGTCGCCGAGCACGCGAACAGCTGGCTGGGCGCCGCGCACGTGGCGCGGTTCGGCACCGACCCGGCGCTGCTGGTGAAGCTGCTCGACGCGGGCCAGCGGCTGCCCGTGCACTGCCACCCCTCCGACGCGTTCGCGGCGGCGCACTTCGGCTCGCGGTACGGCAAGACGGAGGCGTGGGTCGTGGTCGGCGCGTCCGGGCCGGACCCGACTGTCCACATCGGATTCGCCGACGACGTCTCCGCGGGCACGGTTGCGGACTGGGTGGCGCGGCAGGACTCGGCCGCGATGCTCGGTGCGCTGAACCGGGTGACCGTGGCGCCGGGCGACACGGTGTTCATGCCGGCGGGCGTGCCGCACGCGATCGGCGCGGGCGTGTTCATCGTGGAGCTGCAGCAGCCGACCGACCTGTCGGTCACCCTGGAATGGCACGGCTTCCTCGACAGCGAGGCGGGCGGCCACCTGGGCGTCGGGTTCGAGACCGCGCTCGGCTGCGTCGACCGCGCCGGCCGGCGCGACCGGCTCGGGGAGCTGGTGCGCCACGAGGAGGACGCGGTCGACCTGTTCGGCCCGGACGCCGCGGGGTTCTTCCGCGCGGAGCGAGTGCGCGGCGGCGCGGAGCTGGCGGCGTCGTTCGGCGTGCTGGTGGCGCTGTCGGGCACGGGCGTGCTGCACACGGAGAACGCGGGCGACGTGCCGGTGGAGCGCGGGAACACGTTCGTGATGCCGTTCGCGGCGGGCGCGGCCACGGTGTCCGGCGACCTGGAGGCCGTGCGGTGCATGCCGCCTAGCGCAACCCCATGAAGCCCGCGGTGGCGTTGACGCCGCGGTAGATGCCCGGCGCGAAGCGGGCCATGGCCTGGGCGATGGCGGGGATGAAGGTGACGTCGCCGCCGAGCGGCAGGCGGTAGCCGCCCTGCGGCTGCCACAGGTGGGCGAGCTCGGGGTGGCGGCCGGCGAACGTCGGGTCCGCCGGGTGCAGGTCGAGCCGGACGAGCGCGCGCTCGCCGGCGATCTTCTCGGTGGCGGCGCCGACGATCTTGTCGCTGACGCTCTCCGGGCCGAACTCACGGGCCGAGTGCTTGTTGACCGAGACGGCGGCGAGCTCGCGCCACGGGATGGCCCACGGCGCGCCGGCCGGGTCGTCCCAGCGGATGCCGGCGGGTTCGAAGACGAGCCGGCGCGGCCGGAACACCTTGTTCCGCCCGGCGATCACGAGCACGACGGGAATGAGGAAGAGCACCCCGACGACGGTGACCACGATCGCGACGCCAGCCCCGCCGTCCACGGCCCCGGCCAGCCCCGCGACGATCGCGACGAGCCCCACGACCCCGGACACGATGGCGCCGATGATCGCCTTGCGCCCGTTCACCTCCCCGACGTCGACCACGACCGCCCCGGGCCCGTAGCCCGGCGGCCCGATAGGGCCGGGCGGTGGCGCGTGGCCGGGCCCCATCGGCGCACCGCCGTTCGGCCCGGGCGGCAGCTGCCCGGGACCACTCGGGCCGGGACCGGCCGGTCTGTGCCCGAAGCCGTACGGGCCGGGAACAGGCCGCAGCTGCCCAGAGGCACCCGGACCGGATGACATCCGCCCCGCGCCACTCAGACCGAAAGCTGACGGCATCTGCCCGGAGCCGTACGGGCCGGGAACAGGGCGCATCTGCCCGGAGGCATCCGAACCCGGAACGGCTGGCATCTGCCCCGTGCCGTTCGGACCCGGGACAGGTCTCATCTGCCCAGCGTCATTCGGGCCGGAAGTGGGCGGCATCTGCCCGGAGCCGTCCGAACCCGGAACAGGTCGCATCTGCCCCGTTCCATTGGCACCAGGAACAGGCGGCAACCGGCCGGAGCCGTTCGCACCGGGAACAGGCAGGAACTGGCCGGTGCCGTACGCACCCGGAACAGGCAGGAACTGGCCGGAGCCATTCGGGCCGGAAACAGGCAGGAACTGGCCGGTGCCATTCGCACCCGGAACAGGCGGGAACTGGCCGGAGCCGTGCGGGCCACGAACGGGCGGCATCTGTCCCGTGCCATTCGGCCCCGGAACGGGCGGCATCTGCCCAGGGCCGTTCGAGCCGGGAACGGGGCGCAGGTAGCCGGAGCCGTTCGGGCCCGGGATCTGCGGAATCGGCCCGGACGGCGGGTACCCCGGCTGCGGGTACACAGCCTGCGGGTAGGCACCCTGCGCGTGACCGGGCGGCAGGTACGAGGGCGGCGAGTAACCGGGCTGCGGGTGGTCGGCGGGCGGCCGGCCAGGCGCGACGTCGCCGGGGGGCGGCGTCGGCGGGCCGCCGTTCGTCGGCCGGGCGTCCTCGTCCCAGGGCGGCATCGTCACGCGGGCGATGGTAGCCATCGCCTCGCGGTGGCCGCAGACGCTTCGGGTGAACCGGTCAAGTCAGCCGGTCAGGCGGTCCGCGGCCGCGTACGGGTCCAGCTCCCCCGCCGCCACCCGCCTCGCCAGCCCGGCCAGCGCCTCCTGGCCCACGCCGAGCCGCGAGCGCAGCGCGGCCACCGCGATCGCCTCGATCTCGCGTTCCGCTCGGCGGGCCCGCCGAGCGGAAAGCTCGCCGTGCGACGAGAGCCACTCGCCGTGTGCGTCGAGCGCTTCGGTCAGCTCCCCGACGCCCTGCCCCGCCGACGCGACGGTCCGCACGATCGGCTGCCGCCACGACGGGCCGGCCTGCCGGCGGCCCAGCGAGATCATGTGTTTGAGGTCGCGCACGGTCTCGTCGGCGCCGTCCCGGTCCGCCTTGTTCACCACGAACACGTCGGCCACCTCCAGGATGCCGGCCTTCGCCGCCTGGATGCCGTCGCCCATGCCGGGCGCCAGCAGCACGACCGTGGTGTCCGCCAGCGCCACTATGTCCACTTCGGACTGTCCAACGCCGACCGTCTCGATGACCACCACGTCGAAGCCCGCGGCGTCCAGGACGCGCAGTGCCTGCGGGGTCGCCGCGGCCAGCCCGCCGAGCTGGCCGCGGGTGGCCATCGAGCGGATGAACACCTCGGGGTCGGTGGTGTGGTCGTGCATCCGGATCCGGTCGCCGAGCAGCGCGCCGCCGGAGAACGGCGACGACGGGTCGATCGCGAGCACGCCGACCCGCTTGCCCTGCTTGCGGAACGCCCCGACGAGCATCGACGTGGACGTCGACTTGCCGACCCCGGGCGGGCCGGTCAGGCCGAGTACGCGTGCGTGCCCGGCCAGCGGGTTGAGCGCCGCGGCGACCTCGCGCAGGTGCGGGCTCTCGTCCTCGACCAGCGAGATCAGCCGGGCGACCGCTCGGGGCTGCCCCTCGCGCGCCCGCCCGACCAGGTCCGCGACGTCGATCAAACCGTCCACAGGGGACGAATCTAGACGCGCAGCAGCAGGGCGTCGCCCTGGCCACCGCCGCCGCACAGCGCGGCCACCCCGAGCCCGCCGCCGCGGCGGCGCAGCTCGTAGGCCAGGTGCACGGCCAGCCGCGCACCGGACGCCCCGATCGGGTGGCCGAGCGCGATGGCGCCGCCGTTGACGTTCACGATGTCCTCGCTGATGCCGAGCTGGCGGGTGGACACCACGCCGACCGCGGCGAACGCCTCGTTGATCTCCACCAGGTCCAGGTCCGCGGCGGTCCTGCCGGCCTTGGCAAGCGCCGCCTTGATCGCGTTGGACGGCTGCTCGTGCAGGCTCGCGTCCGGCCCGGCGACCACGCCGTGCGCGCCGATCTCGGCGAGCCAGGACAGGCCCAGCTCCTCCGCCTTGGCCTTGCTCATCACGACGACCGCGGCGGCGCCGTCGGAGATCTGCGAGGACGAGCCGGCGGTGATCGTGCCGTCGGAGGCGAATGCCGGGCGCAGCCGGGCGAGCCCCTCGACGGTGGTGTCGCCGCGCACGCCCTCGTCGGTGTCGAAGACCACCGGGTCGCCCTTGCGCCGCGGCATCGACACCGGCGTGATCTCCTCGGCGAACAGGCCGTCCTTGATCGCGGCGGCGGCGCGCTGGTGGGAGCGGGCGGAGAACGCGTCCTGCTCCTCGCGGGTCACGCCGTACCGCGCGTTGTGCTTCTCGGTCGAGGCACCCATCGCGACCTGGTCGAACGCGCAGAACAGGCCGTCGTGGGCCATGTGGTCGAGCATCGTGACGTCGCCGTACTTGAAGCCCGAGCGGGACTTGGGCAGCAGGTGCGGCGCCTGGGTCATCGACTCCTGGCCGCCCGCGACGACGATCTCGAACTCGCCCGCGCGGATGAGCTGGTCCGCGAGCGCGATCGCGTCGAGACCCGACAGGCAGACCTTGTTGATCGTCAGCGCCGGGACGTCCATCGGGATGCCGGCGGCGACCGCGGCCTGGCGGGCGGGGATCTGTCCGGCGCCCGCGGTCAGCACCTGCCCCATGATCGTGTACTGCACCTGCTCGGGGGCGACACCCGCGCGCTCGAGGGCCGCCTTGATGGCGACGCCACCGAGCTGCGCGCCGGTCAGGTCCTTGAGCGAGCCGAGCAGGCGGCCGATCGGGGTGCGGGCCCCGGCGACGATGACGGAACTGGACACGGGCAGGCCTCCACCAGCTAGCGAACGTTAACTTTCACGGTACCGGGCCGGGTCCCGCCGGGCCGGTGCCGATGTGAGTAGCCGCACAGACACCCGGCAAAGCGCGGCGTTACCTTGTGGGCATGGACGAGCTGAAGCCGTACGTCACCGCCATCGACCACGTGGGCATCGCGGTGCCCGACATGGACGAGGCGATCACGTTCTACCGCGACGTCCTCGGCCTCGAGCTCTACCACGAGGAGATCAACGAGGCCCAGGGCGTGCGTGAGGCGATGCTGCGCCCGGCGGGCGGCGCCCCGGGTGGCACGGCCGTGCAGCTGCTCGCGCCGCTGCACCCGGACACGACCATCGGCAAGTTCCTCGACCGCAAGGGGCCGGGCGTCCAGCAGGTGGCCTACCGCGTCTCGGACATCGACGCGGCCACGGACGCGTTGCGCGCCAAGGGGATGCGCGTGATGTACGACGTGTCAACGCACGGCACGGCGAACAGCCGGTGCAACTTCGTGCACCCCAAGGACACCGGCGGGGTGCTCATCGAGCTAGTGGAGCCTGCTCCGGAGTGACGGCCGGAGGGGCGGTGAGCGCCCCGGCGATGAAGTCCACCTCGCGGTCCATGGTCTCCGCACTCGCCACGTCGGCCGACTCGCCGTGCCGCGCGACGGAGTGCCGGTAGCTGACGGCCAGCGCCAGCAGCCCCGCCGCGGTGTCGACCGCGGCCACGGGCAGGCTGCCCGTGCTCGCGGCCATGATCACCGCCCGGACCTGGTCCACCACCTTGCCGAAGCGCTGCTGCAGCGCGTCGCGGACCGCGGTGTGCGTGTCGGCCTCGCGCCAGAGCAGGTGCGACAGGAGGTAGGAGGCGCGCATCCGCGCGTCGAGCTCGGCCACCAGCCGCCGCAGGCTCGCGGCCACGTCACCGGCGACAACGATGTTCTCGTGCTCGATCTGCTCGTCCGGCAACCGCTCGACGAGCGCGGTGAGCAGGTCGGCCTTGCGGTGGAAGTAGTAGTGCACGAGCCCCTTGGGGACACCGGCCAGCTCCGCGATCTTCGAGGTCGGCGTCGCATCGAAGCCGGCCTCGGCGAACAGCTCCTCGGCCGCGGCCAGGATCCGCTCACGTGCGGACGGGTCGTCGCTCTTCCGCTTGGTCAGACGCATTTCGTGCCCCCTTCTTGCAGGCGCGCGGCCCATAACGTAACCCGAAAAGGGCACGCCATGGGCCGCGCACTCGTGAAGGAGTCGGCCGCTCAGTGCTGGCCGGCCACACCACTACCTGCCCGGTGCGCCGCCTGGGCGACCGGGAGTGCTGCCGCGCCGGCGATGACCGTCAGCGCGCCGATGATCCACGAGGTCCAGGAGATGCCATTGAGCTCGGTGTAGCTCATCACCCAGGGGGAGATGAACATGAGCACGCCGAGCACGATCTGGATCCCCTCGCCGTAGACCTGCCCGGGCGCGGCCAGCGAGGCCAGCCCGTCCAGGGCGACGAGCACCCCGAGAACGATCATCGTCCACATCGCTGCGTTGTCCGTGTCCATCCAGATGGTGGACAGGGCCGCCACGACACCCAACACGACCTCCGCCCAGTCGTACGGCCTGGTCCAAGGCCGAACCGCAGTGGGACTAGTCATCGAGACCACCTCCGTGTTTGTGGAGCCTCAACACCGATTCTGCACCTTGGTTGGCCAGCCGGTCAAATTTGGACCGGAGTCTCCTGGGTCACATTCCCCGGGCGGCATGTGGCCGACTTCGTGGTCACCGAGCGTTGTTGTGTCGGCCGCCCTCATTGCGCCGGGTCCGGTGGACTTCTCCCCCACCGCGGGCGTTTCCGGTAGACCTCTCCTTCGAGTGACCCAGCCCTCAACTCGCTGGTTCTGTACCGTTACCGGTCGGTAGCGTCGCTGTGCATGCGGAAGATCCTCGACGCCATCCTCGCCGACGACCTGGCCGCGGTCGGCTCGTTGCCCGTCCCCGAGTCGTACCGGGGAGTGACCGTGCACGCCGATGAGGTGGACATGTTCGCGGGCCAGCCGGCCGAGGACAAGGACCCGCGCAAGTCGCTGCACGTGGACGACGTCGCCACCCCAGAGCTCGGGCCCGGCGAGGCGCTCGTCGCGGTCATGGCGAGCGCGGTCAACTACAACACCGTCTGGACGTCGATCTTCGAGCCGATGGACACCTTCGGCTTCCTGCGCCGCTACGGCAGTACCTCGCCGCTGGCCAAGCGGCACGACCTGCCCTACCACGTCGTCGGCTCCGACCTGGCCGGCGTCGTGCTGCGGACCGGCCCCGGGGTCAACGCCTGGCGGCCGGGCGACGAGGTCGTGGCGCACTGCCTGAACGTCGAGCTCGAGCACCCCGACGGGCACAACGACACGATGCTCGACCCCGAGGAGCGCATCTGGGGCTTCGAGACGAACTTCGGCGGGCTCGCGGAGCTGGCGCTGGTCAAGTCCAACCAGCTCATGCCCAAGCCGGACCACCTGACGTGGGAGGAGGCCGCCTGCCCGGGGCTGGTCAACTCCACCGCCTACCGCCAGCTCGTCTCGCGCAACGGCGCGGGCATGAAGCAGGGCGACACGGTCCTGATCTGGGGCGCGTCCGGCGGTCTCGGCTCCTACGCCACGCAGTTCGCGCTGAACGGCGGGGCCACGCCGGTCTGCGTGGTCGGCAGCGAGCAGAAGGCGGAGATCTGCCGGAAGATGGGCGCCGAGCTGATCATCGATCGCAATGCGGAGGGTTACAAGTTCTGGAAGGACGAAGTCACCCAGGACCCGAAAGAGTGGAAACGCTTCGGTGCCCGGATACGCGAGCTGACCGGGGGCGACGACCCGGACATCGTGTTCGAACACCCAGGCCGGGAGACGTTCGGCGCGAGCGTGTACGTGGCAAGGCGGGGCGGCACGGTGGTGACCTGCGCGTCGACCAGTGGATTCCTCCACCAGTATGACAACCGATACCTCTGGATGAATCTGAAAAAGATTATCGGCTCGCATTTCGCGAACTACCGCGAGGCGTGGGAGGCGAACCGGTTGATCGCCAAGGGGAAGATCCATCCGACACTGTCCAGTGTGTACCCGATGGAGCAGACGGGGCAGGCGGCACAGGACGTGCACCGCAACGCGCACCAGGGCAAGGTCGGCGTGCTCTGCCTTGCGCCCGAGGAAGGTCTTGGCATTCGCAATCCCGCGCTGCGCGAGCGCCACCTCGGCGAGATCAACCGTTTCCGCGGCGTGTAAAGGATTTCCACGCAGACGGCACCGGCGACGGCCGGTCGGGTAGCGTGGGCGCATGGCGTTAGGTGACGAGCGCGACCTCGTACCACTGGGAGCCGGATTCGACATCACCAAGCGGGGCTACAGCCGCGTGCAGGTGGAGGAGCATCTCGAGCAGCTCGATGGTCAGCTGAAACTGCTGGCCGCCGATCGCAACGCGGCGGCGGGTCAGGCGGGCGAGCTCACCGCTCAGCTCGAGGTGGCCCGGACGACCATCGACGAGATGCGCGGGCAGATCGAGCGCCTCTCCATGCCGCCGACCACGATGGAGGGTCTGTCCGAGCGCCTGCAGCGGATGCTGCGGCTCGCGCAGGAGGAGCGCGAGGAGGTCAACGCCAAGGCCAAGACCGAGGCAGACCACATCCGCGCCGACGCCGAGGCGGACGCCGGGCGGCTGCGCCAGCAGTACAAGAAGCAACTCGCCGAGCTGGACGAGCGGCGCGGCGCCATGGAGGCCGAGCACCGCGGCGTGCTGGAGAAGGCCCGCGCCGACGCCTCCGAGATCACCGCGAAGGCCGAGGCCGAGCGGAACAAGCTGGACGCCGAGGCCGAGCAGCGCCGCACTACGGTCGAGGAGGACTTCGAGATCGCGATGGCGTCGCGGCGCACCGAGTCGATGCGCTCGCTCGCCGAGCAGGAGGCGACATCGAAGTCGGAGGCCGAGCGGCGCGTACGCGAGGCCGCCGAGGAGGCCAACCGGCGCCGGCACGACGCGATCACCGAGTCGACGGCGCGCCTGCAGGAGTCGTCGGACGAGGCGCACCGGCGGGTCCGGGAAGCCACCGAGGAGGCCAACCGCCGGATCAACCACGCCGCGGAGCGCGTCGACGCGCTGCGGCAGCTGCGCACGCGGGTGGCCGAGCAGCTCGCGTCGGCCCGCGACCTGGTGGCCGACGCGCACGAGAGCCTCGAGATCGCCGCGCCCGCGTTCGAGTACCTGCCGGAGGAGAAGGAAGCCGCCAGGAAGCCCACACCCGCCCCGCGCAAGGCCGGCCCGGTACCCGGGCCGCCGCAGGAGCAGTGGGAGCTCTCGGACGAGGTTCCGGTCGACGTCTCCCAGGCCCCCACGAAGCGCATCGCCCGCTAGAACCCGCGAGTCCAACGCTCGACCCCCGCGAGTCCAACACTCAGGACGCGTGGGTCGATGCGCGAGCGTTCGACTCGCCTGCCCGGAGTGTTGGACTCGCGGGGTGAGGTCAGTCTCCGATGTCCTCGTTCCACAAGTCCGGGTGTGTGGCGATGAAGTCGGTCATCAGCGCCACGCAGCGGGCGTCGTCGACGATCGTGATGCGGACGCCTTGCTCAGCCAGCCATTCGTGGCCGCCGCTGAACGTCGTGGCCTCGCCGATGATCACGTGCGGGATCGCGAACTGGCGGACCAGGCCGCTGCAGTACCAGCACGGCGAGAGCGTGGTGACCATCGTCGTGTCGCGGTAATGGCGGCGGCGGCCCGCGTTGCGGAACGCGGTCGTCTCCGCGTGCATCGACGGGTCGCCGTCCTGGACGCGGCGGTTGTGGCCGCGGCCGAGCACCTCACCCGCCGGGCCGAGCAGGGCCGCGCCGATCGGGATGCCGCCCTCCCCCAGGCCCTGGCGCGCCTCCTCGACGGCGACGTCGATCATGCCCGCAAGATCCATGCCTCATTCTGCGTTCGGGTTGCCCAGCACGGTAGGTTTACCCGCGAGTAGATAACGGGAGGCAACATGGCGGCTTACCGGACCGTGGTCGTCGGAACCGACGGCTCGGACTCCTCCTACCTCGCGGTCGACCGGGCGGCGGCGATCGCCGCGGACAGCGGGGCCACGCTGGTCATCGCGTGTGCCTACCACCCCGCCCGGGCCGACGACGTCACCAAGGCGCAGGACGAGCTCGGCGACGACGTGGCCTACCAGGTCGTCGGGTCGACGCCGGCCGAGGAGACCGTGCGCACCGCCGCGGAGCGCGCCCGCCGGGCGGGCGCGCGGCAGGTCGACACCGTCGTGGTGGACGGCGAGCCGGTGCACACGTTGGCCAAGGTGGTCGCCGACCGCGCGGCCGACCTGCTGGTGGTCGGCAACCGCGGGCTCAACACGCTCGCCGGCCGGCTCCTCGGCTCGGTCCCCGCGGAGGCGGCCCGCAAGTCGCACGTCGACGTTCTCATCGTCCACACGACGTGACCCGCTCGGGCGAGGACGTCGAGGCGCTGCAGCAGCACATCGAGCGGATCCTGCTCGGCGGCGACCGCACCTACACGCGCGCCGAGGTCGTCGAGCGGTCCGGCGTGCCCCTCGAACGGGCCACCGCGCTGTGGCGGGCGCTCGGCTTCCCGACCGCGGGCGACGACGAGGCCGTGTTCACCGACGGCGACGTCCGCGCGCTGCGCACGGTCAACGAGCTGATCCGGGCCGGCCTCATCGAGCCGGCCGTGGCGATCTCCAGCGCGCGGATGATCGGCCAGCACCTGTCCCGGCTCGCCGAGTCGCAGGTGCTCATGCTGCGCGACGTCGTCGCGGCCAACCCCGAGCTGGCCGACGAACGGCAGCTCGGCCGGCTCGTCGAGCACCTGACGCCGGACCTGGAGCAGCTGCAGGACTTCGTGTGGCGGCGGCACCTCGCGGCGTACTCGGTGCGCATGCTCGTGGCCTCCGACGAGGAGATCGACGAGCGGCGGCAGGTCGTCGGGTTCGCCGACATGGTCGGCTTCACGAGCCTCACCCGGCGCTCCACGGAGGCCGAGCTGGTGGCCGTGGTGGACCGCTTCGACGCGATGGCCGCCGAGGTCGTGGCCGACAACCACGGCCGGATCGTGAAGATGCTTGGCGACGAGGTGCTGTTCGTGGCCGACTCCCCCGCCGACGGCGCGGAGATCGCGCTGACGCTGCTGGCGCGGGCGGAGGAGCTGCCGGACGTGCCGTCGCTGCGGGCCGGGCTCGCGCTGGGCCGGGTGCTCAACCGGTTCGGCGACGTGTACGGCGCGGTGGTCAACATCGCGGCCCGGCTGACGTCGATCGCGCGGCCGGGCACCGTGCTGATCGACCGCGAGCTGGCCGAGACCCTGCACGACGAGGCCGCGTACACGGTCCGCCACCGCCGCCCGACGTCGGTGCGCGGCTACACCCGGCTGCGCTCCGCGAGCCTGCGCCGCGCGGGCGAGGAGTCACCGTCGCTTGCCAAGTCCGCACAGCAGATCGCCGCCGACTTCCTCGGCCTGACGGGCGACGGCCAGGAGCCGGAGGACCCGCACATCCCGCTCGAGCCCGACGACGACGACCGCCCCCGCCGACGTCGCAGGCGGCGCTAGGCGCCGAGCCAGTTCCCGAGCGCACCCGCGAACTCGTCCGGGATCTCCAGCGGCGCCAGGTGTCCCGCACCCGCCAGCTCCACGAACGTCGCCTTCGGCAGCGCGGCCGCCATCGCCGCCGCCTCGTCGCGCGGGATCAGGGCGTCCTCCTCGCCCCGGAGGACCAGGGCCGGAATGTCGGCCTCCCGCAACACGTCCAGCGAGTCCGGCCGGGCGGCCATCGCGCGCTGGGCCCACGCCACCGCCGCCGGCGGCTGGTCGGCGATCAGCCCGCGCACGGTCGCCTCCACCGCCGGGCGGCTCGCCAGGGTCGTCGCGCCCAGCAGGGTCGTGCGCATCTCATCGGCCAGCCAGCCGATGCCGTCCGCCTCGGCGCGGGCGGCCATCGCGAACCGGTTCGTGCGGGCGGCCTCGGTGTCCGCGGACGCCTTCGTGTTGACCAGGACCAGGCCGCTGATCCGGGACGGCGCGATGCGCCGCAGGGCCATCGCCACGTAGCCGCCCATCGAGCAGCCACCGACGATCGCGCGCGCGATGCCGAGCCGGTCCAGCGTCGCGAGCACGCCCCACGCGGCGAGGCGCAGGTCCGGCCCGCCGGCCGCGGGCGCGCCGCCGAACCCGGGCAGATCGGGCGTCACCAGGCGGTCGCCCAGCGCCGGGCGCAGGCCGTCCCACATGCGCGAGTCGAGGGGAAACGCGTGCAGCAGGACCACAGGATCAGACGAATGCACGTCACCATCCTGCACCGGCGGATGACATGATGCGGGACATGCCCCTCAGTGTCCGTGCCGACCTCGCCGACCTGCCGAACTACGTGCCCGGCCGCAAGATCCCCGGCGCGATCGTGCTGTCCAGCAACGAAGTCTCGACCCCCGCGCCGCAGTCCGTGCTGACCGCGATCGCGAACGCGGCGGCCGAGGTGAACCGGTACCCGCAGATGGCGAACGACGACGTGCTGGCCAGGACCGCCGCGTATCTCGGGGAGCCCGAGGAGCGGGTCGCGATCGGCGCCGGGTCGGTGGCGATCGGCCAGCAGTACGTGCAGGCCATGTGCCGCGAGGGCGACGAGGTGGTGTTCGCCTGGCGGTCGTTCGAGGCGTACCCGATCATCACCCACGTCGTCGGCGCGCGGAGCGTGAAGGTGCCGCTCACCGCCGACCACCGGCACGACCTCGACGCCATGGCCGACGCCTGCACCGACCGGACCCGGGTGCTGTTCGTGGCGAACCCGAACAACCCGACCGGCACCGCGATGCGCACGGCCGAGCTGGAGCGCTTCCTCGACCGGGTGCCCGACCACGTGCTGATCGTGCTCGACGAGGCCTACGGCGAGTTCGTCACCGACCCGGACGTGCCGGACGGGCTGAAGCTGGCGCAGGGGCGGGAGAACGTCGCCGTGTCGCGGACGTTCTCCAAGGCGTACGGGCTGGCCGGCGTCCGGGTCGGCTACTCGGTGGCCTCGCCGCTGGTGACGGAGGCGGTGCGCAAGGTCGGCATCCCGTTCGGGGTGAACCGGGTGGCGCAGGCGGCGGCGATCGCGTCGATGGACGCGGCGGAGGAGCTGCTGGCCCGCTGCGCCCCGGTGACCGCCGAGCGGGAGCGGGTGCACGCGGCGCTGCTGGAGATGGGCTACGACGTGCCGCCGACGCAGGCCAACTTCGTGTGGCTGCTGCTGGGCGAGCGGACGGCTGCGTTCAACGAGCACTGCCTGGAGCAGAAGGTCGTGGTGCGGGCGTTCGCGGGCGAGGGCGCCCGGGTGACGGTCAGCGGGCTGCCGGAGGAGAACGACGCCTTCCTCGCGGCAGCCCGCTCGTTCCCGCGCTAGCCGCGCTTGCGCAGCCGGTCCAGCGCGTACGCGCCCGGGCCGGCGACCGCGATGAGCAGGAAGATCCAGCTGTACAGGGCGGCCGGCTCGCCGCCGTTGGTCAACGGCAGCAGCCCGGTCGGCTGGTGCACGACGAAGTACCCGTAGGCCATCGCGCCCGAGCACAGCAGCGCGGCGGTCCGGGTGCAGAGGCCGATGCCGACGAGCCCGCCGGCGACGACGTGGATCACGCCGACCCACCAGTAGGGCCAGACCCCGAACGGGACGGCGGTGCCCTGGCCGTCGACGCCGCCGAAGGCGCCGAACAGGCCCTGCAGGCCGTGGCAGACGAACAGGAACGAGACGACGACGCGGGTGGCGGCCAGCGCCCTGGTCTGCGCGCTCGGCCGGGCGGCGGCCGGAGTCGTCGTCGTGGTGGTCGTGGGCTGCGACAGGGTCGCGGTCATGGTGATACCTCTCGTTGTTGTCTCGTTGTCGTGTCAGGCGGTTGTCGTGTCAGGCGGTTGTCGTGTCAGGCGGCCAGCAGTGGCTGGTCCGCGTGTGCGCGGACGCGCTCGGCGAACTGCCGCCGGGCGGCCGCGACGCGCCGCCAGTGCGCGGTGCGCTCCGCGGCGGCCGAGGCGCTGACGGTCGTCAGCACGTCGGCCGCGCGGGCCGCGGACTCGATCTCCGCGGCGGCGGCGTGGAAGGCACCCGCGTCGATCAGCGAGTAGGCGCGTCGCATCTCGGCCTGCGCGGTCGCGTAGATCGCGTAGGCGGTCATGTTGTCCGCGAGCGAACCGAGTGGGTGAGACACCGGACTCTCCGATCTGTGCCGTCGGGCTCCTTCACCGACGCGTCGAAGGGCGGGCGGCCGGATCGACACCCGGCTTCAAGATTCTTTCGGCTCGGTCCCGGCGTTTGCCGACTCGCGGGAGCGGAGCGTTGGACTCGCAGGACCGGAGCGTTGGACTCGCGCGGGCGGAGGGTTGGACTCGCGGAGCTACCAGTACCGGCTGGTCGGGCGGCGGCGGTGGCGGGCCTGCCAGCACGACTCGTGCCAGTGGCGGCGGTCGGCGACGCCGCCGGACTCGTCCGCGGGCCACACCACCACGTGCGCGGTGCCGGGGCGGATCTCGTGGTCGCAGCCCGGGCAGCGGTACGTCTTCGTCGTCTGGGTGCCGGGAACCTTGCGGACCAGCCAGTCGCCGTCGCCACCCGACTCCAGCTGCTGCCAGCCGCCGGAGGGCGGACGTGGCGGCTGGGTGCGCCGCTCCCGGTTACGACGAGGCACGGTCGATCACGTTAGCGGCAGGGCACAATGGTGGCGTGCCGACATACGAGTACCGCTGCCACGACTGCGCGACGACGTTCGACCTGCAGCGCCCGATGAGCGCGTCGTCCGACCCGGCGGCCTGCCCCGAGGGCCATTCCAACACCGTCAAGCTCCTGTCCACGATCGCGCTCACCGGCGCGGCCGGCGACGGCGCGAGCATGCCCACCGGCGGTGGCTGCTGCGGCGGCGCGTGCGGGTGCGGCGGTTAGTCGTACCGCCGGAAGCCCTTGCCTGCCTTGCGGCCCAGCCGCCCGGCGGTGACCAGGTGCTCCAGCAGCGGTGCCGGCGCGAACCCGGCGTCGCGGAACTCGTAGTACAGCGTGCGCTCGATCGCCAGCGACACGTCCAGCCCGACCACGTCGAGCAGCTCGAACGGCCCCATCGGCAGGCCGCAGCCCACCCTCATCGCCGTGTCGATGTCGTCGGCCTCCGCGTAGTGCCCCTCCAGCATCTTCACCGCGTCGTTCAGGTACGGGAACAGCAGCGCGTTCACGATGAAACCCGCCCGGTCCGCGCAGTGCACGGGAACCTTGCCGATCCGCTGGCACACCACCCGCGCGGTGGCCACGACGTCCGCGGCCACCGCGATGGTCGACACCACCTCGACGAGCTTCATCACCGGCGCCGGGTTGAAGAAGTGCAGCCCCACCACGTCCGCCGGGCGTGTGGTGGCCGCCGCGCACTCGACCACGGGCAGCGAGGACGTCGTCGTCGCGAGCACCGCGCCCGGCTTGACCACCTCGTCCAGCGCGCCGAACACCGCGCGCTTGACCGCCAGGTCCTCGGCGACCGCCTCGATCACCAGGTCGCAGTCGGCCAGCTCGTCGAGCTCCACGACGCCGCGGATCCGGCCCAGCACCGCCTCGCGATCCTCTTCGGACAGCCGGCCCTTGACCACCTGGCGGTCCAGCGACCGGCGCACGGCGCCGAGCGCCGCGTCCGCCCGTGCTGCGGCGCGCGCACGCAGCACGACGTCGAAACCCTTGCGCGCGAACACTTCCGCGATCCCGGTGGCCATCGTTCCGGTGCCCACGACGCCGACGCGTTGAACGTCCCGTGTGGACAACTCGGCCGCGGCCGGGCCCGGGGTGAGCGAGTCGGTAACCACGGTCGGCGAGTCGACGCCGTCGTAGGTGTAGAAGCCGCGCCCGGACTTGCGGCCGAGCAGGCCCGCGGTGATCATCTGCCGCAGGATCGGGGCCGGCGCGTGCAAACGGTTGCGCGACTGGCGGTACATCGTCTCGAGGATCTCGTAGGCGGTGTCCAGCCCGATCAGGTCGAGCAGCGCGAGCGGCCCCATCGGGTAGCCGCAGCCGAACCGCATCGCCGCGTCGAGGTCCTCGCGGGTGGCGTAGCGGGACTCGTACATGGACACGGCGTGGTTGAGGTAGCCGAACAGCAGCGCGTTCGCGATGAACCCGGCCCGGTCGCCGATCACCACCGGCTCCTTGCCGAGCTTGCGGGCGAGCGCCGCGACGTCGGCGACCACGTCCGGCTCGGTGACCACCGTGCGCACGACCTCCACGAGCCGCAGCACCGGCGCCGGGTTGAAGAAGTGCAGCCCGACGACCTTGCCCGGCCGCCCGGTGTGCACGCCGATCTCGGTGACCGACAGCGAGGACGTGTTCGACGCGAGGATCACGTCCGGCCGGCAGACCTCCTCCAGCTCGGTGAACACCCGGGCCTTCAGCTCGAGGCTCTCCGGGATGGCCTCGACGACCAGGTCCGCGTCGGCCAGGTCGGTGAGCTTCGTCGTGTACGTGATCCGGTCCAGCAGCGCCTCGCGCGCGGCCTCGTCGAGCTTGCCGCCGGCGCGGGCCCGCTCGGTGGAGTGCTCGATGTGCTCGCGGGCGCGGGCGATGCAGTCCTCGTCCAGTTCGACGCCGATCACCCGGATGCCCGTGCGGGCCACCACCTCGGCGATCCCGGCACCCATCGTGCCCAGCCCGACCACTCCGACACATCCGAACTCGCGCGCCATGGGCCACCTCCGGAGACCGACGAATCGGGTAGGCCGGATGCTACCTGCCAGTAACTACGATCGCTGGCCCGTCGTGGCACGGCTCACGGGGCCGGGAGCGCGGCGAACATCAGCCGGATGCCTGGTCCCGGCGACGTGTCAGGCCTTCGGCAGGGTGGTGATGAGCGTCTTGGCCAGCGACACCGCCGGCTTGCACGGGTCCTCGCCCTTCTTCGGCTTCTGTTTGTCGAGGAAGATGTGCACGATCTCGGTGTCGTCACCGGAGAACCGGCGGTGGGCCCACTGCAGCTCGCAGCTCGCGGCGGAGGACGTCGTCTTCGACTGGTAGCCGGTGACGCCGCCGCCGAGCGGGACCGCCTGGCCGCTGGTGCCCTTCGCGGGGTCGTAGCCGAGGCGCAGCCACACGCCGAGGTTGGTGGTGCTGCTGTGCCAGTTGCACCAGTGCAGGTTGTACGCCGCGCCGGCGTCCGCGCCGCTGCCGAGCACGGAGCGCAGCGTCGCGTCCTTGACGACGTCGCACGGGTCGAGGTCGATCAGCGTCCCCTTCGCCTTCTCGTAGGCGGGCGGGTCGGTGCGGATGAGGTCGACCACGCCGGTCATCACCGTGCGGCCGGCCTTGCAGAGATCCTTTGCCTCGCCGCCCGCCTGGATGGCGATGCCGACGTTGGGCTGCGTGGCGGTGACGACGGTGACGAAGCAGGCGTCGCCGGAGTCGAGCTCGCTCTCGATGGCCGGCAGGCCGCCGATGTTCTGGTCGGCGTCCTGGGCGTTGCTGACGTTGTCGCCGAGGGTCAGCGTGATGCTGAGGTTGTCGCCCGCGCTGTCCTTCATGTAGTTGGAGCACTCGGCGAAGTCACCGCGGTCGTTGTCCACCGGATCGCCCACGTTGGACAGGATGTCCTTGGTCAGCAGCCCGCACGGGTCCATGGTGCGCAGCTTGTCGGTGGTGAACGCCGGGTCGTTGGTACGCGGCTCGCCGGTCGCGGTGGCTCCCTCGCTGCCGTCACCGCCGCCTTGGCCCGCTGGCACGGTGGTGCGCTGGTAGGTGACCTTGGCGGTGTCGACGGATTGCCCGCAACCGACGAGAACGACCGCAAGCAGAGCGCCGGTCGCGGCGAGCAGGAGTCCCCTCACAGGTGCACCGTATCCAGTGGCCGCCGACGACGTACGCCGAACCTCCGGTTCGCCTGCCGTCGTCCGTTCAGACGTCCGTTCAGAACAGGCGGAACTCGGTGGAGTCCATGCCGCGCAGGGCGTTGTAGTCCAGGGTGACGCAGCGGATGCCGCGGTCCTCGGCCAGCGTGCGGGCCTGTGGCTTGATCTGCTGCGCGGCGAACACGCCCTGCACGGGTGCGAGCAGCGGGTCGCGGTTGAGCAGCTCCAGGTAGCGGGTCAGCTGCTCCACGCCGTCCAGCTCGCCGCGGCGCTTGATCTCCACCGCGACCGCGGCGCCGCCGCTGTCGCGGCACAGGATGTCCACCGGGCCGATCGCGGTCGGGTACTCGCGGCGGACGAGGGAGTAGCCGTCGCCGAGGGTGGTGATGTGCTCGGCCAGCAGGGCCTGCAGGTGGGCCTCCACGCCGTCCTTCACCAGGCCCGGCTCGGCGCCCAGCTCGTGGCGCGAGTCGTGCAGGACCTCGGCCAGCGTGATCACCAGCTTCTCGCCCGCCTTGTTCTCGACGGTCCACGTGCCGGGCTCCTCGGTCAGCCAGCACGGCGGGCTCATCCAGTTCAGCGGCTTGTAGGCCCGGTCGTCGGAGTGCACGGACACCGAGCCGTCGGACTTCACCAGCAGCAGCCGAGTCGCCATCGGCAGGTGGGCGGTGAGGCGGCCGGCGTAGTCGACCTGGCAGCGAGCGATCACGAGACGCACGCGAGGCAGGCTAGCCCACCCGGCTCCTCAGACCTGCTCGGTGGTGGTCACCGGCAGCTCGGCGCGGACGCGCCACCGCCGTCCGGCGGAGGGCCCCGCCACCAGCACGCCGCCGACCGCCTGCGCGCGTTCCCGCATGTTCAGCAGCCCGCGCCCGGCCCCGGCCGACCCCTTCGCCCGGACGCCTTCGTTGATCACCTCGACCACGAGCATCGAGTCCGACCGGCCCACGGTGATCTCGGCGCGGCTGCCGGGCGCGTGCTTGACCACGTTGGTCAGCGCCTCCTGCACGATCCGGTACGCCGAAAGGTCGACCGCGGCCGGCAGCCCGTCCGCGCCCTCGGCGCGCAGGTGCACCTCGAGACCGGCGGCCCGCGCGGACGCCAGCAGCCGGTCGATGTCGCGCAGCCGGGCCGGGGTCGTGCGCTCCGCCCGGGCGCCCTCCGAGCGCAGCAGGCCGATCATGGCGTGCATCTCCGACAGCGAGGCCACGCTGTTCTCCCGCACCGCCTTCAGCACCTTGATCATCATGACCGGGTCCGTCTCGGCCATCGACAGCGCGGCCGCGGACTGGATCGCGATGGCCGACAGGTGCCCGGCAATCACGTCGTGCAGGTCGCGAGCCATCCGGGAGCGCTCCTCGGCCGCCGCGGCAATGCGGTCCAGCTCGGCGATGCGGGCCTCGTGGTTCTCGCGGGCGCGGCGCTCGGCGGCGACCTCGCGCTGGCGGCGGACGTTGACGCCCCACCAGACGGGGATCAGCGAGATCGCGCACAGCTGCAGGACGGCCAGCAGGGCGTCGCGCCAGTCGTCCGCCAGGACCATCGACGTGACGGCCAGGCCGAGGATCACGGCGCCGACCATCCACATGATCATCCGCGCGATCCGCCGCGAGCCGTGCAGCGTGGCGGCGAACAGCAGGTCACAGAGCACGATGAGCGTCGCCAGGCTCACGCCGTAGACCAGCTCGGCCCCCGCGATCACCAGACCGACGCCCAGCGCGGTCGCCGGTGCCTTCGCCCGTAACAGCACCGCCGCGCACATGACCACGAGCGTGGCCATCCGCAGCGGATGGCTCGGCGGCAGCGCCGCGCCCCCGTCGAGAACGAACAGCACGGGCAGCCCGGACAGCAGGATCACACCGCCGACCACGAACAACACGATCGCCTGGAGCTGCGGGAAGCGAGGCATGCTCCAGTCCCGGACGGCGGCGAGCGTGCGATTCATGGTCACATCACAGCACACGCCCCCACCCTCGGACCTCGCCCGAAAGGTGGGTGTCCGTCCGGCAAAATGGCTATCAAGCCGCCGGCCCCGCGTGCCGGCCCGGTTCGCGGTGCGACACGGGACGGCAGGGTCCTAGTCCGGCCAGTCCGGCTTGCGCTTCTCCAGGAACGCCGCCATGCCCTCCCGCGCCCCCGGCAGCTGCGAAGCCGACGCCATCACCTCGAGGGCGATGGCGTACGCGTCCGCCTCCGGGCGGTCCAGCTGGGCGTAGATCGTCTGCTTGCCGAGGCCCTTGCCGGCCCGGCTGCCGCGGGTCGCGCGGGCGAGCAGGTCGTCGACGGCCTCGTCGAGGGAGTCGTCCGGGACCACGCGGTTCACCAGGCCCCACTCGAGCGCCGTCGCCGCGTCGATCGCGTCGCCCGTCAGCACCATCTCCATCAGCCGCTTGCGGCCGACCGAGCGCGCCACCGGCACCGCGGGCGTGTGGCAGAACCAGCCGCCCTTGCCGCCGGGCAGCGCGAAACCGGCCGAGGACGCCGCGACCGCCAGGTCGCACGACGCCACGAGCTGGCAGCCGGCGGCGGTCGCGAGGCCGTGGACGCGGGCGATCACCACCTGCGGGATCGACTGGATGGTGCGCATCAGCAGCGTGCACAGGCCCAGCAGCTCGCGCACGCCCATCAGGTCCCGCGACGCCACGTCGGCGAAGTCGTGCCCCGCGGAGAACACCGGGCCCTCCCCCGCCAGCACGACGCCGGTCGCGGCGGACTCGCCGGCCGCACGGAACGCCGCCAGCAGCTCGGTGAGGTGCTCGTGGGACAGCGAGTTGCGCCGCGCCGGCCGGTTCATCGTGATCCGGACGGTGTCCCCGTCCGTCTTGACCAGCAGGTGTTCGTACATGCCGCCAGGCTAGCCGCGGTTGAGCACCGCCTGCAGGAACGAGCGGGTCCGCTCGTGGTCGGGCTCGGTGAACAGCTTGTCCGGCGGCGCGTCCTCGACGATCTGCCCCGCGTCGAACATCAGCACCCGGTCCGACACGTCGCGGGCGAAGTTCATCTCGTGCGTGACGCACAGGAACGTGATGTCCGTGGTGCTCGCGATGTCCTTGAGCAGCGCGAGCACGCCGGCCACCAGCTCGGGGTCGAGCGCGGAGGTGACCTCGTCGAGCAGCAGCACGTCGGGGCGCATCGCGAGCGCCCGGGCGATCGCCACCCGCTGCTGCTGGCCGCCGGACAGCCGCGACGGGTGCTCGTCGACCTTCTCCGACAGGCCGACGAGCTCCAGCAGGTCGCGGGCGCGCTGGTCGGCCTCGGCCCGCGACAGCCCCAGCACGCGGATCGGCGCCTCGGTGATGTTCTGCAGCACCTTCATGTTCGGGAACAGGTTGAACTGCTGGAACACCATGCCGATCCGCTTGCGCACGGCCCGCTGGTACTTGTCGTCGGCGGGCACGAACCTCTCGCCGCGCTTCATGTGGGACAGGCACTCGCCGCCCACCCAGATCTGCCCGCCGCTGACCTGCTCGAGAGTCATCAGCAGGCGCAGGATCGTCGTCTTGCCCGAGCCGCTGGGCCCGATCAGCGTGACGAACTCCCCCGGCTTCACCGCGAAGTCCAGCCCGTCCAGCACGACGTTGTCGCCGAACCTCTTGTCGACGGTGTCGAACTGGATCATGACGTCAGCTGCTGCGTGCGACACGGCGCTCCAACCGTCGGACAAGTAGCGAGGATGTGTAGCTCACGACGAGGAACAGGATGCCGGCGATCGTGATCGGCTCCACGTACCGGAAGGCGGCCGAGCCCTCCTGGTAGGCCGCGCCCACGATGTCCAGCACGCCGATCGTCAGCAGGATGGGCGTCTCCTTGAGCAGCGAGATCGAGTAGTTGCCCAGCGCCGGCAGCACCCGTGGGATCGCCTGCGGCAGGATCACCGCGAACCAGGTACGGCCGCGGGGCAGGCTCAGCGCGGTCGCCGCCTCCCACTGGCCCTTCGGCACGGCCTCGATCCCCGCCCGGTACACCTCGGCCGTGTAGGTCGCGTAGTGCAGGCCGATCGCGATCACGCCGGTCGGCAGCGGGTCGAGCTTGATCCCGATGTTCGGCAGGACGAAGAACATGAAGAAGACCTGCACGATCAGCGGCGTGCTGCGGACGAACTCGATGAAGGCCCAGACGATCCAGCGCACGACCGCGATCGGCGAGCGGCGCAGGAGCGCGAGGACGAGCCCGAGCGCGTAGGCCACCACCGAGGCGAGCACCGTCACCTCGAGAGTGATCAGCAGGCCTTCCCCGACGATGCCGGGCAGGACCTCCCAGGCGTAGTTCCAGTCCCAGTTCACGGCACCGGCCCTCCAGACCTGGTCCCGCCAGGGAGGTTCAGGCCTGTGCCGGCCTGCGCGGCGATCAGCAGGCCGCGGTCCTTGGCCGCCTGGCTGGGCCCGCGCCCGACGATCCGCGCCGCGCGGCGCTCCACGAACTTCATCCCGAAGGTGATCAGGATCGACAGGAGCAGGTAGAACACCAGCAGCACGGTCCAGATCAGCCCGGCCTGCGACGTGTACAGGTCCATCAGCACGTTGCGTGCCTGGTTGGTCATCTCCGGCACGGCGATGATCGTCAGCAGCGCGCTGCCCTTGAGCAGCTGGATGAACAGGTTGTTGAACGGCGGCACCATCTCGACCAGCGCCTGCGGCAGGATGACGCGCCGCATGCGCTGGGCCGGTGTCAGGCTCAGCGCGATCGCGCCCTCGTACTGGGCCGTGGGCACCGCCTGGATGGCGCCGCGGACGATCTCCGCGCCGTACGCGCCGAAGTTCAGGCCCAGCACGATGATGCCGGCCGCCAGCGGCACGACCTGGTAGCCGACGAGCAGCGGGAGCACGAAGTAGATCCAGAACAGCTGGACCACCTCGGACGTGCCGCGCCAGATCTCGATGTAGATCCGGGCGACCACGCGGACGGCCCGCGAGCCGGACAGCATCGCGAGCCCGAACACGAACGAGAGCACGGCCGCGATCGCGATGCCGCCCAGCGTGGCCTCGATGGTCGGACCGAGACCGACGAGGATGGTCGAGACGAACTCCGACAGGTTGTCGAACATCGCCGGACGCCTAGCCCTGGCAGAGCTTCTCGGTGGTCACGCCGTCGGGCACCTGGTTGGCGTCGGTGAAGCCGAACGGTTCGGTGATCTTGAGCCACTCGCCGCTGTCCTGCAGCTTCTTCAGCTCCGTGTTGAACGCGTCGACCAGGTCCTTGTCGCCCTTGCGGAACACGAACCCGCCGGCCTGGATCGCCTCCTTGCCGTCGACGACCGGCGTGAAGCCCTCGGTGACCTCCAGCGGCGCGTCCGGGTTGTCCTCGAGCAGGCGGCGCAGCGAGATGTCGGTCAGCGCACCGCAGTAGGCGCGCTGGGTGGACAGGGCCTGCAGCATCTCGGGCGGGCCGTCGTAGGTCTGGATCTTGTCCTTGGCGATGCCCAGCGCCGTGACGGTGGACTGCTCGATGGTGCCGGACACCACGGCGATCGTCTCGCCCTTGGCCTTGAGGTCGTCGAAGTTGTTGATGGCCTTCGGGTTTCCCTTGGGCACCATCAGCGCGGTCGGGGTCACGTAGTCGACGATGGAGAACGCGGCGTTCTTGCACCGGTCGGGCTTGATGGCCATGCCGGCGGCGACCATGTCGTACTGGCCGGCGTTCAGCGCCTGGATGAGCTGGCCGAACTCGACCTGCTTCGCGTCCACCTTGTCGATGCCGAGGGCCTTGAACACGGCCTTGGCGACCTCGGGGGCCTCACCGGTGACCTTGCCGCCGTCGGTGTAGCCGTAGGGAATCTCGCCGGCGATGCCGACCTTGATCGACTTGGCGTCCTTCGCGCGCTGCAGCGCGCCGCCCTCACCCTGCTTCGGAACCTCCGAACAGGCGGTGAGCAGGGCCGGGCCGCCGACGGCCACCGCTCCCGTCGCCGCGCTCAGCCTGAAGAAGTCGCGCCGTGTCCACCGTGCCGTCGCCATGGTTCGCCAGTCCTTTTCGTACCTGCGCCTGGTATGCGTGCTCTGGAGACCACCGAACGTAGGGGCAACGTCTGACCAGGTCAAAGATCGGCGAAAGATCAAGGACCGGTGTTAGCAAAACGAGACCTACCCGGCGCAGGCCTGCTCCGCGGTCAGGTCCGGCGGCGGTACGTGGTCCTCGGTCAGCCCGAACGGCGCGACGAGCCCCAGCCAATCGCCGCTCTCGTGCAGGTCGTGGAGCCGGTTGTCGAACGCCTCGAGCAGGTCGGCCTTGTCCTTGGGGAACGCGTAGGCACCCACGAGCGGCAGCCGGCCGGGCGGGGTGAACGGCGCGGCGACGGTCAGCGCCCCATCCGTGGACTTGACCAGCTCGCGCGCGCTGAGGTCGTCGAACGCGGCGCAGTCGGCCTGCCCGCGTTGCACCGCCTGCATCATCAGGTTCGGCGAGTCCAGCGGCACGATCCGGGCCGCCGGCACGCGCGCGGTGGCCGCGTCGCCCTGCTCGGGCAGGTTCTTCATCACGGCGACCTTCGCGCCCTTGGTGACGACGTCGGCGTAGGTCGCGAGGCCCTTGGGATTGCCGGCCGGGACGATGAGCGCGGTGCCGGACACGTAGTCCGGCGTGGAGAACGCGAGGTCCGCGCAGAGGTCGGGCCGGACCGCCAGGCCGCCGGCGAGGTCGAAGTTCCCGGACCGCAGCCCGACCAGAAGCTGCGCCTCCTCGGTCAGCAGCGCGATCTTGATGTTCGTGACGCCGAGCTGGCTGAGCACCGCGCGGGCGACCTCGGGCACCGGCCCAGTGATCTCGCCGCTGTCCTGCACCGTGTACGGCTGGTAGTTCATGACGCCGATCGTCACGGCGTCGGCCACCGGCGCGGAGCTGGACGCCTCCGCCGCCGGGCGTGCCCCGGGGTCCGGATGCGGTGTGCCACCGACCCGCGAGGAGCAGGCCGCGAGCGGGCCCGCGCCCAGCGCCGCGCCGAGAACCGTTGTGCGGTAAAGGAACTGGCGCCGCGTCCAGGCCATGTGGTCACCCCGTCGTCACGTGACTTCCGTGGGAATCCCGTTCGCCTCCCGGACCACGTCCACGATCGCGTTCATGATCCCGGTGAGCTCGTAGTCCTTGGGCGTGAACACCCTAGCGACGCCGCGCTCGCGCAGAAGGGCGGCATCCTGGGGCGGGACGATGCCGCCGACCACGACCGGCACGTCCGTCGCGCCGGCGGCCCGCAGCCCGTCGACCACCTCCGGCACGACCGCGAGGTGCGAGCCGGACAGGATCGACAGGCCCACCACGTGCACGCCCTCCTGCACCGCGGCCGCCACGATCTGCTCCGGGGTGAGCCGGATGCCCTGGTAGACGACCTCGAAGCCGACGTCGCGGGCCCGCACGGCGATCTGCTCGGCGCCGTTGGAGTGGCCGTCGAGACCGGGCTTGCCGACGAGCATGCGCAGCCGCCCGCCGAGCTCCTCGCCGGTCGCGCGCACCCGGTCCCGGACCGCGGCGAGGTCGCCGGAGGCCTCGCCCGAGGCGGACGCGCCGGACACCCCGGTCGGCGCCCGGTACTCGCCGAACACCTCGCGCAGCGCGCCGGCCCACTCGCCGGTCGTGACGCCGGCCTTGGCGCACTCCAGCGTGGCCTCCATGAGGTTCGCGTCGGTGCGCGCCGCGGAGGTCAGCACCTCCAGCGCTTTGTCCACTTCGGACTGAGAGCGTCCCTCGCGCCACCGCTCGATCGCCTCGACCGCCTCGCGCTCGACCTGTGGCTCGATCGTCTCGATGATGCCCTCGCCCGCCAGCGGGCTGGGTTCGGTGGTGTCGAAGCGATTCACGCCGACGACGATCTCCTCGCCGGCCTCGATCCGCCGCCGCCGCTCGGCGAGCGACCCGACGAGCTGGGTCTTCATGTAGCCGCTCTCGACCGCGGCGACCGCGCCGCCCATGTCCTGCACCCGGTCGATCTCCGCGCGGGCGCCGGTGACGATCTCGTCCACCTTGGACTGGACGACCGGCGAGCCGTCGAAGAGGTCCTCGTACTCCAGCAGGTCCGTCTCGTAGGCGAGCACCTGCTGCATGCGCAGTGCCCACTGCTGGTCCCACGGGCGGGGCAGGCCGAGCGCCTCGTTCCACGCCGGCAGCTGGATCGCGCGGGCGCGGGCGTTGCGGGACAGGGAGACCGCGAGCATCTCGAGCACGATGCGCTGCACGTTGTTCTCCGGCTGCGCCTCGGTGAGGCCGAGCGAGTTGACCTGCACGCCGTAGCGGAACCGCCGGTCGCGCGGGTTCTCCACGCCGTAGCGCTCGCGGGTGACCTCGTCCCACAGCTGGGCGAAGGCACGCAGCTTGCACATCTCCTCGACGAACCGCACGCCGGCGTTGACGAAGAAGGAGATGCGCGCGACGACGTCGCCCATCTTGTCCTCGGGCACCTGCCCGGAGTCGCGCACCGCGTCGAGCACTGCGATCGCCGTGCACATCGCGTAGGCGACCTCCTGGACCGGGGTCGCGCCGGCCTCCTGCAGGTGGTAGCTGCAGATGTTGGTCGGGTTCCACTTCGGCACGTTCGCGACGGTCCAGGCGACCATGTCGGTGATCAGGCGCAGGCTCGGCCCGGGCGGGAAGACGTAGGTGCCGCGGGAGAGGTACTCCTTGATGATGTCGTTCTGCGTGGTGCCGGTGAGCTTCGCGACGACGTCGTGCCAGTCCGCGCCCGCCTCCTCGGCCTGCTCCTGCGCGAGCGAGACGTAGAGGGCGAACAGCCACATCGCGGTGGCGTTGATCGTCATCGAGGTGTTGGCCTCGGCCAGCGGGATGCCGTCGAAGAGCTGGCGCATGTCCCCGATGTGGCCCACCGGTACGCCGACCTTGCCGACCTCGCCGCGGGAGAGGACGTGGTCGGGGTCGTACCCGGTCTGCGTCGGCAGGTCGAACGCGACCGACAACCCGGTCTGTCCCTTGTCGAGGTTGCGCCGGTAGAGCCGGTTCGACGCCGCCGCCGAGGAATGCCCGGCGTAGGTGCGCATCACCCACGGGCGGTCCCGCTCGTCATCGGCCGGATACGGCATCGGACACCTCCGTTGACGGCTTGGTCTACTGAG
>DASYKY010000035.1:0-80493 GCA_035995025.1 Actinophytocola sp.
GCTACCGCTCGAGCAGGTGACCAAGCAGCTCAACAAGCTGGTGAACGTCATCAAGATCGTGGAGCTGGACCCGGGTGTCTCGGTCCAGCGCGAGCTGCTCCTGGTCAAGGTCCGGGCCGACGCCACCGTGCGGACCCAGGTGCTCGAGACCGTGCAGCTGTTCCGGGCCAAGGTGGTCGACGTGTCGCCGGAGGCGCTGACCATCGAGGCCACCGGCACCGCCGACAAGCTCGAGGCGCTGCTGCGCATGCTCGAGCCGTACGGGGTGCGCGAGATGGTGCAGTCCGGGATGGTCGCCATCGGCCGCGGCCCGCGCTCGATCACCGCTACCGGCGTGAGATAGGTCTTTTCACACTTCAGGAAGGAAGTACACAGAAGCATGGCAGTCGAGATCTTCTATGACGACGATGCGGACCTGTCGGTCATCCAGGCCCGCAAGGTCGCGGTGATCGGCTACGGCAGCCAGGGCCACGCGCACGCGCTGTCGCTGCGGGACTCCGGTGTGGACGTCCGGATCGGACTGCCCGAGTCGTCGAAGTCGCGCCCCAAGGCCGAGGAGGAGGGCCTCACGGTCCAGACCCCGGCCGAGGTCTCGGCGTGGGCCGACCTCATCATGATCCTCGCGCCGGACACCAGGCAGCGCCAGATCTACGCCGACGACATCGCGCCCAACCTGAACGACGGCGACGCGCTGTTCTTCGGGCACGGCTTCAACATCCGCTACGGCCTGATCACCCCGCCGTCCAATGTGGACGTGGCGATGGTGGCGCCGAAGGGCCCGGGCCACCTGGTCCGCCGCCAGTTCGTGGACGGCAAGGGCGTGCCGTGCCTGATCGCGGTCGAGCAGGACGCGTCGGGCGGCGCGCAGGCGCTCGCCCTGGCCTACGCCAAGGGCATCGGCGGCTCGCGGGCCGGCGTCATCAAGACCTCGTTCAAGGAGGAGACCGAGACCGACCTGTTCGGCGAGCAGGTCGTCCTCTGCGGCGGCACGACCGCGCTCGTGCAGGCCGGCTTCGAGACGCTGGTGAACGCCGGCTACGCGCCGGAGATCGCGTACTTCGAGTGCCTGCACGAGCTGAAGCTGATCGTCGACCTCATGTACGAGGGCGGCATCGCGCGGATGCGGTACTCCATTTCGGACACCGCGGAGTACGGCGACGTGACGCGCGGCCCGCGGGTGATCACGGACTCGGTGCGCGAGGAGATGCGCAAGATCCTCTCCGAGATCCAGAACGGCGACTTCGCGAAGGAGTGGATGTCGGAGGACGACGCCGGCCGGCCGAACTTCACGAAGCTCGTCGAGGCCGGCGAGCAGCACCCGATCGAGGAGGTCGGGCGCAAGCTGCGTGGCCTCATGTCGTGGGTGGACCGCCCGATCACCGAAACGGCTTGATCCCCACCCGGGCACGCTCGCGCGCGGGCGTGCCCGGGTACGGTGCTGCCATGAGCGACGAGGGGACCCGCGTGAGCGCGCCCATCTACGACGACAAGGCCCACGTGCGCGGCAAGCTGGACCTGACCGGGGCCGACTGGCAGCGGGCGGCGGAGCCCGACGCCGACCCGGACGGCGAGTACGTGGAGATCGCCTTCGTCCCCCACACCGACGACAAGACCTACATCGCGATGCGCAACTCGAAGCACACCGGACCCGACGACACGGTCCTGGTCTTCACCGAGTCGGAGTGGGACGCCTTCGTGGCCGGCGCCAAGGCCGGGGAGTTCGACGAACCCTGGTAACTGTGCCGACTGTGCCGCCTCCCCGGACTTCAAAGTGTTGGTTGCGTTCCGGCGAGGGGTGCCGTTGGTGGGGTGGTTGGTGGCTGGGTTGCGTCCCGGTCCCCTTGGGTGCGGTTGTGGAGGCGCGGGGCCGCGGGCGCGGGGGGCGGGGGTTGTCACCCATATGGGTGGATCGTGGCGTCGTTGTGGCTGCTCGGCACTGTTTGCTCGCTCACCAGATCGTGGAACGATCCTCCCGACCTCTTAGACTGCCCAGCAGGTTGGTTACAGCGCCGTAACCGCGCCCCGACAAACCGCGCAAAAATTCTGGAGCTCGCGCCGTGACGCAGTCAGCCCGCCCCGTTGTCCTGATCGCCGAGAAGCTCGCCCCCTCGGTCATCGACGTCCTCGGCGACGAGGTGGAGGTGCGCCACATCGACGGCACCGACCGCCCGGCGCTGCTGTCCGCCGTCGCCGACGCGGACGCGTTGCTCGTCCGCTCCGCCACCAAGGTCGACGCCGAGGTGTTCGCCGCGACCACCAAGCTCAAGGTGGTGGCGCGCGCGGGGGTCGGGCTGGACAACGTCGAGGTCCCGGCGGCGACCGCACGCGGTGTGCTGGTCGTCAACGCCCCCACCTCGAACATCGTCTCCGCCGCCGAGCACGCCGTGGCGCTGCTGCTCTCGCTCGCCCGCCGCATCCCCGCCGCGGACGCGAGCCTGCGCGGCGGGGAGTGGAAGCGCAGCTCGTTCTCCGGCGTCGAGATCGCCGGCAAGACCGTAGGCGTGGTCGGCCTCGGCAAGATCGGCCAGCTGTTCGCCCAGCGCCTCGCCGCGTTCGGCACCGAGCTGATCGCCTACGACCCGTACGTCTCGCCTGCCCGCGCCGCGCAGCTCGGCATCGAGCTCGTCGACCTCGACGAGCTGCTGGCCAGGGCGGACGTCATCTCGATCCACCTGCCGAAGACGCCGGAGACCAAGGGCCTCATCGGCGCCGACCAGCTCGCGAAGGCCAAGCCGGGCGTGCTCATCGTCAACGCCGCCCGCGGCGGGCTCATCGACGAGAAGGCGCTCGCCGACGCGGTGCGCGACGGCCAGGTCGGCGGCGCGGGCGTCGACGTCTTCGTCGAGGAGCCGACCACCTCGAGCCCGCTGTTCGGGCTGCCCAACGTCGTCGTCACGCCGCACCTCGGCGCGTCGACCGCGGAGGCCCAGGACCGGGCGGGCACCGACGTGGCCCGGTCGGTGATTCTGGCGCTGCGCGGCGACTTCGTGCCCGACGCCGTCAACGTCGCCGCCGGTGGCGCGGTCGGCGAGGAGGTGCGGCCGTACCTGCCGCTCACCCAGAAGCTCGGCACCGTGCTCTCGGCGCTCTCGTCCAACCCGCCCACGTCGATCGCCGTGGAGGTGCGCGGCGAACTGTCCAATGAGGACGTCGCAATCCTGCCGCTGGCCGCGATGCGCGGCGTGTTCGCGGGCGTGGTCGAGGACCAGGTCACGTTCGTCAACGCGCCGCGGCTGGCCGAGGAGCTGGGCGTCGCGGCGACGCTGCGCAAGGAGTCGGAGAGCGCCAACCACCGCAGCCTGGTGACGCTGCGTGCGGTCTACGCCGACGGCGACACGCTGAGCGTCTCGGGCACGCTGACCGGCCTGGACCAGGTCCAGAAGCTCGTCGAGGTGAACGGCCGGCACTTCGACCTGCGGGCCGAGGGAGTGCTGCTGATGCTCGAGTACACCGACCGGCCCGGCGTCATGGGCACGGTCGGCACCCTGCTCGGCGGTGTCGGGATCAACATCGAGGCCGCGCAGATCAGCCAGACGAAGGACAAGTCCGACGCGGTGATGCTGCTGCGCGTCGACCGGCCCGTGGACCAGTCGGTTCTCGAGTCGATCGGCACCGCGGCAGGGGCGACGATCATCCGGGCGGTCGACTTCACGTGACCCCTCGCGTGACTCTGATGGCTCGCGACACCACCTAGTCGGGTGGCCGTGGGCTGAGTTCGGAGGTCAGCCCGGTAATCTTCGCTGGAAATACTTTGTCCCGTTCTTCCGGGAGGTGTGTGCATGCGGCTCGCGGTGATCCCCGGTGACGGGATCGGGCCGGAAGTGATTGCCGAGGCGCTCAAGGTGCTCGGTGAGGTAGTGCCCGACGTCGAGGTCACTCGTTACGACCTCGGTGCCGCCAGATGGCACTCGACCGGCGAGTTGCTGCCCGAGTCCGTGCTCGGCGAGCTGCGTCAGCACGACGCGATTCTGCTGGGCGCGGTGGGTGACCCGTCGGTGCCGAGTGGCATCCTCGAGCGCGGGCTGCTGCTGCGGCTGCGGTTCGAGCTCGACCATCACGTGAACCTGCGGCCGGCGCGGCTCTACCCCGGCGTGCAGAGCCCGCTGTCCAACCCGGGCGAGATCGACATGCTCGTGATCCGGGAGGGCACGGAGGGCCTGTACGCCGGCAACGGTGGACTGTTGCGAAAGGACACTCCACACGAGATCGCGACCGAGGTGAGCGTCAACACCTCGTACGGTGTCGAGCGGGTGGTGCGGGACGCGTTCGCGCGGGCGGTGGCCCGGCCGCGCAAGCACCTCACGCTGGTGCACAAGACGAACGTGCTCACCCATGCCGGCTCGCTGTGGTCGCGCGTGGTGGAGGAGGTGTCGCTGCAGCATCCCGACGTGACGGTGGCCTACCAGCACGTCGATGCGGCGACGATCCACATGGTGACCGACCCGGGCCGCTTCGACGTGATCGTCACGGACAACCTGTTCGGCGACATCCTCACCGACCTGGTGGCCGCGGTGACCGGCGGCATCGGGCTCGCGGCGAGCGGCAACATCGACATCACGCGCCGCAACCCGTCGATGTTCGAGCCGGTGCACGGCAGCGCGCCGGACATCGCGGGCCAGGGCGTGGCGGACCCGACCGCGGCGGTCCTGTCGGTGGCGCTGCTGCTCGACCACCTGGGCAAGCGCGAGTCGGCGCGCCGCATCGAGGCGTCGGTGGCGTTCGACCTGGCCACCCGCGACCACCCGTCCCCGGGTAGCACGTACGCGGTCGGTGACCGCCTGGCGGCGCTGGTGTCGTCGAACAACCCGGCCACGGGCGCGGAGCTCTAGACATCCAGGGCGGAGCCGCGGTGTCCGACAGGACGCCGCGGCTCCGCCGTTTCCGCAGCTGTCCCGTTCCGTGGGAACCCGTGCCCGGAGACTGGTACGCCGCCCACCCCGTGTGGCACCATGCGGTCATGAGCACTTTCGCCGTGATCATTATCGATGGGCGCGCCGGGTAGCTGAGCTACACGACCCGGCGCGCTGACCTCTCGCATCCTGCGGGAGGTTTTTTTGTTGCCTCGTTCCGCACGAAAGGCGAACCTCCGTGACCCGCACCGCCCCCGCCGGCACGCCGCTCGGCGACGCGTTCCACGTCTACGACACCACCTTGCGCGACGGGGCGCAGCGAGAGGGCATCTCCTACTCGGTGGCCGACAAGCTCGCCGTCGCGCGGCTGCTCGACGACGTCGGGGTCGGGTTCATCGAGGGCGGCTGGCCGGGCGCGCTGCCGAAGGACACCGAGTTCTTCGACCGGGCCCGCGACCTCCCGCTGCGGCACGCCGCGCTCGTCGCGTTCGGGGCCACGCGCAAGGCCGGGGTCGCCGCGCACGAGGACCCGCAGGTCCGCGCGCTGCTCGACGCCGGGGCGCCGGTCGTCACGCTCGTCGCCAAGTCCGACGTGCGGCACATCGAGCGCGCGCTGCGCACCGACGTCACCGAGGCGTGCGCCATGGTGCGCGACACCGTCGCGTTCCTCACCGGCGAGGGGCGCCGGGTGTTCCTCGACGCCGAGCACTTCTTCGACGGCTTCGCCCACGACCCCGACTGCGCGCTGCGCGTGCTCGCCGCCGCCATGGAGGCCGGCGCGGACGTCGCCGTGCTGTGCGACACCAACGGCGGCCAGCTCCCGCTGCGGCTCGCCGACACCGTCGGCGAGGTCGTCGCGCGCACCGGGTACCGCGTGGGCATCCACTGCCAGGACGACACCGGCTGCGCGGTCGCCAACACCCTCGCCGCCGTGCAGGCGGGCGCGAGCCACGTGCAGTGCACCGCCAACGGCTACGGCGAGCGGGCCGGCAACGCCGACCTGTTCGCCGTCGTCGGCAACCTCGTCACCAAGCTCGGCATGCCGGTGCTACCCGCCGGCTGCGTGCCCGAGCTGTCCAGGGTCTCCCACGCCCTGGCCGAGATCGCGAACATCGCACCCGACACCCACCAGGCCTACGTCGGGTCGTCGGCCTTCGCTCACAAGGCGGGGCTGCACGCGAGCGCGATCAAGGTGGATCCGTTGCTGTACAACCACATCGACCCCGAGGTGGTCGGCAACGACATGCGGGTGCTGGTCACCGAGATGGCCGGCCGGGCGAGCCTCGAGCTCAAGGGACGCGAGCTGGGGGTGGACCTGGCCGGCCGGCCGGACGCGGTCTCGGCGGCCGTGCGCAAGGTGAAGGAGCTCGAGTCGCGCGGCTGGTCCTTCGAGGCCGCCGACGCGTCGCTCGAGCTGCTCCTCCGCCGCGAGCTGGACGAGCTCGACGGTCCACCGTTCACTTTGGAGTCCTACCGGGTGATCCTCGACCACCGCCCCGGTGGTGAGGTCGTCTCCGAGGCCACGGTCAAGGTGCACGTTGCCGGCACGCGCGTCATTGCCACCGCCGAAGGCAACGGCCCGGTGCACGCGCTGGACGCCGCGCTGCGCCAGGCGCTCGCGCCGCACCTGCCGTGGCTCGGCGAGGTCACGCTTACCGACTACAAGGTCCGCATCCTCACCGAGTCGCCCGGCACCGACGCGGTCACCCGCGTCCTGGTCGAGTCGACTGACCGGGAACGCGAGTGGACCACGGTCGGCGTGCACGGCAACATCGTCGAGGCGAGCTGGCTCGCGCTCTGCGACGCGCTGGTGCACAAGGACATGCGCGCGGCTCAGCCGGTGAGCAGCGTCAGCCCGTAGGCGGCGAGGATCCGGTTGACCGGCGTGAAGAAGCTGGAGCCGCCGGACGCGCAGCTCCCGGAGCCGATGAACGGCACGCCCTGAGCCTGGCTGCCGGACAGGTACGCGACCGGCGTGCCGCCCGGCTCCACGCAGATGTTCGTCCTGGTCAGCCCGGTGACGACGCCGCCGGGATAGCTGACGGTCTGGTTGACCGCCGTGACCGTGCCACAGCGGGTGCCGAAACGGCGGTCGACGAGACAGACCTGCCCGCCGATCGGTGTCTGCTGCGAGCCGGTGACCGCGATCTTGCCGCTGCCGCCGTCGATCCAGCCGACCAGTGTCCACGCGGCCGTGTTCGTGACGCGCACCGCCGAGTACGCCGCGGTGCCCGCGAGCATCGGGCCGACCAGGACGGTGGCGCCGCTGTAGACGGACGCCGGGGTGGTCCCGCAACCGGGCCCGGCGAGCAGGTGGCCGTAGCCGGAGCCGGTGGCGGCGAACGCGGCCGTGCAGTGGCCGCCGGCGAGGGTGAACAGGGCGCTGCCGCCGCCGATGGGTGCGGGCGCCGCGCCCGCGGTGGCCGGCAGGCCGAGCAGGAAGGCGACCAGCACGGTGAGGGTGGCCAGTAGTCGTCTCATGAGGGGCACTCCGTTTGCAGGGGAACGGATGGTGCCTCCGACACAAGCAGGCGCGCGGCCGGGTGCCTATCCGTCAACCGGGGGACCTGCGGATAGGGTGGCGCGGTGCGATTGGCTCGAGTTGCTCACCCCAAAGGCGTCGCGTTCGTGTCCGTGGAGGGCGAGGGCGACGACCTCGCCGCCCGGGAGATCGCCGACCACCCGTTCGGCACGCCGACGTTCACCGGCTCGTCCTGGCCGTGGGCCGACGTGCGGGCGCTGGCCCCGATCCTGCCGTCCAAGGTCGTGTGCATCGGGAAGAACTACGCCGACCACGTCCACGAGATGGGCGGCGAGCCGCCCGCCAACCCGGTGATGTTCCTGAAGCCGTCGACCTCGGTGATCGGCCCGGGCGCGGCGATCAAGCTCCCGGCGGACTCGACGCGGGTCGACTTCGAGGGCGAGCTGGCCGCCGTGATCGGCCGCCCGTGCCGGGACGTGCGCGCGGCGCAGGCCGGGTCGGTGCTGCTGGGCTACACGATCGCCAACGACGTCACCGCGCGCGACCAGCAGCAGGCCGACGGCCAGTGGACCCGCGGCAAGGGCCACGACACATTCTGCCCGCTCGGCCCGTGGATCGACACCACGGCCGACCCGGCCGACCTGGCCATCTCGACCACAGTGGACGGTGAGACCAAGCAGTCGTCCCGCACGTCCCTGCTGCTGCACGACGTCGCGGAGCTGGTGGAGTGGGTGTCGCGCGTGATGACCCTGCTCCCCGGCGACGTCCTGCTGACCGGCACCCCGGCCGGGGTCGGCCCCATCACGGCGGGCCAGCAGGTCGAGGTGACGATCGAGGGCATCGGGACGCTGTCGAACCCGGTCGAGAACAGGTGAGTGCACCGGTCCGCGGCGACCGGGCGCTGCGGTTCACCAGCCGCGCCACGAAGCGCATCTGGCGGCTGGTCGCGGTCTGGATCGCGCTGACCCCGCTGCTCGCCTGGTTCGCGCTGGCCGGAACGGGCCTCGGCACGGTTGCCGGCGTCACGATCGTGGCCGGTGTCCTGGCGATCCCGGCGTTGGGCCCGCAGCTCTACGTGTACCTGCGGATCCGCGGTCTACGGCTCGCCGGAGACCGGCTGGTCCACGGCCGGACCTTCTGCGACCTCACCACGAGCTGGGAGATCAACCTCGAGGTGCGGGAAGGCCGTTCGGTACAGCGCCTGATCCTCTGCGCCAACGACGTGCGCGCCCAGCTGGGCACCTCGAACGTCCCGAGCTACTTCGAACCCGACGACCTGCGCCGCCTCGCCGGTGTCCTGGCCCGGTCGACACACCCCGGGCCGCGGGACGTCGCGGAGCACCTGACCCGGCTCGCCAACGACCCGGGCCGCGAGTCGTGGCCGCCGCTGCGGCCGCGCTAGCCCGGGATCACGCAGGTCGGGGTGCCCGTGGGGAAGTGGACGGGGGCGCCGCCGGCCAGCGGGAACGACACGATCGCGTCGCCGAGCTGGGCCGCGGTGTGGCAGGTGCCGGCCACCAGGGAGAAGTGGCGCGGGAAGGCGCCGCACGGGTGGTCGGCGAGCGCGCGCGGGGCGGCGTCGGTGACGTCGAACTCCGTCACGCAGTCCGGGCCGCGGTTCGAGACGTACAGGCGGTCACCGGCCAGCTCGAGGTGGGCCACGTAGTCCGGGCCGTCGTCGTACGGGGTCAGGGTGGCCGGCGTGACGTCGACGGTCGTGAACGTGCCGGCCGGGCCCTCGCGGACGGTCACCACGGTGCCGTTCAGCTCGCCCGCCGCGTAGGCCAGGTCGGTGCCGGGGCGGCGGAGCAGCTGGCGCGGGCCGGTACCGGGCGGCAGCGCCGACACCGCGAGCGGTGCCAGCGTGCCCGACGCGGACAGGCGGTACGTGCGGATCTCGTCGGTGCCCAGGTCCACCGCCGACACCAGCGTCCCTTGTGGACTGTCCAGCGGCACGGCCATGTGCACGTGCGCGGCCTCCTGGCGCTCCGGGTCGGGGCCGCCGCCGCCGTGCGTCACCAGGTCCGTGCGGCCGGTGATCCGGCCGTCGGCGGCCAGGGCGAACACCGCGAGGCTGCCGCTGGAGTAGTTGGCGCACAACAGGAACCGCCGGTCGGCCGTGACAGCCAGGTGGCACGGCGACGCGCCGCCGCTCGGCACGGTGTCCACCACGGCGAACCGCTCGAGGTCGATCGTCGCGATCGCGCCGTCCGCCGACTCGACCGCCGCGTACAGGACCGGCGCGCCCGGGTGCCGGGTCAGCCACGACGGTGAGGTGAGCGGCAGCTCGGCCACCCGGGTCAGCTCGCCGGACGCCTCCTCGCGTACCGCCGTCACGCCCGTGCCGTTGCCGCCCGACTCCGCCGTGTAGCACCCGATGTAGAGCATGCCGACACAGTACTGACGGGGTACGCGGGGTTGACGTGGCCTGGACCGGCTTCGAGACTGTTGCGTATTGCTCTGCCAGTTGTGCAGGAGGAAACGCATGTCGCAGCCGAAGGTCGTCGTCATCGGGGCCGGGATCGTCGGATGCGCCGTCGCCGACGAGGTGACCGAGCGGGGATGGACCGACGTCACCGTGCTCGAGCAGGGGCCGCTGTTCGCCACCGGCGGGTCCAGCTCGCACGCGCCGGGGCTCGTCTTCCAGACCAACCCCGCCAGGACGATGACCGAGTTCGCCCGCTACACCGTCGAGAAGTACGTCGACCTGGGCGTGTTCAACCAGGTCGGCGGGCTCGAGGTGGCGACGACCGAGGCCCGCTGGGCCGACCTGCACCGCAAGCACGGCTGGGCCACCTCCTGGGGCATCGAGGCCCACCTGCGCACGCCCGCGGAGTGCGCCGCGCTGCACCCGCTGCTCGACCCGGACAAGATCCTCGGCGGCTACCACACCCCCACCGACGGGCTCGCCCGCTCGGTCGCCGCGGGCGAGGCGCAGGCGCGCCGGGCCATCGAGCGCGGCGCGCGGTTCGAGGCACACCAGGAGGTCGTCGACATCCGCACGGCCGGCGGCCGGGTCACCGGGGTCGTCACGACCACCGGCACCTTCGACGCCGACATCGTCGTCTGCTGCGCCGGGTTCTGGGGTCCCGGGGTCGGCCGGCTGGTCGGGCTGACGATCCCGCTGCAGCCGCTCGCCCACCAGTACGCCACCACCACGCCGCTGCCCGCGCTCGCCGGCGCCACGGCCGAGGCCACCGCCCCCATCCTGCGCCACCAGGACGCCGACCTGTACTTCCGCGAGCTCGGCGACCGGGTCGGCATCGGCTCCTACGCGCACCGGCCGATGCCGGTGGACGTCTTCTCCGCCGGGTTCGCGAGCCACGCCGACGCGCCGGTCATGCCGTCGATGCTGGCCTTCACCGAGGAGGACTTCGCGCCGTCGTGGCGCGACGCGGTCGACCTGCTGCCCGCGCTCGGCGAGTCCAAAGTAGAGGACGCGTTCAACGGCATCTTCTCCTTCACGCCGGACGGGTTTCCGCTGATCGGCGAGTCCCGTGACACGCCGGGGTTCTGGGTCTGCGAGGCCGTGTGGGTCACCCACTCCGCCGGCGTCGCCCGCGCACTCGCGGAGTCCCTTGTGGACGGACGGTCGACCGTCGACGTGCACGAGTGCGACCTGTACCGGTTCGAGGAGATCCAGCTCTCGCCCGAGTTCGTCGCCCGCCGGGGCGCGCAGAACTTCGTCGAGGTGTACGACGTCGTCCACCCGCTGCAGCCCATGGAGGATCCGCGGCCGCTGCGCGTCAGCCCGTTCTACGCCCGCCAGCAGGAGCTGGGCGCGATCTTCCTCGAGGCCGCGGGCTGGGAGCGGCCCCACTGGTTCGAGACCAACCCCGCGGGCGAGGCGCCGCGACGCGACGAGTGGGCCGGCCGGTACTGGTCGCCGATCGCCGCCGCCGAGTCGAAGGCCACCCGCGAGCGGGTCGCGCTCTACGACATGACCCCGCTCAAGCGGCTCGAGGTCACCGGCCCTGGGTCGCTGGCGTTCCTGCAGCGGATGACCACCAACAACCTGGCCAAGAAGGTCGGTGCGGTGACCTACACGCTGCTGCTCGACCACGCGGGCGGCATCCGCAGCGACCTGACCGTCGCGCGGCTCGGCGAGCAGCACTTCCAGGTCGGCGCGAACGGCAACCTCGACCTCGACTGGCTGCTGCGGCACGCCCCGGACGGCGTGTCGGTGCGCGACGTCACCGGCGGCACGTGCTGCGTCGGCGTGTGGGGTCCGCTGGCCCGCGACCTCGTGCAACCGTTGTCGCGTCAGGACTTCGGGCACTCCGCGCTCGGTTACTTCCGCGCGATGCGCGCCTACGTCGGGCACGTGCCGGTGACCGCGCTGCGAGTGTCCTATGTGGGCGAGCTGGGCTGGGAGCTGTACACGAGCGCGGACCACGGGCTGAAGCTGTGGGACACGCTCTGGCGGGCCGGCCAGGGGCTCGGTGTCGTGGCCGGCGGGCGGGCGGCGTTCAACAGCCTGCGGCTGGAGAAGGGCTACCGGCTCTGGGGCGTGGACATGACCACCGAGCACGACCCGTTCGAGGCGGGCGTCGGGTTCGCCGTGCGGATGGACAAGGGCGACTTCGTCGGCCGGGACGCGCTGGCCGCTCGCGGGGCGCCGACGCGGAAGCTGACCTGCCTCACGATGGACCGGCCGGAGTCCGTGGTGCTCGGCAAGGAGCCGGTGTTCCTGGACGGGCGGCCGGCGGGGTACGTGACCAGCGCGGCGTTCGGCCACACGATCGGGCTGCCCATCGCGTACGCGTGGCTGCCGGCGGGGCTGGCGCCGGGCACGCCGGTGGAGGTCGAGTACTTCGGCACCCGGCTCGCCGCGACGGTCGCCGCCGAGCCGCTGGTCGACCCGGAGATGGCGCGGATCCGCCGCTAGTCCTTCACCGCCCACTCGCCGGAGCCGCCGATCCGGTCGATCGCGACGCGCAGGACGAAGCCGGGCGGCGGGTCGGGCATCGGCGGGAACTTCGTGCCGGGGCCGATGTAGGTCTGCGCGAGCCGGTGCAGCAGCTCGGGCGCGCCGCCGTCGGTGACGCGGGCGGTGCCGTGCACGACGAGGTAGTCGCGCATGCCGACCGGGTTCGCCGTGCCCGCCTCGAACGAGATCACCACGCGCGGCTCACGGCGCACGTTGCGCAGCTTCTGCTGGGTCGCCATCAGGTGCCCGGAGACGAGCTCGTCGCCGTCGACGCCCATCCAGACGATCGCGACCTGCGGCGTGCCGTCCGCGTTCATCGTGACGAGGTGGGCGAGCGCGCCGGACTCGATGAGGTCCCGGGCGGCCTTGTTCAGCCGTGGCATGCGAAAACCCTATCCGGAAGCCGTCTCGCTGAGAGACCGATGCGAGGGACTACCGCCCGGCCACGGATCGCGTGCCGGCTGACCCGTCAGGCGGAACGCCCGGGCAGCGGGAGCGGGAGGGCGGGCAGGCCGTCGATGCTGGTCCCGTTGTGGGGCTTGCGCGCGCAGTAGGCGGCGAACTCGGCCTCGGACTTGCGGCCGAAGTGCTCGGCGTGCTGCGTGCGCTCCTCGCGGTAGTCCATGAACGGCACGGCGAACCCGCAGCTGTCGCTGACCATGACCGCGTGGATCAGGACGATCGCGCGGGCGCCCGGCCCGTCGGCGCCGCCGAAGTGGCCGATCAGCTCCGGCCAGCGGGGGTCGTCACGGAAGATCGGCTCGCCGCGGCCGTGGACGCGCAGCACCTTCGGCGGGCCGGTGAACGCGCACCACATCAACGTGATGCGGCCGTTCTCCCGCAGGTGCGCGACCGTCTCCGCGTGACTGCCGCCGAAGTCCAGGTAGGCGAGCGTCCGGTCGTCGAGAACGGCGAGCGTGCCGTCGCGGCCCTTCGGCGAGAGGTTGACGTGCCCGTCACCGGCCAGCGGCGCGGACGCCACGAAGAACACGTGCTGCTCCTCGATGAACGCCCGCAGCCGCGGCTCGATCCTTTCGTAGACTCTGCCCATCGGTTCGCTCCGCTCCTGCGCTACCCGCCGAATCTACGCCGTGAGCTGGGCCGTCAGCTCCCACAGGCGCTCCGCCGAGACGGGGTTCACTGCGTAGTCGCGCACGCCCCAGCCCCGTTGCCCTCCTCGTCGATCCACCCGGCGGCCACCATGTCCCGGCGCTCCATGTGGCGCTGCAGCGGTGTGCGGATCTTCCCCGGATGCACGGCGAACGCCGGCACGCCTCGTGCGTACAGCTGCACCGCGAACAGGACGTTGGCGGTCTTGGACTGGCCGTACGCCAGCGACCGGTCGTACCCGCGTTCGAAGTGGAGGTCGTCCCAGCACCTCGTCGGCCGTGCTCGCCCGGCCGAAGCCGGAACCGATCGGCCGTTGCGGGGTCACGGCAGGTCCACCCCGGTCAGCTCGGCCGACAGTGCCCACAGGCGGCGGGCCGAGCCGGGGTCGATCGCGTACGCGCGGACGCCGGACAGGCCGTCGCCGGCGGTGACCTCCGCGACGTCGCAGTCCTCGAGGTAGGCGCCGCCCATCCCGTCGAGCTGCGGCGAGGTGGCCGCCCACACCTGGGTGGCCGCGCCCTGCTCCGGGGTCTTGAACTCGACGAGCATGGTGCCGTTCTCGTCGAACCAGCCGCGCTCGATCATCTCGGCGCGGGTCAGGTGGCGCTGCAGCGGCGTCATGATGCCGCCCGGGTGCAGCGCGAACGCCCGCACGCCGTGGTCGCGGCCGAGCCGGTCGAGCTCGACGGCGAACAGCACGTTGGCGGTCTTCGCCTGGCCGTACGCGTCCCACTTGTCGTAGCCGTGCTCGAACGACAGGTCGTCCCAGCGGATGTCCGAGCGGCGGTGACCGCCCGAGGACACCGAGACCACCCGCGCGCCGCCGCCGGTCACCAGGCGCGGCCACAGCCGGGTGACGAGCGCGAAATGGCCGAGGTGGTTGGTGGCGAACTGCGCCTCCCAGCCCGGGCCGACGCGGGTCTCCGGGCACGCCATGATGCCCGCGCTGTCGATCACGAAGTCGATGTCGCGGCCGGTCGCGAGGAAGCTCTCGGCGAACGCGCGGACGCTCTCGAGGTCGCCCAGGTCCAGCTCGCCGACCTCGACGTCCGGGATGTCCGCGACCGCCTCGCGGGCGGGCCCGGCGCGCCGGGCGGGCACCACCACGTGCGCACCCGCCCCGGCCAGCGCGCGCGTGGTCTCGATGCCGATGCCCGAGTAGCCCCCGGTGACGATCGCGAGCTTGCCGGTCAGGTCGATGCCCGACAGGACCTCGTTCGCGGTGCTCGTCGCGCCGAACCCGGAACCGATCTTGTGCTGTGGAGTCGTCATGGCACCGACGCTACGAGCTGGTGTGCGCTCCAGGTCAAACGCGGATCAGACGCGGATCAGACGTGCCGGCTCACTTCGGCTTGTAGCCCGCCTTCCGTAGCGCGTCGGCCATCGCGCCGCCGCCGCCCGCGTCCTGCCGCTGCTGCCCGCGCCGCTGCTGGCCACCGCGCTGGCCACCCTGCTGGCCACCCTGCTGGCCACCGCGCTGACCGCGCTGGCCACCGCGGTCGCCGCGGTCGCCGCGGTCGCCACGGTCGCCACGGTCGGGTTGGCCGCCGCGGGGCGGGGAGGTCTCCTCGTCCAGCCGCAGCGTCAGCGAGATCCGCTTGCGCGCGATGTCGACCTCCAGCACCTTCGCGCGCACGATGTCGCCGGACTTCACGACCTCGTGCGGGTCCTTCACGAAGTTGCGGGACAGCTGCGAGACGTGGGCGAGCCCGTCGCAGTGCACGCCGATGTCGATGAACGCGCCGAACGCGGCCACGTTGGTGACCACGCCCTCGAGCACCATGCCGACCTTCAGGTCGGCGAGCGTGTGCACGGCGTCGTCGAACGTGGCGGTCTTGAACGCCGGGCGCGGGTCGCGGCCCGGCTTGTCGAGCTCGGCCAGGATGTCGGTGATGGTCGGCAGGCCGAACGTGTCGTCCACGAAGTCCCGCGGGGACAACGACCTCAGCACCTTCGTGTTGCCGATCAGCTCGCCGAGCGCCCCGCCGGTGGCGGCGACGATCCGGCGCACCACCGGGTAGGCCTCCGGGTGCACCGACGACGCGTCGAGCGCGTCGTCGCCGCCCGGGATGCGCAGGAAGCCCGCGCACTGCTCGAACGCCTTGGGGCCGAGCTTCGGCACGCTCTTCAGCGCGGTCCGCGAGCGGAAGGGGCCGTTGGCGTCGCGGTGCGACACGATGTTCGCGGCGAGCGACGAGCCGATGCCCGACACCCGGGTCAGCAGCGGCGCCGACGCCGTGTTGAGGTCGACGCCCACGCCGTTCACGCAGTCCTCCACGACCGCGTCGAGCGAGCGGGACAGCTTCACCTCGGACAGGTCGTGCTGGTACTGCCCGACGCCGATGGACTTGGGGTCGATCTTCACCAGCTCCGCCAGCGGGTCCTGCAGCCGCCGCGCGATCGACACCGCGCCGCGCAGCGTCACGTCGAGCTCCGGCAGCTCCTGCGAGGCGTACGCGGACGCCGAGTACACCGACGCGCCCGCCTCGGACACCATCACCTTGGTGAGCTTGAGGTCCGGCGCCTTGCTCAGCAGCTCGCCGGCGAGCTTGTCGGTCTCCCGCGAGGCCGTGCCGTTGCCGATCGCGATCAGGTCGACGTTGTGGACCTTGGCCAGCTGGTGCAGCTTCACCAGCGACTCGTCCCACCGCTTCGCGGGCGCGTGCGGGTAGATCGTGTCGGTGGCGACGACCTTGCCGGTGGCGTCCACGACGGCGACCTTGACGCCGGTGCGCAGGCCCGGGTCGAGGCCCATGGTGGCCCGGGTGCCGGCGGGCGCGGCGAGCAGCAGGTCGCGCAGGTTCATGGCGAACACCCGGACCGCCTCGTCCTCGGCGGCGGCGCGCAGCCGGGTGCGCAGGTCGATGCCGAGGTGCACGAGGATGCGGGTGCGCCAGGCCCAGCGGACCGTGTCGCCGAGCCACTTGTCGCCAGCGCGGCCCCGGTCGTCGATGCCGAAGCGGCCCGCGATCGTGGCCTCGTAGTCGGACGGGCCGGGCGGCGGCTCCGCGGAGTCGTGCGGGTCGAGGGTCAGCTCGAGCATTTCCTCCTTCTCGCCGCGGAACATCGCGAGGATGCGGTGCGACGGGAGCTTGGTGAACGGCTCGGAGAAGTCGAAGTAGTCGGCGAACTTCGCGCCCGCCTCCTGCTTGCCGTCGCGGACCTTCGCGACCAGGCGGCCGCGGCTCCACATGCGCTCGCGGAGCGTGCCGATGAGGTCGGCGTCCTCGCCGAAACGCTCCACGAGGATGGCCCGGGCGCCGTCGAGCGCGGCCGCCGCGTCGGCCACGCCGTTCTCGGCGCCGGTCGCCGCGTCGGTGAAGACGGCCGCGGCCGCCTGCGGGTCGGTGTCCGGGTTGTCCAGCAGGCCGTCGGCGAGCGGCTCGAGGCCCGCCTCGCGGGCGATCTGGGCCTTGGTGCGCCGCTTCGGCTTGTACGGCAGGTAGATGTCCTCGAGGCGGGCCTTCGAGTCGGCCGCCGCGATCTGCCCCGCCAGCTCGTCGGTGAGCTTGCCCTGGGACTTGATCGAGTCGAGCACCGCCGTGCGGCGCTCCTCCAGCTCGCGCAGGTACCGCAGGCGCTCTTCGAGCGTGCGCAGCTGAGCGTCGTCGAGCGCGCCGGTGACCTCCTTGCGGTACCGGGCGATGAAGGGGACGGTCGACCCGCCGTCGAGCAGCTCCACCGCCGAGCGCACCTGGCGCTCCGCGACGGTGAGCTCTTCGGCGATGCGCAGGTACACGGACGCGGGAGTGGCGGTCGCTGTCACGGCCATGCATTCTGCCGCGCCGCACCGACAGTGCCGCGCACCGGTGAGGGTTTCATCGGGATTACCGGCGGGTAGCCGACCGGCCGGGAGGCGAAACACCATGGCCGAGCAGCCGAAGGTGACCGAAGACCAGGCGCGAGCGGTCGCGGAGGAGGCACGGGAGAGCGGCTGGGACAAGCCGTCGTTCGGCAAGGAGCTGTTCCTCGGGCGCTTCCAGCTTGACCTCATCCACCCGCACCCCACCCCCGACCCCGAGACCGACGCGCGGGCGCAGGCGTTCCTCACCGGGCTCCGCTCGTACTGCACGGGCCTCGACGGCGCGGTCATCGAGCGCGAGGCGCGCATCCCCGACGAATGGGTCAAGGGCCTCGCCGAGCTGGGCTGCTTCGGCATCAAGATCCCCCGCGAGTACGGCGGGCTCGGGCTGAGCCAGGTCGCCTACAACCGCGCGCTGATGCTGGCCGGCAGCGTGCACCCGAGCATGAGCGCGCTGCTCTCGGCGCACCAGTCGATCGGTGTGCCCGAGCCGCTCAAGCTCGCCGGCACCGAGGAGCAGAAGCGCGAGTTCCTGCCGCGCTGTGCGAAGGGCGCGGTGTCGGCGTTTCTGCTGACCGAGCCGGACGTCGGCTCCGACCCGGCCCGGCTCGCCTCGACCGCCACCCCGGTCAGCGACGACAGTGGCGACGGCGGTGGCGACGGCTACGTGCTCGACGGGGTGAAGCTGTGGACCACGAACGGGGTCGTGGCCGAGCTGCTCGTCGTGATGGCCCGGGTGCCGAAGTCCGACGATCACCGCGGCGGCATCTCCGCGTTCGTCGTCGAGGCGGACTCGCCGGGCATCACCGTGGAGCGGCGCAACGCTTTCATGGGCCTGCGCGGCATCGAGAACGGCGTGACCCGGCTGCACCAGGTCCACGTGCCGGCCGCGAACCTGATCGGCCGCGAGGGCGACGGCCTCAAGATCGCGCTGACCACGCTGAACGCCGGCCGGCTCGCGATCCCCGCCACCTGCGCGGGGGCCGGCAAGTGGGCGCTCAAGATCGCCCGCGAGTGGTCGGCGGCGCGGGTCCAGTGGGGCAGGCCGGTCGGCGAGCACGGCGCGGTCGCGAGCAAGCTGTCGTTCATCGCGGCGACGACGTTCGCGCTGGAGTCCGTGCTCGAGCTCTCCGGCCAGCTCGCCGACCATGGCAGCCACGACGTCCGCATCGAGGCCGCGCTCGCCAAGCTGTGGGCGAGCGAGATGGCCTGCGTCATCGCCGACGAGCTCGTGCAGGTCCGTGGCGGCCGCGGCTACGAGACCGCCGAGTCGCTCGCCGCGCGCGGCGAGCGGGCGGTGCCGGCCGAGCAGCTGCTGCGCGACCTGCGGATCAACCGGATCTTCGAGGGCTCCAGCGAGATCATGCGGCTGCTGGTCGCGCGCGAGGCCGTGGACGCGCACCTCGCGGCCGCGGGCGAGCTCGCCGACCCGAAGGCGGACGCGGCCAGCAAGGCGAAGGCCGCGGCCAGGGCGAGCGGGTTCTACGCGAAGTGGTTGCCGCAGCTCGTCGCCGGCAAGGGTCAGGTACCCAGTGCGTACCGCGAGTTCGGTCCACTCGCGACACACCTGCGCTACGTCGAGCGCGCGTCGCGCAAGCTCGCCCGGTCCACGTTCTACGGCATGGCCCGCTGGCAGGCCGGCCTGGAGAAGCGGCAGGGCTTCCTGGGCCGGATCGTCGACATCGGCGCGGAGCTGTTCGCGATGGCCGCGTCCTGCGTGCGGGCCGAGCTGCTCGGCGAGTCCGCACGCGAGCTGGCCGACGCGTTCTGCCGCCAGGCCCGGCTGCGCGTGGCGGCGCTGTTCGACTCGCTGTGGGCGAACACGGACCAAGAGGACTCTCAGGTTGCCGCGGCTACCCTCGACGGGAGGTACTCCTGGCTGGAGGCCGGGGTGCTGGACCAGAGTGAGGGGACCGGTCCATGGATCGCGGACTGGCGCGCGAGTGCGTCCGGTGAGCACAACGTCGCCCGTCGCTATCTGTCATCGACCAGGTCGGACAGTTCGGCCTGATTCGGCCGAACGTGAACTGAGACCCACGACACAGTCACTTGCAGTTAGTTTCACGAGTGAGATGATTGCGCCCGTGAAACCATTCGTGGCGTGCTCGGTCGACTCCGTGACCGATGACGTCATGGGTTTCCTGTCGCATCTGAAGAAGAGCGGCGAGGCACACATATTGGGTGTCGCGGCCGATCTCGATCTGTCATTCTCCCAACTGCGTGCCATGTTCGTGCTCTCCGACTGCCGGGAGGAACTGGCGGTCCACGAGCTCGCGGCGCGGCTCGGGTCGTCGATGGCCACGGCGGGGCGTGCCGTTCAGGCGCTGACCCGTGCCGGGCTGGTCGCGCGCAGGGAGGACGAGCAGGACCGCAGGGTCAAGCGAGTCAGCCTGACCGGGCACGGCCGCACGCTGGTGGCCGGGTTCGTGCAGGCCCACCGCGAGGCCGTACGTGAGTGTGTCGAGTCGCTCAGCGACCGCGAGCGGGACCATCTTTCCGAGGCTCTGGCGCCGATTCTCGCTCGGGGGGACAACCAGATTTCAGCAACCGGCTGCTAGGCAAGAGGGGAACGGCCTTGACCGAACACATGACGCCGACGCCCGCCGCGGGGGCGGCGAACGCGTCGGACAAGCTCGACCGCAGAGTGCTCTCGATCGGCGGCGTGGTCGTGCTCGGCGCGATCATGGCGATGCTCGACATCACCGTGGTCAACGTCGCGCTCGACCAACTGATCATCCAGTTCCACAGCACGCTCGACCAGATGCAGTGGGTGACCACCGGGTACACCCTGGCGCTCGCGACCGTGATCCCGCTGTCCGGCTGGGCCGCGGACCGGTTCGGCACCAAGCGGATCTACCTGACCGCGGTCTTCCTGTTCATGGCCGGCTCGGCGCTGGCAGGCACGGCCTGGTCGGCGGAGTCGCTGATCGGCTTCCGGGTCCTGCAGGGCCTGGGCGGCGGCATGCTGATGCCGCTCGGCATGACGATCCTGACCAAGGCGGCCGGTCCGCAGCGGGTCGGCCGCGTGATGGCCGTGCTCGGCGTGCCGATGCTGCTCGGCCCGATCGTCGGCCCGATCCTCGGTGGCTGGCTGGTCGACGACGTCAACTGGCGGTGGATCTTCTACATCAACGTGCCGATCGGCATCCTGTCGCTGATCCTCGGCTCGCGGATCCTGGAGAAGGACGAGCCGCGGCCCGGCGAGAAGCTCGACGTGCTCGGCCTGATCTTCCTCTCGCCGGGTCTCGCCGCGCTGATCTACGGCCTCGCGCAGGTGCCCTCGCACGGGGGCTTCGGGCACCCGGCGGTCTACCTGCCGGCAGGCGCAGGCGCGATCCTGGTGGCCCTGTTCATCCGGCATGCCTTGCGCACGCCGCACGCGCTGATCGACCTGAAGCTGTTCCGCGACCGCGGGTTCTCGGTCGCGACCGGCACGATGGTGTTGTTCACGATCGCGTTCTTCGGCTCCATGCTGCTGTTCCCGCTGTACTTCCAGCAGGTGCGGGCGGAGGGGGCCCTGAACGCCGGTCTGTTGCTGGCGCCGCAGGGCATCGGGGCGATGATCATGATGCCGATCGCGGGCACGCTCGTGGACCGCGGCTACGCGGCCCGGATGGCCCAGTTCGGCATCCTGATCATCGTCGGCTCCATGGTGGTGTTCACCCAGCTCACCGACGCCACGTCGTACTGGACGATCGGGGCCTCGCTGTTCGTGCTGGGCATCGGGATGGGCATGGCGATGATGCCGATCATGTCGATCGCGTTGAAGACGTTGCGGCAGAACGACGTCGCCCGCGCGTCGACCAGCCTGAACATCATCCAGCAGGTGTCCGCGTCGATCGGGACGGCCATGCTGTCGGTGATCCTGTTCAACGAGGCCAAGGACAAGCTCGCGCCGGTCGTGGCCCAGTTGCAGGCACAGGCCCCGCCCGGGACCAAGGCGCCGGACACGACGTCGCTGGCCGCGCTGCCGGAGCAGGTGCGCCAGCTGCTGGCGCCGCCGCTGGCCGAGGCCTACTCGTCGACGTTCGTGTGGGCCGTCGTCCTGCTGGCCCTGGCGTTCATCCCGGCGCTGTTCCTCCCGCGCGGCAAGGGGATCCCAGCGGCCCAGCCGGTCGACCCCGCGTCGAACGAGCCGCCGGCGAACCTCGAGGAGGACGCCGAACCGGTGGCCGAGCGCCACTGACCCTCGCGAGTCCAACGTTCCGGCCCCGCGAGTCCAACAGTCCCGACGTGCGAGTCGCGCGTTCGGAGCGTTGGACTCGGCGGGGCCGAGCGTTGGACTCGCGGTTATTCGCGGGTTGTGTAGATGTCCAGGGCGGTCAGCCGGACGTCGGTGTCGTCGTGGTCGCGCAGGGCGATGACGTAGGTGCGCCAGTGGCCGGGCCAGCCGGCCTCGGGGCCTGCCTGGCCGGCGATCGCGAGTCCCAGCAGCGGCGGCGCGGACGTGGCCAGGTCGTACAGGTGCGCCTGCGGCAGCCGCGCCACCCGGCCGGCGAGCCGCCGGGCGACCGCGTGGTGTGCGTGCCAGGCCCACCGCGGCGCATCGGCCAGCTCGGCGACCCGGTGCAGCGCGGCGGTCCCGTCGCCATCCGGCTCGAACGGGACCGCGGTGGCCGCCAGGTCGATCGTCGGTCCGCGCAGCGTCGGCTCGGCCGCGAGCGTGTCCGCCAGCGATCCGGCCGCCGCCCGCAGGGCGGGAACCTCGTGGGCGTCGCGCTGGACCAGCTCGGCGACGGCCCGGATCCGCTGGCGGACCGGGAGGTCGCGGTCGGCGGTGGTGGGACCGTCCGGTGTCGCCAGCAGCCGGGCGACCACGTCGGCGAGCGGTGCCGGGTCCTCGGTGGCGGTGCAGCCGGCGACGAGCGCGGCCAGCGCCTCCCGCCAGCTCGCCGTGTTCGCGAGGTCGCCGACCCGGCCGACGAGCATCCGCGTGCCGGCCGGGTCCCAGCGCGTCCACCGCGCGAGCGTCGCGAGCCCCCGTCGCGCGGTGTCCGGCTCGGCCGCGTCGGCCACCGTGTGCACGAGGCCCGCGTACCGCTGCCGGTGCGCGGGCGCGAGCGTGAACGGGTCCAGGTCGAGGACGGCCGTGGCCACCGCGTGCGGCGCGGACGACGCCTCCTCGAGCAGCGGCCACGCGTCCGGCAGGCACCACCGCGCGGCCGACACCACGGCCCGCCGGACGTCGCGGTGCTGGTCCGGCTCGTGCCACACCGACGCCAGCATGCCAGCGGCGTCCGGGGCGTGGTGCGCGGCCAGCAGCCGCACGGCCTCCTTGCGCGAGGTGACCTTCCGGCTGGTGAGCAGCCGGTCCAGGGCGGCGCCGAGCCGGGCGGGCGGCACGAAGCGGGCGCACCGGGTGACCGCGTAGACCGCCACCCGCGCCTTGTCGTCGTCCGCGTGCACCAGCAGGTCGTCGAGCACCCCGGCCGGCTCGTCGGTCCACGCCAGCGCCGCGAGGGCCGCCTCGGACACCGGCAGCTCCGGATCGTCCACATAGGAGCGCAGCAGCGCGAGCGAGCCGGGCACGGTGGCCAGCCGCCGCACCGCGGTCACCCGCTCGTGGGTCGACCGCTTGCGGTGCGCCACGGCCGCCTTCGCCAGCTCCTGGACGTAGGCGGCGCACTGGCGGGGGAGCCAGCGGGAGAAGCAGCCGCCGAACCACGGCACGTGGCGCACCCCGCGCTTGAGGAACCGGCCGTGCAGCGGCTTGGTGAACACGTCGTCGAGCAGGTCGGTGCGCCGCAACGCGATGCCGTTCTGCACGACTGGGAACGTGATCGTCGACCGGTCCGCCGCGAACACCTCGCCGAGCCGCTCGTCGCGGGTCCGCGGCGGGGCCAGCCACAGCTGGATGGCCTGGCGCACCACGTGGTCGTCCTTCGCCGCGCGCGCCCGGTCCAGCAGCGCCTGCAGCTCCCGCATCTCCCAGGCGCGCCGGCGCAGCCCGGTGGCGAGCGCGAGCGTGACCTCGAACCGGCCGAGCCGCGCGTCGGCCTCCAGCCGCGACCGCAGCGCGGCGAACACCCGGTGCTCGCCGCCGCGCGGCAGCTCCCGGTCCAGGGCGTACAGGTTCATCGACGGCCGCTTGTCGCCGAGCCGGGTCAGCGCCTCCAGCGCGGTGTCGACCAGCTCCGGCTGCCGGCTCAGCGCGCCCTGCCGGACCAGCCGCGCGATCAGCGTCCGCACGTGCGACTGCGTCAACCACGAGCAGTCCCGCGCCGCGACGGCGTCGGTCATCAGCTTCAGCAGGTCCGGCGCCTCGGCCGGGCGGTACAGCCACGGCGGCACCTGGGCCAGCGCGGCGAAGGCCCGCGCCCGCACCGGATCCTGCTCGTTGCGCAGCCGGTTCAGCGAACCGAGCATCTCGGCGAACGCGCCCCGGTCGCGGCTCACCGCCGCCGCGCGGACCAGGACGTCGTAGCCCTCGGCGCGCTCCTCGGCGGTGGCGCGGCGGGTCGCCTCGCGCAGCGGCTCGACCGCCCGCGACCACGGCAGCCGCGCGGTCACCGCGAGCCGGACGCCCGCGTCGCCGTCGACCCGGCGCAGCGCCAGCAGCCGCTCCGCCTCGGCCGCGCGGGCGTCCGCCGGCAGCTCGTCGAGCAGCGCGATCGGCACCTGCGACAGCGTCGGGTCGCGCTGCCCGACCACGCCCGCGTACACGGCGGCCCGCCGCGACGGCGGCACCACGCGCAGGAAGCGCGTGAGCCGGTGGCTGCCGACCGCCCGGCCGAACGCGACCAGGTCGTCGTCGCCCGCGCCGAGCAGCGCCCGCCACAGCGCGCGACCGCCCGGCACCGCGCCCGGCCTGCGCGGGTCGAGCAGCACGCGCAGCAGGCGGGCCGGGTCGTGGCGGGCCAGCAGCCCGATCGTGCGGGCGAGCGCGGCCGGGACGTGTGCGTACGGCGCGGTCCGCTCGAGCACCGCCAGCACCCGGTCCGGCTCGGTCAGCGCGGCCGTCTCGAGCCCGCTGCCGACCGTGCCCAGCAGCCGCGTCCACCCCGACCGCGGGGTCGCCGCCAGCTCGTCGTCGAGGTGGCGCAGGAAGACGGCCGGGTGCCGGTGGCCGATCATCCGCCAGCCCGTGACGGCGTACGCGAGCTCGCCCAGCAGCGCGGTCACCGTCGCCGCCGAGCACACCGGCAGCAGGACGGCCGCCTCGACGTCGCCGAACCGGGCCCGCACGACCGGCAGCAGCGCCTCGGCGAGCTCGGTGGCCCGGCGGCGGCGCACGTGCTGGTAGAGCGACGCGCGCAGCGCCGTGGGCAGCTCCGTCACCTGCGGCACGAACTTCTCCGCCGGCAGTCCCAGGCGGACCGCCGCGCCGAGCGCCGTGCGCACCACGGCCGGCTGCCCGGCGGACAGGCACCGCTCGACGTAGGCGCGCTCGCCCGCCGCGGACGCCAGGTGCAGCCCGGCCCGGCGGGCGAACTCGCCCTCGGCGTACAGCTCGTCGAGCAGGCGGGCCAGCTTTTTGCCGCCCAGCGACCGGGCGGTGGCGGCGAGCTCGCGCTGGCGGGCGCCGTAGGGCAGGCCGTCGACGGCGGCCAGGAGGCGCTTGGCGGTGGTCACGAGGCGGCATTCTGCCCCGTGGCCACCGGCTTGATCAGCCGATCTGCAAGGTTGCCACGCGGCCCTGCGCGCCGGAGGCCCAGCAGGCGCCGTCGCGGCCGCAGCCGACCGTGTCGAACGTGCCGTCGTCGAACTGGTGCCAGCGCCTGCCGCCGTCCAGGCTGATGTCGCTGCCGGTGGGGCCGACCGCGATCAGCACCGATGGGAGGAACGGGTGGTAGGTCACCGCGGAGCGGTAGCCGGCGGGCGAGTTGACCGGCTCGCGCCAGCGGCGACCGCCGTCCGAGCTCAGCGCGAGGTTGTGCTCGCCGCCGGCCGGGTTCGCGAAGTCGCCGCCGATCGCGATGCCCTGGCGCGGCGTGCGGAACGCGACCGCGAACACGCCCGCGCTCGCGCCGCTGAGCAACGGCGTGTCGCTCGCCGTCCACGTGCGGCCGCGGTCGGCGGAGTGCAGCACCCGGGCGGTCGCGCCGCCGCCGGTCGCGAGCCACGCGTCCCGCGAGCCGGTGGTGGTGACGCACTGGCCGCTCGCCGCGAACATGAACTCGCCGTCGAGCGAGGGCGGGATCCCCGCCTCCGGCACCCGCGCCCACGACCGTCCACCGTCCGAAGTGGACAGAATACGGATGTGGCCGTTCACCGGGTCGCTCACCGCGAGCCCGTGGCGGTGGTCGAAGAACGCCAGGCAGTCGTAGAACGCGGTCGGCTCGGCGTTGCGGAACGTCTCGGTCCACGAGCGGCCGCCGTCGGTGGTCCGGTAGATCCGCGAGTCGCCGCCCTCGCCGATCGACATGGCCACCGCCGTCCGCGCGTCGAACGCCTCGATGTCGCGCAGCTCGAGGGCCGCCGCGTCCGGCGGGCCGACCTGCTCCCAGCTGTGGCCGCCGTCGACGGTGCGCAGCACGGTGCCGCGGGCGCCGCTCGCCCAGGCCACGTGCCTGCTGACCGCCGAAAGCCCGCGCAGCTGCGCGTCGGTTCCCGTGGGGGAAAGCCGCCAGGAGAGCGGGTCTGCCCCCGCCGTGCCGGTCGGCACGACCACGAGCGCGGCGAGAACGAGCAGGACGACCGTGAGCGCACGCTTCATGGACGGCAAGATAGCGGGGAAGGGGAGGTGCGTGAAGTGGACAGTGAAGACGGTGCGGTACGGCTGCGGCCGCCACGCCACCAGGTGGAACGGCGCGCGGTGAGCTACTGGCTGGCCAACGAGCTGCTGACGGCGCTGGTCCCGGCCGCGGTACTGGCCGTGCTGGCGGTGCTCATCGCGCCCGCGCGGCCGTGGCTGCTGCTGGCGCTGGGCGTCGTGCTGCTGGTCGGCGTCCCGTACGCGATCGCCGTGCCGTTCTGGCGCTACCGGGTGCACCGCTGGGAGGTCACCGACGAGGCCGTCTACACGCGTACCGGCTGGCTGTGGCAGGAGTGGCGGATCGCGCCGATGTCGCGGATCCAGACCGTGGACACCGCGCGCGGGCCGCTCGAGCAGCTGTTCCGGCTCGCCAGCGTCACGGTCACCACGGCGTCCGCGGCCGGCCCGCTCAGGATCCAGGGGCTCGACCACGAGCGGGCGGCGGATCTGGCGGCGCGGCTGACGGAGACGGCGCAGGCCAACCGCGGGGACGCGACGTGACCGTGCTCGGCGAGTGGCAGCGGCTGCACCGGCGCACCGTCGCGGTGACCGCGCTGACGATGGCCGGGCTGAGCGTGTCGATCGGCACGCCGATCGTGGTGGGCATGCTGCGCGACGGCGACCGGCACGCGGGCGTGGTGCTGCTCATCGCGCTCGGCGCGGTGTTGCTGCTGACCGGTGGTGGCGCGCTGGCGGACCGCCTGCGCTGGCGGCACACCAGCTACCGGGTCACCGACGAGCGGGTGGAGCTGCGGTTCGCCCTGGTACTGCACACACTGCGGTCGATCCCGCGGGAGCGGGTGCGCACGGTCGACCTGACCGCCAACCCGCTGCTGCGCGCGTTCGGGCTGACGAAGGTCAAGATCGGCACCGGTCAGCACGCCGGTGAGCACAGCCAGCTCACGCTCGACCCGGTCGGCCGCGCGCACGCCGAGGAGCTGCGCCGGGTGCTGCTGGACCGCACCCCCGTCTCGGCCGCGACCCGATCGGTGACCCAGTCGGCGACCCAGTCGGCGACCCAGTCGGCACCGGCGCGGCCCGCCCCGCCGCTGGCCGAGCTGGACTGGTCGTGGCTGCGGTACGCGCCGGTCTCCGTCACGACGCCGCTGCTGGGTGCGGCGGCGTTCGGCGCGGTGCTGCAGGCGTCGGACTGGTTCGACCTGCAGGGCACGCTTCTCCGGACGGTCCGCGACGACCTGCTCGGCGACGTGCCGGTGCTGGGGTTCGTCGCCGTCCTGGTCGCGGCCGGGCTGATCCTCGGGTTCGTCGGGTCCCTGGGCCTGTTCGTGGAGGGGTGGTGGCGCTACCGGCTGACCAGGGACGGAGGCGCGCTGCGGGTGCACCGCGGCCTGCTCACCACCCGCTCGCTGTCGCTGGAGCAGCGGCGGCTGCGCGGGGTCGACGTGTTCGAGGCGTTCGGCTCGCGGTTGCTCGGCGCCGCGCGGGTCGACGTGGTCGCCACCGGGCTGCGGGCCCGATCGGACCGTGAGCGGTCGGACCCGAAGACGCTGCTGCCGCCCGCGCCGCTGGCGGTGGCGCACCGGGTCGCGGTCGACGTGCTCGGCGCCGCCCCGCTGTCCGATGTGGACATCCGGCGGCACCCGCGGACGGCGCGCTCGCGACGGCTGCGCCGGGCGCTGCTGGCCGTGGCCTGTTTCGCAGCCGTGCTGGCGGTGCTCGGCGCGCTGCTCACGGTCGTGCTGCTGCACCTCGCGTGGATCGCCGCGGTCGTGCTGACGCCGGTGGCGGTGGCGCTCGCGCTGGACGCCTACCGCAACCTCGGGCACGGGCTGTCCGGCGACTACCTGGTGACCCGGTCCGGCGCGGGCAGCAGGCACACGGTCGCCCTGCTGCGCGGCGGCGTCATCGGGTGGACCGTGCGCCGCTCGCCGTTCCAGCGCCGGGCCGGCCTGGTCACGATCGCCGCCACGACCGCGGCCGGGCCCGGCGAGTACCTCGTGCGCGACGTCGGCGAGAGCGAGGGCCTCGCGTTCGCCGCCGAGGCGGTGCCGGGCCTGCTCACGCCGTTCCTGGAACCACGGCCGTGACGTCGACCTCGAGCAGCAGGCCCGGGCTATGCCTCGCTGACCGGGTGCTTGCCGGGTCGCTCCAGGTAGGTCGAGTCGGGCTCGGTGAACCCGAAGCGCCGGTACAGGTCGTGCGCGTCGGCGGTGTGCAGCATCCAGCGGAACCCGGCGCCGGGCCCGTCGTCGACCATGGCCTTGACGAGCGCCTTGCCGACGCCGTGCCCGCGCGCCTCGTCGACGACGAAGACATCGGCAAGGTAGGCGAGCCCGACCCCGTCGGACACGGCCCGGGCGAACCCGATCATGGCGCCGGTGTCGGTGCGGTAGGCGCCGACGACGCGCCAGGCGCCCGCGAGCTGGCCCTCGACGTTGGCGCGGTCGCGCCAGCGGCCCCAGTAGGCCTGTGTGGACATGAACTGCCACACCACGTCGATGTCGACGCGGCCGGGGTTGTCGTCGAGGTCGTAGCGCACCGGCCGATGGTGTCGCGTTTGTGCAAGCGGCGCCAGCGAGCTCGCCATAGCGTGCGGTCATGGAACTCCACGAGATGATGGCGAAGGCGGCCGCACCGGCGGTCGCGGTGGTCCGGAACGTCAAGCCCGACCAGCTCGACGCGCGCACGCCGTGTCCCGACTGGGACGTGCGCACGCTGGTGAACCACCTGATGTTCTGGTCGGCGTTCCGCTCCGAGCTGGCCGCGCGCAAGCAGCAGGCCCCGGCGGACGACCCGATCACGGAGGAGACCGACTTCACCGCGCGGCACGACTGGCCGGAGGCGTTCGCCACACAGCTGGACAAGGCGGTGGCCGCGTGGGGCGAGCCGGGCGCGGCGGAGGGCGAAACGGGCCTGGCGGGCGGCTCGATGCCGGCGCGGATGATCGGCATGATGATGGTGGGTGAGCTGGTGGTGCACGGCTGGGACCTCGCCCGCGCCACGGGACAGCGGATCGACACCGACCCGGTCGTCCTGGAGGCGGTCCACGAGATGACCGCGGCGATGGGCGAACAGGGCAGGAAGATGGGCGCCTTCGGCGAGGAGGTCGCGGTCCCCGGCGACGCGCCGATGCTGGACCAGCTGCTGGGCCGCAGCGGCCGCGATCCACTGTGGACCGATTGACGCCTTTCGCGGACACGACACGGCTAGGCCCGAAGCCAAGAAGGCAACCGCGGCACGACAATCCCACGTTCCCGAGCCAGGACCCGCGCCACGCGGACCCACTCACCGCCCCGAACGGAGGCGGCCGCCGCCGACGGATCGGCCCCGGCCTCGACGAGGGCCCGGCGCGCGAGCCGATGGCCGGCCAACTCGCCCAGCACGGCACGCGCCGGGGCGGCCGGCCGCCGGTGGACCGCGCGCAGCACGGCGAACAGCACGGCCGACGACCGGCCGTCCACATCGGACCGGCGGCGGACCGACAGGTGAGCCGCGTCGACCGACGGCGCGGGGGTGAAGCAGCGGGCGGGAATGCGCCGCACGAGGCGGAGGTCGAACCGGGCCGCCCACCACGCCGACTCCAGGTCGCGCGGGCGCGGCGCGGTGAGCCGGCGCGCCAGGCCGTGCGCCACGACCAGGTCCGCCAGCGCGCACCGCGCAGGCACCGGGCTCAGCAGCCGCCGCAGCAACGTGGTCGACACGGCGAACGGGATGTTCGACACCACCTTGAAGTCCCGGTGCGGCAACCGAACGCGCCGCAGGTCGTCGTGGACGACGCGGACCGACGGGCGGGTCGCGAAGCGGCGGCGCAGCGCCCGGGCGAACTCGTCGTCGCGTTCGACGGCCAGGACCGTGGAGCCGGTGTGGGCCAGCGGGGCGGTGAGGGTGCCCGGGCCTGCTCCGAAGTCGATCACCAGGTCGCCGGGGCCGACGCCGGAGCGGCGGACCAGGGTCTCGACCACACCGGGGCAGGACAGCAGATGGACACCGGAAGAGTTGGCACGCATGGGAGAACTGCTCCAAGCACGAAGGAACAACGGTGCGTGGAGACAGCGACGACCGCGCTAGAGGAAGAGGGCTACCCAGCCGTCGCTGTCAGCGACGGCGCAGCCGCAACGAAGCGTTTCCCATACCGATCACGCTAGGCGCCCCGGCAACCGAATTAAGCTCGCCATCATGGTCGACGTCCTGGTGGTCGGCGGCGGGATGGCGGGCATCTCGATCGCCTACGAGATCGCTGCCCACGCGCGGGTGCTCCTCGCCGAGGCGGAGCCCGCGCTCGCCGCGCACACGACCGGGCGCTCGGCCGCCCTCTACGCGCCCAGCTACGGCGGCGGCGCCGTCCGCGCGCTCACCGCCGCCAGCGAGCGGCGCTTCCACGACCTCGAGACCGAGCTGGGCACCCCGCGCCTGCTCACCCCGCGCCCGGTCATCTGGCTGGGCGCCGACGAGGAGGGCGCCGCGCACCTCGCCGGGCTGCCCGCCGAGCCGATGACCCCGGCGCAGGCCCGCGCGCTCTGCCCGGCCCTGCGGGAGATCACCGCCGCCGCGTACGACGGCAGCGCCAGCGACATCGACGTGATGGCCCTGCACGACGGCTACCGCCGCGGGCTCCGCGAGCGCGGCGGCACCATCCGCACCGCGAGCCCGGTCACCGCCATCACCCGCGACGGCGGCGGCTGGCGAGTACAGGCCGGCGAGGAGGTCACGGCCGACCTCGTGGTCGACGCCGCTGGCGCGTGGGCCGACGAGCTCGCCGCCAGGGCCGGGGTGCCCACCATCGGCCTGCAGCCCATGCGCCGCACCGCCGCCATCGCGTCCGGCGCGATGCCGATCGACCCGGCCTGGCCGATGGTCGGTGACGCCGCCGACCGCTACTACTTCCGCCCCGAGGGCCGCCACCTGCTGATCTCCCCGTCCGACGAGACGCCGAGCGAGCCCTGTGATGCCAAGCCCGACGAGCTGGACGTCGCGCTGGCCATCGACCGCATCAACTCCCACACCGACCTGGGGCTGCGCCGCGTGCACACCGCGTGGGCCGGGCTGCGGTCGTTCGTGCCGGACGGCATGCCGGTCGCCGGCGCGTGGCCCGGCCACCCGGGGTTCGCGTTCTTCGCCGGGCAGGGCGGCTACGGCATCCAGCTGGCCCCGGCGTTCGCCGCGTTCGGCGCCGCGGTGGTGCTCGGCACACCGCTCCCCACCGATGTGACCCTGGCGGCGCGGGACGTGTTGCCGGGAAGATCGGCGAACTAAGGTGGGCGGGACCGAAGGGAGTCCAATGGCGGACATCGCGGCCAGGCTCGGCGAGATCGTCGGCGCCGGGCACGTGCTCTCGGGGGACGCGATCGGCGAGGACTACACCCACGACGAGACGCTCACCGCCGAGGCGACCCGGCCCGCCCACGTCGTGCGCCCGGCCACCGCCGCCGAGGTCGCCGCCGTCCTCACGCTCGCCGGCGAGACCGGCACCCCGGTGACCGCCCGCGGCAGTGGCACCGGCCTGTCCGGCTCCGCCACCCCGCGCGCGGACGGCATCCTCGTGTCGTTCGAGCGCATGAACAAGATCCTCGAGGTCGACACCGAGAACCATGTGGCCGTCGTGCAGCCCGGCGTGACGCTCACCGAGCTGGAGGAGCGGACGAAGGAGGACGGCCTGTTCTACCCGGTGTACCCGGGCGAGCTGTCCGCGAGCCTCGGCGGCAACGTCGGCACCAACGCGGGCGGCATGCGCGCGGTCAAGTACGGCGTCACCCGCCACCACGTGCTTGGCCTGGAGGCCGTGCTGCCGACCGGCGAGATCGTGCGCACCGGGGGCAAGTTCGTCAAGGCCAGCACCGGCTACGACCTCACCCAGCTGATCGTCGGCTCCGAGGGCACGCTCGCGCTCGTCACCGAGGCCACGCTCAAGCTCCAGCCGCGGCTGTCCCACCAGGCCACCGTGCTCGCGCCGTACCCGGACCTCGCAACGGTCGCTCGCGCCGTGCCCGGGATGGTCGGCAGCGGGCTCGGCCCGCTCATCCTCGAGTACATCGACGCGTTCACCATGGGCGCGATCACCTACGCCGCCGACCTGCAGCTCGGCATCCCCGACGAGATGCGCGACAAGTCGCAGGCCTACCTCGTGGTGATGCTGGAGGACAACTCCGCGACGCGGCTCGACGAGGACGTCGAGGCGGCCGGGACGCTGCTCGGCGAGCTCGGCGCGCTGGACGTCTACGTGCTGCCCGGCCCGGCCGCGCGCAAGCTGATCGAGGCCCGCGAGAAGGCGTTCTTCACGGCCAGGACCGCGGGCGCGGACGACATCATCGACACCGTGCTGCCGCGCGCCGCGCTGCCCGACTTCTTCGCGAAGGTGCTCGAGATCGCGCAGGGCAACGAGACGTTCGTCGTCGGCTGCGGGCACGCCGGCGACGGCAACGTGCACCTCGCGGTGTTCCAGAAGGACCCGGAGGTGCGGCACAAGGTCCTGCACGAGCTGTTCGCCACCGGCATGGCGCTCGGCGGTGCGATCTCCGGCGAGCACGGCATCGGCCACGAGAAGAAGCAGCACTTCCTGGAGCTGACGGATCCCGCAAAGGTGGCGCTGATGCGCCGCATCAAGACCGCCTTCGACCCGAAGGCCATCCTCAACCCCGGCGTCCTGTTCGACGCAGGGGATCGACCGTGACGCTCCCTATGTCAACCGCACACCGCGGCCCCCGAAGGTTGTGTGAGCCGAGCGGCTCCCACCCGCACCCAAGGGGAACGGAACGCAACCCAGCCACAGGTACGCACCGAACCGGCCGGCATCAGCCCAAGGCGACCACAACTTTTAATTCCGGAGAGGCGGAACAGCCATGAACGGCGCTCAGGCGCTGCTGCGGACGCTCGTCGACGGCGGCGTCGACGTCTGCTTCGCCAACCCCGGCACGTCCGAGATGCACTTCGTCGCCGCGCTCGACGCGGTGCCCGAGATGCGGGCGGTGCTGAGCCTGTTCGAGGGCGTGGTCACCGGCGCGGCCGACGGCTACGGCCGGATGGCCGGCCGGCCCGCCGCCACGCTGCTGCACCTCGGCCCCGGCATGGCCAACGGCCTGGCGAACCTGCACAACGCCCGCCGCGCGCACACCCCGATGATCAACGTGATCGGCGACCACGCCCGCTTCCACAAGGGGTTCGACGCGCCGCTCGAGTCCGACATCGACGCGCTGACCGGCTGGCTGCACGGCTGGACCCGCACGTCGAAGACGCCGGGCGAGGTCGGCGCGGACGCGGCCGCCGCGATCGCCGCCGCGCAGACCCAGCCCGGCCAGCTCGCCAACCTCGTGCTGCCCGCCGACGTGTCGTGGTCCGACGGCGGCGAGGTCGGCGAGCAGCAGCCGATCGCGCCCCCGGTGCCGGTGGACGACGACCGGATCGCCGAGATCGCCGCGCTCCTGCGCGGCGGCGAGCCGACGGTGCTGCTGCTCGGCCACGGCGCGACCCGCGAGCGCGGCCTGCTCGCCGCGAGCCGCGTCGGGGCGGGAACGGGCGCCCGGCTGTTCGCCGAGACGTTCCCGGCCCGCATCGAGCGCGGCGCCGGCCTGCCGTTCCTCGAGCGGCTGGGCTACCTGTCCGAGCAGGTCCAGTGGCAGCTGTCCGGCACCAAGCACCTGGTGCTCGTCGGCGCCAAGTCGCCGGTGTCGTTCTTCGCCTATCCCGGCAAGCCCAGCGAGCTGGTGCCCGAGGGCTGCCAGGTGCACGTCCTGTCCGTGCTCGGCGAGGACGGCACGGGCGCGCTCGAGAACCTCGCCGATCTCGTGGCCGCCGACCAGGAACCGCTGCTCCAGGAGGCCGTCCGGCCCGACGTGCCGAGCGGCCCGCTCACCCCGCAGAACTGGACGGACGTGATCGGCGCGCTGCTGCCCGAGGCGGCGATCATCTCCGACGAGGCCAACACGTCCGGCCTGATGATCCCGATGTCCACGGCCGGCGCCCCGCGCCACGACGTGCTGACGCTGACCGGCGGCGCGATCGGCCAGGGGCTGCCGGTCGCGGTCGGCGCCGCCGTCGCGTGCCCGGACCGCCCGGTCGTCTGCCTGCAGGCCGACGGCAGCGCGATGTACACCGCGTCCGCGCTGTGGACGATGGCGCGCGAGGGCCTGGACGTGACGACCGTCGTGCTCAACAACCGGGCCTACGCGATCCTGCGGATGGAGCTGTCCAGGGTCGGGGCGGAGGCCGCCGGGCCGCGGGCGAGCCGGCTGCTGGACCTGTCCGGCCCGGACCTGGACTTCGTGTCGCTCGCGCAGGGCATGGGCGTGCCGGCGAGCCGCGCGACGACGGCCGAGGAGCTCGCGGACCAGTTCGCGAAGGCGCTGGCCGAGCCCGGCCCGCACCTGATCGACGCGATGGTGCCCCCGCTCATGTGAGATTTCCCCTTCCCTTTTGGAGGCTAGATGCTTGTCCAGAATCTGGCGGTGCTGGTGTTGGCCGGCTTCGTCGGCTTCGCGGTGATCTCCAAGGTGCCGAACACCTTGCACACGCCGCTGATGTCCGGCACGAACGCCATCCACGGCATCGTCCTGCTGGGCGGCCTCATCGTGCTGGGGCTGGGCGCCGACGGCGTGCTGAGCAAGATCCTGCTGGTCATCGCGATCGCGTTCGGCACGATCAACGTGGTCGGCGGGTTCCTGGTCACCGACCGGATGCTGGGCATGTTCAAGGGGAAGAAGGATGCTTCCAAGTGAGCGAGCTTGCGAGCGAACCATTGATACAGGGCGACCGTGAACGGCGGCACCGAGCCTGCGAGGGGCAGTCGTGAACTGGGTTCATGACGAGGCGTTCCTCGAGTGCCTCTACATCGTCGCGTTCGGGATGTTCATCTACGGCCTGATGGGCCTGACCGGCCCGTACACCGCGGTCCGCGGCAACAAGATCGCCGCGGCCGGCATGGCGATCGCGGTCGTCGCGACCCTGCTCACCCCGGGCATGGGCAACTGGTGGCTGATCGTGCTCGGCGTCGCGCTCGGCACGGTGGTCGGCGTCCCGGCCGCGCGCCGGGTGAAGATGACCGCGATGCCGCAGATGGTGGCGCTGTTCAACGGCGTCGGTGGCGGCGCGGTCGCGCTGATCGCGTGGGTGGAGTTCCGCGACAGCGACGGGTTCACCGGCCGGCCGACGTACGTCGTGGTGGCGTCGCTGTTCGCCGCGCTCGTCGGGTCGGTGTCGTTCTGGGGCTCCAACGTGGCGTTCGGCAAGCTGCAGGAGATCATGCCCGGCCGGCCGATCAGCGTCGGGCGCCTGCAGCAGCCGCTGAACCTGCTGGTGGCGCTGGTCGCGGTGGCGCTCGGGGTGAGCGTGGTCGCCGGCGGGCACGCCGGATGGCTGATGATCGGGCTGCTGGTCGCCGCGTCGGCGCTGGGCGTGCTGATGGTGCTGCCGATCGGCGGCGCGGACATGCCGGTCGTGATCTCGCTGCTCAACGCGGCCACCGGCCTGTCGGCCGCGGCGATGGGCCTGGCGCTTGACAACACCGCGCTGATCGTCGCCGGCATGATCGTCGGCGCGTCCGGCTCGATCCTCACCAACCTGATGGCGAAGGCCATGAACCGATCCATCCCGGCCATCGTGGCGGGCGGCTTCGGCGGTGACGGGGGTGGCGTCGCGGGCGCGGTGTCCGCCGGTGACAAGACCGTGCGCCAGACCACCGCGGCCGACGCGGCGATCCAGCTGGCCTTCGCGCGGCAGGTGATCGTGGTGCCCGGGTACGGGCTCGCGGTCGCGCAGGCGCAGCACGCGGTGCGCCAGCTGACCGGGCTGCTGGAGCAGAAGGGCGTGTCGGTGGCGTACGCGATCCACCCGGTCGCGGGCCGGATGCCGGGGCATATGAACGTGCTGCTGGCCGAGGCGGACGTGCCGTACGAGCACCTGCAGGAGATGGACTCCATCAACGACGAGTTCGCCCGCTCCGACGTCACCCTGGTGATCGGCGCGAACGACGTCACCAACCCGGCCGCGCGCACCGACCGGAGCTCGCCGATCTACGGCATGCCGATCCTGAACGTGGACGAGAGCCGCTCGGTGATCGTGCTGAAGCGCTCGATGCGCCCCGGCTTCGCGGGCGTGGACAACGAGCTGTACTACGAGCCGCGGACCAGTCTGCTGTTCGGGGACGCCAAGTCCTCCGTGCACGACATCACGGAGGAACTGAAAGCCCTCTGAGGTTGCCGCTGAGGTTGAATGTGTGCATGGAACCCGATCCGGGGCTGTTCGGGCCGGACTCGGTGAGCTGGCAGGTGCATGCGCAGCCCGCGATGTGGCTCGCCGGGGTGCGGTCGCTGTTCCTGCAGGCGCTGCACCCGCGCACGGTGGCCGGGGTGGTGCAGAACTCCGAGTTCCGCACCGACCCGCTGGGCCGGCTCGTGCGCACGGCCAACTTCGTGGGCGCCACCACGTACGGCACGCACGCGGAGGTCGAGAAGCGGGCGGCCCGCGTGCGGCAGGTGCACCGCGAGTTGCGGGCGGTCGACCGGGACACCGGCGAGCGGTTCCGCATCGACGCGCCCGACCAGCTGCTGTGGGTGCACTGCGCGGAGGTCTCGTCGTTCCTGTCCGTGGTGGCCCGGGCCGGGTTCCCGCTGACCGCCGCGCACGCCGACCGCTACCTCGACGAGCAGCGCCGCTCGGCCGCGCTGGTCGGGCTGGACCCGGACGAGGTGCCGGGCTCGGTGGCGGAGATGTCGCGCTACCTCGCGCAGATGCGCCCGCGGCTGCGGCGCACCGAGGACACGGACGAGATCTACCGGTTCCTGCACCGCCCGCCGGTGGGCGGCGCGCTGTCGCTCGGGGTGCGCGTGTACGAGCCGGTGGTCGGCCACCTGGGGTACTCGCTGCTGCCGAGCTGGGCGGTCGCGCTGTACGGCAGGCGGGCGTACCCGCCGGGTGTGGCGACCGCTGGGTTGCGTGCGGTGTCGGTGGGGCTGCGCACGTTCCTGCGCGGCACGGCCCGGGTCATGCGCGACCCGCGGCTGGGCACGCTCGAACCGCACCCGCTGTGGGGCGTGCGGCGGCTGGGCGAGTGGTCGACCCCGTCCGCCGCGCGCCTACCTAGGCCGAGTGGGCTTCCTGAAAGCGCATGACCAGCGCCTGCGGCACCCGGCCGCGGTCGGCGACCGGCTCGCCCTGGCTGCGGGCCCACTCGCGGACGGCCTGCGTGTCCGGCTTCCCGTTGGACGAGCCGTTGGACGAACCGTTGGCCGCCGCACGGGCGCGTGCCTTGCGGCCGCCGGTGCGCCGCGCGTGCCCGACGAACACGGCGAGCGTGTCGCGGAGGCGGGCGGCGTTCGCCGCGGAAAGGTCGATCGCGAACTCGACCCCGTCGAGGGCGAAGGCCACGGTCTCCTCGGCCGGCCCGCCGTCGAGGTCGTCGACCAGCTCCAGAATGGTCTGCTGCGCCACAAGATCCTCCACGTCGGGGTGCGAGACAAGCGTGTCAGAGGATAACGGCCACGGCAGGCGCCGCCGGGCAGGGTAGGCGGTGTGGCGGGTGCCGTACGCGTCACATTCCGTGTGCTAGGGGGCGGTCAGGCTCACGGCGGCGTCGGCCAGCTTGACGAGGTTCGTGTCGTCGGGGGTGGACGGGGCGCCGATCCACACGGCCTGCACGAGCTTGAGGCTGTTGCCCTCGCGGCCGCTCGCGTACGCGGCGGACTCGAAGAACGGCTTGTGCTCGCCGGGCCACGGCGTGTCCTCGGCGGAGGCGTCGACGATCGCGCCGCTGCCCGGCTTGTCGGCCACCTGGTTCAGCTCGTCGGCCGCCGCGCTCTCCGGGAAGCGCAGCACGGAGACCAGGACCGCCGCGGTCTTTCCGTCCGTTGTGGACTCGAAGCGCATGCGCACCAGCTCGCCGCAGCGGTTCTTCTGCAGGTACGCCTGCACGTCGCCGTACGCGTGGGCCGCGCAGTCGGTGTCGGACTTGGTTCCCCTTGGCTCGAACGAGATGCCGCCGGCCTGGACCGTGCCGCTCGTCGACGTGCTCGTGTGCCGCGCCTGCGAGCCGTCGTCGGCGTCGCCCGCGGACGCCACGGCGTAGACGATCCCGGTGAGCAGCAGCATCGCGACGAGTACGGCGGCGCCGACCGGCAGCCAGCGCAGCTGCGAGCCGCCGCGACGGCCGGCGGCGGACTTGGTGGGGCGCGGCAGCCGGGGCTCGGTGATGCGCGGGATCACCATCGTGCTGGCGGCGGACAGGTCGGGCTGGACGGTGTCGGAGAAGCCCTCGGCCTCGAGGTCGAGGGCGGCGATCGTCGAGTTGTCCGGCTCGAGCGCGGCGAGCAGCTCGCGGGCCTGCGCCACCGTGGCCGGCCGCGGGTGGGTGGCGAGCTCGCGTGCCGCGGTGAGCAGCGTCATCGGCTCCGGGTGCAGCACGCGGACCCCGCGCAGCAGGTCGGACGTGGGCTGCTCGACCTTGGAGACGTACGGGCCGACGGCGATCACCGTGCCGACCGGCAGCGGCTCGACGCGGGACTCCTCGAGGTGCCGGTTGATCTTGCCGACGACCTCCATGACCTCGGTGCCCGGGTTGACCGCGCCGTCCGGGCGGACCAGCGGCCAGCCGTCGGTCTTCCACTGCCCGGACAGCGGCGCCTCGAGGCGGACGGCCGGGTCGGGCAGGTCCACGCCGACGACGACCAGGACGCCGCGCGGCAGCACGACGATCGCGTCGACCGGGCTCTCGTCGGCGGGCCGGCAGCCGAGCAGCGCGACGCCGCCGACGACACCGTCGCCGCGGCCCCAGGAAGCGAGCGCGGCGCGCACGTCGGCACCGACCTCAGAGGACTCGCCCCCCAGCCGGATCAGCCGCACCGCACACCTCCCCGACGTCCAGTCACGTAACCACCACCGTATCCGCACGGGACGCGATCGCGAGCCGCGACCGGGTGATTTCGGGCCGGTATGGCGGGAAGGTGCGCGCGCAGGGCACAATGGTCACCAATAACGACAACAGGGAGTGCGCACGCCGGCCGCCGTGGCGAGGACGTAGGGGAAGACGGTTCCTCGTCGATCAAGCGGAGGTCAGCAGTGAGCACTCGTGGCGTGGTGTACGTCCACTCGTCGCCGTCTGCGGTATGTCCGCACGTCGAGTGGGCCATTTCGGGCACCCTCGGAGTCCGTGCGAACCTGCGGTGGACCGCGCAGCCGGCGGCGCAGGCGCAGCTGCGGTCCGAGTGCGGATGGACCGGCGACGCCGGCACGGGGGCCAAGCTCGTCCAGGCGCTGAAGGCCTGGCCGATGGTCCGCTTCGAGGTCACCGAGGAACCCAGCGAGGGCGTGGACGGCGAGCGGTTCTGTTTCGTGCCGACGCTGGGCCTGTGGCGGGCCCGCACGTCAGCGAACGGCGACATCGTGGTCGGCGAGGACCAGCTGCGGGCGATGGCGGCGGCCGGCCGGGCCGGTGAGGCGTTCGCGCACAAGATCGACGAGCTGCTGGGCGCGTCGTGGGATGCGGCGCTCGAGCCGTACCGGCGGGCGGGTGACGGGGCGCCGGTGACCTGGTTGCACCGCGTGGGCTGAACGGGCTGTGGCAGGCTCTACGAGTGCCCGATCGTCCCCGCCAGCTGTGGTTGCTGCCGGTGCTGCTGATCACGGTGATCGCCACCGCGGTGGGTGGCCTGCTGGCCAGGACGTACTACGCGGAGCAGGGCACGGACACGCCGGCCGCGGTGATCCCGTCCCAGACGTCGGTGCCCCCGAGCGAACGGCCCGGCCCGAAGGAGGTCGGCGCCACCCCGGACGCGATCGCGCACCCGCTCTACCGGACCGTGCGTGACCTGCTGCAACGCTACTTCGACTCGATCAACGACAAGGACTACGGGGCCTGGCTGACCACGGTGACCGCCGACCGCGCCGAGCGTCAGCCGGAGTCCGCCTGGCACACCGCGTACCGGTCCACTTCGGACGGCAGCGTCGTGATCTACCGCATCGAGCTGGGCGACGACGACACCGCCCGCGTCCTGATGACGTTCGTCAGCGTCCAGGACGAGGCCGACGCGCCGCGCGAGCTGCCGTCGGACTGCATCCAGTGGAGCGTGGTCTTCCCCCTGATCCTGGAGCCGGACGGCTGGAAGCTCGACTCCTCACCGGCGGCGTCCTCGCCACAACACGAGAGCTGCACCTGAGCAGGCTCATTGAGGGCAGGCCGGGACGGCCTGCCCTCAATGCCGTCAGGCCGTGGTGAACGCCAGGGCCACGTTGTGGCCGCCGAAGCCGAACGAGTCGTTGATCGCCGCCGTCAGCTCCAGCTTGCGGGGCTCGCCGGCGACCACGTCCAGCGTCACCTTCGGGTCCTGGTTCTCCAGGTTGCGCGTCGCGGGGATGATCCCGTGGTACATCGACAGGATCGTCACGATGCTCTCGACCGCGCCCGCGCCGCCGACCAGGTGGCCGAGTGCGCTCTTCGGCGCCGTCAGCACCACGTGGTCGCCGATCGCCTTCGTGATCGCCACCGCCTCGCCGATGTCGCCCACCACGGTGGACGTCGCGTGCGCGTTCACGTGGCCCACGTCGGCCGGGGACAGCCCGGCCGTGCGCAGCGCCTGGGTGATCGCGTTGATCTGGCCCACGCCCTCCGGGTGGTTGCCGGTGATGTGGTACGCGTCCGACGTGATGCCGGCCCCGGCCAGCTTGCCGTAGATCCGCGCACCACGGGCCCGGGCGTAGTCCTCGCGCTCCAGCACCAGCACGCCGGCGCCCTCGCCGAGCACGAAGCCGTCACGGTCGACGTCGAACGGCCGGGACGCGCGGTCCGGCTCGTCGTTGCGCAGCGACAGCGTCCGGGACTGGGCGAACCCGGCGACGGTGATCGGCATGATGCACGCCTCCGCGCCGCCGGCGACCACGACGTCGGCCCGGCCGTTCTGGATCATCTGCCACGCCATGGCCAGGCCCTCGGCGCCGGACGCGCACGCCGACGCGGGCGAGTGCACGCCCGCCCGGGCCATCAGCTCGATGCTGACGTGGGCGGCCGGGCCGTTGGGCATGAGCATCGGCACGGTCAGCGGGGAGACCTTTCGCAGCCCCTGGCTCTCCAGGAGATCGTCCTGGTCGAGCAGGGTCTTCGGGCCGCCGATTCCGGTGCCGATGGCCACGGCGAGCCGGTCCGGGTCGACGGGCTGGCTCTCCTCCGACGGCGTCTCGTACCCGGCGTCCGCCCACGCCTGCCGCGCCGCGACGATGGCGACCTGCTCGCAACGGTCCAGCCGGCGCAGCTGTACGCGCGGCAGCACCTCCGACGGCTCAACGGCCAGCGGCGCGGAGAGCCGCGCCGGCAGGTCGTACTTCTCGGCCCATTCGGCGTCGTTGTACCTGATGCCGTTGCGGCCGGCGATCAGTCCGTCCCAGGTGGACGCTACGTCGCCGCCGAGCGGCGTCGTCGCCCCCATGCCGGTGATGACCACATCGACGGTGCTCATTGCCCCCTCCGTGAGGCTAGTCCGCCGGTTATACGGCGGTGTCAGACGTTCTTGGAGACATAGCCGACGGCGTCCCCGACGGTCTTGAGGTTCGCGAGCTCGGCGTCCGGGATCTTGACCTCGAAGCGGTCCTCGGCCTGCACGGCGATCTCGACCATCGACAGCGAGTCGATGTCCAGATCGTCCACAAAGGACTTGTCGGCGGTGACCTCGTCGGCCTCGACGCCGGCGACCTCTTCGACGATCTCCGCGAGCCCGGCCAGGATCTCCTCGTCGGTGGGCTTGTCAGCCATGGGTTTCTCTCTTTCTTTCTGTTGGGGGACAGCTTCTGTTCGGACAGTGGAAAGGCAGTGGAAACTACGGGCAGATCACGACCTGGCCGGCGTAGGACAGCCCCGCGCCGAACCCGATCAGGAGGGCGACGTCGCCGGAGTGCAACCGGCCCGCCGCGCGCATGTGGTCCATCGCCATCGGGATCGACGCGGACGACGTGTTGCCGGACGTGACGATGTCGTCGGCGACGACCATGTCCTCCCGCGCGCCGTTCTTGCGCAGCTTCTTCGCGATCGCCTCGACGATGCGCAGGTTCGCCTGGTGCGGGATCAGCACGTCCAGATCGGACGGATGGAGGCCGGCCAGCTCGATCGCGCGCATGGCGATCGGGGCGATCTGCGTGGTCGCCCAGCGGAAGACCGCCTGGCCCTCCTGGAAGATGTGCTTGCCGTTGGGCATCGTGATCGTCTCGACCAGGTCACCGGCGGTGCCCCAGGCGACCGGCCCGATGCCCGGCTCGTCGCTCGGTCCGACGACCGCCGCACCGGCGCCGTCGGCGAAGATGATCGCGGTGGAGCGGTCGGCCGGGTCGACCACGTCGGTGAGCTTCTCCGAGCCGATCACGAGCACGCGCTTCGCGGAGCCGGCGCGGACCATGTCCGACGCGGCGGCGAGCGCGTAGCAGAACCCGGCGCACGCGGCGTTGAGGTCGAAGCCACCCGCCGCCTTCACCCCGACCAGCTCGGCGACCTGGGCCGCGGCGTTGGGGATCGGCACCGTCGCGGTGCAGTTGGCCACGAGCACGGTGTCCACGTCGGCCGGGACGAGGCCGGCGGCGGCGATCGCCTTCGAACCGGCCTCGACGGCCATCGACACCACGGTGTCCTCCGGCGCGGCGAAGCGGCGCTCGGCGATGCCCACGCGCTCGCGGATCCACTGGTCGTTGGTGTCCATGGTCTTGGACAGGTCGTCGTTGGTGACGACCCGCTCCGGCTGGGTGCTGCCGATCCCGAGTATCCGGGTGGCGGTGGCGCCCTGGGAAAGACGCAGCTGGGTCATGCGGAAGCCTCCCCGGTGCCGCCCGCGATCGCGGCGGCCACCTTCTCGAGGTCCTCGGGCTTCTTGAGGCCGGCGATCGTGACGCCGGTGAGCTCGCGGCGGGCGAGCCCGGTGAGAGCGCCGGCCGGCGGCAGCTCGGCGAGCGAGCCGACGCCGCGAGCGATCATCGTCGCCATGCAGGAGTCCCACCGCACGGGCAGCGTGACCTGCTCGACCAGCCGGCCGAGCATCTCCGTGCCGCTGGTCACGACCTCGCCGTCGGCGTTGGACAGCAGCGTGCGGGTCGGGTCCGCGACGGTGATGCCGGCGGCCTTCTCCCGCATCGCGTCGCGCGCCGGCTCCATGTAGTGCGTGTGGAACGCGCCGGCGACCTTGAGCTTGATGATCTTCTTCACGAAGTCCGGCTTGCTGTCGACGATCTTGTCGACGGCGTCGAGCGCACCGGCGGCGACGATCTGCCCCGCACCGTTGCGGTTGGCCGGCACCAGGTCGAACCCGGCCAGCCAGTCGACGACCTGCTCGGGCTCGCCGCCCATGACCGCGGCCATGCCGGTCGGGGCGAGCTCGCAGGCGGCGGCCATCTCCCGGCCGCGCACGGCGGCCAGCGCCACCGCGTCGTCCGCGCTGAGCACGCCGGCCATCGCGGCCGCGGCGAGCTCACCGACGGAGTGCCCGGCCACCAGCACGTCGGCCGGCAGCTCGTGGCGGCGCGCCAGCTCCTCGAAGGCCAGCAGCGCCAGCGCGACGACCAGCGGCTGGGTGATCGCGGTGTCCTTGATCGCGTCCGCGTCCGCGACGGTCCCGAGCTCGACCAGGTCGAGACCGGTCAGCTCGGACCAGCCGGCGACCCGCTCACGGGTGCCGTCCAGTTCGAGCCACGGGGCGAACATGCCGGGAGTCTGGGAGCCCTGGCCTGGGGCGAGTAGCGCGAGCACGGTGTCCACTACACACGTCCACCCACGTCTGACGTGATGCTGACACTCACGAAGTCGTGGCGGCCGATTTGTAGAGAACCTACAAAGGTTACGGCCGTATGAACGGTAAAGCCCGTGACGTGTTGTCTGTTTTGGTTACCACAAGCCACGTGATCGCGACAGTCTGCCCACCGCCAGTGCGATGCGCAGCACGAGCGCGTCGCGAGCGAGGTTGGGGTTGTGGCCGGTCAGGTCGGTGGCCTTGCGCAGCCGGTAGCGAACCGTGTTCGGGTGGACGAACAGCAGCCGGGCACACGTCTCCAGCACCCCGCCCGCCTCGAGGTAGGTCTCGACGGTCTCGAGCAGTGAGCCGCCCGCCTCCTCGAGTGGCCGGGCGATCTGCTCGATGAGCTGCCACTCGGCCTCCGGGTCGCCGGCGAGCGCGCGCTCGGGCAGCAGGTCGGCGGAGCGGACCGGCCGCGGCGCGGTGGGCCAGGCGACGACCGCGCGCAGCCCGGACAGCGCGTCGGCGGAGCTGCGGTGCGCGTCGGCGATGTTGTCCATGGTCGGCCCGGCGACCACCGGACCGTCGCCGAAGGACATGGCCATCTTCCGCAGGACCTCGTCGGTCGGCTCCGCGGTGTCGCCGGCGAGCACCACGACGAGCCGGGAGCCCTGCACGCCGAGCAGCACCGACCGGTTGGCGCGGGCGGCGCGGCTGCGGACCTCGTAGAGCACGGTCGGCGGGTCGTCGGAGGGGGAGTTGCCCACGAGGACGGTCGCCGGCGCGTCGAGATCCCAGCCGAGCGCGGCGGCTCGGGACAGCAGGGACTCCTCGGCGTCGCCGCGGACGATCGCGTCCACGACCGACGCCTCGAGGCGGGCGTCCCACGCGCCGCGCGTCTCGGCGGCGGAGGCGTAGGACATGGCGGAGGTGAACGCGACCTCGCGCCCGTAGCGCAGCACGGCCTCGGTGAGCGCCAGCCGCTCGTCGTCGTCCGCGGCGAGGTCGGGGATCTCGCGTTCGATGATGTGCAGCGCGACGCGGACGAGCTCGACGGTCTGCCGGAGGCTGATCCACCGGGACAGCTCGCGCGGGGCCTGGCGGAAGGCGTCGGTGGTGAGCCGGATGGCCTCGCGCTGGTCGCGCACGTAGGCGGTGAACCCTGCCGCGCCGGTCTGCGCGATGAGCTGCACGCTCGCCCGCTGGTCGGCCGGCATCCGGCCGAACCACGGGAACTGCTCGTCCATCGACGCCAGCGCGAGCGACGCGAGCTTGCCAGAGGCCCGGTCGAGCGCCGCGAGCGTCGCCTCCGACACCTTTGCCATGGTGCGACCCTATGCCCAGGACACAACGACCAAGCCAGGGAAGCCGAAGCCGAACCCGGAAGAAAGATCGCACGGCTGGTCAACAAAAAGCCGACACCGCTGGGTCAAAAGAAGCACGCACCGTGGGGGTCTGGGGGGTCGCCCCCCAGGACAATGATCCGCATCCGCCCCCGGGGAAGGCGCGCAAGCGCCGAACACGGTAGCGGAGGATGCGGGCCGCCCGGCGCGGCGATTCGCACGCCGCCGGGCGGCCCCTCTCCCCGGTCCCCACCGGTAACTCCACTATGGACGGCCTCAGGGGAGGTTGCCAGCGGTGTCCCCCTATCGTGCTAACGGTTCATCTACGCAGGTCAACGGGGTTACCCTGCGTCAGGCCGAGCCGGGGTCGGATGTCTGCGGGCCTGCCGCCGTGACGTCGTCCAGGCGGTACTTGCGGGCGGCGTCGGTCACCGTGGACTTCTCCACCTCACCGCGCCTGGCCAACGCCGCCAGCGCGGCCACGGTGATCGACTCGGCGTCGACCAGGAAGTGCCTGCGCGCCGCCGGCCGGGTGTCCGAGAAGCCGAAGCCGTCCGTGCCCAACGTGAACATGTCCGTCGGCACCCACGGGCGGATCAGGTCCGGCACCGCGCGCATCCAGTCCGTCGCCGCGATCACCGGGCCCGAGCCGCCGGACAGCACCTGCGTCACGTACGGGCGCCGCGCCTCCGCCTCCGGGTGCAGGAAGTTGTGCCGGTCCGTCTCGACCGCGTCGCGGCGCAGCTCCGCCCACGACGTCGCCGACCACACCTCGGCCCGCACGTCCCACTCGTCGCGCAGCCGGTCGGCCGCGCGCAGCGCCCACGGCATCGCCACGCCGGACGTGAGGATCCGCGCCCGCGGGCCGGAACCGTCGGGGGCCTCCTGGTACCGGTACAGCCCGCGCAGCAGCCCCTCGACGTCCAGGCCGGCGGGCTCCGGCGCCTGGACGTACGGCTCGTTGTAGATGGTCAGGTAGTAGTAGATGTCCTCGGCCTGCTCGCCGTACATCCGCCGCAGGCCGTCGCGCACGATGTGGGCGATCTCGAACGACCACGCCGGGTCGTACGCGATCACGGCCGGGTTGGTCGCCGCCAGCAGCAGCGAGTGCCCGTCGTTGTGCTGCAGGCCCTCGCCCGTCAGCGTGGTGCGCCCGGCGGTGGCGCCGAGGATGAACCCGCGCGCCATCTGGTCCGCGGCCGCCCACAGCCCGTCGCCGGTGCGCTGGAAACCGAACATCGAGTAGAAGACGTAGATCGGGATCATCGGCTCGCCGTGGGTGGCGTACGACGTCCCCGCCGCGGTGAACGACGCGGTCGAGCCGGCCTCGTTGATGCCCTCGTGCAGGATCTGGCCCTGCTCGCTCTCCTTGTAGCTCAGCATGAGCGACGCGTCGACCGACGTGTACAGCTGGCCCTGCGGGTTGTAGATCTTCTGCGTCGGGAACATCGAGTCCATGCCGAACGTGCGCGCCTCGTCCGGGATGATCGGCACGATCCGCGGCCCGATCTCCGGGTCCTTCGCGAGGTCGCGGACCAGCCGGACGAACGCCATCGTCGTGGCGACCTCCTGCTTGCCCGACCCGCGCCGGACCACCTCGTACACCTTCTCGCCGGGCAGCACCAGCGCCTTGGTCTTCGCCCGCCGCTCGGGCACGAAGCCGCCGAGCTGGCGGCGCCGCTCGAGCAGGTACTGGATCTCCGGCGCGTCCGGGCCCGGGTGGTAGTACGGCGGCAGGTACGGGTCCTTCTCGAGCGCCTCGTCGGAGATCGGGATGCGCAGCGAGTCCCGGAAGCCCTTGAGGTCGTCCAGGGTCATCTTCTTCATCTGGTGGGTCGCGTTGCGCCCGGCGAAGTGCGACCCGAGGCCGTAGCCCTTGATCGTCTTGGCGAGGATCACGGTCGGCTGGCCGTGGTGCTCGGTGGCCGCCTGGTAGGCCGCGAAGACCTTGCGGTAGTCGTGTCCGCCGCGCTTGAGGTTCCAGATGTCCTGGTCGGACATCGGCTCGACGAGCTCCTTGGTACGCGGGTCCCGCCCGAAGAAGTGCTCGCGGACGAAGGCGCCGTCGTTGGCCTTGTAGGTCTGGTAGTCGCCGTCCGGCGTGGTGTTCATCAGGTTGATCAGGGCGCCGTCGCGGTCGGCGTGCAGCAGCGTGTCCCACTCGCGGCCCCAGATGACCTTGATCACGTTCCAGCCCGCGCCGCGGAAGAACGACTCCAGCTCCTGGATGATCTTGCCGTTGCCGCGTACCGGTCCGTCGAGCCGCTGCAGGTTGCAGTTGATGACGAACGTGAGGTTGTCCAGGCCCTCGTTGGCCGCCACGTGGATCAGCCCGCGCGACTCCGGCTCGTCCATCTCGCCGTCGCCCAGGAACGCCCAGACGTGCTGGTCGGTGGTCTGCGTGATGCCACGCGCGTGCAGGTACCGGTTGAACCGGGCCTGGTAGATCGCGTTCATGGGGCCGAGGCCCATCGAGACCGTCGGGTACTCCCAGAAGTCCGGCATCAGCCGCGGGTGCGGGTAGGACGGCAGGCCGGCGCCCGGGCCGCCGTGCGAGTACTCCTGGCGGAAGCCGTCGAGCTGGTCGGCGGACAGGCGGCCCTCGAGGAACGCGCGGGCGTACATGCCGGGGGAGGCGTGGCCCTGGAAGTACACCTGGTCGCCGCCGCCGGGGTGGTCCTTGCCGCGGAAGAACCAGTTGAAGCCGACCTCGTAGAGCGTCGCGGAGGAGGCGTAGGTCGAGATGTGCCCGCCGACGCCCACGCCGGGGCGCTGCGCGCGGTGCACGGTCATCGCCGCGTTCCACCGGATCCAGGCCCGGTAGCGGCGCTCGACCTCCTCGTCGCCGGGGAACCAGGGCTCCTGGTCGGTGGGGATCGTGTTGACGTAGTCCGTGCTGGTGAGCGAGGGCACGCCGACGCGGCTCTCCCGGGCGCGCTCGAGCAGCCGGAGCATCAGGTACCGCGCCCGAGCCTGGCCACCGGAGGAGAGCATCGCGTCGAACGACTCGAGCCACTCGGCGGTCTCGTCCGGATCGATGTCCGGCAGGTGTGCCGCGAGGCCGTCCCGGATGACCCGCACCCGCTCGGGCCGATTCCTGCTGTTTTCGCTGTTCTGCGTGGCCAAGGGATCTCCAGTGCCTGCGCTCATGAGGCTAACTCTGCCATCACCTCCATCATCGTCGTCTCGACGGCCGCTCGCGTCATCGTTACCAGTCAGTACTGGTAAACCCGGCGTGGGTGGTTGCGCAGGTGGGCACGCTCAGTGTTCGCTATCCCAATACATTGGGCGGTGGTTGGCCGCCGCGAGGGCGAGGAGGAGCAGGAGCCGTGGTCGCCGCGGGAGACGCCGGGAGTGCCGGCGTCGCCGAGAAGCTCGGGATCGAGCCAGGCATGGTCGTCCAGGAGATCGGCTGGGACGAGGACGTCGATGACGACGTGCGGGCCGACGTCGAGGAACGCATCGGGGGCGATCTGCTCGACGAGGATGCGGACGACGTCGTCGACGTGGTGCTGATGTGGTGGCGGGAGGATGACGGCGACCTGGTCGACGCCCTCATGGACGCCATGGGGCCGCTTGCCGACAACGGGATCATCTGGGTGCTGACACCCAAGACCGGCCGCGACGGCCACGTCGAGCCGAGCGAGATCGCCGAGGCGGTGCCGACCGCCGGTTTGTCGCAGACGTCGAGCGCGAGCGTCGGTACCGATTGGTCGGCCACCCGGCTGGTGTCGCCGAAGTCCGCCAAGTCCAAGCGCTGAACCATCGTTAACCGGGGTGGCCTAGGCTGGCGCCGCAACCGGGAGACGAACAGCAGGAGGATGTTCCATGGCGGTCGAGGTCGGTTCGAAGGCGCCTGAGTTCACGCTCAAGGACTACAACAACCAGCAGGTGGCGTTGTCGTCCTTCCAGGGGACGTCGAACGTGCTGCTCGTGTTCTACCCGTTCGCGTTCAGCGGCATCTGCCAGGGCGAGCTGTGCCAGGTGCGCGACGAGCTCGCGGACTACTCCGCCGCGGACGTGCAGGTCCTGGGCGTGTCGGTGGACACGCCGTTCAGCCTCAAGGCGTGGGCGGACCAGCAGGGCTTCCAGTTCCCGCTGCTGTCCGACTTCTGGCCCCACGGCGCGGTCGCGTCCACGTACGGTGTCTTCAACGAGGCGGCGGGCCTGGCCAACCGGGGCACGTTCCTGATCGACAAGGAAGGCGTGGTCCGCTTCGCGGAGATCAACAGCCCGGGCGAGCGCCGCGATCAGGACGCCTGGAAGAAGGCGGTGGCCGCTCTCCCGTGACCCGACAGGGCGTATAGCTCAGCGGAAGAGCACTCGGTTTACACCCGAGCGGTCGCAGGTTCAAATCCTGCTGCGCCCACCCTGACCAGGTGAAACCTGGCTCCTCAATAACACTGAGTGTCTTTCCCGACACTTCTCCGGCACTAAACTCCGCAGCTTGCTAACGAATTGTCGGTGGGTCTATGTAGGTCATCGGACGATCCTCCCCCGCGTTCGTGATCAGCTCATCGGTGCGGATCTTGGGAATGTGTCATTGATGCGCAGACTTTCCCCCGCCTGTGCCGGCTGCGGCGCCAAACGGCAACCGTTAACCGTGGAATTCCGTTAACGCTGCCCGGCGTCGTGTCGACGTATCGCGTGGTGTGATGAACCGGTATCGACGTGTACTGGGGGCGTCGAATGGGGACGGCGACCGCGCGGCCGAAGGTCCGGCGTCGCGGTATGCGCTACCTGGTTTCGGCCATCTCCGTGTCCAACTTCGCCGACGGCATCGGCAAGACGGCCTTCCCCCTGCTCGCCGCCAGCATGACCCGCGACCCGGTCGTCATCGGGGCGCTGTCGGCCGTCGCGGTGCTGCCCTGGCTGCTCTTCTCCATGGCGACGGGCGTGCTGCTCGACCGCGTCGACCGGCGGCGGGCGCTCGTCGCGGCCAACCTCGTGCGGGCGGCGGTGATCGCCGGGCTCGCGGTCGTCGTGATCGCCGGGGCGCAGGCGTTGTGGCTCGTGTTCGCCGCGGCGCTGCTGGTCGGCACGGCCGAGACGGTCGCGGACAGCGCGGGCAACGTGCTCATCCCGTCGGTCGCCGGCCGCGACCGGCTCGACCGGGCGAACGGCCAGGTCCAGGCCGCGGAGGTCGTCGGCCAGTCGTTCCTCGGGCCGCTGGCCGGCAGCCTCACGTTCGCGGTGTTCGCCGCGTTCCCGTTCATGCTCAACTCGGTCGGCTTCGCGGTGGCGGCCGTGCTGCTGCTCGGCATCGCCGGCACGCACCGGCCGGTCCGCGTGCCCGGGCCGCGGCGCGGGCAGGACGGGCAGGTGCGCGCGGCGCTGAGCTGGCTGCGGGGTAGCCCGCTCATCCTGCGGCTGATGACGATCGCGGCCGCGCTGAGCCTGACCTCCGAGCTCGCCACGAACCAGCTCGTCCTCTACGTGCTGGAGGACCTGCGGCTCGACGACGGCATGTTCGGCGTGTTCGCCGCCGCGTCCGGGGTCGGCGGGCTGGTCGGGGCGGGCGCGCCGAAGCTCATGACCGTCATGCCGCGGCGGGCCGTGCTGCTGGCCGGCATCGCCGTGTCCGGCGCGAGCTTCGCCGGCATGGGCCTGACCGGCTCGGCGGTGCTCGCGGCGGCCCTGTTCGGCACGTTCGCGGTCGGTATCGTCGCGGTGAACGTCGTCATCGCGACGACCCGGCACCTCGCCGTGCCGGACGGCCTGCTCGGCCGGGTCCTCGGCGTGTGGCGGACGGTCGTGTGGGGCGCGATCCCGGCGGGCGCGCTGCTGGGCGGCGTGACCACCCAGGTGCTGGGCAGCGCGGGCGGGACGTTCCTCGTGTCGGGCCTGGCGATGCTGGTGGTGTGCGTGGCGGCCATGCCGGCACTGCGGCCTTTCGGCCGGGACCTGCGCTAGCTCTTCTCGGTGATGATGAGGTCCACGCCGTTGTCGGGATGGTAGGTCCACCGCGCGCCGTAAACGTCCCATGCGGCGGTCTGCATTCCGTCCAGCGCGCGTGTGTGCTCCAGCTGTGCGATCACGGCCTGGGGTGTGCGGAGCTCGCCGAGTGTGCACATGAGACCGTCGTCGGTGTCGCTGCCCGTGCCGTAGTCCTCGCCCGCGGTGTCGATCACCAGGGTGTGGTCGGCGTCGGCGAGGTCGCCGCTGTGGCAGGCCGAGAACGCCTGGCGTAGCGGCGTATGCGGGTCGGTGATCCCGACCGGCGTGCCGGCCACACCGCGCACGCCGTGGTCGGCGGTGATCCAGAACCCGTACGTGAACGTGCCAGCGACGACCACGAGCGCGATGACGGCGGCGAGCCACGGCCACAGCAGGCGTTTCCGCAAGCCGTGATGCTGAACCATTTCTGGCGGCTGGTACATGACGTCCTCCAGGTGCTGACCGAGACGTCGTCAGGACGCCAGTCGGCGTAACCGAATTCACCAATTGGACGACTTCGACGTATTCGACGGTTTGTTACGCACTACGCATGAATTCACCTGGCCGGGGAATAATGTCCCCTGTGCACCGTCAACCGATCGAGTCGAGCGTCCTCGCGGAGGTCGGCTATGACCAGAAGCGTCGCCTGCTGGAGGTCAAGCTCGTCAGCGGCGAGTTGTACCAGTACCTGGACGTCCCCGCCCGCGAGTTCATGGCCCTGCTGGCCGCGGAGAGCTCCGGCCGCTACTACAACGTGAACATCAAACCGAACTACGACTACCGCCACCTCTGACGCCCTCGATGCGCTGGCACTGGGAACCACCCTCAGCGGCGGTTCAGCAACGCGCCGATCTCCTGGCTCGCCGGGCCCGCCTCGGCGAGGTGACGCAGCGCCGCCGGGACCTCCTCGCCGCGGTGCGCGATCGCCTGCGCGTACAGCCGGCCCGCGCGGTAGGACGAGCGCACCAGCGGCCCGGCCATGACGCCGGCGAAGCCGATCTCCTCGGCGGCCTGCTTGTGCTCCAGGAACTCCTCCGGCTTGACCCACCGGTCGATCGGGTGGTGGCGCAGCGACGGGCGCAGGTACTGCGTGATCGTGATGATGTCGCAGCCGGCCTCGTGCAGGTCGCGCAGTGCGGTGGTGACCTCGTCTGGCGTCTCGCCCATGCCAAGGATCAGGTTCGACTTCGTGACCAGGCCGAACTCGCGCGCCCGGGTGATCACCTCGAGCGAGCGCTCGTAGCGGAACGCCGGGCGGATCGACTTGAAGATCCGCGGCACCGTCTCCAGGTTGTGCGCCAGCACCTCCGGCCGCGCGCCGAACACCTCGGCCAGCTGCGCGGGGTCGGCGTTGAAGTCGGGGATCAGCAGCTCGACGCCGGTGCCCGGGTTCATCGTGTGGATCTGGCGCACGGTCTCCGCGTACAGCCACGCCCCGCCGTCGTCGAGGTCGTCGCGCGCCACGCCGGTGACCGTCGCGTACCGCAGGCCCATCGCCTGGACGGACTCCGCGACCTTGCGTGGCTCGGTCCGGTCCAGCGCGGCCGGCCGGCCCGTGTCGATCTGGCAGAAGTCACACCGCCGCGTGCACTGCTCGCCGCCGATGAGGAAGGTCGCCTCGCGGTCCTCCCAGCACTCGTAGATGTTCGGGCAGCCGGCCTCCTCGCAGACCGTGTGCAGGCCCTCCCGCCGCACCAGACTCTTGAGCTCCCGGTACTCGGGACCCATCTTGGCGCGGGTCTTGATCCACGACGGCTTCTTCTCGATCGGAGTCTGGCTGTTGCGGACCTCGAGACGCAGCAGCTTCCGACCGTCCGGAGCAATGGTCACCAGGTCAGGCTACGCCGTCGCCCCCGGGACGTACTGTGAGGACGACCGGGGCGAGGAGGTGCGGGTGGCCGCTGTGTTGGGAAGCGCGGCGGGCGCGTTGTTCGTCGACGAGCGCGGCCAGGTGCTGCTGGTGGAGCCCACCTACAAGCCGGGCTGGGAGATCCCCGGCGGGGTGATCGAGGCCGGCGAGACACCGAGCGCGGCGTGTGTCAGGGAGATCGACGAGGAGCTGGGCCTGAACGTCCACCTGGGACGGCTGTTGGTGGTGGACTGGGCGCCGCACCCACGCGGGGAGAAGGTGCTGTTCGTGTTCGACGGCGGCCTGTTGCGGGCCGCGACCGTGGCACGGATCCGGCTGCCGGCCGACGAGCTGGCGTCGTACCGGTTCGTGCCGCCCGGGGAGGTCGGCGAGTGGCTGCCGCCACGGCTGACCCGCCGGATGACGGCCGCGTTCGCGGCGAAGGCGGACGGGACCATCCACTACCTCGAGAACGCCGTCCCCACGGCGTAGATCGGGACCCCTCCCGGGCCGGCTGCCCGAAGCTGGGTGCGGCCGGACATCAGAGGGAGGACTCGTTGCGGCGCACAACCAAGCTCGAGCTGCACCAGCTGTCGGTGGACGCCGCGCGGGCGGTGCTGCACCAGCACAACATCGGGCACCTGGTCGACACCGCCACGCGGCGGGCGGTGGGCGAGCGGTTCGCCGACCCCGCCGTGGCGTCGGCCGCGCTCACGCCACTGGCGGACGACATCCGGGGCATGGCCGAGGACGCGGCGCGGGCGACCGCGTCGGCCACCGCGACGGCCGCGGTCCGCGAGGCGGCCGACGCCGTCGAGGCGGCCCGCGAGGAGGTCACGACGCTGGCCCGCGAGGCGACGACCACGGCGGCCGCGGCGGTGGAGGTGGCCCGGGCGGACGTGCTGACGCTGGCCACGCAGGCCTCGACGCGCGCGGACGCCGCTGCCGAGGAGACGCGCGCCGAGCTGGCCCGGCTCGCCCAGGAGGCCGCCGAGTCGACGAACACGGCCGCGGAGGAGACGCGGGCGCTGCTCGCGCGGCTCACGGCGGAGGCCACGGAGACGACGACCACGGCCGCCGACGAGGCGCGGCGGGAGGTGGCGCGGCTGGCCAAGGAGGCGGCCGCGACCGCGCAGAAGGCCGTCGACAAGTCCCGCGACGAGGTGCGCCGGCTGGCCAAGGAGGCCACCGCCACGGCGACCGCGGCCGTCGGGCACGCCCGCGCCGAGGTGCTGGCGCTCGCCCGCGAGGCCGCGGAGAAGGCGTGCGTCGAGTTCGTCCCGCGGCCCGTCGAGGTCACCCTGCCGGCCGGCGGCAAGATCACCGTCACCGGGCACACGCACGAGGCCCTGCCCGAGCTGTTGCTCGCCCTCGGCGCGCGGTGCCACGTGCTGCTCGTCGGCCCGGCGGGCACCGGCAAGTCGACGCTCGCCGCCCAGGCCGCGGAGGCGCTCGGCCTGACCCTGCAGGCGATCTCGCTCGGCCCCACCACGCCGATGAGCAAGGTGTTCGGCTACTTCGACGCGCACGGCAACTACCACGAGACGCCCTTCCGCCGCGCCTTCGAGCATGGCGGCGTGATGCTGCTCGACGAGCTCGACAACGGCCACCCGGGCCTGCTCGCCGAGCTGAACCAGGCGCTGGCGCTCGGCGCGTGCGCGTTCGCCGACGGGATGGTCACCGCGCACCCGGACTTCCGGCTCGTGGCCACCGGCAACACCTACGGCACCGGCGGCGACCGCGACTACGTCGGCCGCCAGGCGCTCGACGCGGCCACCCTCGACCGGTTCGTCACCATCGACGTGCCGGTCGACGAGCAGCTGGAGGAGCGCGTCGCGATGGCGCACGCGCCGGGCAAGAAGCGGCTCGTGCGCCAGCTGCTCACCGAGGTCCACCGGCTCCGCAAGGCCGCGACCGACAAGCGGCTGCCGGTGATCTTCTCGCCGCGCGTCAGCATCGACGGCGCCAAGCTGCTCGCCGCGGGCGCGAGCCTCGAGCAGGTGCAGCGCTGGCGGGTCACTCGCGGCTTGTCCGCGGCGCACCGCGAGGCGCTGGGCCTGTGAGCGGGAGCGTGAGCGGGAGCGACGGAGCGTTCGCCGTCTGGACTGACGCTCGCGCGCAGGCGCGCCAGCGCCGAGCACGGAGGAGGGAAGACGGCGAGTAGCGGAGGAGCGGAGCGAACCAATGGACACAGCGCGGGGCGAACCATGAACACAGCGCGGGGCGAAACTTGAACACAGCACTGCCCGCTTTGCTCTCCTGGCACGACTTTCTCGACGCGGCGCGGGCGCCCGAGACCATTCACGGCTCCGGCCGCCACGGGGGCGACGACTGGTGCGGCGGCTCGTGGGCGGAGGCGCTGCGGCTGGCCGTCGACGGGTGGCCGCTGGCGCTGCGGGAGGCCGACGTGTCGGTCGGCGCGCTGCGCGAGCGGGCCGGGCTCGGCGTCTCCGCGCTCACCCTCGAGCCGACCTGGGACGTGACCGGCAGCGAGGTCGACGTCGGCGCCTACCTCGCCGGGGTGCCGGAGTGCATGGTCGACGCGGTGCCGCGGCGGACGTCCACGCGCGGGCGGGTGGTGACGTTCGTGGTGCCGGCGACGTACCTGAGCACGACGCCGCACCGGCTCGTGCGCAACCGCGGGATCGCGCTCGCCACCCTGTGTGCGGCGATCATCGGGGCGGGGCACAGCGTGGAGATCTGGTCCGGCTGGTCGTGCATGGTCGGCCACGACCGGCACACCGCGATGGCCCGGGTGGTCTCCGCGGGCGAGCCGCTGGACGTCGGGCGGCTCGTGTTCGCGGTCGCGCACCCGCTGATGTGCCGCCGGCTGTGGTTCGCCCTGTGGGACGCCCAGCCGCGAGCGCTCGCCAAGCGCATGAACGCCGACAACTACGGCGCGCCGCCCTACCACTGCCTGCCGACGGACCTGCCCGGCGAGGTGACCGACCCGTACGTCTTCCCGTACCTGCGCCCAGACGATCCACAGTGGACGGACCTGGACACCGCGCTCGACTGGTGTCACCGGACGTTCGTCGAGCTCGGCCTGCTCGACTGACGTCAGCCGGACGGAACCAGCTTGCGCAGGAACCGTTCCACCGGGTTGCGCCGCGGGCCGTTGCGCTGCAGCGTGACGAACGCGGCGCCGAGCGCGGCCTGCTCCAGCCTGCCGTCCTCGGGGCCGGTGAGCCCGGCGGCCCGGGCGAGCATCCGTTGCTCGGCGCGGATCAGTGCACGCAGCGGCGGATGGTCGGCGTGCTCGTCGAGCAGCCGCAGCAGCGCGGGGTTCGCCGCGGCGGCCGCGCGCCACGCGGCGCCGACCGCGTCGGCGGGATCGTCGGCGGGATCACCGGAATCGGTGGCCAGCTCGACCCGGCCGGCCAGCTGCAGCGACCAGCGGTGGTGCAGGGCCAGCAGGACCTCGGTCGGACCCGCGAACGGGTCCGGCACGAACAGCTCGCCGCGTTCGATCACGCTGTTCAGGGCGTCTCGGCGGCGGTAGTACTCGTCCCAGCCCATTGCTTCCCCCTTGTCGTGACGTCGGTCATACCGCCGGTCTTCGACATACCGTCGGTATGGTCGGACAAGGTCAACGTACCACCGGTATGTGCCGGCGAGGTGTCGTACGGTTGTGAACGTGGTGACAATGCGGTCGAGGCGCGTCGACTACACCGAGTCGACCCGGCAGGCGCTGGTGGACTCGGCGCTGGACCTGTTCACCAAGCGCGGCTATGCGGGCACCTCGCTCGAGGCGATCGTGAAGCGCGCCCGGGTGACCAAGGGCGCGCTGTACCACCACTTCAGCGGCAAGCAGGCGTTGTTCGAGGCGGCGTTCGACCAGGTGGAGACGGCCGCGATGAACCGGCTGACCGAGGTCGTGGTCGGGGACGGCACGGCATGGGAGCGCGCGATGGCGGGCATCCAGGCGTACGTGCGGGTGTGCCTGGAGCCGTCCTACCAGCGGATCGTGATCCACGAGGCGCCGGTGGTGATGGGCTGGGAGCGGTGGCGCGAGGCCGAGGAGCACTTCAGCTACGGCCTGGTGCGCGCGACCGTCGAGGCCCTGGTCGAGGCCGGCGAGATCGAGGCGCTGCCGGTGGAGGTGACCGCGCGGATCCTGTTCGGCGCGCTGTCCGCGGGCGCGGAGGCGATCGCGAGCGCGGCGGACCCGAAGAAGACGGGCGCCGAGGTCACCCACACGATCGTCGCGGTCATGTCGGGCATGCGCCACAACGCGCAGGCATGATCGAACTGCGCTGGCCGTCGGCGATGTCGGACGAGCTGGTGGCGCAGGTGCACCGGGTGCTGCACGCGGTCGTCGCGGCCGGGGGTGCGGTCGGCTACCTGACCCCGCCGCCGTTGCCGGTGACCGAGGCGTGGCTGTCCGAGACGCTCGGCGCCGTCCGCGCGGGCGACGCGGCCCTGGCCCTGGGCGTGGTGGACGGCCGGGTGGAGGCGACGGGCCAGTGGCGGCGCGGGCCCCGGCCGATCTTCGAGCACGCGGCGGACGTGACGAAGGTGATGGTCCATCCCGCGGCGCGGGGTCTCGGCCTCGGCGGGCTGGTGGTGTCGGGCCTGGTGGAACGGGCGCGGGCGGCGGGCCTGGAGACGCTCACCCTGGGCGTGCGCGGCAACAACCACGGCACGATCGACCTGTACCGCTCGCTGGGGTTCCTGGAGTGGGGCCGCCTCCCGAACGTGATCGAGGTCGGCGCGGACCGGTACGACGACGTGCGGCTGTACCTGGCGTTGTCCCGCGCGCCGGGCGTCCGGTTGCGGGGGTCGTCGCCGGGTGGTCCCGGTTCGTCACCCGCGCGACCCTGACAGTCCACCTCGGACCGGACTGAGGCCTTTGTGGACGGTTACCGGTGCTGGGCGAGCTCGAACTCCACGCCGGGGGACGACGGCGTCCAGCGGGGCAGCCAGCGGTCCACGACCGGCAGCGTGCCGTCCAGCGCGGCGAGCAGGTGCCGCTCCGCCAGCGGGAGCACCTCCGTGACCGTCACCTGGTGGCCCAGTTCCAGGGACAGGGACGTCACGCCGGCGTCTCGGATGCCGCACGGGATGATGTGTTCGAACGCGCTCAGGTCGGCGTCGCAGTTGATCTCGAAGCCGTGCATGGTCACGCCGCGCTGGACGCGGATGCCGATGGCGGCGATCTTGCGTTCCGGGCGGTGGTCCGCGGCCAGCCACACGCCGCTGCGGCCCTCGACGCGGCCCGTCACCACGCCGAGCTCGTCGCACACCGCGATCAGGGCCTGCTCGACCCGGCGGACGTACTGGACCACGTCGATCGGGTCGGCCAGCTTCACGATCGGGTAACCGACGAGCTGCCCCGGGCCGTGCCAGGTGATCTTGCCGCCGCGGTCCACGTCGACCACCCGGGTGCCGTCGTCGGGGCGCTCCTCCGGCGCGGTGCGCTTGCCGGCCGTGTATACCGACGGGTGCTCCAACAGCAGCAACGTGTCCGGGCCCGTGTCGTCGGCCCGCGCCGCGACGAGGGACCGCTGCAGGCCCCACGCCTCGACGTAGTCGATCGAGCCGAGCTCGCGGACGTGCATGGGCGCGCTCGACGCGCGGCAGGAAACGTCAGCCACGCCAGCGACCTTACGCCGTCGGTCCTCGATCACCGGTGGAGCGCCGCGTCCATGGCGTCCTCGATCACGGGGTACCGGAACGTGAACCCCCGCGCCGTCAGCACCCCGGGCACCGTGCGCTGGCTGTAGAGGATCTCCTCCGCGCCGTCGCCGACGGCCAGCCGCAGCGCGAGCCGCGGCACGAACCACGGCGCGGGCCGGCCGAGCGCGCGCGCGAAGGTGCGGGTGAACTCCCGGTTCGTCACCGGGTTCGGCGAGCACGAGTTCACCGCGCCCGCGACCCCGTCGGTCTCCAGCACGAACCGGATCGCCGCCACGTGGTCGGCCACGTGCACCCACGGCATGTACTGCAGCCCGTTGCCCAGCCGCGCGCCGAGCATCAGCGCGAACAGCGGCCGCAGCGTGCCGAGCAGCCCGCCGCGCCGCGACAGCACGTGCCCGGTCCGCAACCGCACCACCCGCGCGCCCCCGTCGGCCGCCCGTTGCGTCGCGGCCTCCCAGTCACGGCACAGCGCCGCCAGGAACCCCTGCCCGTTCGGCGCGCTCTCGTCGCTCTCCCGGTCGCCGGTGTCGCCGTAGTAGCCGACCGCCGACGCGTTGACCAGGACCGGGATGCCGCGCTCGGCGACGGCCGCGGCCAGCACCTCGGTCGGCTCGACGCGGCTGTTCAGCAGCATCTGCTTGCGCGCGTGACTCCACCGCCTGCTCGCGATGCCCGCCCCGCACAGGTTGACCACCGCGTCGGCGCCGTCCAGCGCGCCGTCGTCGATCCGCCCGGCAGGCGGGTCCCACTCACGCTCGTCGACCGCGCGCGGCCGCCGCCGGACGAGCCGGACGACGTCGTGCTCGGCCTCGTGCAGGTCGCGCACGAGGGCGGAGCCGATCATTCCCGACGAGCCCGCCACCACGATTCGCATCGGCTACAGGCCCAGGTCGCCCTCGAAGTTGGCCTCCTGGAGCCGGTTCTTGATCGTCGTCAGGAACCGGCCCGCGTCCGCGCCGTCGACCAGGCGGTGGTCGTAGGTCAGCGCGAGGTAGGCCATCGAGCGGATCGCGATCGTGTCGTTGCCGTCGGCGTCGGTGATCACGACCGGCCGCTTCACGACCAGGCCGACGCCCAGGATGCCGACCTGCGGCTGCTGGATGATCGGCGTGTCGAACAGCGCGCCCTGGCTGCCCAGGTTCGTCAGCGTGAACGTCGCGCCGAACAGCTCGTCCGGGGTGATCTTGTTCGCGCGGGTGCGCTCGGCCAGGTCGGCGATCTTGTGCGCGAGACCGGCGACGGACAGGTCGCCCGCGTTGTGGACGGCCGGTGTCAGCAGGCCGCGCTCGGTGTCCACCGCGACGCCCAGGTGCTCGGCGCCGTGGTAGGTCACCTCCTTGGTTTCGTCGTTGATCGACGCGTTCAGCTTCGGGTGCGCCTTGAGCGCCTCCACCGCGGCCTTCGCGAAGAACGGCAGGAACGTGAGCTTGACGCCCTCGCGCTGCTCGAAAGCCGACTTGGCCCGCGACCGCAGCTTCGCGATCCTGGTGACGTCGACCTCGACGACCTGGGTGAGCTGCGCGGACGTCTGCAGCGACTCGACCATTCGCCGCGACACCGTCTGGCGCAGCCTGCTCATCTTCTCGGTCTTGCCCCGCAGGTCCGACGCGGGCGCCGCGGGGGCGCTCGGGGTGGCCGGGCGCGCGGCGGCGGGCGCCGGGGCGGGCTGCTTCGCCGCCTCGGCCGCGGCCAGCACGTCCTGCTTGCGGACCCGGCCACCGACGCCGCTGCCCTGGACACCGGACAGGTCGACGCCGTGCTCGGTGGCGAGCTTGCGCACCAGCGGAGTGACGTACGGGGACTCGCCGTTGGCCCGCTCGGGCGCGGCCGCGGCGGCGGGCCGCGGCGCCTCCTGGCGCGGGGCTTCCTGTTTGGGGGCTTCCTGTCTCGGGGCCTCCTGCCGGGGGGCCTCCTGGCGTGGCGCCTCCTGCTGGGGGGCCTCCTGCTTCGGCGGTTCCGGTGCCGTGGCCTGCTCCTGCTCGGGTTCCTGCTTCGGCTGTGCGGGGGCCGCCGAGCCGGAGCCCACGATCGCGAGCCGGCCGCCGACCTCCACGGTCTCGTCCTCGTTCGCGGTGATCTCGAGCAGCGTGCCGGCCACCGGCGACGGGATCTCCGTGTCGACCTTGTCCGTGGACACCTCGAGCAGCGGCTCGTCGACCTCGACCGAGTCGCCGACCTGCTTGAGCCAGCGGGTGACCGTGCCCTCGGTGACGCTCTCGCCGAGCGCCGGCATCGAGACCGGTGTGCCCTCCGCCGAACCGCCGGAGCCACCCGAAGTGTCCGAAGTGGACTCCTGGGCCGGGGCGGCCGCCTGCGCGGGCTCCGGCTCCGCCTGCTGCGCAGCCTCGGCCTGTGGCTCGGCTTCTGGCTCGGCCTGCGCGGGCTCCGCCCCGGTGTCGGCGCCGGCGTCCGAGCCGGAGTCGGCGCCGCCCTCGGCGCTGTCGCCGATCACCGCGAGCTCCGCGCCGACCTCGATCGTCTCGTCCTCCTGGGCGACGATCTTCTGCAGCACGCCGGCCGCTGGCGACGGGATCTCGGTGTCGACCTTGTCCGTGGAGACCTCGAGCAACGGCTCGTCGACCTCGACGGTGTCGCCTTCTTGCTTGAGCCACCGGGTGACCGTGCCCTCGGTGACACTCTCGCCGAGCGCCGGCATCTGGACGGAGAACGCCATGGTTCGCTGACTCCTTGGGACTAAAGGACTTTAGCCGTGCACGTGCAATGGCTTGCCGGCCAGGGCGAGGAAGGCCTCGCCGAGCGCCTCGGTCTGGGTGGGGTGGGCGTGGATGAGCGGCGCCACGTCCTCCGGGTAGCCCTCCCAGTTGTAGATCAACTGTGCCTCACCGACAAGCTCGCCGACCCGGTCCCCGACCATGGTGATGCCCACGACCGGGCCGTCCGGCGCCTTCACCAGCTTGACGCCGCCCGAGGTCTTGAGGATCTGGCTCTTGCCGTTGCCGCTCAACGCGTACGTGTAGGTCTCCGCGCCGCCGAAGCGCTCCTTGGCCTGCGCCTCGGTCAGCCCGACCGACGCGACCTCCGGCTTGCAGTAGGTGACGCGCGGGATGCCGGCCTCGTCGGCCGGGCGCGGGTTGCGCCCGGCGATCTCCTCGGCCACGAAGATGCCGTGCTGGAAGCCGCGGTGCGCGAGCTGCAGCCCGGGCACGAGGTCGCCGACGGCGTAGACGTTCTCCAGGTTGGTGCGCAGCCGGTCGTCGGTGAGCACGAAGCCGCGCTCGGTCGTGATGCCGGCCTCCTCGTAGCCGTGGCCCGCGCTGTTGGGCCCGCGGCCCACCGCGACCAGCAGCGTCTCGGCCTCGATCGTCTCGCCGGACTCCAGCGAGACCGTCACGTTCGAGCCGTTCTGCTCGGCGCCGGTGAACTTGACGCCGGTCTTGTACTTGATCCCGCGCTTGCGGAACGCGCGCTCGAGCTGCTTGGACGCCCACTCGTCCTCGAGGGGCACGAGCCGGGGCAGCGCCTCGACGATCGTCACCTCGGCGCCGAACGACGCCCACACGCTCGCGAACTCGACGCCGATCACGCCGCCGCCGAGCACCACGACGCTCGACGGGATGTAGTCCAGGTGCACGGCCTGGTCGCTGGTGATGATGCGCCCGCCGATGTCCAGGCCGGGCAGGGTCTTCGCGTACGACCCGGTGGCCAGCACGACGTTGCGGCCGGTGTAGCGGGTGCCGTTCACGTCGACGGCGTTCGGCGCCACGAAGGTGCCCTGGCCCTCGACCACGGTGACCTTGTTCGCCTTCGCGAGTCCCTGCAGGCCCTTGTACAGCCCGCCGACCACGCCGTCCTTGTAGGAGTTGACGCCCGCGATGTCGATGCCCTCGAGGGAGGACTTCACGCCGAACTGGTCGCCCTCGCGCGCCAGGTCCGCGACCTCGGCGGCGTGCAGCAGCGCCTTGGTCGGGATGCAGCCGCGGTGCAGGCAGGTGCCGCCCAGCTTGTCCTTCTCCACCAGGATCACCGAGAGGCCGAGGCCCGCGGCGCGGAACGCGCAGGCGTAGCCACCCGATCCGCCACCCAGGATCACGAGGTCAGCGGAGGTATCAGTCACGGGTGCTCCTTGACATGGACGAGCGGGCAGGCGGCGACCCGGGTCGTGAACCGGCCACCACACATCATCTTGTCACTACCTGCGGCACGCTTGCGAGGTGGCCGCATTGGCACAATGAGAGGGACGACGTTTCATACGGAGGTGCCGTCGTGGGTGTTTTCGACTCGCTGCGTAAGAAACGCAAGGGCGGTCAGGTGCGGTCGTCGTCGAAGAACGACACCGCGCACCTGGAGGAGTGGGCGGCGCAGCGGCAGGGCGTCGAGGCCTTCGTGGAGCCGCGCACGAACGTCACCCAGACGACCGTGCTGCTCGTCGCGCACGACGGGGAGTGGACCAGGAGGCGGATCGCGAGCCCCGAGGCGGCGGCCGACTTCGCCCGGAAGCGAAAGATGCCACTTTACGAAGTGGAACGGGTTGGCTACCCGAAGCGCATGAGGGAGTATCAAGCCCGCCAGAAGAAAGAGCGCGGTTAGCCCGTCCGGGACAAGTTCAGAAGGGGCGTTGCGTGAGCGGGGTCACGGTCGTCGTCGACTTCGGCGCCACCGACACGGTCGGTGTGCTGCGCGGGCACGACGGCGTGCCCAGGCCCGTTCAGGTGAGCGGCGAGGTCAGGGTGCCGTCCGCGGTCGCGCTGAACTCGGAACACCAGCTCGTCGTCGGCCGCGACGCGGTGAGCGTCGGGGTCGTGGATCCGGACCGGTTGGTCAGCGATCTCAAGCACCGGCTGGACCGGCACGACCTGATGGTCGGCGACATCGTCCTGCCGGTGACCAGGCTCGTTCGCACGCTGCTGACGCGCGTGGTCCGCTCGGCCGGGACGCCGGTGGCCGAGCTGGTGCTCACCCGGCCCGCCGGCTGGCCGGCCGAGCACGTCGCGGTGCTGACCCGCGCGGCCGCGGGGCTCGCACCCGCCGTGCGCATGGTCGTCGCGCCGATCGCCGCGGTGGCGGGCGCGGAGCTCGAGGGCGACCAGACGGCGCTGGTCGTCGAGCTGGACGGCGACGCGGGCACGGCGACCACGGTGCGGCGCAGGGGTGGCAAGCTCGCGGTGCTGTCGACCACGGACCTGCCCGGCGACGCCGAGGTGGCGACGCTCGCGGCGGCCGCGGACACGGTGCTGGTCGTCGGCCGCTCCTCGCGCACGCCGGCGCTCGCGCGGCGGCTGGCCGAGCGCGGCCTGCCGGTGCGGGTCGACCAGGACCCGGCGACCGCGGTGGCCCGCGGCGCCCTGTCTCCCGAGTCGTCCGACGAACGCCCCGGCACGCGGTCGGGCGTGCGGTCGGCGGTGTTGTCCGTGACCCGGTCGGCCACCCGGTCGGCCACCCGGTCGGCGGCGTCCGGCCGGGTCCGGTCGCGGCGGCGGCGTGCGATCGTGGCCGCGGCGGCGCTGGCGATCGTGGCCGCGGTCGGCGCGGTGCTGGCGATCGGCGTGACACCCGGGCTGCGGATGGCGGGCAGCCCCGGCCCGGCGGCCGGCGCCCTGGTCGACGCGCCCGACGAGGAGGGCGGCGCGACCATGCCGCCCGCGGTCGAGGGGCAGGAGCTGGTCACGGCCGGCCGGCCGGCGTACGTGGCGGCGCGGCGGGGGGCGCCCGCGCGTTATCGCACGGCCGTCGGCGCGGAGCTGGAGGTCACGATCAAGGGCGTGCGGACGGAGTCGCTGCAGCCCGCGCTCGGCGACGCGCCCGCCGGCTACCGCTGGATCACGGTGGAGCTGAGCGGGACGAACACGTCGGGCCCGGACTGGGAGAACGACTTCTCCCGCAGCGTGTCGGTGGTCGACGACCGCGGCCTGTGGATCCACCCGCTCGGCGACGGGCTCGTGGACTGCACGTCGACCGCGTCGAAGCCGCCGAAGATCGTGCCGAAGGGGCAGGTCTTCGACGCGTGCGTGTCGCTGCCGGTGCCGGAGCGGACGCCGGTGAGCGCGGTGGTGTTCGGCTCGCTCAGTACTGATGCGGACGCACAGCCGCCGATCCGGGTGCCGGTGTCGGTGCCGGCCGTGCGGCGCGGCGCGCCCGCGACGCCGCTCGTGGCCGGCAAGCTCGGCGACCCGCCGGTCGAGGTCACCCTGGCCGACTCGACGATGCGCGCGGGCTTCGACGTGGTCCTGACCCCGTCCGGGTACCTGGGCGACCGCAAACCGGCCGCCGGCGACCGTCTCGTGGTCGTACGTGCCGCTCTGGGCCCGGCCGACGATGTCTTCTTACGCGACGATCGCGGGGTGCTGACCCGCCCGGTCCCGGGCTTCGACCGGATGCCGGACTGCCCGCCGTTCATCGGCCCGGGCACGGCGGACGAGCCCGTGTACGCCTGCTTCGTGTACGAACTGTCGGCGAAGGCCAAGGTGGCTGGCGTGACGTACGGCGACCTGGCCCCGGACGCCCCGCTGGCGGGCCGCGACATGGAACGCTGGCCGACCTGGACGACCTGACCTCGTCGGTGCCGGTGGCCCTCGGCCGAGCTCAGGCCGAGTCCGCGTGGTGTGGCAGGCGCTGGGTGAGCACCAAGGGGCCGTCTTCGGTGATCGCGATCGTGTGCTCGGAGTGGGCGGTGCGCGAGCCGTCGGCGGAGCGGATGGTCCAGCCGTCGGGGTCGAAGACGATCCGGTCGGTGGTGCGGGCGAACCAGGGTTCGAGTGCCAGGGTCATGCCCGCTCGGAGCTTGAGGCCGCGGCCGGCGCGGCCCTTGTTGGGGACGTGGGGATCCTCGTGCATCGTCCGTCCGAGTCCGTGGCCACCGAACTCCGTGTTGACCGGGTAGCCGTAGCCGGTGGCGACCGCCTCGATCGCCGCTGAGACATCGCCCAGCCGGCTGCCTGGTCTCGCGGCCTCGATGCCGGCGGTGAGCGCTTCCTCGGTCGCGCGGAGGAGTCGCAGGTCATCGTCGGCTGGCGTGCCCACGATGACGGTCCGGGCGGAGTCCGCGACCCAGCCGTCGATCCCGACCGCGAGGTCCATGCTGAGGACGTCCCCGTCGCGCAGCGTGTAGTCGTGGGGCAGTCCGTGGAGCACCGCGTCGTTGACCGACAGGCAGATGACGTTGCGGAACGGGCCGCGCCCGAAGGACGGGGCGTAGTCCCAGTAGCAGGATTGTGCCCCGCGTTGGCGGATCCGGCCGCGGACGTGGTGTTCCAGGTCGAGGAGGTTGACGCCCACGTCGGCGAGTTCGCTGAGCTCGGACAGGACCTGGGCGACGAACTGCCCGGTGGTGTGCATCCGTTCGATCTCTGCCGGCGACTTCAACTCGATCATGGGTACCCTCACAACGTTGGTATTTTAATACCAACGTAGCGCTTGTGGTATTAAAATACCAGCCGTACGCTGGCGTCGTGGTTCGCAATCCGCTCACACCCGAACAGATCGAGGCCGGCAGGCGTCTCGGGAGACTGCTGCGTGAAGCGCGAGCGGACCGGGATCTCGGTGAAGTGGCGCACGCGGCCGGTATGTCGCCGGAGACGTTGCGCAAGATCGAGACCGGCCGGCTCCCGACCCCCGCGTTCGGCACGATCGCCTGCCTCAGTGCGGTGCTCGACCTGCCGATACAAGACCTGGCCGCGGTATGGCGCAATGGTCCGCCGCTGGAGGCGGCATCGTGACAACTGCCTCCGCCTGCCGGGCCATCGATGGTGGCGCCCTGCGGCCGTGCCGTCAGCCGTTCTCGGCGATGTCGGCCAGGACCGCGGCGATCGTGCGGACCGGGACGCCCGTGCCGCCCTTCGCGGTGTAACCCCAAGGGGAGCCGGTGTTGTACGCCGGCCCGGCGATGTCGATGTGCGCCCACGGCACGCCGTCCGCCACGAACTCGCGCAGGAACAGGGCCGCGGCGAGCATGCCGCCCCACCGGTGCCCCGTCACGTTCGACAGGTCCGCCAGCTTCGAGTCCAGGTCGCGGCGCAGCTCCTCCGGCAGCGGCATCGGCCAGCCGCCCTCGCCGTTGGCCTTCGCGATCGCGGCCACCCGGTCGCGGAACTCGTCCGAGCCCATGATCCCCGGGGTGCGCCTGCCGAGCGACACGAGCTGCGCGCCGGTCAGCGTCGCGGTCTCGATCAGGTAGTCCGGCTCGTCCTCGCACGCGCGCACTATCGCGTCGGCCAGGATCAGCCTGCCCTCGGCGTCGGTGTTGAGCACCTCGACCGTTTTGCCGCCGTACATCGTCAGCACGTCGCCCGGCCGGTATGCGGCGCCGGACGGCATGTTCTCCGCCATCGGCACGGTCGCGATCACCTCGAGCGGGTAGCGAAGCTTCGCGGCCAGCACCACCGACGCCACGATCGCCGCGGCGCCGGACATGTCGGAGGTCATCTCCTCCATGTGCGAGGCCGGCTTGATCGAGATGCCGCCGGTGTCGAACGTGATGCCCTTGCCGACGAGCGCGACCTTCTTGCGTGCCTTCGGGCCGCGGTAGGCGATCCGCACCACCCGCGGCGGCCGGCTCGAGCCCATGCCCACGCCCAGCACGCCGCCGAACCCGCCCTTGCGCAACGCCTTCTCGTCGAGCACCTCGACGTCCAGGCCCGCCGACCGCGCCAGCGCGGCGGCCCGGTCGGCGAACGACGCGGGGAACAGGTCGTTCGGCGGGGTGTTGACGAAGTCGCGCGCCGTGGTGACCGCCTCGGCGATCGCCGTCGCCGCCTTGACGACCGCGCGGTGTTCCTTGGCGCTGCCCTCGGCCGGGCTCACCAGGTCGACACGCTCGAGCGGCCTGTCGCCGCGCTCGGAGCGGTACTCGTCGAAGACGTACGCGCCGAGCACCGTGCCCTCGACCGCGGCGTGCAGGTCCACAGTGGACAGTGTGCTGACCGCGCGGCCGGTGCCCGCGAGCGCCCGGGACGCCGCGCCCGCGGCGCGCCGCACCTGCTCGGGTCCGACCTCGCCCGTTTTGCCCAGCCCGGTGGCGACCACGACGCCCGCCGGCAGCCTGCCCATCGTCGGGACCTTCACGACCTCGTCGGCCTTGCCGGTGGCGCCGAGGGTGGCGAGCACCTCGGCCAGTTTGCCGTCGAACGCGGCATCGACCTGCTCGGCGCCGGGTGCGAGCGCGACGTCCGCACCGTCCTGCACCGTGCCGACGATCACCGCGTCGGCGGTGGCCTCGGCGGCAGAGGCGGTGGTCAACGACAGCTTGGGCGCACTCAACGATCTGCTCCTGTCGGTCGGTTGTGACGCATGCTAACGAGTTGCGGATGGCATGCCCACCGTGAGGTGGTCGGGAAGCCGTCTGACACGGTTGGCTTCGTGTCCACACCGGTACGCAGGACAGACCTCGTCGCGGGCGGCGTGGCGGCGAGTTTCGGTGCCGGGCTGTTCCTCGGCCTCGCGCCGGCGGCGTCGATCGCCGGCGGCTGGCTGCCGCTCGCCGCGCTCCTCGGTGTGCTCGTGGGCGGCGCGGCCGTATTGTCCACATGGGATCGTCCGCTCGCGACAGTTGTGGTTCCGTTGCGACGCTTCGGTTTCGCACTGTCGACACTGGCCCGGCTGGCGGCGGCGGTGGCGCTCGCCGGGACGGTCGCGGTCTACCTGACACCGTTCGCCGCGCTGGCGGTCGTGGTGGTGGCGACGGCGCTGGCGGCGGTGGGGGTGCCGGCGGTGGCCGTGCGGGTGGCGGCGGTCGTGGTGGTGGGCGTGCTGCTGCTGGTGGTGATCGCGTGCTTCGCGATCGCGCCGGCCGCGCCGGCGGTCGCCGCGCCGGGTGGGGGGAGCGTGGCAGGGGTGCTCGGCGCGGCCGGGCTGCTGGCGGTGTGCATGTTCGGCGCCGGGTGGAGCGGGCCTGGCGCGGGTGGTCGGGCCGTCGAAGCCGCCGGACGTGGCGGTGCGGCTGGCGGCACTGGGCTCGAGAGTGACGGTGTCTCCCACGGCGATGGTGGCGCGCCGGGGGATGGCGATGTGCCTGGTGCGCCGGCCGGCGCGGTCGTCGAAGGCGCCGAGCCTGACGGCGATGGCGTGCCGGTTGGTGTCGAAGCGTGGCGGTGGGGGCGTTTCCTCGTCGTCGGGATTGTGGCGGTCGTTGTGCTGGCGGTCGTGGTCGCGGCGGTGCGGCAGCTCGGCGCCGCGCGGCTTGCGATCTCGCCCGCTCCGCTTCGGGCCGCCCTGGATGCCGCCGACGCGGGGGCCATGCAGCCCCTGCTGCTGATCGCCGTGGTGGTGGCGTGCGGGTTCTCCCTCATGGCCGTTCTGCGCGGGTTGCCGGCGGCCGGGGTGCCGCACATACGGGTGGTCGTGGCCGCCGGGGTGGTCACGGTCGTCGGGGTGTTGGTGATTCCCCCGACCGCCGCGCTCGCGGGGGCCGCGGTCCTGTTGCTCGGTGACTCGGCGTTCCGGCTGCTCGCTGCGCGTCATCTTTCGTCCGGCTTGCGGTGAGGTCACTTGGATGACGGATTGTCTGATCGCCGAGTTCTCAGCCGCCCGCCCGGCAGCTACCGTGCACACATGACGCCCACATTCACCAGGACTCTCAATCCGTCACCGGCGACCCCGGAGCGGATTGCGGAGGTATTGGCCAATCCTGGGTTCGGGATGTACTTCACCGACCACATGGTGACGATCCGCCACAACCGGACACAGGGCTGGCACGACGCGCAGGTCGAGCCTTACCGGCAACTCACGCTGGACCCGGCGGCCATGGTGCTGCACTACGGGCAGGCGATCTTCGAGGGCCTCAAGGCCTACCGGCAGCCCGGCGGCACGGTCGCCAGCTTCCGGCCCGAGGCGAACGCGGCGCGGTTCCGCCGCTCGGCCCGCCGGCTCGCGATGCCGGAACTGCCCGACGACGTGTTCCTCGCCTCGCTGCGCGAGCTCGTCGCGGTCGACGGTCGCTGGGTGCCCGAGCACGACGAGGAGTCGCTGTACCTGCGGCCGTTCATGATCTCCACGGAGGTCGGGCTCGGCGTGCGGCCGGCGGCCGAGTACCTCTACGTGCTGATCGGCTCGCCGGCCGGCTCGTACTTCGCCAGCGGCGTCAAGCCGGTGAGCGTGTGGCTCTCGACCGAGTACGTGCGGGCCGCCCCCGGGGGCACCGGCGCGGCGAAGTTCGCCGGCAACTACGCGGCGTCGCTCGTGGCGCAGGCGCAGGCCGCCGAGCATGGCTGCGACCAGGTGGTGTGGCTCGACGCCGTCGAGCGCCGGTGGGTCGAGGAGATGGGCGGGATGAACCTGTTCTTCGTCTTCGGCTCGGGCGCGGACGCTCGCGTGGTCACACCGGAGCTGTCCGGCGCGCTGCTCGCCGGCGTCACGCGCGACTCGCTGCTCACACTCGCCTCGTCGCTCGGCTACCAGGTCGAGGAGCGGCGGATCTCCACCGAGGAGTGGGAGAAGAAGGCCGAGTCGGGCGAGCTGACCGAGGTCTTCGCGTGCGGCACCGCGGCCGTCATCACCCCGGTCGGCTCGGTGAAGCACGCCGAGGGCGAGTTCACGATCAACGGCAGCGCGACCGGCGAGGTGTCGATGCGGCTGCGCGAGGCACTGACCGCGATCCAGCGCGGCACGGCACCCGACCCGCACGGCTGGATGACGCAGCTGAGCTAGATCGCTGAGCTAGATCGCTGAGCTAGATCATCGTGCAGGTGGCCGCCACGATCGTGGTGGCCACCTCGCACGCCGCGCCGAGCACGTCACCGGTGATCCCGCCGAGCCGCCGCCGCACGTGCGCGACGAACGCGATCGTGCCGAGCACCGCCACGACGACGGCGACCAGCCCGAGCCAGACGTGCTGGCGGTCCACGAACACGCCGGCCACCAGCAACGCGGCGACCCACGCCACCGGCACGGCCGCGTGCTGCGTGCCGGCCACGAGCGCGCCGAGCCCGTCCGGCCGGGCCGCGGGGATCCCGCGCAGGCAGCAGCCGGTGAACGCCACCCTCCCGGCGACGACGGCCAGCACGATCGCCCACCACCGGTGCCCGGCGAGCGCGCCGAACGCGGCCGCCTGCCCGCCGAGCGTGATCACCAGCGACACGACCCCGAACGGTCCGGCGCCGCCGTCGCGCATGACGGCGAGGGCCTTCTCGGGCGGGCCATAGCAGCCGAGCCCGTCGGCGGTGTCGGCCAGCCCGTCGAGATGCATGCCGCGCGTCGCGAGGGCCAGGAGGCCGACCGTGAGCAGGCCGGCGAGCAGGCCCGGCATGTCCGTGCGGGCCAGCAGCGACACGACCGCGGCGGCCGGCAGGCCGAGCAGCAGGCCGATGAACGGCGCGACCGCGATCGCCCGGCCGGCGACGGTGCGGTCGACCAGGTGCCGGCCGGCGGGGATGACGGTCAGCCAGGACAGGGCCAGCCGGAGCGCGGCGCCCACCGGGTCGCTCAGGTGGCGTCGGCGTCGATGCCGGGCGAGGGGGCGGCGGTGGGGGTCCGGCCGCTGATGCCGGCGTCGGCGAAGGTGGCCATGTCGCGCAGGACCTGGACGGCCATCGTCAGCAGCGGGATCGCCGCCGTGGCGCCGGTGCCCTCGCCGAGGCGCATCCGCAGGTCCAGCACGGGTTCGAGGTCGAGCTGGTCGAGGACCAGCGAGTGCGCGGGCTCGGTCGAGCGGTGCCCGGCGACCCACCAGGCGCGGGCGCCCGGCGCCAGCTCCTCGGCGACCAGCGCGGCGGCGCCGGAGACCACGCCGTCCAGCACCACCGGCGTGCGGCGGACCGCGGCCTGGGCGAGGAAACCGGCCATCGCCGCGATGTCGGCGCCCGCAACAGTGCGCAGCAGCGCGACCGGGTCGGCGGTGACCGGCTTGGCGCGGCGCAGGGCGTCGCGGATCGCGGCGGTCTTGCGCATCCACGTCGTGTCGTCGATGCCGGTGCCGCGGCCCACGACCGCGACCGGCTCGGTGCCGGTCAGCGCGGCGACCAGCACGGCCGCCGCGGTGGTGTTGCCGATGCCCATGTCGCCCGCCACCAACAGGTCGGCACCCGCGTCGACCTCTTCGTCCACAATGGACTTCCCGGCGGCGAGGGCGGCGTTGACCTCGTCCTCGGTGAGGGCGTCCTCGGCGTCGATCGGGGCCGACGCGCGGCGGACCTTCAGGGCGGAGACGTCGGCGGGGGTGTCGGCGTCGACCGCCATGTCGACCACCCGGACGCCGGCGCCCGTGGCGGCCGCGAGGACGTTGATCGCCGCGCCGCCGGCCGTGAAGTTCGCCACCATCTGGGCGGTGACCTCGCGCGGGTAGGCGGACACCCCGCGGTCGGTCACGCCGTGGTCGCCGGCGAACACGATGACTCTGGGGCGCCGCAACGGGTTGGGCGGGCACTGGCCCTGGCAGGCGGCGAGCCAGGTGCCGAGGTCCTCGAGCCGGCCGAGCGAGCCCGGCGGTTTGGTCAGCTGCCCGTGCCGGGTCAGCGCGGCCTGCCGGGACGCCTCGTCCGGCGGGTTGACGATGTCGAACTCGACCGGGTCGGTCATCCGGTTCCTTCCAGGTCAGCGCAGTCGCAGCGGGATGCCGGCCACCAGCAGCACGACGTCCGTGCAGCGGTCGGCGAGTGCCGCGTTCAGCGCACCCAGCTGGTCGCGGAAGAGCCTGCCAGAACGGGTCGCGGGCACGACGCCGAGGCCGACCTCCGCGGACACGAGCACGACGTCCGCCGGGCTCGCGCTCACCGCGGTGACCAGTTCGTCGCATTTCTGGCGCACGGGGTCGAGGTCGCCGCCGGTCCAGGCGTTCGCGTCGTCGAGCAGCGCGGTGAGCCAGGTGGCGAGGTCGTCGACCAGGACCCGGCCGGTCGCCGTGGCGAGAAACGGCGCGAGCCCGGTGGGGTCGGGCAGCTCGACGGTGTCCCAGGCGGGCGGGCGCCGCCGCACGTGCTCGGCGATGCGCGCGGTCCACTCGGCGTCGTCCGGGTCCTGGCGGGCGGTGGCCACGAAGGTCGCCGGCGCGTCGGTGAGCAGGCCTTCCGCGTGCGCGGACTTGCCCGACCGCGCGCCGCCGAGGATCAGGGTTCGTCGCACGCCGGCACGCTATCTTGCCGGCCGTGGAGTACTGGTGGCGCTACGGCGCGGGCCCGGAGCGGTCGTCGGGCTTCGCCGGCCAGGCGGCGGCGGAGGAGTGGCTCGGGTCGGCCTGGGGTGACTTGCGCGATCGCGGGGTCGATGAGGTCACGCTCCTGGCCGGGGAGGACGAGGTGTACGGGCCGATGAGCCTTCATCCACCGGAGTAGGGCTCGGTCGGACCTGTGGCCGGTGGTTCCGGCTCGGCTCACGGCGCCGGGGCCTCCGGGGGCCGGCGGGTTGTCGGGGGTCGCCGGCCCCCGGAGGAGTTTGGTCAGCCCGTGAAGGACGGGTCGGTCTGGACGACGCCCTCGAGGGTCTTGTCGATGCGGGCCAGGACGTCGTCGTCCAGGGTCGTGCCGGTTGCCTTGACGTTCTCCGCCACCTGTTCGGGGCGGGTGGCGCCGATGATGGCCGACGCGACGTTCTTGTTGCGCAGGACCCAGGCCACGGCCAGCTGGGCCATCGACAGGTCCACGTCCTCGGCGATCGGCTTCAGCTGCTGGACCTTCTCCAGCACGTCGTCGCGCAGGAGGCGGCTGATGAAGTTCTTGCCGGACTCGTCGGTGGCGCGGGAGCCCGACGGCACCGGCCGGCCCGGCAGGTACTTGCCGGTGAGCACGCCCTGCGCGACCGGCGACCACACGATCTGGCTGATGCCCTCCTGCTCGCACGCCGGCACGACCTCGGCCTCGATGACCCGCCACAGCATCGAGTACTGCGGCTGGTTGGAGACGAACGGCACCTTCAGCTCGCGTGCCAGCTCCGCGCCGCGCTTGATCTGGTCGGCGTTCCACTCGGACACCCCGACGTAGAGCACCTTGCCGGCGCGCACCAGGTCGGCGAAGGCCAGGAACGTCTCCTCCAGCGGCACGCTCTCGTCGAACCGGTGCGCCTGGTACAGGTCGACGTAGTCGGTCTGCAGCCGGCGCAGCGACCCGTTCGCCGACTCGATGATGTGCTTGCGGCCCAGGCCGCGGTCGTTGGGACCGCCCGGGCCGGTCGGCCAGAACACCTTTGTGAAGATCTCCAGGCTCTCCCGGCGCTGGCCGGCCAGCGCCCGCCCCAGCACGGACTCCGCGCGCGTGTTCGCGTACACGTCGGCCGTGTCGAAGGTCGTGATGCCGGCGTCCAGGGCGGCGCGGACGCAGGCTTGTGCCTGCTCCTCCTCCACCTGGGACCCGTGGGTGATCCAGTTGCCGTACGAGATCTCACTGACGGACAGGCCGCTGCGGCCGAGGCGACGAAACTCCATACCGCAAACCTATCCGTGGAGTGGCTCCAGCATCGCCGCCGGACGGCTGGCTGTGGACAACTTCGCGGGTTGTGGACAGGTCAGATCTTGTCGCCCGGCCGGACGCTGGGCTTGGGCACGCGCAGCTTGCGGATCTGCGAGGCCCGGATGAACGCGTACCACCCGATCGACAGGCCGCGGATCGGCTCTTTCGGGAACTTCGCACGCACCAGCTTCGTGATCCGCCGCCCCGACAGCGCGCCCTCGATGATCATCGCGACCAGCATCAGCAGGCACAGCAGCGTGGTGGTGCTCTGCACGCGCGGGTCCGGCACCAGCAGCGCCACGAAGATCAGGATCGCCAGCGGCATGAACAGGCCCAGCAGGTTGCGGCGCGAGTCGACCAGGTCGCGGATGTAGCGCTTGACCGGGCCGCGGTCGCGCGGCATCAGGTACTGGTCGTCGCCCGCCATCATGCGTTCGCGCTGCTTGACGCGGATCTCGCGGCGCTTCGCGGACAGCTCCTTGCGCTCCTCCTTGTTGCCGCGTGCCCGGCGCATCGCCTCCCGGGTGGTGCGCGGCGGGGGCGCGACGGGGCCGCGCTTGCGCTGCTCGGCCTCGCGGCGCTTCGGCGTCGGCCGCCCCTTGCCCGGGGTGTGCGCCTTGCTGCGGGCCTCCGCGTCGGCGTCCACGCCGGACTCGGCCTCGGCGGCGGACTCTGCATCTTTGCGGCGAAGGAACCTCACACCCCAAAGGGTAAGGGAGACCCAACTACTCTTTGACCATGCGGGTCCTGATCGCACCTGACTGCTTCGGCGGGACGCTCACCGCGCCCGAGGCCGCCGAGGCCATCGCGGCCGGATGGCGCAGCGGCGCGCCGGACGACGAACTGACGTTGTGCCCGCTCGCCGACGGTGGACCCGGCTTCGTCGACGTGCTGCACGCGGCGCTCGGCGGGCTGCTGCGGCACCAGTCGGTAAGCGGCCCGCTCGGCTCGTCCGTCGACGCGGTCTGGCTCGAGCACGAGGGCACCGCGTACATCGAGTGCGCCCAGGCCTGCGGGCTCGCGCTGGTGCCGAAGGGCGAGCGCGACCCGCTGGCCGCCACCACGTTCGGCGTCGGCGAGATGGTGGCCCACGCGCTGCGCTCGGGCGTGCACACGATCGTCGTCGGCCTCGGCGGGTCGGCCTCCACCGACGGGGGCGCCGGCCTGTTCCGTGCGCTCGGCGCCGTGCCGGCCGGCGCGGACGGCGAGCCGCTGGCGCCCGGCGGCGGCTCGCTCGTGGACGCGGCGCGCATCGTGGGGCGTGCCGACCTCGGCGACGTGCGGCTGGTCGCCGCCTCCGACGTGGAGAGCCCGCTGCTCGGCAAGCTCGGCGCGGCCCGCGTGTTCGGTCCGCAGAAGGGCGCCGACGACCTGGCCGTGCGCCGCCTCGAGCGCTCGCTGACCCGCTGGGCGGACCTGCTCGAGGAGGCCGCCGGCCGGGACGTCCGCGACGTCGAGGGTGCGGGCGCCGCGGGCGGGCTCGGTGCCGCGCTCATCGCGCTCGGCGCGACCGTCGAGTCGGGCGCCGGCATGGTGCGCGGGCTGACCGGGCTGGACACCGCGCTCGCCGATGCCCAGCTGGTCATCACCGGCGAGGGCAGCTTCGACTTCCAGTCCCTGCGCGGCAAGCTCGTCACCCGCGTCGCGGGCGCGGCCGCCGAGCGGGGCACGCCGTGCGTGGTCCTCGCCGGGCAGGTGTCGGTCGGCAGGCGCCGGGCCGCCGCGGCCGGCGTCGACCACGCGTACTCGGTCGCCGAGCACGCCGGGTCGGCGGAGGCGTCGCTCGCCGACCCCGCGGGCGCGCTGACCGGCCTGGCCAAGCACGTTTCCGCACAGTGGAGCAGATAGCCGGAGCAGATAGCCGGAGCAGATAGCCGGTGCAGGTGGTCGGAGTAGGTTGTCGCGGTGCAGTGGCGCCGGTAACACCTCCGGTTCGACCGACGTGTGCAACCATGGAACGGAACAAAGCGCGGACGATCCCGGTTGTCCGGGTAGTAGCAGCCGAAGGTCGAGGGAGAACCATGACGACCGCCGAGAACATCACGGAGACGGCCACCCACGGGGTGACGTTGTCGGACGCCGCCGCCGTCAAGGCGAAGGCTTTGCTCGACCAGGAGGGTCGGGACGACATGCACCTGCGTATCGCCGTTCAACCGGGGGGTTGTGCCGGCCTGCGCTACCAGCTGTTCTTCGACGAGCGAACGCTCGACGGCGACCTGTTCCGTGACTTCAACGGCCTCAAGGTGGCCGTGGACCGGATGAGCGCGCCGTACGTCCAGGGCGCCACGATCGACTTCGTCGACACCATCGAGAAGCAGGGCTTCACGATCGACAACCCGAACGCGGGCGGCTCCTGCGCGTGCGGGGACTCGTTCCACTGATCGACTCGTGAGCGAGCCGCGGCCGGTTCGGCTGCGGCTCGTTTCGTTCTGTGCCCGGCAGGGACCTCAGACGTACTCGTCCAGCTCGCCCACCTGTGCCCAGCAGGCGTCGTCGACCTGCCACGGCTCCGCCGCGTGGAGTGGGTGAAAGGGCTGGCCGGCGGGCTGCGGCAGGACGGGAATGTCCGCGCAGTCAGCGATCAGCTCGGCCATTGTCACGCGATCGATGATGTGCACGATGTTGACGGTATGTGCACTCATCGGCACTGCACACCCCTACCAACCGGTAGTGTCGGTGGGGTGCCCATCGCGGGTCTGCTCGTGAACTGACGACCACCAGACAGGGGAATCCCTCGTGCCCGTCGCCGTCTCCGGAAGCATCGCCACAGATCACCTCATGCACTTTCCCGGGAGGTTCGCCGAGCAACTCGTCGCCGAGCAGCTGCACCGGGTCTCGCTGAGCTTCCTCGTCGACGACCTGGTCGTCCGGCGCGGCGGGATCGGGGCCAACATCGCTTTCGGCATGGGCGTGCTCGGTGCGTCTCCGGTGCTGGTCGGCGCGGTCGGCGCCGACTTCGCCGACTACCGCTCGTGGCTCGAGCGGCACGGCGTCGACTGCTCGGGCGTGCACGTGTCGGAGACCGCCCACACCGCGCGGTTCGTGTGCACCACCGACGACGACATGTGCCAGATCGCGTCCTTCTACGCGGGCGCGATGGCCGAGGCGCGCCAGATCGAGCTGCTGCCGGTCGTCGAGCGGGTCGGCACCCTCGACCTCGTCCTGATCAGCCCCGACGACCCGGACGCGATGCTGCGGCACGCCGACGAGTGCCGCCTGCGCGGCTACACGTTCGCCGTCGACCCGTCCCAGCAGCTCGCCCGCATGGACGGCCCGCAGATCCGCGCGTTCATCGAGGGCGCGAAGTACTTGTTCAGCAACGACTACGAGTGGGAGCTGCTGCGCCGCAAGACCGGCTGGACCGAGCGCGAGGTCCTCGACCGCGTCGGCATCCGGATCACCACGCTGGGCGAGAAGGGCGTGGAGATCGTCCACCAGGACGGCACGGAGATCAACGTCAGCGCCGTGCCGGAGACCGTGAAGGCCGACCCGACCGGCGTCGGCGACGCGTTCCGCGCCGGCCTCCTTGCCGGACTGGAGAAGGGCCTCGGCCTGGAGCGGGCCGCGCAGCTCGGCTCATACGTGGCGGTGCTGGTGCTCGAGACCGTCGGGCCGCAGGAGTGGGCCTTCGACAAGGCGAAGGCGATCGCGCGCATCGGCGCCGCGTACGGTCCGGAGGCGGCCGACGAGATCGCTCCCATCCTCCCGTAGGTACCGCCGGCGGTGACCGCCTGGTAGCTGTGGGTGCATGCGTGCGCTCGCGGCTGCCGCCGCCCTGCTGCTGTTCCTCGTCGGCGTCGCCTCGGCCTCGGCCGACGCCGGCTCGTGGCAACCGGTCGGCTCGGACTACGCCCGCCCGCTCGACGAGAGCCAGGGCCTGGCCGTGGTCGAGCGGCCGGGCGGGACCGAGGTCCGCTACACCGGCATCGCCACCATTCCCGTCGACGTGGCGGCCCGCGGCTGGAACCACGTCGGCGACCCGGGCGCGGGCGACGGCTACTACGTCGAGCCCTACCAGCGCGACGACCGGGGCGCGAAGCTGTTCCGCGTCCAGGCACCGGACGGCTCGTGGGCGGAGTACACCCACGCGCTGGAACCGTGGGAGCAGACCAACAACTCCTTCGCCGCGGTGTCGCCGGACGGGCAGTGGATGGTGGCGGGCGAGTGGGGCACCGCGGACCGGCTGCTGGTGCACCCGATGCCGGGCGTGGCGTGGACGGACCCGGCGGCGAACCTGCCCTACGCGTCGGCCATCCGGCTCGACCGGCCGGCGCGCGACCTCCAGGGCTGCGACTTCGTCACCGCGACCCAGCTGCTGTGCTCGTCGGACGACCCCGAGGGGACGCTGTTCGGCGTCACGAAACCGTTGCTGCAGCTGGATCTCTCGGCGCCGGTCGGCGGCACCGACGTGTCGGCGACGGTCACCGCGCTGGGCCAGCTGCCGCTGGACAGCGCGTGCGACGGCGAGTTCGAGTCCGAGGGCATCGACTACGACGAGCGGGACGGCACGCTGCGGGTGGTCGTGATGTCGCCGGGCGTCTGCGTTGCGGTCGACAGCAAGACCTGGCGCCTCCAGCGGGGCTGAGTTTCAGGGCGACGGCGGCTCGCGGGTCAGGAGGTCGCCGACACACCCCACTGCCTGCCGCTAGCTGGGCAGATGCCGAGCCGACAAGGTCGACGGCGGCCTCCGGCCCCCGAGATCCACGATACCGACGGCCACTGACAAAGCCGGACCGAGCGCCTGAGACCTGTGGACTGGTCAGAGCTTCACGGGGTAGTGCGGCTCCGGGATCCGTGGCTGGATGCGCTGTTCCACGAAGATCCCGTGCCACAGCATGAACACCAGCAGCGCCCAGATCCGGCGCGAGTGGTCCAGCGTGCCCGCGCGGTGCTCCTCCAGCAGGCGCAGCACGGCGTTCTTGTCGATCTCCTCGTCCGTCTGCGACTTGAGGACGATCTGGCGGGCCCAGTCGTACATCTCGTCGCGCAGCCACAGGCGGATCGGGACCGGGAAGCCCAGCTTGCGGCGGTTCAGCACGTGCGCGGGGACGATCTGGCGCAACGCCTGGCGCAGCGCGAACTTCGTCGTCTCCTTGGTGATCTTCGCCGCCAGCGGGATCTTCGCCGCCACCTTGAACACCTCGGTGTCCAGGAACGGCACCCGCAGCTCCAGCGAGTTCGCCATCGTCACCTTGTCGGCCTTGACCAGGATGTCGCCGCGCAGCCAGGTGAACAGGTCCACGTGCTGCATGCGCGTCACCGGGTCCCAGCCCGCCGACTCGCGGTACGGGCCCGCCGTCACGTCGGTGTGGCTCACCCCGTCGGCGAAGGTCCGCAGCACCGACCGCAGCTGGTCGTCGCGGAAGATGCGGGCGTTGCCGTAGTAGCGCTGCTCGAGGTCGAGCGCGCCGCGGCGCAGCAGGTCCTTGCCGCGGGTGCCCTCGGGGATCTTCGTCGACAGCGAGCCCATCGCGCGGCGCAGCGCGCCAGGGACCTTCTCGAACGCGGCCAGCGACAGCGGCTCGCGGTAGATGGTGTAGCCGCCGAACAGCTCGTCGGCGCCCTCGCCGGACAGCACGACCTTCACGTGCCTGCGCGCCTCCCTGGCGATGAACCACAGCGGCACCAGCGCCGGATCGGCCACCGGGTCGTCGAGGTACCAGACGATGAGCGGCAGCGCCTCCATCATCTCGTCCGGGCTCACCGTCCTGACCACGTGCTTCACGCCGATCGCGGCCGCGGACTCGGCGGCCACGTCGACCTCGGAGTAGCCCTCGCGCTCGAAGCCGGTGGTGAACGTGATCAGGTTCGGGTTGTGCTGCTTGGCCAGCGCCGCGATCGCGGTCGAGTCGATGCCCCCGGACAGGAACGAGCCGACCGTGACGTCCGCGCGCATGTGCTTGGCCACCGAGTCGCGCATGACGTCGGCGATCTCGTCGTAGAGCCGCTGGGGGGAGTCCTTGCCGCGGATGGGCGTCGGGCGGAACGTGTGGAAGAAGTAGCGGTCGGTGGTCAGCTTGCCGCCGGGGGAGACGGTGAACGACGTGCCCGACTCGATCCGCCGGATCTCCCGGTGCATCGACTCCGGCTCCGGCACGTACTGCAGCGTCAGGTAGTGCTGCAGCGCCGTGCGGTCCAGGGTCGATCCCACCCGCAGCCGGGGCGCCAGCTCGAGGAGCGCCTTCTTCTCACTCGAGAACGCGACCCCGCCGGGGCCCGCCGAGTAGTACATCGGCTTGATGCCGAACGGGTCGCGCGCGCCGAAGACGACCCGTCGGCGCCAGTCCCAGATGAGGAACGAGAACATCCCGCGCAGCTTCGAGACGGCGGCCTGGCCGAGGTAGTGGTACAGCGCGACGATGACCTCGCCGTCGCCGTGCGTGCGCATGGTCGCGCCGTGCTGCTCGATCAGCTCCTTGCGCAGCTCGAGGTAGTTGTAGATCTCCCCGTTGAACAGCAGCGTGTAGCGCTCCTGGACACCTTCCGGGCTCCAGTGCAGCGGCTGGTGGGAGTGGTCGACGTCGATGATGGACAGCCGGTTGAAGCCGAACACCACCTCGTCGCCGGCCCAGGTGCCGGTCTCGTCGGGGCCGCGATGCCGCTGGCAGCGCATCGCGTGCGCAACCGCGTCCCGGCTCGCCGTGGCGTCGGATTCGGTAGGGCAGACCAGGCCAAGCAGACCGCACACGTCTCCGGCACAACCTCTCGCGTCGAGTGCTCGTCAGGCCCAAGTATGGCGGCTGTGGACACGGCCGCCCCTACGCGGTGTGGCCTGGGCCTCTCGGCTAGGCTCCCCGCCTAGATCTTGACTGTCTGAGGAGGGGCGCGCAGTGGGCGACAAGAGGCGCACACCGGCCGTTCGGCTGGCCGGTCTCGCTGGCCTGGCC
>DASYKY010000036.1:0-20718 GCA_035995025.1 Actinophytocola sp.
TAGCGCAGGCTGTCCGGGCCGAACTCGCGCAGGAAGTCGTTGACGTAGATGACCGTGCCGCGCGAGGTGGAGAACTTCGCGCCGCTCATCTTGAGGAACTCGCTGGAGACGACCTCGGTCGGCAGGTTCAGCGTGCCGAACACGCCCGGCTCGCCGCCCTTGTCGCCCGCGCCGTTCTGGCCCAGCAGCAGCGACGGCCAGATCAGCGAGTGGAAGACGATGTTGTCCTTGCCCATGAAGTAGTAGCCCTGGGCGTCGGGGTTGGTCCAGAACTCCTGCCACGCGTCGGGGTTCCCGGAGCGGCGCGCCCACTCGACGCTGGCCGACAGGTAGCCGATCACCGCGTCGAACCACACGTAGAACCGCTTCATCGGCCGGTCCCGCCAGCCGTCGAGCGGGATCGGCACGCCCCAGTCGAGGTCGCGGGTGATCGCGCGCGGCTTGAGGTCGTCGAGCAGGTTCTGGCTGAACTTCAGCACGTTCGGCCGCCAGTCCGTGCGGCTCTTGAGGTAGTCGCCGAGCGCGCCCGCGAACGCCGGCAGGTCCAGGAACAGGTGCTCGGTCTCGATGAACTCCGGGGTCTCCCCGTTGATCTTCGAGCGCGGGTTCTTGAGGTCCGCCGGGTCGAGCTGGTTGCCGCAGTTGTCGCACTGGTCGCCGCGGGCGCCGTCGTAGCCGCAGATCGGGCAGGTGCCCTCGATGTAGCGGTCCGGCAGCGTCCGGCCGGTCGACGGGCTGATCGCGCCCAGCTGCGTCTTCGGCACGACGTAACCGTTCTTCCACATACCCAGGAACATGTCCTGGGTGACCTTGTAGTGGTTGCCCGTCGTGGTGCGGGTGAACAGGTCATAGGACAGGCCGAGTCCCTGGAGGTCGCCGTCGATCTGGCGGGTGTACTTGTCCGCGGTCTCGCGCGCGGTCATACCCTCGTTGTCGGCCTGCACCAGGATCGGCGTGCCGTGCTCGTCGGTACCGGACACCATGAGCACCTTGTGCCCGGCCATTCGCATGTACCGGGAGAAGACGTCCGACGGGACACCGAATCCGGAGACGTGACCGATGTGGCGGGGGCCGTTGGCGTAGGGCCAGGCCACCGCGGTCAACACGGGGATGCTCATGTCGTCCTAGCCTACGGAGGACCGCCGGAGGAGAAATGCAGGGAGGCACGGTGTCGGCCACGCGGCTACTGGTGCTGGGGGTGGTGCGCATGCACGGCCGCGCCCACGGCTACCAGGTCCGGCGCGACCTGCTGACATGGTCGGCGGACAAGTGGGCCAACGTCGCGCCCGGCTCGATCTACCACGCGCTCAAGAAGATGGCGAAGGAGAAGCTCCTCGAGGAGGTCACGGACGAGGACGGCGACGGGGACGGCGACGGCGAGGCGCGCGGGCCGGACCGCACCGCCTACCAGCTGACCCCGGACGGCGAGACCGAGTTCCAGCTGCTGCTCGCGAAGAGCCTGTCCGAGAGCAACGAGTCCACGCAGGGCTCCTACCGGCTCGTCGCCGGCATCACCTTCCTGCCCGCGCTCCCCCGCGCCCGGGCGACAAGCCTGCTGCGCCACCAGATCACCGAGCTGCGCGGCCGGCGCGGCGGCGCGGCGGACCTGCTCGAGAACGGCACCGACTGGGGCCAGCCCGCGCACGTGGCGGAGATGTACCGGCTCTGGGTCACCATGATCGACGGCATGCTGAGCTGGCTCGAAGGCCTGGTGTCGCGCCTGGAATCCGGCGAGTATGTGATGGCCGACGACCCCGGCGCCGCCTTCGGCGAGCCGGGCTCGGCACACTAAATCAAGTTTGACTATGTGTCGCGCGCACGGCAGGATCCGCCGCTAGTCAAACTTGACTACAGAGGGGAACAATCATGATCGAAGCACGCGGCCTCGCCCGGACCTTCCGGTCCCGGGGCCGTACCGTCGAGGCCGTGCGCGGGGTGGACCTCGATGTCGCACCCGGCGAGCTCGTCGGCTTCCTCGGGCCGAACGGCGCCGGCAAGACGACCACGCTGCGCATGCTCACCACGCTGCTGCGCCCGACCGCGGGCCGGGCCACGGTCGCCGGGCGCGACCTGGCCGAGGACCCGGTCGGGGTCCGCAGGCGGATCGGCTACGTCGCGCAGGGCGGCGGGACCACGCCGGAGCTCAAGGTCATCGAGGAGATGGTGCTGCAGGGCCGGTTCTACGGTCTGTCCAAACCAGACGCCACGCGGCGGACGGCCGACCTGATGAAGCGCCTGGACATCGCGGACCTGGACGACCGCGTCATCAAGACGCTCTCCGGCGGCCAGCGGCGGCGGCTGGACGTCGCGCTCGGCCTGCTGCACGACCCGCGCCTGGTGTTCATGGACGAGCCGAGCACCGGGCTGGACCCGCAGAGCCGGGCCAACCTGTGGGGCCACATCCGCGCGCTGCGCGACGACCACGACACCACGGTGTTCCTGACCACCCACTACCTGGACGAGGCCGACGCGCTGTGCGACCGGATCCTCGTCATCGACCACGGCGTGATCGTCGCGGAGGGCACGCCGAGCGAGCTCAAGGCACAGGTCTCCGGGGACCGCGTCGAGGTCGGCGTGCCGGACCAGCACGTGGCCACCACCGCGGAGATCGCCGGCAAGGTGCCCGACGCGCACGAGATATCGACGCTGGACGGCACGGTCCGCTTCCGCCTGCCGCGCGGCGACACGGCGCTGCCGGAGCTGCTGCGGGCGATGGACGCCGCCGGCATCCCGATGACGTCGGTACAGGTGCAGCGCCCGACGCTGGACGACGTGTTCCTCACGCTCACCGGCCGCTCGCTGCGCGACGCCGAGACCGAGCCCGCGCCGCAAGCCGCGCCCGAGAAGGAGAAGGAGGCGACCGATGTTGCGTGAGATCTGGCTGGTGTTCCGCCGGGAGTCGACGATCGCGCTGCGCAACCCGGCATGGATCTTCATCGGGATCCTGCAGCCGATCCTCTACCTCGTGCTGTTCGGGCCGCTGATGGAGCGGATCGTGACGAGCACGCCGGGCTTCCCGCCGGGCAACGCGTGGGTGATCCTCACGCCGGCGCTGATCCTGCAGATCGCGCTGTTCAGCATGTTCTCCGGGATCGGCATCCTCGTCGAGCTGCGCAACGGCTCCCTGGAACGCCTGCGGGTGACACCGGTGCGCCGGCTCGCGCTGCTGCTCGGCAAGGTGCTCAACAACGCCGTGCAGCTGTTCTTCCAGGCCGTGCTGGTGCTCGTCATCGCCCTGCTCGCGTTCGACCTCAGCGCGCCGTTCGCCGGGGTGGTGCTGAGCCTCGTGATCGTCCTGCTCATGGGCATCACGCTGTCCTCGGTGGGGTACGCGGCCGCGCTGATGCTGAGGAGCGAGGAGGCGTTCATCCCGGCGCTGAACACGATCCTGCTGCCGGTGCTGCTGCTGTCCGGGATCCTGATCCCGATCACCACCGGGCTCGCGCCGGGCTGGCTGTACACGGTCTCGCGGATCAACCCGTTCACGCACATCGTGGACGCGGACCGGGCGGCGTTCCGCGGCGACTACGCCCTCGACTCCCTGTTCACGGGCGTCGTCGTGCTGGTGGTGATGGCCGCGCTCGCGGTCTTCTGGGGCGCGCGCACGTTCCAGCGCGAGAACGCGTGAGCCGTCCCGGCGCCCCCCGGTGTGCGGGGCGCCGGGACCCTGCTCAGCGGTTGACGGCGGCCATGCCGGCCGGCGTGTAGCGGTCGCCCGCCACGGCGTCGTCCGGCACGGCCGTGCCGATCTCGGCCAGCTGCTCGGCGGTCAGCCCGACCTCTGCCGCGGCCGCGTTCTCCTCCAGGTACCGGACCCGCTTGGTGCCCGGGATCGGCACGAGGTGCTCGCGCTGGGCCAGCAGCCAGGCGAGCGCGACCTGGACCGGCGTGACGTCCAGCCGCGCCGCGATGTCCTGGACCCGTTGCGCCAGCGCGATGTTGGTGGCCAGGTTCTCGCCCTGGAACTGCGGCAGCCCGCCGCGGAAGTCGCCCGCGCCGAACTCGGCGGGCATCCGGCCGGTGAGCAGTCCGCGGCCGACCGGCGAGTACGGCACCACGCCGATGCCCAGCTCGTCGCAGACCTTCAGCTGGTCGTCCGCGAGAGCCCGGTTGAACAGCGAGAACTCCGACTGCAGCGCGGTGATCGGGTGTGCCGCGTGCGCCTTGCGCAGCGTCTCGGAGCTGACCTCCGAGACCCCGAGGTGGCGCACCTTGCCCGCCGCGACCAGCTCGGCCATCGCGCCGATGGTGTCCTCGACGGGCACGTCCGGGTCGCGGCGGTGCAGGTAGTACAGGTCGATCACGTCGACCCCGAGCCGGCGCAGCGACGCGTCGGCCGCCGCCCGCACGTACTCCGGCGTGCCGTCGACGCGGACCTCGCCGCCGCCCACGACCTGGCGGATGCCGAACTTCGTGGCGAGCACGACCTCGTCACGACGGTCCCTGATCGCCCGGCCGACCAGCTCCTCGTTGTGGCCGTTGCCGTACCGGTCGGCCGTGTCGAGGAAGCTCACCCCGACGTCGAGTGCCCGGTGGATCACGCGGGTCGACTCGTCGTCGTCGATCGGCCCGTAGACCTCGGACATTCCCATGCAGCCGAGCCCGAGCGCGGAAACCTCCAGCTCGCCCAGCGTGCGCTTGCGCATTGTGCGTCTCCCTCCGTGTTACGCCTTCCAGCGAACACGTTGGAGCGCGCTCCAGGTCAAGTCCGGCGCGCGGCGAGCACGGCGTCGTAGAGCAGCTTGCGGCTCACCCCGGCCGAGGTGGCGACCTCACCGGCGGCGTCCTTGAGCCGTGTCCCATCGGCAACCAACTCGCCGACCTGCTCGACCAGCCTGCTCATGTCGATCTCGCGGCGCGGCTCGGCACCGGCCAGCACGACGGTGACCTCGCCGCGGACGCCGTCCGCCGCCCACTCGGCCAGCTCGGCCAGCCCGCCGCGGCGGATCTCCTCGTACGTCTTGGTCAGCTCGCGGCAGACCGCGGCGCGCCGGTCCACGCCGAGCACCTCGGCGGCGAGCGCGAGCGTGGCGGCGATTCGGTGCGGCGACTCGAAGAACACGGCGGTTCGCGGCTCGTCCGCCAGCGCGGCGAAGAACCGGCGCCGTTCGCCGTCCTTGCGCGGCGCGAACCCCTCGAAGCAGAAGCGCTCGCACGGCAGGCCGGACAGCGCGAGCGCGGTGGTCACCGCGGACGGGCCGGGCAGGCAGGTGACCGGCAGGTCCTTGGCCACGCACGCGGCGACCAGGCGGAAGCCCGGGTCGGACACGCTGGGCATGCCGGCGTCGGTGACGAGCAGGACGGTCTGTCCCTGCTCGATCGCCGCGGTGAGCCCGTCGAGGCGGGCGATCTCGACCGCGTCGTAGAAGCTGACCACGCGCCCGGACGGGGTCGCGCCGAGCGCGGCGGCGAGCGAGCGGAGCCTGCGGGTGTCCTCGGCGGCGATCACGTCCGCGCTGCCGAGCGCCTCGACCAGGCGCGGCGACGCGTCGCGGGAGTCGCCGAGCGGCGTCGCGGCGAGAACCAGCAGGCCGTGAGTGTCCACCCGCTCCAGTGAACACTCACGGCCTTCCGCGCCGGCAACAGGGCCCCTGCCGGGCGACAGATACCGAACCCAACGCGAACAACATAGTCGGAACCGACTGTCCGCGCGCGACAGGCCCGAGCCCGACACGGAACGCACGCGGCGCCGCCTACGATCTGTCGCCGTGAGTCTTGTCGCCGCCAGGCCAGCCGAGTCGCCGACCACGTCGGGCGGCCGGCCGCTGTCGGAGGCGGAGCTCGCCGAGGTCCACCTCGTCGGCAGGCCGATGCCGACCGACCGGCTGCGCGGCTGGCTGGTCGCCGCGTTCCTGGGCGTGTTCGGCGGTTTCGTGCGGCTGCAGAACCTGGGCTTCCCGACCGACAAGGGCGCCCCGGTCTTCGACGAGAAGCACTACGTGCCGCAGGCGTGGGAGTACCTGCGCAACGGCGGGTACGAGGACAACCCGGCCTACGAGCTGACCGTGCACCCGCCGCTGGGCAAGGAGCTGATCGCGGTCAGCGAGTGGCTGTTCGGCTACAACGGCTGGGGCTGGCGGTTCGCCGCCGCGCTGTGCGGCTCGCTGATGATCCTCATGATCGTGCGGATCGCGCGCCGGCTGACCCGTTCGACGCTGCTCGGCGGCATCGCGGGCGTGCTGCTGATCTGCGACGGCCTGTCGCACGTGCAGAGCCGGATGGGGATGCTCGACATCTTCCTGGCGTTCTTCGTGCTGGCGGCGTTCGGCTGCCTGCTGCTGGACCGCGACCAGGTGCGCGCGCGGCTGGCGCTGACCGTGCGCGAGGGCTGGGCGACCGAGTCCCGGTTCGGCCCGCGGCTGGGCGTGCGCTGGTGGCGGTTCGCCGGCGGGGTCTGCCTCGGGCTCGCGTGCGGGTCGAAGTGGTCCGGGATCTTCTTCATCATGGCGTTCGGCCTGCTGACGGTGGTCTGGGACGCGACGGCGCGCCGGGCGGCGGGGGTGGCGTCGCCGTGGAAGGGCACGCTGGTGCGGGACGTGGCGCCGGCGCTGTGGGCGCTGGTGGCCGTGCCGCTGCTGGTGTACCTGTCGACGTGGTGGGGCTGGTTCGCGTCCGAGACGGCCGTCGACCGGCATCTGGCGTCCGAGGCGAACCACCACGGCTGGTACGACTTCCTGCCGCAGGCGCTCCGGTCGCTGTGGCAGTACTCCGGGAACGTGCTGGACTTCCACGAGCACCTGGTGACGCCGGTGCGCGACCAGCACCCGTGGGAGTCGAAGCCGTGGACGTGGCCGATGGGCCTGCGCCCGATGCTCTACTACTACGACGCGGGCACGGTGCGGTGCGGCGAGGATCATTGCGTGTCGGCGACGATGCTGATCGGCACGCCCGCGATGTGGTGGCTGTCGCTGCCGGTGCTGGGCTGGGGCCTGTGGCGCATGATCGGCCGGCTGGACTGGCGCTACGCCGCGGTGGTCGTCGCGTACCTGGCGGGCCTGCTCCCGTGGTTCACCAACCTCGACCGCCAGATGTACTACTTCTACGCGATGCCCATGGCGGCGTTCCTGGTGCTGGGCCTGGTGCTCGTGCTGGGCCAGATCCTGGGCCCGGCCACGAACGGTTACGAGCGGCGGGGCACCGGCCTGTTCGTGGTGGCCCTGTACGTGGGCGCGGTGGTGGCCAACTTCGTGTGGCTGTGGCCGATCCTGAACGGCGACTCGATCACGGAAGGCCACTGGCAGGCCGAACTGTGGCTCCCCTCGTGGCGCTGACCGACCGGTCGCGGCACTAGCCGGCCCGTTGTGGCGCTAGCCCACCTGTCCACAACCTGGCCACTTGTCCACAAGTCGATCTTGCCACCCCCGATCGCCCCTGGTCACCGGTAGACTGGCCATGAGGGGTGCCCCCGGAGAGGGTGGGGGTACCGGATGACTTGGCAGCGGAAATTCCGGGCGCTTCTGGGCATTTCGGGCAGCTTTCCGGGAGTGGTTCCGGGGGTGGCCGGCTGGCTTTCGCGGTGTGTTGCGATTCGTCGGTTGTCGTCGGGGTTGGTCTGCTCGTCGCGGGTTGCACCGCACGGACCGGCGGCGACGCGGCGCCCACCGGAAACCCGCCGCCCACCACGAACCCGCCACCTGCCGTCGCACCGGTGACGCCCGCCGATGAGTCCACAGTAGACACCCCGAGGCCGTTTGCGAGGTCGCCGCGATACGGGACAGCCCCGGCGCCGGCTGCCCCACCGACGACTGCGACACCTACCGGCAGACCCGGTCGCGACTAGTTCAGCCTCTACCTCATGCTCAACGCCACCGCGGGCGACTGCTTCGACGGGATCCTCACCGGCACCGGACCGGGCGGGCCGGTGCGCGCCGACTCCGGACGGCGACGGCCGGGGTCACGACGACACTCCCCCGCGCCGACGCGCGCGCCTACCCGCGACCGCCACCAGGCCGGACGGTGTGCCTCGCCAGCAACTAGCGCAGGGGCCGCGTCACGTGGACGATCTTGGTGACCGGACCCTCCTCCGCCTGCCCGGCCCGCGCCAGCCACGCGCTCATCTCCCGCGTCACCGCCGCCAGCGTCGGGCGGCGGCCCGGGTCCGCTTCGAGCGACGCGGTCAGCAGGCGCAGGTGCGCGCTGCGCTGCGGCAGCTGCGTCAGCGGCTCCGACCGCGCCGCCGCCATGAGCGCGGCCATCGCGTTGTCGCGCGCGCCCCGCGGCGGGGCACCGGCCAGCGCGAAGCTCACCGTCGCCGCCAGCTGCCACGCGTCCGACGCGGGCGTGGCCGGCGAGCCGCTCGCGGTCTCCGGTGCCAGGAAGTCCGGGGTGCCGACCATCATGCCCGCGGCCGTCAGGGTCGAGTCGCCCTTCGAGCGCGCGATGCCGAAGTCGATCAGGTGCGCCATGCCGTTCGGGTCGACGATCACGTTGGCCGGCTTCACGTCGCGGTGCAGCACGCCCTTCGCGTGGGCCGCGGACAGCGCGCCGGCCATCGTGACCCACAGGCGCGCGGCCTGCACGTCGGTCAGGATCCCGCCGGCGTGCACGCTGTCCGCCAGCTGCTGGCCCTCGATGTACTCCATCACGAGGCCGAGCCCGTCGACGTCGGACACGATGTCGTACACGCGCACGCAGTTCGGGTGGTGCACGGCCGCGAGCGCCCGCGCCTCGCGCAGCATCCGCGCCTCGGTCTCCGCGTCCGGCGCGTGCGCGAGCTTCACCGCGACCGTCCGGTCGAGCTGGGTGTCTTTTGCCAGCCACACCGTGCCGAACCCGCCCTGGCCGAGCGGCTTGAGCTTCTGGAACCGGCCGCCGTTGTTCTGCCACAGGCCCGTCGGCGTCTTCGGCGGCTGACCGGGACCGAACGGCAGCGGCCCCGGATCGGCGGCCAGCTTCGCGAGCGCCGCCCGGTCCGGCTCCGGTTCGCGCTGCTGGGACGCCACCCGCGTCGGCGGCGGCATCCGCGCTGGTTGCTGCTGGTGCGGCGCCTGGTACGGGGGCGGCTGCGGTGGACGCTGCTGCTGGTAGGGCGGCGGGGGCTGCTGCTCGTATGGCGGTGGTTTCTGGTACGACCGCTCGATCACCGACCAGCTCGGTGGCCCGACGATCAGCACCGGCAGCATTCCGAGCACGCTCATCGGCACGAACCCGAGCCACATCGCGCCCGCCGAGTTCGCCGTCATCGGCGCGGTGAACAGCACCATCGCCACGAACGGCAGCCACAGCAGCCGGCCAGGCCACTTCGGCCCGCGGCGCATCGCGGCCCGGGCCTGCAGCCAGACGAACAGCAGCCCGATGGCCGGCAGGATCACGAGCAGCGTGATCCGCAGGAACAGCAGCCCGGTGCCCTCCTTGGGGTAGAACAGCACGTCGTACACGCGCGCGCCGTTGCCGAGGAACTTGTCCTGCTCGCCGACCCAGGGGCAGTAGGACTTCTGGACCGACGCCGCCTCGACCGCGGTCAGGCCGCTCGGCGTGTTGCGGCTGACGTTGTGGAACACCTCGGACAGGCCGACCGCGAACAGCAGCGGCATCACGAGCGCGAAGAACCCGCCGGTGACGGCGAAGACCGAGACCGTGGCCCCGTTGTAGGTGTTGCCGGTGCCCTTGCGGACGAGCGCGACCAGCAACGCGCCGAGCGCGGGCAGCAGCGCGACGAGCGCACCCGCCGCGATCGTCGCCCACACCCAGTCACCGGGGCAGAAGCCGGGTCCGAAGAAGCTGTGCGCGAAGGACAACAGCGAACTACCCAGGTTGATCAGGAAATCCACGGCCCTCCCTCCCGTCGCCCATGAGACCAGAGAAACGCCGACACGGCTCCCACCCTATTCCGAGCCGTGACCGTTCCGCTGGCATATGGCCACGCAGCGATGTCGCCCGGATTCCGCGGGCGACGAATTCCGGCACGTCAGGGCGGGCGGGAACCCCGATGCGTGGACTAGTTTCGGTCCATGGGCTCCTACCATGACGCGTACCGGCAGAGCCTCGACGACCCGGAGGGGTTCTGGCTCGCGGCGGCCGCCGGCATCGACTGGACGAGGCCGCCGACGAAGGCCCTGGACGCCGGCGCGGCGCCGCTGTACCGGTGGTTCCCGGACGGCGAGCTCAACACCTGCCACAACGCGCTGGACCGCCACGTCGACGGCGGCCGGGCCGGCCAGGCGGCACTCGTCTACGACTCGCCGGTCACCGGGAGCAAGGCGACCTACACCTACCGCGAGCTGCGCGACGAGGTCGCCCGGTTCGCCGGCGTGCTCGCCGGGCTCGGCGTGGTCAAGGGCGACCGGGTGATCGTCTACATGCCGATGGTGCCGGGCGCGGTCGTGGCGATGCTCGCGTGCGCGCGGCTGGGCGCGGTGCACTCGGTGGTGTTCGGCGGGTTCGCGCCGCGCGAGCTGGCCAGCCGGGTCGACGACGCGCGGCCGAAGGTCATCGTGGCGGCGTCGTGCGGCATCGAGCCGACCCGGACCGTCGAGTACAAGCCGATCATCGACGAGGCGCTCGCGACGACCGCCCACCAGCCGGACAAGGTGGTGGTGCTGCAGCGCGAGCAGGCGCCCGCGACGCTCGGCGAGCGGGACGTGGACTGGGACAAGGCGATGGCGTCCGCGGAGCCGGTGGGCTGCGTGCCGGTCGCGGCCACCGACCCGCTGTACATCCTGTACACGTCCGGCACGACCGGGAAACCGAAGGGCGTGGTGCGTGACAACGGCGGCCACGCGGTGGCGCTGGCCTGGTCGCTGCCGAACATCTACGACATCCACCCCGGCGACGTGTTCTGGACCGCGTCCGACGTCGGCTGGGTCGTCGGGCACTCCTACATCGTGTACGCGCCGCTGCTCGCCGGCGCCACGACCGTGCTGTACGAGGGCAAGCCGGTCGGCACCCCGGACGCGGGCGCGTTCTGGCGGGTCATCGCCGAGCACGGGGCGAAGGCGCTGTTCACCGCGCCGACCGCGTTCCGCGCGATCAAGAGGTTGGACCCGACCGGCGCGGAGATCGCCAAGTACGACCTGTCGGGGTTCCGGACGCTTTTCCTCGCCGGCGAGCGGCTGGACCCGGAGACGTACCGCTGGGCGAGCGACAAGCTCGGCGTGCCGGTCGTGGACCACTGGTGGCAGACCGAGACGGGCTGGCCGATCTGCGCGAACCTGCGCGGTCTGGAGCCGATGCCGATCAAGGCCGGTTCGCCGAGCGTGCCGGTGCCGGGCTACGACGTGCGGATCCTCGACGCGGCGTCGGGCGCGGAGGTGCCGCGCGGCCAGGACGGCGCGATCGCGATCCGGCTGCCGCTGCCGCCGGGCACGCTGCCCACGCTGTGGGGCGACGACGACCGCTACGTCGAGTCGTACCTGTCGCAGTACGACGGCTACTACCTGACCGGCGACGGCGGCTACGTCGACGAGGACGGCTACGTCTACGTCATGGGCCGCACGGACGACGTGATCAACGTGGCCGGTCACCGCCTGTCGACCGGCTCGATGGAGGCCGTGCTGGCCGCGCACCCGGCGGTGGCCGAGTGCGCGGTGATCGGCGTGCGCGATTCGCTGAAGGGCCAGCTGCCGCGCGGGTTCGTGGTGCTCAAGGCGGGCGTCGACATCTCCGAGGAGACGCTGCGCTCGGAACTGGTCGCCGCCGTGCGCAAGGAGATCGGCCCGGTGGCGGCGTTCCGCGACGTGTCCGTTGTGGACGGCCTGCCGAAGACCCGCTCGGGCAAGATCCTGCGCAAGACGATGCGCGGCATAGCCGACGGCCGCGACGAGCCCGTCCCGTCGACCATCGAGGACCCGGGCGTCCTCGACGCACTGCGCCCGGTCCTGCGCACCGACGGCTGAGGTACATCCGCCAAGACCACCCCGCGAGTCCAACACTCCGACCCCGCGAGTCCAACGTCTGGCACCCGCGTGTCCAACGGTCCGGCGCCGCGAGTCCGCACTCCGGTGAGGCGCACTGAACGTGAGGCTCGTGCGTGCTGAGTGTTGAACTCACCCGAGCTGAGTGTTGGACTCGCGCGTGCTGACGGGCGGGCGCGGCCAGCTGTCAGAGGTTGATCATGTGGCCGGCCAGGCCGTGGATCGCCTCCTTGACGGCTTCGCCCAGGGTTGGGTGGGCGTGGACGTTGCGGGCGACCTCGTGGACGGTCAGGTCCCACTGCTGGGCCAGGGTCAGCTCGGGCAGCAGCTCGGTGACGTCCGGGCCGATGAGGTGCCCGCCCAGCAGCTCGCCGTACTTCGCGTCCGAGAGCAGCTTCACGAAGCCGCGCGTGTCGCCCAGGCCGTGGGACTTGCCGTTGGCGGTGAACGGGAACTTCGCGACCCGCACGTCGAAGCCGGCCTCGCGGGCCTGCTCCTCGGTGTAGCCGAAGCTCGCGATCTGCGGCTGGCAGTACGTGGCGCGCGGGATCATGCGGTAGTCGAGCTCCATGGTCTCCGCGCCGCCGATGGTCTCCGCGGCCACGATGCCCATCGCCTCGGCCGCGTGGGCCAGCATGAGCTTCGCGGTGACGTCGCCGATGGCGAAGATGTGCTCGACGTTCGTCCGGCAGAACCCGTCGACCTCGATCGCGCCGCGGTCCGTGGTCCGGACGCCGGCCGTCTCGAGGCCGTAGCCCTCGATGTTGGGCTGGAAGCCGATGGCCTGCAGGACCTTGTCGGCCTTGAGGGTCTTGCGCTCGCCGTTCGCGGACACCTCGACGGTGACCTGCTCGCCGGAGTCGTCGATGGACTCGACCTTCGTGGAGGTAAGCGCGGTGACGCCGAGCTTGCGGTAGTGCCGCGCCAGTTCCTTGGACACCTCGGCGTCCTCGAGCGGCACGAGCCGGTCGAGGAACTCGACGATCGTGACGTCGACGCCATAGTTGGCGAGCACGTAGGCGAACTCGACGCCGATCGCCCCCGCGCCGGCGATGATCATGCTGCCGGGCAGCTCGGGGGTGAGGATCTGCTCCTCGTAGGTGACCACGCGCTCGGACAGCGTCGTGCCGGGCAGCAGCTTCGTGCGCGCGCCCGCGGCGATGACGCAGTTGTCGAAGGTGACGGTCTCGCCGTTGACCTCGAGGCTGTTCGGCCCGGTGAACGTGCCGCGGCCGGTGAACTCGGTGATCGAGTTCTTCTTCATCAGGTAGTGCACGCCCTTGACGCGCCCGTCGGCGACCGTGCGGCTGCGCGCGTGCGCGACGCCGTAGTCGAACGTGACCTGCCCCTCGATGCCGAACGTCTTCTGCTCGTTGTTGAAGATGTAGGCCAGCTCCGCGTTGCGCAGCAGCGCCTTGGACGGGATGCAGCCGACGTTCAGGCAGACCCCACCCCAGTACTTCTCCTCCACGACGGCGACCGAGAGCCCCAGCTGGGCGGCGCGGACGGCGGCCACGTACCCACCGGGCCCGGCCCCGAGGACGACGACGTTGAAATGAGTGCTCACGCCGTCCACCCTAATCCGACTCCGCCCGCAGGCTCGTGAGCTGTCCACAAGCAGGCAGGTTGTCCACAGCCAAGATCCACAACGGCTCCACCGTCGGGGGTCGCCGGTAGACTGGCGCTGAGGGGTGCCCCCGGAGAGGGTGGGGGCTGCCATCCACGGGGTCGCGCCGCGTTACGGGAGAAGCGGCCTTTCTTTGGGCTTTCTCGCCGTGGGTATTGGTTCGACCATTCTGCTCCAATTGGTTCAACCACTCCCCCGATTGGCCGCTCAAGTCGAGAGCCCGGCCCGCCGGGCGCGGGCCGTGGGAAGTTCCCTAACCAGCCAGAGCTGCCGTGAGAAGCTGACCGGGAACCGTTGCGACACCTCGAATTCCGGACCGATTTACAACGTCTTCCGCAAGTGTCTTGACAGCGGGCGCCAGTGGGCCCAAAGTTCACCCATTGGTCTATACCACTAGGTCTGAACCACTCGGTCTAAACCATTGGTGCGGGCTCGGCACGGACGCCGGGCGCGGAAGGGACGGCAGAGAAGTGAAGCGCTGGACGAAGGCGATGGTCGGCATAGCCGCCGTCGCACTGGCTACCGCGGGCTGTGCTGGTTCGGGCGGCACCGACAACAGCGGCGACGAGCAGAAGGCGGGTGAGCCCCGCACCCTCACCGTGTGGCTGATGAACGGCTCCGCCCCGCAGACCCTCACCGACTCGCTCAACAAGGAGTTCGAGCAGGCCCACAAGGGCGTCACGGTCAAGTACGAGGTCCAGGAGTGGAACGGCATCCAGGACAAGCTGACCACCGCGCTGGGCGGCCAGAACCCGCCCGACGTCATCGAGCTCGGCAACACCCAGGCGCCGTCGTTCGCGTCCGAGCGCGTGCTCACCGACCTGTCCGGCGACGTCGACAAGCTGTCCGGCGACCAGTGGCTCGCCAGCCTCAAGGCCTCCGGCGAGTGGGACGGCAAGCAGTACTCGACCCCGTTCTACGCCGCGAACCGTGAGGTCATCTACCGCACGGACATGTTCCAGCAGGCCGGCATCACCGCGCCCCCGACCTCGCGGCAGGAGTGGCTCGACGCGATCGCCAAGCTGAAGGCGAAGTTCGGCAAGGACAAGCAGTTCCAGCCGCTGTACCTGCCGGGCCAGAACTGGTACGCGCTGCTGTCGTTCATCTACGACGAGGGCGGCGACATCGCGAAGAAGGACGGCACCAAGTTCAGCGCGACCGTCAACAGCCCCGAGGCGAAGGCGGCGCTGGAGTTCTACAAGCAGCTCGTCGACGCCTCCGGCACCACCGCGCCCAAGGACAACGACGAGCAGAACCCCGAGCAGGCCGGCATCTACGGCCAGGGCAAGGTCGCGATGATGATCGCGCTGCCGTGGGAGGTCGACACCGCGGCCAAGGACCACCCGGACATCAAGGCGAAGACCTCGGCGTTCCCGATCCCGTCGAAGAACGCGGGCGAGACCGCGCCGGTGTTCCAGGGCGGCTCGAACCTGGCCATCCCGCTGAACAGCAAGAACGCCAGCCTGGCCAAGGAGTACCTGGCGCTCATGCTCAGCTCGAAGTACCAGGCCCAGTTCGCCAAGGCCGGCATGGTGCCGGGCGCCTCGACCGACCTCTCGGCGCTCGACGCGAACCCGGTGAGCAAGGCGATGGCAGAGGCCTCGAAGAACGGCAAGTCCGTCCCGGCCACGCCGAAGTGGGCGACCATCGAGGCCGGCCAGAACCCGCTCAAGGACATGCTGACCGCCTATCTGACCGGCGCGAAGGACATCGACGCCGCGACAGATGACGCCAACAAGGCGCTGGACGCGGCCTTCAGCGGCTGATGACCGCGACCGCACAGATCGCGGTGCCGGCGGGTTCGCGCCCGCCGGCACCGCCGCGCGCCGGCCGGCCCCGCCGTGCCGGATTCGGGGAGCGCACCGTCCCGTACCTCCTGATCGCGCCCGCCGCCATCACCATGCTGGTGCTGCTCGGCTGGCCCGCGATCCAGGTCGTCGGCATCAGCTTCCGCAAGCTCGACCTGGGTGAGCTCGTCCGCGGCGAGGTCGTCTGGGTCGGGCTCGACAACTACGTGTCCGTGCTGTCCGACCCCGAGGTCTGGACGATCACGTTGCGCACGGTCGTGTTCACGGTGGCGTGCGTGGCCGGCACGGTCCTCGCGGGCCTGCTCATCGCGGTGCTCATGCGGCACCTGTCGAGCAAGGTTCGCATCAGTGTGCAGGTCTGCCTCGTGCTGGCCTGGGCGACGCCGATCCTGGCCACGACCACGGTGTTCCAGTGGATCTTCGACCAGCAGTACGGGATCCTCAACAAGACCCTGGTCAAGCTCGGCTTCGACTCGTTCGCCGGGTTCTCGTGGTTCTCCTCCGGCGCCAGCACCCTGACGGTCATCGGGCTGCTGATCGTGTGGCAGGCCGTGCCGTTCGTGTGCTTCACGATCTACGCCGGGCTGCTGGCCGCGCCGCGCGAGCTGTACGAGGCGGCGAGCATGGACGGGGCGACCGCGTGGCAGACGTTCTCGTACGTGTCGTGGCCGGCGATCCGGTCGCTGGTCACGCTGGCCACGTTCCTGTCGGTGATCTGGGACTTCAAGGTGTTCGCCCAGGTGTGGGCGATCCGCCAGGGCGGCCCGGACGGCGAGAGCACCACGCTGCCGCTGCTGCTGTACCTGCGCGGCATCGCGGGCAGGCACTTCGGCGTCGCGTCCGCGGTCGCGGTGCTGATGATCATCGTGCTGCTCGCGCTCACCGCCCGCTACCTGCAGCTGCTGCTGCGCTCCCGGGAGGCTGATGTGTCGTGAGGAAGACGTCGTGAGGAAGACACTGGGCCAGCGGATCGCGCTGAACACGGTCGGGGTCGTCGTCGCCGTGCTGTTCGGGTTCCCGACGTACTGGATGCTGACCAGCTCGATCAAGCCGTCCGGCGACCTGCTCAGCCCGGACTACGACCTGGTGCCGCTCGCGGTCACGTTCGACAACTTCGCGAGCGCGCTGGCCAAGCCGGGCTTCGCCGTGCACCTGGCGAACAGCCTGATCGTCACGCTCGGCGCGGTCGCGTGCTCGCTCGTCGCCGGCGTGCTGGCGGCGTTCCCGCTGGCGCGGCTGCGTTTCCGCGGGCGTAAGGGGTTCCTGCTGCTGGTGCTGGTCGCGCAGATGGCGCCGGTCGAGGCGCTGTTCATCCCGATGTTCCTGCTGATGCAGGACGCCGGGCTGCTCAACCAGCTGCCGTCGCTGGTGCTCGTGTACTTCGCGATCACGCTGCCGTTCACGGTGTGGACGCTGCGCGGGTTCGTCGCGGGCATCCCGTTCGAGCTCGAGGAGGCGGCGATGGTCGACGGGTGCGGCCGGTTCGGCGCGTTCCGCCGGGTCGTGCTGCCGCTGCTCGGGCCCGGCCTGGTCGCGACCTCGGTGTTCGCGTTCATCACGGCGTGGAACGAGTTCCTGTACGCGCTGGTGTTCATGCGCGACTCGGACAAGCAGACGCTGCCGGTGTGGCTCTCGACGTTCAAGACGGTGTTCGGCACCGACTGGGGCGGGATCATGGCGGCGTCGGTGCTCTACGCGTTGCCGGCGCTGGTGTTCTTCCTGATCGTGCAGCGCAAGCTGGTGTCGGGCGCGACGGCGGGGGCGCTCAAGGGCTGACGGGTTGTGGTCTGGACCACGGGTGGTCTATACCTGGTGGACCTGCCCCAGTCCTTTGGAGGACCCGTGTCCAGGCTCCCCGCATCCCGGCGCGCGGCCACCGTCCTGGCCGCCGCCGCACTCGCGTCGCTCGGCACCGCCGTGCCGTCGTCGGCGGCACCCGACCACCATCCCGTCAAGGAGTCACGCATGACGCAGGTGATACCGGCGCCGGTGTCGGTCACCCCGGACCGCGGCGGCGGCGAGTTCCGGCTGACGCGGGACACCGCCATCCACGCCGACCGCGGCGCCAAGCAGGTCGGCGAGTACCTCGCGGGCGTGCTGCGGCCCTCGACCGGGTACCGGCTGCCGGTGTCCGACCGGCACGCGGACATCTCCCTGAAGCTGGGCGACGTGGCGTCCCGGCTCGGCGACGAGGGCTACGAGCTCGACGCGTCGCGCCGCGGTGTGGAGATCAAGGCCCGCACGGCCCGCGGGCTGTTCGCCGGGGTGCAGACGCTGCGCCAGCTGCTGCCGGCGCAGGTCGAGAGCCGCTCGGCGCAGCGCGGCCCGTGGACGGTGCCGGCCGGCCGGGTCGTCGACTACCCGCGGTTCGCGCAGCGCGGCGCGATGCTGGACGTGGCGCGGCACTTCTTCGCGCCGGACGAGGTGAAGCGCTACATCGACCAGATCGCCCTGTACAAGATCAATACGCTGCACCTGCACCTGGCCGACGACCAGGGCTGGCGGATCGAGATCAAGAGCTGGCCGCGCCTCACGACGTACGGCGGCTCGACCGAGGTCGGCGGCGGGCCGGGCGGGTACTACACCCAGGACCAGTACCGCGACCTGGTCGCCTACGCGGCCGCGCGCGGCATCACGGTCGTACCCGAGATCGACATGCCGGGGCACACGAACGCCGCGCTGGCGTCCTACGCGGAGCTGAACTGCGACGGCGTGGCACCGCCGCTGTACACCGGGATCGAGGTCGGGTTCAGCTCGCTGTGCATCGACAAGGAGATCACCTACCAGTTCGTGGGCGACGTGCTGCGCGAGCTGGCGGCGCTCACGCCGGGCGAGTTCCTGCACATCGGCGGCGACGAGGCGCACGCGACGACCGAGCCCGACTACATCAAGTTCTTCCAGCGGGTGCTGCCGATGGTCGGCGCGCTGGGCAAGAAGGTGACGGGCTGGCACGACCTGCTCAAGGCGACGCCGCCGGTGTCCGCGCTGCCGCAGTACTGGGGCACCGAGCCCACGAACGACCTGGTGAACGAGGCGGTGGCGCGGGGCAACAAGATCCTGCTGTCGCCGGCGAACAAGTCCTACCTGGACATGAAGTACGACGAGAACACGCCGCTCGGCCTGTCGTGGGCGGGCTTCATCGAGGTCGCGGACGCCTACGGCTGGGACCCGGGGACGTACATGCAGGGTGTGCCGGAGTCGGCGATCGCGGGCGTCCAGGCGCCGCTGTGGTCGGAGACGCTGGAGATCAGCGACCACATCGAGTTCATGGCCTTCCCACGCCTGCCGGCGATCGCCGAGCTGGGCTGGTCACCGTGGTCGACGCACGACTGGGAGTCGTTCCGCACCCGGATCGCCGCCGAGGCACCGCGGTGGGAGGAGATGGGCATCGACTTCTACCGGTCACCGCAGATTCCCTGGTCCGACTGACCGGGGCGGCCCATCGCCGGGATGCACCCCCCGGCGGTGGGCCTCGCGGGTCTAGAAGAGATCCGGCGTCGGCGGCGGCACGTCGTCGAGGAACGCGCTGATCATCGGCACCAGTACCGCCGACTCCCCCGAGATGCCGACGTGCGACATCGCCGGCAGGATCACCAGGCGCGCGGCCGGAACCTCCTGCAGCATCCCCGACGCGGCCGCTTCCTCGTCCCCACCGCCGCGCAGCCTGAACATCGCCAGCGCGTGCTCCGGCGTCACGCCATCCGCGTCACCGACGATGACCATCGTCTTCGCGGGAAACGAGCGCAGCTGCGCGTCGCTGATGTCCTGGTCCTCGGCATTCAGGACCTTCATCTTCTCGAGGTAGGCGTCGAACGCCGCGGCGTCCGGCGTGTGCTCCTTGAACGCCGTCTCGACGGGCGTCCCGGCCAGCATCGCGGTGGTCATCCCCATGACGCCCTCGGGCACCGACGGGTACCAGCCGTCCTTGCGGTAGGTCGCGGACATCGTGACCAGCTTGGTGACGAGTGCCGGATGGCGGATCGCGAGCTGCAGCGCGACCCCGCCGCCCTGCGAGTAGCCCATCACGTCCGCACGCTCGACCTCCAACGCGCGCAGCAGGGCCGCGGCATCCTCGCCGAACTGCTCGTAGGACATCGCGCGCGACGTGTCCGGGGTGCGGCCGTGTCCCTGCTGGTCGAAGACGATCACCGTACGCTCGCCGGCGAAGGCGGACACCCACGTCCTCATCGAGTCGGTGGCCATGAACGCGCCGGGGATGAGCAGCAACGGAGTCGACGAGCCGAGCTCGCCGTACACCTCGTGATAGAGGCTCAGCCCGTTGATCGGCAGGTGACCGGCGCTCGACGGCGTCGTCGCCATCAGGCCGGGCCGTAGAGCCGGGCGACGTCGGGAGAGTCGAGCCAGTTGGCGTAGGTGGGCGACTTCGGCCAACCGTCCGGCGAGTCCTGCCACTCCTCCTGGCGGCCCCACGGCAGGAGGTCGACCAGCGCGAAGGTGTGGCTGAGCTGTTCGGTGCCGCGGCCGTCGGTGTGCCAGGTGCGGTAGACCTTGTCGCCGTCGTGGAGGAACACGTTCACCGCGAAGCCCGCGCCGGGCGGCGCGCCCACGTCGGCGCCGAACGAGCTGTCCGACGACGAGTACCAGTCCATCGTGTTGCCGACTTTTGCCTTGTAGGCCAACGCTTCCTCGATGGGCCCGTTGGTGACGACGACGAAGCGGGCATCGTAGTTGTCGAGGAAGCCCAGCCGGGCGTACTGCGACGTGAAGCTCGTGCAGCCGCCGCACTGCCACTCCGCGCCGTCGGACCACATGTGGTTGTAGACGATGAGTTGGGCGCGCCCGTCGAACACGTCGACCAGCCGGACGGGGCCCTCCGGTCCGATCAGCGTGTAGTCCGGCAGCTCGACCATCGGCAGCCTGCGGCGTTGTGCGGCGATGGCGTCGAGCTCACGGGTGGCGGCCTTCTCGCGCGCACGCAGCTCGTCGAGCGCGGCCTGCCAGGTCTGCCGGTCGACGACTGCGGGTAGGGCGCTGGCGGTCTGCTCGGTCACGGTTCCTCCCGGCGCTCGGGTCCAGTCAGTCGAACTCTGCCATTCCCGTCAAGGGAGTCCCGGGCACGACAAACGGCCCCTGGCGTACGAGACGCCAGGGGCCGGGTGCCTGTTGTGGGTCAGGCGACGCTGACAGCCGCCCAGGTCGCGGCGACCGCGGTCGACTCGGCACTACCGGCGCCGAACAGCTCGTCGGCTGCGGCGATGGTCTGCGTGCGTGCGTCGGCGTAGTTGGTCGTCGAGGTGAACTTCGTCGACAGCGCGTTGTACCAGATCTTCTCGGCCTTGTCCCGGCCGATGCCGGTCACGGTCGAGCCGTCACAGGTGGGGCTGTTGTAGTCCACGCCGTTGACGTTCTTCGCGCCGCTGCCCTCGGACAGCATGTAGAAGAAGTGGTTCGCGATGCCGGACGAGTAGTG
>DASYKY010000037.1:0-41120 GCA_035995025.1 Actinophytocola sp.
GTCGGCCACCTCGTAGCGCCGCTTGGTCGGCAGCTCGCGCAGCGCCGCGGCCACGTCGGCGGCGCGCATGGTGTCGAAGACGGCGAGCAGCTTGTCGGTGCCCTGCGGAACGGCCGACAGGTCGGTGATGCCGCCCGGCCCACGGATCTCCTCCCAGCGCAGCACCTGGACCGGCCCGCGCCGCCCGAGCCGGCCGGTGCGCTGCTGGATCGCGACGCGGCCGAGCACCCAGTCGCGGGTGCGGGTCGGCTCCATCGCGGCGTCGACGACGACCGCGATGGCCTCGTTGGACGCGATCAGCACGCGCGCGTCGAGCAGCTGGCCGACGACCAGAACCTCGTTGGGCCGCTGGTGGAAGCGGCGCAGGTTGACCGAGCCGGTGGCGAGCGTGACGGCGTTGGCGTCGATGGACGTCACCCGCAGCATGGGCACGAAGATGCGCCGCCGGGTGGCGAGCTCCACGACCGCGCCGAGCACCCGCGGTGGCTGGCGGTCGGTGCGCAGGGACGCCACCACGTCCCTGATCTTGCCGATCGACTCGCCGTCCGGGCCGAACACCGGCAGACCGACGAGCTGCGCCACGAACACCCTGCTCACGGAGCCCACGGCGATCAGGCTAGCCGCTGGGCAGCCGAATCACCCGGCGTGCGCAGCCCTCGGGCCCGGCGGCGTGGTGTCGATGACATGTGGGCGGCGCCGGCCCGGCCAGCGTCCTAGGGTTACCGGCAGGTAGTACAGGTGCTGGAGGCGACGATGCGCTCACCCAAGGACTTCTTCCGCCCCCTCGCGGTCGGCGCGCCGGAACCGGTGCGGCAGACCCCGTTCCGCCCGTCGCGAATGATCCACTTCTTCGACCCGGGCAACGAGAAGATGGCCGCCAAGGTCCCCGGCATGGTGGGCAAGGCCGACGTGCTGCTCGGCAACCTCGAGGACGCCGTCGCCGCGGACCGCAAGGAGGCGGCGCGCGCCGGGCTCGTCCGCATCGCGCGGGACGTGGACTTCGGCGACACCCAGCTGTGGACCCGGATCAACAGCCTCGACTCGCCGTGGGTGCTCGACGACCTGCTCACCCTGGTCGGCGAGATCGGCGACCGGCTCGACGTGATCATGGTCCCCAAGGTCGAGGGCCCCGAGGACATCCACTACGTAGACCGCCTCCTCGCCCAGCTCGAGGCCCGCGCCGGGCTGCGCGAGCCGCTGCTCGTGCACGCCATCCTCGAGACCGCCGGCGGCGTCGCCCGCGTCGAGGAGATCGCGATGGCGAGCCCGCGCATGCAGGGCATCTCCCTCGGCCCGGCGGACCTCGCCGCGAGCAGGCGGATGAAGACCACGCGGGTCGGCGGCGGCCACCCCGGCTACCTGGTGCGCAGCGACCCGGTCGGCAGCGGCCCGGACGCAGACCTGACGCGGGGCCGCACGACCTACCAGCAGGACCTGTGGCACTACACGGTCGCGCGCATGGTCGACGCCTGCGTGGCGGCCGGGATCCTGCCGTACTACGGCCCTTTCGGCGACATCCGCGACACGGTCGCCTGCGAGGACCAGTTCCGCAACGCCTACCTGCTCGGCTGCGTCGGCGCGTGGAGCCTGCACCCCGCGCAGATCGCGATCGCCAGGAAGGTCTTCTCGCCCGAGCCCGCCGACGTCGCCTGGGCGCGGCGGGTCATCGCGGCGATGGGCGACGGCACGGGCGCGGTCATGATCGACGGGAAGATGCAGGACGACGCCACGGTCAAGCAGTGTCACGTCGTCGTCGAGCTCGCCGCCGAGCTGGCCAAGCGCGACCCGGAACTGGCCGCGGCGTACGACGAGGCCACTGAGGAGGCACTCGCATGAGGCCCCGCCGCTCCGTGCTCTACATGCCCGGCGCGAACGAGCGCGCGCTGGAGAAGGCCAGGACCCTGCCGGCCGACGCGCTGATCCTCGACCTCGAGGACGCCGTCGCGCCGGACGCCAAGGTCGCCGCGCGCGAGCGGGTGTGCGCCGCGGCGGCGTCCGGCGCCTACGACCGCCGCGAGGTGACGATCCGGGTCAACGGCATCGACACGCCCTGGCACGCAGACGACCTGGCCGCCGCCGGCGAGGCCGGGCCGGCCGCCGTGGTGGTGCCGAAGGTCGGCTCGGCGGACGAGGTCCGGGCGATCGCCGCCGCGCTGCCCGAGCCGGTCGAGATCTGGGCCATGATCGAGACCCCGGCCGCCGTGCTGCGCTGCGCGGAGATCGCCGCCGCGAGCGAGCGGCTCGCCGTGCTCGTGCTCGGCACCAACGACCTCGCCAAGGAGATGCTCGCCGAGCAGGTGCCGGGTCGCGGCCCGCTGCTCGGCCCGCTGTCGATGTGCGTGCTGGCCGCGCGCGCGACCGGCAGGGTCATCCTCGACGGCGTCTACAACGACGTCCGCGACCTAGAGGGGTTCGAGCGGGAATGCCGGCAGGGCAAGGAGTTCGGCTTCGACGGCAAGACCCTGATCCACCCCGGCCAGCTCGAGCCGTGCAACCGGGTCTTCGCCCCGTCGGACGACGACGTCGAGCGCTCGCGGAAGATCATCGACGCGTTCGAGGCCGCGCGGCGGGAGGGTCGCGGGGTGGCCACGGTCGACGGCCGGATGATCGAGAACCTGCACGTCGACAACGCCCGCCGGATCCTAGAGCTGGCGCAAGCCACCGCGCCGAACTGAGCGGAACTGGGCCGTGACCTGCCGGGCGTAGCATCGGGATCACGGGATCCGGGAGGCGCGTCATGGTCTTTCTCTACATCCTCATCCTGCTCCTCGTCGTTGCCGGAATCTACGCGAGCAGCTCGGTCCGCGTGATCAAGCAGTACGAGCGCGGGCTGGTTTTCCGTTGGGGGCGCGTGCAAAACGCCGTCCGCGGGCCGGGGCTCGCGGTCATCGCGCCGTTCGCCGACCGGCTGACGAAGGTCAACATGCAGGTCGTCACCATGCCGGTGCCGGCGCAGGACGGCATCACCCGCGACAACGTGACGGTGCGGGTGGACGCGGTCATCTACTTCAAGGTCATCGACCCGACGCTGGCCGTCGTCAACGTCGAGGACTACCGGTTCGCGATCGGCCAGGTCGCGCAGTCCTCGCTGCGGTCGATCATCGGCAAGAGCGACCTCGACGACCTGCTGTCCAACCGCGAGAAGCTCAACCAGGGCCTCGAGCTGATGATCGACACGCCGGCGCTGGACTGGGGCATCAGCATCGACCGCGTGGAGATCAAGGACGTGGCCCTGCCCGAGACGATGAAGCGCTCGATGTCGCGGCAGGCCGAGGCCGAGCGGGACCGCCGCGCGCGGATCATCTCCGCCGAGGGCGAGTTCCAGGCCTCGCAGCGGCTGTCGGACGCCGCACGGGTCATGGCCGACACCCCCGCCGCCCTGCAGCTGCGCCTGCTGGAGACGGTCGTCGCGGTGGCCGCGGAGAAGAACTCGACGCTCGTGCTGCCGTTCCCGGTCGAGCTGCTCCGCTTCCTGGAACACGCCCGTGGGACGCCTGAATCGGTGAAGCCGCCAGCCGTTAACCCTCCGGAAGGTAACGGTGACGACAAGTAGTTTCCCAGTACAGCGCGACATTTTGCCGTGACGGAGCGTCGAAGGTTGCGGTGATATAACGCACAGATCACGGTCAACACTTGTCTGACCCCCACCTCAACGGGTGAGAGTGTGGCCATGGCAAAGCATCGTGTCGGTAAGGAGGGGCGCAGAGGGCTCTTCCGGAGCCGCGCCCACGACGACCTGTTCGAGCGGAGCTTCAAGTCCTGTCGCCGTTGTGGGCAGGACGTCTACGTGCTCGCCGACGACTGCCGCGGCTGCGGCGCAAGCCTGGAGCTCGCCGGCCGCCTGTTCTGAGTGGGCTAACGCACCTTCGGACGCGAACGAGCGTTAACCGCGCGATACTGGCGGGTAACCCCAGCTTCGCCCGGAGGGAGCGCCCGTCATGGCCCGCCTTGCCCAGACCGCAGGACTCACCGACGTGCAGACCGAGATCCTCGCGACGGTCCGGGACTTCGTGGACAAGGAGATCATCCCGCACGCGCAGCAGCTCGAGCACGACGACGCCTATCCGCGGGACATCGTCGACGGGATGAAGGAGATGGGGCTTTTCGGCCTCACCATCCCCGAGGAGTACGGCGGGCTCGGCGAGTCACTGCTGACCTACGCGCTCGTGGTGGAGCAGATCGCCCGCGGCTGGATGAGTGTGTCGGGCGTGATCAACACGCACTTCATCGTCGCGCACATGGTCCGCCACCACGGGACCGAGGAGCAGAAGCGGAACCTGCTGCCGAAGATGGCCGCGGGCGAGGTGCGTGGCAGCTTCTCGATGTCCGAGCCGGACCTGGGCTCGGACGTGGCGGCGATCAAGACCCGGGCGAAGCGCGACGGTGACGACTACGTCATCGACGGCGCGAAGATGTGGCTCACCAACGGCGGCAGCTCGAACCTGATCGCGCTGCTGGTGAAGACCGACGAAGGCGCGGCGAAGGCACACCAGAACCTCACGGCGTTCCTGGTGGAGAAGCCGTCCGGGTTCGGCGAGGTGGCGCCCGGCCTGACCATTCCGGGCAAGATCGACAAGATGGGTTACAAGGGCGTCGACACGACCGAGGCGGTCTTCGACGGCTACCGCATCCCCGCGTCCGCGATCCTGGGCGAGGCGCCGGGCCGCGGGTTCGCGCAGATGATGGACGGCGTCGAGGTCGGCCGGGTCAACGTGGCGGCGCGGGCGTGCGGCATCGCGATCCGGGCGTTCGAGCTGGCGGTGGACTACGCCCAGCAGCGGCAGACGTTCGGCAAGCCGATCGCCCAGCACCAGGCGATCGCGTTCAAGCTCGCGGAGATGGCCACCAAGGTCGAGGCGGCGCACCTGATGATGGTGAACGCGGCGCGGCTGAAGGACTCCGGCGAGCGCAACGACGTCGAGGCGGGCATGGCGAAGCTGCTCGCGTCGGAGTACTGCGCCGAGGTGACCCAGGACAGCTTCCGCATCCACGGCGGCTACGGGTACTCCAAGGAGTACGAGATCGAACGGCTGATGCGCGAGGCCCCGTTCCTGCTGATCGGCGAGGGCACCAGCGAGATCCAGAAGACGATCATCAGCCGCGGTCTGCTGCGGGAGTACAAGAGCCGCGGCTGACCTGTTGTGATGTGCGAACGGCTGACGGACCCGCGGGCGGTTGCGGTACCAAAGCGCCAGCAGGGTTAGCACCAATTGCCCCTTATTGGCAGGATGGTGTCCAACAGCTGAACGAGGTGAGCAACGGTGACCGGTGCGTTCTCCGGCTCGGGACGAGGGAACCAGGGGCTTCCGAGGGTTCCGACGCCCCCATCGGGCTGGCCTATCGGGTCCTACGACACGTACAAGGAGGCTCACCGGGCGGTCGAGTACCTGGCCGGAAACGAGTTCCCGGTTCAGGAGGTCACGATCGTCGGGGTCGACCTGATGTTGGTGGAGCGCGTCATCGGCCGGCTCAGCTGGCCCAAGGTGCTCGGCACCGGCGCGCTGTCCGGTGCTTGGTTCGGGTTGTTCGTCGGGCTGCTGCTCGGGTTGTTCAGCTCGCAGACCATGTCGTTCGCGCCGATCCTGGTTGGACTGTCCGCCGGTGTCGTGTTCGGACTGGTCTTCGCGGCCGTCGGGTACGCGACGACACGCAGCAGCGGCCGCGAGATCGCCTCCGCGAGCCAGCTCGTCGCCGGCCGCTACGACGTCCTCGCGCAGCCGCGCAACGCGGAGAAGGGCCGGGACCTGCTGGCCAAACTAGCGATGCGCCCCCGAACGGAGTAATCGCGCGGCGCGTTACAGGCCTTGTCTGAATCGTTGCCAATGTGGCTTGCGGCCCGTGATCATCGCGCCTAAGTTCAGTGCACCAACGCATCAGTGACGCGTTCCCTAGGCACGTCGAGGTGCTGGTGCCAGCCGCAGGCTTGCGTTGTGACGCCGGTTCCTCCCGTCGCCGACGGGAGGAAGGCAGGGTTTTCACAATGGTCAGTACCCGGACGGGCGGTCGGGGTCTGAGCCGATGGCGCACGGCGATAGCCGGCGCGGTCGTGCTCACAGCCGTCCCGACCATCGCGGCCTGCGGGTCGGAGAGCGGCACCACTATCAACGTCTATCAGGCGCCGGAACAGAACTTCCAGACGGTCGTCGACAACTGCAACAAGCAGGCGAACGGCCGCTACAAGATTGTCTACAACAAACTGCCGCGGGACGCCGACGGTCAACGTGAGCAGATGGTGCGGCGACTGGCGGCCGGCGACACGGGCCTGGACATCCTCGGGCTCGACGTCACCTGGGTGCCGGAGTTCGCCGAGGCGAAATGGCTCGCCGAGTTCACCGGCGAGAACAAGGCGGACGCCGAGCAGGGCGTGCTGAAGGGCCCCCTGAAGACGGCGATGTGGAACGGCAAGCTCTACGGCGCCACGAAGAACACCAACGTCCAGCTCCTCTGGTACGACGACCGGGTCACGCCGAAGCCGCCGGAGACCTGGAGCGAGATGATGGACATGTCGCGCCAGCTCAAGAGCGAGAACAAGCCGTACCGGATCTTGTTCACCGGCGCGCAGTACGAGGGACTCGTCGTCCAGTACAACACCATTGCCGCTTCCGAGGGCGGGCACATCCTGTCCGACGACGGCAAGAAGGTCGTCATGGACAAGGGTGCGGTCGACGCGCTGAAGGTGCTCAAGGACGTGTCGACGTCCGGCCTCACCGACCCGTCGATGCCGAACGCCCAGGAACAGCAGGTGCAGCAGGCGTTCGAGGCGCCGGACAGCAAGGCCGCGTTCGAGCTGAACTGGCCGTACGTCTTCGCCGCGATCCAGGCGGCCAACCCCGACCGGGCCAAGCACTTCAAGTGGGCGCGTTACCCGGGGATCGACGGGCCGAGCAAGGCCACGATCGGTGGCTTCAACCTCGCGGTGAGCGCGCTCTCGGAGCACAAGCCGGAGGCGTTCGACGCGGTGCAGTGCCTGCGCAGCGCGGACAGCCAGAAGTTCCAGGCCCTTTGCGACGGTGTGCCGCCGACGATCGAGAGCATCTACACCGACGACTCGCCGATCGAGCCGTGTCCGGGCGCGACGACCACCGACAAGCCGTCGATGGCCACCGCCTACCCGATGCGGGACACGATCCTGGAGGCGTTGAAGGATCCGGCGGTGCGACCACTGACCGTGGTGTACCAGAACCTGTCCACGATCACCTCCAAGGTGCTCTCCCCGCCGTCGGACATCGATCCTGAGGCGACGGCACAGGAGCTCCGGGACGGCCTGCAGAAGGCCCTGGACTCGAAGGGAGTACTGCCGTGAGCCAGACCGTTGATACCGGTGCACCGGCAGAAGCCGTACCTGTCAAGAAGAAGAAGCTCGTGCTCAGCGAGGGCAAGCGCGCAGAGCGCAAGCTCGGCTGGATGCTGTGCGCGCCGGCCGCCTTCGTGATGGTCGCGGTGACCGGCTGGCCGATCATCTACTCGGTGTGGCTGTCGCTGCAGCGCTACGACCTGCGGTTCCCGGACGACCGGGAGTTCGTGGGGCTGAGCAACTACGCGGCCGTGCTGAGCGACAAGTACTGGTGGACGGCGTTCGGCATCACCTCGCTGATCACCGTCGTCTCCGTGATCATCGAGCTGGTGCTCGGCATGCTGCTGGCGCTGATCATGCACCGGACGCTCGTCGGCCGCGGGTTGGTGCGCACGGTTTCCCTGATCCCGTATGGGATCGTGACCGTGGTGGCCGCGTTCTCGTGGTTCTACGCCTGGAACACCGACACCGGGTACCTGACGAAGTTGGTCGGCGCGGAGGCTCCGCTCACCCAGCAGATCCCGTCGCTGCTGATCATCATCCTCGCCGAGGTGTGGAAGACCACGCCGTTCATGGCGCTGCTGCTGATGGCCGGGCTCGCGCTGGTGCCGGACGACCTGCTGAAGGCCGCGTCGATGGACGGTGCCACGGCGTGGCAGCGGTTCACCAAGGTGATGCTGCCGGTGATGAAGCCGGCGATCCTGGTGGCGCTGCTGTTCCGCACGCTGGACGCGTTCCGCGTCTTCGACAACATCTTCGTGCTCACCAAGGGCGCGAACGACACGTCGTCGGTGTCGATGCAGACCTACAACAACCTCATCAAGGGGTTGAACCTCGGGATCGGCTCCACCATGTCGGTGCTGATCTTCATCGCGGTGGCGATCATCGCGTTCATCTTCATCAAGCTGTTCGGTGCCTCGGCGCCCGGTGGCGATTCGGGGAGGCGCTGATGGCCATCATCGGAGGAAGTACCACCAGCCGCAAGTTGCGGTGGACCATTGTGGACATCGTGGTCGTCGTCTACGCGCTGATCCCGGTGCTGTGGACGTTGTCGCTGTCCTTCAAGACCGCGGAGGCCCAGACCGACAAGAAGTTCTTCCCGTCCGAGTGGACGTGGCAGAACTACAAGGACATCTTCACCACCAACGAGTTCATCCGCGCGCTGATCAACTCGATCGGCATCGCGGTCATCTCGACGTTGATCGCGGTGGTGCTGGGCACGATGGCCGCCTACGCCATCGCGCGGCTTGACTTCCCGGGCAAGAAGGCGCTCGTCGGCGTCTCGCTGCTGATCGCGATGTTCCCGCAGGTCTCGCTCGTCTCGCCGCTGTTCGAGATGGAGCGCAACCTCGGCCTGTTCGACACCTGGGCCGGGCTGATCTTCCCGTACATCACGTTCGCGCTGCCGCTGGCGATCTACACGCTGTCGGCGTTCTTCCGGGAGATCCCGTGGGAGCTGGAGAAAGCGGCGAAGATGGACGGGGCGACGCCGGCGCAGGCGTTCCGCCGGGTGATCGCGCCGCTGGCCGCGCCGGGCGTGTTCACCACCGCGATCCTGGTGTTCATCTTCTGCTGGAACGACTTCCTGTTCGCCATCTCGCTGACCTCGACAACGGCGTCGAGGACGGTGCCGGCGGCGCTGTCGTTCTTCACCGGTGCCTCGCAGTTCGAGGCGCCGACCGGGTCGATCTCCGCGGCCGCCGTGGTGATCACCATCCCGATCATCATCTTCGTGTTGTTCTTCCAGCGCCGCATCGTCGCGGGGCTGACGTCCGGTGCCGTGAAGGGCTGAGGTAAATGGCAGAGATCGTCCTTGACAAGCTGACCAAGCGGTACCCAGACGGTGCCCTCGCAGTGTCCGAAGTGGACATCGAGATCGCGGACGGCGAGTTCATCATCCTCGTCGGCCCCTCCGGTTGCGGTAAGTCCACGATGCTCAACATGATCGCCGGCCTGGAGGACATCTCCGGCGGCGAGCTGCGCATCGACGGCCAGCGGGTGAACGAGAAGGCGCCGAAGGACCGGGACATCGCGATGGTGTTCCAGTCCTACGCGCTCTACCCGCACATGAGCGTGCGCGAGAACATGGCGTTCCCGTTGCGCCTGGCCAAGGTGGACGACTCGATCGTCCGGCAGAAGGTGGACGAGGCGGCCAAGATCCTCGATCTGACCCAGCACCTGGAGCGCAAGCCGGCGAACCTGTCCGGTGGGCAGCGCCAGCGGGTCGCCATGGGCCGCGCCATCGTGCGCAGCCCCAAGGCGTTCCTGATGGACGAGCCGCTGTCCAACCTGGACGCCAAGCTGCGCGTGCAGATGCGGACGTCGGTGTCGAAGCTCCAGAAGCAGCTGGCCACCACGACGGTGTACGTCACGCACGACCAGACCGAGGCGATGACCCTCGGCGACCGGGTCGTGGTGCTGCGCGGCGGCGTGGTCCAGCAGATCGGTTCGCCGCAGTTTCTGTACGACAACCCCGCGAACCTGTTCGTGGCCGGGTTCATCGGCTCGCCTGCGATGAACTTCCTGCCCGGCACGCTGGAGAACGGCCGGCTGTCGACGGGCCTCGGCTCGGTGGCGCTGTCCGACCGCATCCGGCAGCTGGCCGAGGCGGCCAAGGCGCCCCGCGAGCTGATCGCCGGCGTCCGGCCGGAGCACTTCGAGGACGCGCGGCTGGTTGAGGCGGGCGCGAAGGCGGACGGCACCACGTTCGCCGCGACGGTCGACGTACTCGAGTCGATGGGCTCGGACAAGTACGCGTACTTCACCGTCGAGGGCGACGCGGCGACGTCCGCCGAGCTCGACGAGCTGGCCGCCGACGTCGGGGCGTCCGACGTGCCGGCGAGCGGCTCTCAGCTGGTGACCCGCCTGTCGGCGGCGTCGGCGGCGAAGGAGGGCGAGAAGGTCGACGTGTGGTTCGACCCGGACAAGGTTCAGCTGTTCGACCCGTCGTCGGGCAAGAACCTGACGTACTCGGAGTAGTAACTCCCGGTCGACGCGCGGCAGGCGGGCCAGCTGGTCCGCCTGCCGCGCTTTCTGTTTTCCAGCCGCCGCGCAGTTGAATTCTTGGCTCGGACGGATCGGTTGTCCTGGACGCCGAATTCCCGTTCCAAATGCGATCCGGCCGGTCCGCAGGCGAGCGCCGGCGGAGCCTGCATCGCCTTGCCAGACACCGGTCCCAGGTGGACGTCCGGACGGGCCCGGGCGCCGGAATGCCGCGCGTCGCTGGCTAACCGGCATTGTTCATTTCCGGTTTGCGCCTGCCCGAATTCCCTTGTGTAACACCGCATACCGGGTCAGCGATGAGCAGTTCATCTTTCAACTGATCGGGTCGCTGGATTGTGAGGGAGCATGCCGGAAAAAACGCAGGCCGGACCGCGACGGGTGGGCGGGCCGCGGAATTTCCCGTTTTCGCTGCTGCTGGCACTCACCGCGACCACCTTGGCGCTCGCCGGCTGCGGCGGAGATCCACCGGAGTCCCCGGACATACCCACCGTGGACGTCGCCACGACCACCACCGACGCCACGACCTACGCCACGGACGCCGACACGACCACGGCGACCACCATCGCGACGACCACTGCCGAGACCACGACCACCGCTCCCGCGGCGCCGCGGGCCACCCCGCGCACCGGCACGCCCAAACCGCCGGTGTCGACGCCGAAACCCGCACCGAAACCGAAGCCGAAGCCCGTGCCGAAGCCGGCACCCAAGCCGAAGCCGAAGCCGTCGTGCGACCCCTCCTACCCGACGGTGTGCATCCCGCCGGCGCCGCCGGACCTGGACTGCGGGCAGATCTCCGCCCGCCGGTTCCCTGTCCGCCCGCCGGACCCGCACGGCTTCGACAGCGACCACGACGGGATCGGCTGCGAGAGCGGCTGACCCCGTCCTCCTCGCCGCGGCCGGCCCTCGAACAACGTGCATCGGGCCGGCTGCGGCGCGTCAGCGGCGGGAGCCCGCCCGGAACAGGCGGCGCTCCGCCGAGTGCGGGGTCGCCCGTGAGGTGGCCTCCGGGTGGTGGCGAGCCAGCATCAGGACGCCGAACACGGCGACCAGCGCGGCCGCCACCATGCCCAGCCCGACGATGCCGCCCGCGTTCGCGGTCTCGTCGAGCAGACCGATCGCGATCGCCGTCGCGACCAGCGGGCTCAGCACCGTCTGGCAGCCGACCACGATGTCCGGCGGCCCGCTCGCGTACGCGAGCTGGATGTACCACGACCCGATCGCGAACGCGACCACGAGCGCCGTCGCGGACAGCGGCGCCACGCTCCGGAAGCCCTCGGTCTGGAACGTGTAGGTCACGTCCCGGACCAGCACGGACACCAGCCCGTACGCCGCGCCGGCGCCGGTCGCGAGCATCACGCAGCGCACGATGCCCTCGCGCAGCACGCCGATCACGCCGAACAGCACGACCGCGCCCGCGATGATCTGGCAGGCCAGCAGCACCGCCGACGGCGGGAACTCCACCGAGGTGGCCCGCCCCGACGCCAACGCGACGAACAACGCCACGCCGAGCGTGCTCGCCATGACCGCGACGGTCGCGGCGGTGTCCAGCCGCTCGCCGGACCAGCGGGCGTTGAGGACCGCGACCGCGGGCAGCGCGAGCACCACGATCGGCGCCACGATCGTCACGGGCGCCAGCGCGAGCGCCAGGATCTGCAGCATCGCGCACGCGGTCAGCACGGCCACGCCGAGCAGCCACCGGCGGTTGTGCACCAGCCTGCCGATCGAGCGCAGGCCGAGGTGCGAGTCCTTGGTCTCGCTGCGGACCCCCTGGTGCTGCAGCTGGGCGCCGACCGCGCTGCACAGGGCGCCGAGCACGGCGAACACTATGGCGAGCGCAGTCATCCGGCGGCCTCGACTCTCGCTGGCTCCCGGCGCTCACGGGCGGAGCTGACCACGATGCGGAGCAGACGCACCGTGAGCGCCATCAACATCAGCATCTCGAGCCCGAACAATGCGCGTTGCACGAGTCCGGAGATGCCTCGTCCGTCCAGCACACCAGGAATCGCGAGGCTGGGGAAGACGTCAGGCAGACGCGTTGCCAGGTAGGCGGCCGCCAGCCCCATCGCCGCCCGCGCCATCCGCCGGACCACGACGGCCGTGCGGGCCCACCGTTCGTCACCGCCCAGCCGTCGCGCGAGGCTCATTCCCGCGAGCGGCAGGCTCACGAACAGTGACGCGCCGGCGACCTGGTGGATCAGCCCGGACGTGCTGACGACCGACTTGCTGTTGTCCGTCGGGAAGATCGCGCAGAGGGTGAGGCTGGTGCACCAGATGCCGAAGAACGTCGTCGCCGCGCCGCCCAGCCGGATGCCCACCACCCACATGCCGATGAGCATCAGCACAGTGCCGATGGCCAGCACAGCCACCGAGGTGGCGAACTCCTGACGGCCGTCGCCGTAGAAGACGTAGTAGCTGACCGCCCGCGAGTACGGGTCGACCTCGTGCGCGAAGCGGATGTTGAGGTAGGTCATCGTGACCAGTGACCGGACGAGCGCGATGAGCGACAGCAGCGACAGGCAGGCGGACAGGACCAGGAACCCGCCCACCCAGGGTCCCCGCCCGGTCAGTCGCGCTGCTCTTCTCGGTGTTCTGGATGACCCATCCATCACACTCCCCCCACAGCCTCAGAGTCTGCGAAAGATCAACGTATGAAGCCTCCTATAGATTCCCGTATGTGAACTGAGAGCGGCCTCAGCTCAGCGGATCATGTACCCGACCAGGTGAATCTCGATCCTCAGTTCTCCCAGATCTGCACTCCGCGGACCACGTACGGCGCCTCCGGGACGAACGTGCCGCCGCCGGGGTAGGTGTCGAACTCGCCCTCCGTACCGCAGTCGCGTCCCTGGTAGACCGTGACCGGGCGTTTCGTGCGGTTGGCGAACGAGCGCCCGTCGGCGCCCTCGGGCAGCGGTACGCACTCGCCCGGGTTGGCGTTCTCGAGCGCGATCCGCACGATCGCGCCCCCGTAGTCCTCGTTGGGCCAGACGCACACCTCGCCGCGCTCGCACTGGGCCGTCTCCGGAGCGGCGGCGGCCACTCCCGCGCCGGTCGCCCACGCTGCGCCGGCCGCCGCGACGACGGTGATGACCCGGCCGATGGCGTTGCTCATGGTTCGTTCCTTTCCCTGCGATCCGCCGCGGCGGGATGACCGCGACGAGATCGAGAATGCCGAAGAACGAGCGAATGGCAAAACGCCTATCCACAGGCGACGAGTTATCCACAGCCCAGAGTCCGCACCCCGTTTTTGTCACCCCTACCCGATAGAATGGAGCCATGGGGTGCCCCCGGAGAGGGTGGGGGCTGCCTTGGTGTTGTGCGCGGGTGCGGGCGCGCGTGTGTGTGGGGAGTGGGCGTTTGTGAGCCCGTGGTGCGAATTTCGGCTAGATTTGTTCGTGTGGAAGTGTTGCGGGAGAGGGGGTTTCGCCTGGTGGTGCGTCCTATTAGGACGATTGTGGGTCGGCGGAACTCATGCTCTGGTCGCGCCTCGGCGGTTGTCGCGAATTGTTTCGATGACGTCGTCGTTCCAGCGGTGGGTGCGCATCAACTTGTACCGCTCGCAGGCCACCCACAGATATGCGTGCGCCTCGGTTTCCGTTTCGATGAGGCCCGCCTGGCGCAGCATTCGCACCACCGGCACGAACTCGTCGTCGTGCCAGCGGCGGGCCATTTCGGCCCGGTCGAGGAAACGGCCCTCGTCCTGCATCAGGCGGCAGCCCCACGCCTCGACTGCCTCCGCCAGCTGCGCGTACTCCCACGGGTCGTCCAGCGAGACGGACCTGCGCGCCTCGCCGGTCAGCGGCACCCGGTCCAGGAAGATCCGCCGGTAGTCCTTCATCAGCAGGTCCGCGCGGTACCGCACGCCCTCCGGCGACAACCGCGTCGTCACCTCCGTGACGTACGCGTCGATCGTCTTCAGGCCCAGCGCGTGCGCCACCGACACCCGGTGGTGGCCGTCCACCACGAAGTGCATGTCGCCGACTCGATAGACCTCGATGGGCGGGACCGACTCGCCCCGTCGCTGCGCCAGCGCCAGCCGCTGCCAGCGCTCGCGCACCTGCCCGGACGTCGGCCGGAACCGGCGGTCGAACTCCCGCGTCCGGTCCACCGTCCCCACGATCGAGTCCAGCTGGATCACCTGCAGGCCCAGCCGCCGCTCGCCCGTGCGCCCCAGCGCCGCCACGACCTCGTCGTACGGCAGCATGATGTTCACGTCGTCCGGCGAGCGGCGCAGCCACTGCGCCAGCCGCGACATCACCTGGCGCCGGCGCATCCGGAGAAAGTCGTTCTCGGCATCGGCCATCGGGAACCCGGTGTCACGGTTCATCGTCAACCCCCACCTCTGGTAGCTCCAGGATGCGGTAGCCGACGGTGTTCACGACACGTGTTTTTCCCAACTCCCGATCCGGGACCGGCTGACCGTGCGGATGAATGTGCCCGTGCAGCAGCAGCCGCGGGCGCATTCGCTCGACCGCGGCGTGCAGGCAGGCGAACCCGCGATGCGGCGGATCGTCCCGGTCACCGCAGTCCTTCGGAGGCGAGTGGGTCAGCAGCACGTCCACCCGGCGACCGTCCCGCCGCTGGCGCCGGGCCGCCATCCGGGACACCTTCGCCGCCCGCCTGGCCTGCTGCCGTTCCGTCCACTGGTTGGGACCGTCGTTGTACCGGATCGACCCGCCGAGCCCCGCGATCCGCAGGCCGGCGACATCCACGACCTGGCCGTCCGCGTTCACCCCGCCCTCCGGGCCCGGCCACTCCACCGGCAGTCCGTCGCGGATCCACAGCCCGCGGCGCTCGTACCCGGAAAGGTCCGTGTCGTGGTTGCCCGGCACGTACACGCACGGCTTGTTCAGCTCGTTGGACAGGTACTCGAGATAGTCGAACGGCAGGTCACCGGCACCGAGCACCACCGCGACGTCGCCGGCCTTCTTGCGGACCCACTCGGTCCACAGCGGCTCGACGATCTCGTCGGAGACGGACAGTACTTTCGGCACGCCACCGAGCGTACGGAAACTGGCGTCCGGTCAGGCTAGTGCCGTCACTGCGTGCAACCCATTACCCTCAGACACGAATGTCGGGGAAACTGCAGGGAGCTGACACGAATGGTGGACCAGCCGAGCGCGGGCACCGGGGCTACGGCCGCCTCCAGTGATTTCTATGTCAACGGTGGGGTGAACTGGGCAGGGTTCACTCTCCCAGAGCTTGTCTCGATGGTCGCCGACCAGGCGAGCGTGCCGCAGCTAGAGCGGCTGGCACTCGACTGGCGGACCGCCGGGGACGGCATCGTGGACACGGCCGACTACCTGGCCGACGCCCTCGATGACCTCATGAACTACTGGACGGGCACGTCCGCCGAGGCGGCCCGGCACACGGTCGCGCTGAACGCCCAGTGGGTCTCCGACCTGGGTACGACGGCCCGCGACATGGCCGGCCCGATCGACGAGAGCGCAGGCGCGCTCAAGGCCGCCCAGGAGGCCATGCCGACGCTCCCGGGCGTCGCCCCAGTCGCCCAGCCGGGCTCCGCGCCGATCAACGCCGAGCAGGCCGCGGCTCTCACCGGCAGTCCGCTCGGCGCGGCAGTCGGCGCCACCGCCGCTGGGTCACGGAGCGCGTTCGCGTCGCAGGCCGAGCAGGCTGCGGCCAAGCGGGTCGCGGTGGAGACGATGCAGCGGTTCGAGCACGCCGCGGTCGGCATCGACCGGGCCACGCCCCGGTTCCTCGGGCAGAACGACACGCTGGTGCCGCGCGACGACCTCATCGTCGACCCGGGTGCCGGCGCTACGTGGACCAGCCAGGTCAGCACGACCACCGGCATCGACATGCGCTGGAAGCTGCTCACCAACCTGCCCCTCGACGCCACGGCCGCCGCGCGTGCGGCGGGCGGTATCGAGGGCAGCAACTTCGGCCTGATCAGCGGCAGCTACAGCGGCCTCGGCGGCATCGGGGGCGGCAGCGGCTCGATGAACCTCGGCCCGATCGCCGGTGGCGCGTCCGCACTGGGCGGGCTGGGCGGTGGCGAGGGGCCGGACCGGTTCGGCGGCGCGATACCAACTCGCGGCGGCGTGTTGCCCACGACGACGGCGTCGGGCGCGGTCATCGGCGGGGCGAACACCCCGCACGGTGTGGGCGGGCCGATGGGCGCCACCCCGATGGGCGCAGGGGGCGGCCTCATGGGCGCGGCCGCGCAGGCGCACCGCAGAAGGGTGCCGTACGACGCCGACGACCCGTTCGATACTGGCCAGAAGGCCTCGCCGCCGGTCATCGGCCTCTGATCCGTCCGTACGCGCACAAGGGGATCCAGCGCCATGGGAGCAGAAAACTTCTTCACGGCGGACGGGGCGGCCGCGACTCCGGTCGCCGCCGACCCGGCCTTCGCGAGCCAGAGCGGTGTGCTGGCCGGCGACCTCGCGACGGCCACGCCGGCACCGCCGCCCGCGATGCCGATCGCCGATCCGACGGCCTTGCAGGCCGATCCGACGGCCGTGCCGCCACCGCCACCGCCTCTGCCCGGTCAGTCGGCGACGCTGGCCACGCCCGCGGACCAGGCGGCCGACGGCTGGGCCATCGACCCGGACCGGCTGCGTTCGTTCGGCGACGCCGTCACCCGTGCGCGGTCCTACCTGGACGCCGTGCAGATGAAGGTCGACCGCATGCAGGGCGCTGAGCTGACGCCGCAGATCGGCACCAGCCCGGTCGGCCAGCAGCTGGCCAAGAAGTTCGATGACCGGCTCCACTCCACGGACGGCCTGCGGGCGATGCTCGAAGAGGCCATGATGCGGATGCAGAAGTTCGTGGCCAGCGCCGAGGAGGCGGCGCGCACGTACGAGGACATGGACGAGGAGGAGAAGCAGACCTTCGACGGCATCCTGCCGGACACGGGCGGCATTCTCACCGACGTGATCGACGGCCTCGTGTCCGGCGACGACGGCGCCTCCGACCACGACGACGGCCACGACGGCCACTACGGCGACGCGCACGACGGCTACGAGGACCACTACGGCAACGAAGAGGGCCACGACGGCGACCAAGGCGCCGATCACGGCCCGGACGACGGTGCCGGCCACGGGCCGGACGACGGCGGTCCCGGTTCGGACACCGGCCAGGACCACGGCCCGGACGGCCCCGGCCCCGACGATCACGGGCCCGACGGCCCCGGTTCCGATCACGGCGACGATCACGGTGGCGGGTACGGCGACGGCGGCCAGGGCTCGGATCACGGTGGGCCTGGCTCGGGCGACGGTTCCGGCTATGGCGACGGTGGTTCGGACCACGGTGGGCCTGGTTCCGGTGATGGTTCCGGTTACGGCGACGGCGGTTCGGACCACGGAGGTTCGGATCACGGAGGTTCGGATCACGGTGGGCCCGGCTCGGACGGTGGTTCGGGCCATGGCGACGGCGGTTCCGGTCACGGTGGCCCCGACGCCGGCTCGGGTCACGGTGGCCCGGACACCGGCGGTGGTTACGGCGACGGCGGTTCCGGTCATGGTGGGCCGGATGCCGGCTCGGGTCACGGTGGCGCGGGCGACGGCGGGTCGGGCCAGGGCGGTTCGGGCAACGGCAGCCCGGATTCCGGTGCCGGGCACGGTGGCGCGGACAGCGGCGGCGGTTCCGGGCACGGTGGGTCCGACTCGGGCCAGGGCCAGGGCCAGGGCCACGGCGCGGACCAAGGCGGCCAGAGCCAAGGCGGTCAGAGCCACGGCGGGACCGGGGCGGACCACGGTTCGAGCCAGGGGCAGTGGCCCGGCACCGACCCCGACGGGGCCCGGCCCGCGGCCGGGCACCGAGGCTAGATGATCATCAGCGCGAGGTCCGCGGTGCCGATCGGTGCGGCGGAGGTCGACCTGTTGTGCTCGGCCGCGAACGCCGCGCCGCCCTTCCCGTTGCGCATCCCCAGCTTCGGCACCACGATCCACGACCGGCGCTTCGCGCTGAAGCTCGCGAGCGAGCAGCTGTCCGCCCGCGGCCTCGCCGACGAGCGCGGGCCGCTGGGCGTCGCCGAGGCGTTCGCCTACCTGCTGCAGGAATGCACGCTCGCGCTGGACATGGTGCTCTCCGTCGGCACCGACGTCATGGGCGCGGTTCTCCTCGCGCGCCAGGACATCGCCGTGCTCACCACCCAGCAGCTCACCGGCGACGAGCCGCTGCGCATGGCCGAGCTTCGCCTCGACGACGCCGTCGACGAGCTGATCGGCTTCGTCCCGCCCCACGAGGCCGCGATGACCTCGCCGTTCAGCCTGCCCACCGGCGCGCTCGACCGCGTCCACCGCGCGCTGGTCGAACGCCGCGAGCGCGGCACCGTCACGCCCGCGGAATGGGCGGACCTCCTTGGCCGGCACGGCATCGACGACCGCACCGCGCGCCGGCTCGTCAGCTACCTGCAGCCCGTCCTCGGCAACGGTCAGGTCGGGCTCGCCACCCGCGCCGGCTATGCGATGGAATGGCGCCGCGTCGGCAACGAGCTGCGCTGGATCGACACCGAGAAGGGCCGCTTCCAGCTCGTGGCCGGCTCGGACGACGACTGGACGAACGTCAACCCGATGCACTCCGCCGACCTGTCCGCGGCCGTCCGGCGGATGGCCGGTGAGCTGCGCGGCTGAGCCGGAAAGTCGCTAACAATTCAGACGGTTGGCTCTCCCTTGCGATCAGCGGATCCGCTAGCGTGACCATCGGAATCGATGATCGTGGGGAGCAGGGCTGTGGGCGGGTTCGAACAGATCATCCGGCAGGCGCTGGACGCCAAGAACAGAGCGGTCGCGGCCGCGCAGCAGGCCGAGCAGGACCGCCGCAGGCGCCGCCAGGAGAACGACAGCTACGTCACCGGCGGCGTCAACTGGGACGGCTACGGCCTCGAGCCGTTGATCAAGATGGTCGCCGAGCGCGCCAACCCGGCCCAGCTCGACGCGCTCGCCACCGAGTGGAGCCGGCACGGCCAGTCCGTGGTCCAGGCGTCCGACGACCTGAACCGGTCGATCAACACGCTCATGCAGTACTGGTCGGGCGCCGCGGCCGACGGCGCGCTGCAGAAGGTCACCACGAACGTCGCGTGGATCTCCGAGCTCGGCGGCACCGCGCAGCAGATGTCCGGGCCGATCCAGGACGCTGGCGGCGCGCTGCGCTCCGCGCAGGACACCATGCCGGGCATGCCGAAGAACAACTGGCTCGCCTCCGCGGGCGGCGGCGCGGCCGTCGGGTTCGCGGTCGGCGGCCCGGTCGGCGCCGCGTTCGGCGCGGCCATCGGCGGCATCGCGAGCGCGTTCGGTTTCGGCAGCAGCAAGAAGAAGCTCAAGCGCAAGGCCGTGCAGACCATGCAGCGCTACGAGGGCGCGCTGCTGGGCATCGACGGCACCACCCCGCAGTTCGCCGTGCCCTCCGACGGCGTCAACCCCGGCACCGGCGCGGTCGGCAGGCCCGACCCCGGCGTCGGCACACCCGGCGGCGTCGCGCCCGCGCCGGGGACCAACGGCCCCGGCCCGCGGCCCGGCCTGCCGTTGCCCGGCCCGGTCGGGGGCATCGACGACACGACCGACCCGGCGTTCGCCCTCGGCCCCGAGGGCCGCTGGCAGTCGATCACCGGCGTCGGCCCGAGCGCGAGCGGCGCGAGCCTGCCGCCGAGCGTCGGCACCAGCGGCGGCGGCGCGGTCGGCGGCATCCCCGGCCTCGTCGGCAACGGCCGGCTGCCGGGCACCGGACTCGGCCCGATCGGCGCCGGGCGTGGCGGTGTCGGCGCGTCTCGCGGTGGCATCGGCCGCGGCGGCGCCGGGCGTGGCGCGTTCGGCTCCAGTGCGGGGCGCGGTGCCGGTGGGCGCGGCGCGGCCGTCGGCCGCAGCGGCAACGCCTACGGCCGCGCGTCCGGCGCGGCGGCCGGCCGCAACGGCGCCGGCTCCGGGTACGGCGGCTCCGGGCGCGGCGGGGGGGACAAGGAGTACCGCGGGCGCGGCCGGTTCAGCCGGACCAGCCCGGTGAGCCGCAACGGCTACGGCGCGGGCGCGCCGGGCAACCGCGGCGAGGACGAGGAGGACGGGGAGCACCGCAGGCGCGTGCCGATCGAGGAGGACCCGTTCACCACCGACATGAAGGCGGCACCGCCCGTCATCGGGCTGTAGAGGAGAAGGCCGGATGTACGTAGACGAGCCCGCGGGTGCCGGGGGCAACTGGCAGGTCGAGCCCGACCAGGTGAGCGCGTTCGCCGCCGCCGTCGAGCAGGTGCGCGCCGACCTGGCGCGGATCACCAGCGAGGTCGGCGAGCTGTCCACGCCGAACTACGCGCCGATGCTGGGCACGAGCCCGGTCGGCCAGGAGCTCGCCGACAAGTTCACCGACCGGATGGGCAGCGACAACGGCCTGCACGGCCAGTTGGCGACCGCGCTACAGCGCATGGAGGAGTTCATCTCCAGCGCGGAGAAGAGCGCCGGGCAGTACCTGCAGGTCGACGGGGACAACTCGTCGAAGTTCAAGTTCGTCTAGGAATGGAGCTGCAGAGCACCTTCGGCGAGCGGCTGCTGCCGGTCGAGGTGGACCTGCTGTGCACCTTCGCCGAGGTGGAGGCGCCGTTCCCGCTGGACATCCCGGCGACCGGGGCGACCGGCATCGAGCAGCGCATGCGGTTCCGCGACGCCCGCGAGGAGCTGACCGACCGCGGGCTCGCCGACGAGAACGGCCCGCTGGGCGTCGCCGAGGACTTCGTGTTCCTGCTGCGGTCGTGCACCGGCGTGCTGGACCTGGTGCTGGCGACGGAGAAGCTCGACCTCGCCGTGGTGCTGATGACGCACCGCGAGGAGTCGCTGCTGGTGACCCAGCGACTGTCCGAACCGGACGGTGAGATCCGGATGAAGGCCGTGACGCTCGACGAGGCCGTCGGCGACCTGATGCGGCTCGTGCCGCGCGTGGAGGCGCCGCGGACCGCGCCGTTCAGCCTGCCGCGCCGGGCGATCGAGGAGGCCTTCGCCGCGATGACCGACCGTGGCGACGGCGAGCCGGAACCGTTGACCGCGCAGGAGGTCGACGAGCTGCTCGCCGCGCGCGGCATCGACGACCGGGTCACCCGGCGGATGGTCTCGCACTTGCAGCCGGTGCTGGGCAACGGCCAGGCCGGCGTCGCACGCCGCGACGACAGCGAAGACCAGTGGCAGCGCTCGGGCGAGGAGCTGCGCTGGCTCGACACCGACCGCGGCCGCTACCGGCTGGCCGGCGACGACACGTGGATGAGCGTGAACCCGTTGCCGCGCGAGGAGATGCGCGACGAGCTGCGCCGCCTCGCCGGTCAGACCCGCAGCCGCCGCGGCTGAGACCGCGCCTGCGGCCCCCGAAATCCAGCGTACCGGCGCCCGCCGACGCGTCCGCCGCCAACGGCTGAGAGTCGCCGGAACCTGTGGACGAGCGGCGCACCTGCAGTCCACAGTGGACCACCGGGAACGGGTCAGCGCGGGAGTTCTCCGGCACGGCGGTTGCGGCGCACGGTGTGCACGATGAACAGGGTCAGCAGCAGCAGGGCGACGCCGCCGCCCGCGGCGATCATCGCCACCTGTTCCGGGCTCCAGTCGCGCGGCTGCGCGGGCGGCATCCGGAACGGCGCCGCGACCGCCTCGTCGGACGCGATGCCGTCCTCCGACGGGATCATCGTGGTCAGCGCGCCGATCGGGTTGATCATGCCGTAGCCGACGCGGCTGTTGTGCCCGCCGGTCGCGGCCGGGTGCGACGCGGTCTGCTTGATCCGGTTCATCACCTGCGTGGCGGTCAGGTCCGGGAACCGCTCGCGGACCAGCGCGACCAGCCCGGTCACGTAGGGCGCCGCGAAGCTCGTGCCCTGGATCGGCGACGCCTGGCCCTCTGGGCTGATGGACCGGTTCGCGAGGCCGCGCGGGTTGCCCGGGTCCAGCGAGATGATGTTCGTGCCCGGCGCCGCGACGCTGACCCACGGGCCCTGGATGGAGAACTCCGCCGGGTCGCCGTTGCGCTCCATCGCCGCCACCGAGAGCACGTAGTCGGAGAACCACGGCGGCGTCACGATGTAGGTCGGGTTCTTCGGGTCCGCGCTGTTCTGCTCGGAGCAGTTGTTCTCGCCGCGGTTGCCGGCCGATGCCACCGCGACGACGTCGCGCACCTTGACCGCGTACCGCAGGGCGCTCTGCACCTGCTTCTCCGCCTCGGTGATCCCGCCCGCGGACGTCGGCCGGCAGCTGTCCACCGACATGTTGATGACCGACACGCCACTGTCCGCGGCCCGCCGGATCGCCTGCGCGAGCGTGCTGAGGTTGCCTGCCGAGTCGACGCTGTTCGCCCGGTCCTTCGGGTCGTCGAACTTGTAGTTCGCGCTGGACTGCCGGATGCTCAGGATCTTCGCGCCCGGTGCGATCCCGCGGAACCCGATGTCGTTGTCCTTCGGGTTCGCGGCGATGATCCCGGCCACCTCGGTGCCGTGCCCGTCGCAGTCCTTGAGGCCGTTGTCCTTCCCGACCACGTAGTCGCCGCCGCCCAGGAGACGGTTGCCGAGGAAGTCGTGCGGCGACACCCCGGTGTCGATCACCGCGACCGTCTGCCTGCGGCCCGTGGCGAACCGACTGAGCTCGCGGAAGCGCAGCATGTTCTGGCCCCACGGTATGGTCCGCAGCTCGGTGGTCGCCCCGTTCGAGGACACGCACTGGGTCTTCTGCGTGTACGCCTTGTCCGGCTTGCCGCCGTCGGCCGGCACCGGGAAGTTCGGCGGAAGCGGCGGCGGCTTCGCGAAGCCCTGGTCCTGTCCGCCCGACGGCGGCGTGGACGGGCCGGCCGGCTGCGCGGTGGCCGCGGCGGGGACGGCGGCGAGCAGGAACGTCACGGCGAGCACGGTGGCGGTCCGGCGCGTTCGGGTAACGGCCATGGCTGTCGGATCCTTCGCTGACCTCATACGGGACCTGGCCGGCCCCGCCGCTGGCGGCGGACGGTGTGGACGATGAACAGCATCAGCAACAGCAGGCCGAGCCCGCCGAACGCCCCGATGACCGCCACCCGCTCCGGCGTCCAGTCGCGCGGCTGCGCGGGCGGCACCTGGAACGGCGTCGCCACCGCCTTGTCGCGGCCGATGCCGGGCTCGCCGGGGATCTTCGCGGTCAGCGCGCCGACCGGGTTGACCATGCCGTAGCCGACCAGGTTGTTGCGCCCGCCCGGGCCCGCCGGGTGCGACGCGGTGCTGATGATCCGGTCCTTGACCTGCTTCGCGGTCAGGTCGCCGAACTGCTCGCGGACCAGCGCGGCGAGCCCGGCGACGTACGGCGCGGCGAAGCTCGTGCCCTGGATCGGGCCGAGCTGGCCGCTGTCGCCCGCCGGTGTGAGGCTGGCGAGCCCGTCCGGGTTGCCCGGGGCCAGCGAGATGATGTCCGTGCCGGGCGCGGCGACGCTCACCCACGGGCCGTGCATCGAGAAGTCCGCCGCGGCACCCTGCCGGTTCACGGCCGCGACGGACAGCACGTAGTCGGAGAACCAGGGCGGGCTGACGATGTACTTCGGGTGCCGCGGGTCGGCGTTGTTCTGCCCGGTGCAGTCGGGGCCGCTCGGCTTGTTGCCCGCCGAGGCGACCAGCACCACGTCCTTGTCCTCGAAGGCGTACCGGAGCGCGCGCTGCAGCTCGCGCTCCGCAGGGGAGATCGCCGCGTTCCCGGTGCCGGTCGCCAGGCGGCACGTGTCGACCGACATGTTGATCACGTCGACGTTCCGCCGCGCCGCGTTGACCACGGCCTTCGCGAGCGTGCTCAGGCTGCCCGCCTTGTCCCGCTCGTCGCGGCGGTTCTTCGGCCGGTACTCGAAGTGGTCGCTGGACTGGCGGATGCTGACGATCTTGGCCTGGTAGGCGATGCCCTTGAACCCGATGTCCTCGGTCCCCGGGTTCGCGGCGATCACGCCCGCCACCTCGGTGCCGTGCCCGTCGCAGTCGTCCAGGCCGTTGCCGCCCCGCTGGACGTAGTCGCCGCCGCCGGCGAGCCGGCCGCCGAGGAAGCGGTGCGGGCTCACCCCGGTGTCGATCACCGCGATCGTCTGCCCCCTGCCGGTCGCGAACCGGTGCACCTCCTCGAACTGCAGGACGTCCTGTCCCCACGGGATGGTCGCCGGCTGCACCTCACCGGTCTTCGACTGGATGCAGCCCCGGTCGTTCTTCGCCGTGTACGCCACGTCCGGGCGGCCGTCGTCCACCGGCACCGCCCGGTCGCCGCCGAGCGGCGGCGGGGCCGGGCCGCTGCCGAGGGGCTGGTCGGCGGGCTGGGCGGGCGGCTGGTCGGACGGCTGGGCCCCCGCGATCGGCGCGGCCGGGACCGTCACGGCCAGCAGCGCGGTGGCCGCGGTCGTGGTGAGGCGGCGGATCAGGCCGGCACGCACGATCAGCTGGGCAGGACGTTGATGTGCCGCAGGGTGCTGTAGAGGTTCATCACGGCCAGCGCGAGCGGCAGCAGCACCGCGATGCAGATGGCCTCGATGATCTCCACGGTGCGCCGCAGCGGCGGGGAGAAGCGCTGCTCGGGGAAGATCACGCCGAGCACGAGCGCCACCGCGCCGAGCAGGATCAGCGCGCCGAACACCCACAGCAGCCGGTCGGCCGTGGTGGATCCGGCCAGCCAGCCGATCAGGATGCCCGCCGCGGACAGCATGCCGGTGGCCAGCAGCGCGATGGCCTGGCTGCCGTTGGCGTACGTCCTGGCCCGCAGCAGCAGCACCAGCGTGGCCGCGATCGCCATGCTGATCGCCCACACGTCGCCCTTGCCCGCGGTGATGATCGCGCCGATCGCGGCCGCGACGCCGCAGCCGATGATCATGCCCGTCATGTACTCGTGCGCGAGGCCGGCCCGCCGCTCGATCGAGCGGTAGTCCGGGAAGCCCTGGTCCTCCTTGAGGTCCTCCGCGCTGCCCGGCACGTTCGGCAGTGGCAGCCGCGCGAGCTGGATGGTCAGCCGGGGCAGCACGGACAGCCCCGCGAGCGCGACGGCGGCCGTGCCGGCGGCGATGCCCTCGGCGGGGTGCGCGATCAGCGTGCCGATGGCGAACGCGATCGTGCCGATCAGCGCCGCCGTGCCGGCCGCGACGAAGGTGGTGACGCCCGCGCCGATCAGCATGATCGACGCCGAGGCGACGATGAGCACCAGCGCGCTGGCGAGCAGCAGGCTCGCCCGCCCGGTCGCCCCGGGCACGATGTAGAGGCCGGCCACGAACGCCATCGGCAGCCCGCCCGCGGCGGCGATGAGCACGCCCGCGGTCTCCTGCTGGTAGCCGCGCGCGATCACCGCGCCGAGCGCGACGGCGGCGATCGCCGAGGCGCCCGCGGTGACCGCGGCGCCGACGGCAGAGCCGCCCCACAGCGGGCCGGTCATCAGGACCGTGACGGCCGCGGCGATCAGCGCCAGCGCGCCCGCCAGGTAGCCGATCCGGTTCGCCGTCTGCTTCGTCCACGGCCGGTAGCTGTCCGGGGAGGACTCGGCGATGGCGTCGACGACGTCGTCGTACAGGGGCGGCGGCGGGTTCTCCGTGCGGCGGCGCAGCTGCAGCAGCTCGCCGTCGATCACGCCGAGCGACCCCAGTGTGCGGCTCGGGTCCAGCGGGGAGTCGCCCAGCTTGGCCAGGCACCATCCGCCGTGGCGGGCGCCGCCGTCGGGCGTCGTCTCCTTGGCCATCTCGAGCAGCATGGGCAGCAGATCGGCTACCGCGACGCCCGCCGGGAGCGCGACGTCGATCCGTGTTCTCGGTGCCACCACCGTCACCCGGCTGAACACCGTCGTCCCGGTTGCCACGCGCCCCTCCCGACCTGTCTTCGATAACCACCCCTGGCTGTCGGTGGCGGCCCCTAGTATGGCCGTACCGGATTCGGCGTGTACGCCGGTTCCGGTAATCAAGTGGTCCGCGAGGTGTCGAAAACGTACGGGGGCGTACTCCGGTGAGTACCGTTCAGTTCAAGCGATCTCCACGGCTGGCCGCACCCCGCCAGCCCGGCGGAGAGGTCCACCTGGAGCCGCCACCCGAGGTTCCCCGGGTCATCCCCGGCAACATCCTGATGAAGCTGATGCCGGTCATCATGATCGTCGCCATGCTCGGCATGGTGGCGCTGATGTTCAGCATCCCCGGCGGGGCCGGGCGCAACCCCATCAGCCTGCTGTTCCCGATGATGATGATGTTCTCGATGGTCGGCATGTTCGGCCAGGGACGCGGCGGCGGCCAGAAGAAGGCCGAGATGAACGAGGACCGCAAGGACTACCTGCGCTACCTCGGCCAGATGCGCGACCGGGCCCGCGAGGCGTCGCTGGACCAGCGGGCCGCGCTGGAGTGGGTGCACCCCGACCCGCAGGCGCTGTGGTCGATGGCCACCAGCCGCCGGATGTGGGAGCGCCGCCAGTCCGACCCGGACTTCTGCCACCTGCGCGCGGGCCGCGGCTCGCAGCGGCTGGCCACCCGGCTGGTGCCGCCGCAGACCGGCCCGGTCGACGAGCTCGAGCCGATCGCCACGCTGGCGCTGCGCCGGTTCGTCCGGGCCCACTCGATCGTCCCCGAGCTGCCCATCCAGATCGCGATCCGCGGGTTCGCCGCGGTCGGCCTGTCCGGCGACCGGGAGCTCACCCGCGGTCTCGCCCGCGCGCTGATCGGCCAGCTAGTCACGTTCCACACCCCCGACGACGTGCTGGTCGCGGTCGTCACCTCCGGCCGGACCAAGGAGGAGTGGGAGTGGGCCAAGTGGCTGCCGCACGCGCAGCACCCCACGATGGTCGACGGCATCGGCCAGCTGCGGATGATGGCCGGCTCGCTCGCCCAGGTCGAGGCCTGGCTGGACGAGGAGCTGCGCGACCGGCAGCGGTTCACCCGCAACGCGCCGCCGCAGCCCGACCAGCCGCAGGTGCTGATCATTCTCGACGACGGCGAGGTGACCCGCGAGGAGCAGATCATCCTCGAGGAGGGCCTCGTCGGCGTCACGCTGATGGACCTGTCCGACAGCCTCGGCAACCTCACCGCCCGGCGCGGGCTGCGGCTCGTCGTCGAGCAGGAGCGGCTCGGTGCGCGCAGCGCGAGCGGCGTGGAGTGGTTCGCCAAGCCCGACTTCCTGACCGTGGCCGAGGCGGAGGCGCTGGCCCGCAAGCTGTCGCCGTTCCGGCTGGGCGCCGCGGCGGCCGACGACGGCGGCGAGGAGCCGCTGCTGACCAACCCGTCGCTGCTGGAGCTGCTCGGCATCCCGGGCGACCCGATGACCTTCGACGTGCAGCAGGCGTGGCGGCCCCGGCCGATCCGCGACCGCTACCGGGTGCCGTTCGGCGTCGGGGAGTTCGGCCAGCCGGTGGAGCTGGACATCAAGGAAGCGGCCATGGAGGGCATGGGCCCGCACGGCCTGTGCATCGGCGCCACGGGTTCCGGCAAGTCGGAGTTCCTGCGCACGCTCGTGCTGGGCATGCTGTCGACGCACTCGTCGGCCACGCTCAACTTCGTCCTCGTCGACTTCAAGGGTGGCGCGACGTTCCTGGGGCTGGACGCCTCGCCGCACGTCGCCGCGGTCATCACGAACCTGGCCGACCAGCTGACCCTCGTCGACCGCATGAAGGACGCGCTGGCCGGTGAGATGAACCGGCGGCAGGAGGCGCTGAAGAACGGCGGCAACTTCAAGAACGTGTGGGAGTACGAGAAGGCGCGGGAGAACGGCGCCGACCTCGACCCGTTGCCGGCCCTGTTCATCGTGGTCGACGAGTTCTCCGAGCTGTTGAGCGCGAAGCCGGACTTCATCGACCTGTTCGTCGCGATCGGCCGGCTTGGCCGGTCGCTGCAGATGCACATGCTGCTGGCCTCGCAGCGCCTGGAGGAGGGCAAGCTGCGCGGCCTGGACTCGCACCTGTCCTACCGGATCGGCCTGAAGACGTTCTCCGCGGCGGAGTCGCGCGCGGCGATCGGTGTCCCGGACGCCTTCGAGCTGCCGTCGGTGCCGGGCTCGGGCTACCTGAAGTTCGACACGTCCACGATGGTGCGGTTCAAGGCGTCCTACGTGTCCGGCCCGTATCGCGCGGCCGGCATCCAGGCCGTCGGCCCGGCCGCGCCGATCAGCGGCGACCGGCGCGCGAAGCTGTTCGTGCCGGACTACGTGGAGGTCCCGAAGGAGCCGGAGCTGCCGGCCGACGCGCCCAAGGAGGAGCGCAGGCCGGAGATCAGCGCGCCGACCGAGCCGAGCGAGCTGGACGTGATCGTGTCCCGGCTGGTCGGCCAGGGCCCGCCCGCGCACGAGGTGTGGCTGCCGCCGCTGGACACGCCGAACTCGCTGGACACGCTGCTGCCGCCGCTGCAGCCGACGGAGGACCGCGGGCTCTCACCGGTCGGGTTCTTCGGCAACGGCCGGCTGCAGCCGCCGCTGGGCCTCATCGACAAGCCGTTCGAGCAGCGGCGCGACCTGCTGTGGGCCGACTTCTCCGGTGCCGCCGGGCACGCGGCGGTCGCGGGTGGTCCGCAGTCGGGCAAGTCGATGATGCTGCGCACGCTGGTGATGTCGATGGCGCTGACGCACACGGCCGAGGAGGCGCAGTTCTTCCTCGTGGACCTCGGCGGTGGCACGCTCGGCACGCTGCAGTCGCTGCCGCACGTCGGTGGTGTGGCGGGCCGGCTCGACCCGGACAAGGTGCGCCGCATGGTCGCCGAGGTCAGCGGGCTGATGGTCGAGCGCGAGCAGCTGTTCCGCGACAACGGCATCGACTCGATGACCGACTTCCGCAACCGCAAGCGCCGCGGCGAGCTGACAGAGGACAAGTTCGGCGACGTGTTCCTGATCATCGACGGCTGGCTGAACTTCCGGCAGGAGTTCGAGCTGATCGAGCCGCACGTGCTCAACATCGCCGCGCAGGGCCTGTCCTACGGCCTGCACCTGGTGGTGTCGGCGAACCGGTGGGCGGAGATCCGCCCGGCGCTCAAGGACCTGCTGGGCACGCGCTTCGAGCTGCGCCTCGGTGACCCGAGTGAGTCCGAAGTGGACCGCCGGGTCGCGGTGAACATCCCGGCCGGACAGCCGGGCCGCGGCCTGTCCCGCGACAAGCTGCACTTCCTGGTGGGCCTGCCGCGCATCGACGGCTCGAGCAACGACGAGGACGTGGCCGCCGGCGTGCAGGACTCGATCGCGCGGATCAACCAGGGCTGGCGGGGCCGGCACGCGCCGAAGGTACGGCTGCTGCCCGACCTGCTGCCCTACGACGACCTGCTGTCGATGGACGGCCAGCACCCCGGCCGCGGCATCCCGATCGGCGTCAACGAGGACTCGCTCGCGCCGGTGTACCTGGACTTCGACGCGGACCCGCACTTCTTCGCGCTGATGGACGGCGAGTCCGGCAAGACGAACCTGCTGCGCACGATCGTGCAGGGCATCTGCGACCGGTACACCAAGAAGGACGCGCTGATCCTCCTGGTCGACTACCGGCGCACGATGCTGGGCTTCGTCAAGACCGACCACCTGCTCGGGTACGCGGTGTCCAGCAACCAGCTGACCGGCATGATCAAGGAGATCACCGGCTCGATGCGCAAGCGTCTGCCCGGGCCGGACGTCACGCAGGAGCAGCTGCGCAACCGGTCGTGGTGGAAGGGCCCGGAGCTGTTCGTCATCGTCGACGACTACGACCTGGTGTGTCCGCAGGGCAACAACCCCTTGCAGCCGCTGAACGAGTTCATCCCGCAGGCCAAGGACGTGGGCATGCACATGATCGCGACGCGCCGCACCGGTGGCGCCTCGCGGGCGATGTACGACCCGGTCCTCGGCAAGCTGAAGGAGATCGCCAGCCCCGGCCTCCAGGGCTCCGGCAGCAAGGACGAGGGCCAGCTGATCGGCACCGTCCGGCCCACCGCGCAGCCCCCGGGCCGTGGCACCATCGTGAGCCGCAAGCTGGGCCAGCAGCTCATGCAGGTCGCCTGGATCCAGCCGGAGATGTGACGGAGATGTGACGGTCCCGGGCCGGGCGGCCTCGCCGCCCTCCCGGGAGCTGATCCCCGATCACGCGGGCTCGCTCCGCGGAGTTCCGCCAGGCGATTCCGGCCGCCCAAATCCCCGCGGCGGACTTCGGAACTCGGCCCGCTGGGACAGGTCACCCTATCGGCGGCCGTTGCCGAGCTGCGTTTCCCGCGTGCGGGCGGGGGTGGCAGGGTGGGGGAGTTCGGCGAGGTGGACGAGCCCAAGGGGTGGGGATGACGCTGCGGGTCGCTGTCGACTTCGGCACCTCCAGCACCTGCATCGCGATCTCCGTGCGTGGCCGGGAGCCGCAGGTCGTCGCCGTCGACGGGAGCCCGCTCATGTCGTCGGCCGTGTACGCGGCAACGGACGGGACGCTCTTCGTCGGGCAGGAGGCCGACCGGCAGGCGGCCATCGACCCGTCCCGCTTCGAGCCGCACCCCAAGCGCCGCATCGACGAGACCGAGCTGCTCCTCGGCGCCACCGTGGTCCGCGTCCGCGAGGTCATCCGTGCCGTGCTGACCCGCGCGGTCGGCGAGGCCCGCCGCGTCGCGGGCGGCGCCGGGGCCGACCTCCTCGTGCTGACCCACCCCGCCGACTGGGGCGGCGTCCGCACCCGCGTGCTGCGCCAGGCCGCCACCGGCCTCGGCGACCGCATCGTGCTCGTCCCCGAGCCGGTCGCCGCCGCCGTCTTCCACGCCGCGACCTTCCCGCCCGACGCCGGGCCGCCCGCCGGGCCGGCCGGGCGCACCCTTGCCGTCCTCGACCTCGGCGGCGGCACCGTCGACGTCAGCGTTGTGCGCGCCGTGCCAGGGCGCACGCCGTTCCAGGTTCTCGCCACCCGCGGCGACCCGACCTTCGGCGGCGCGGACGTCGACCAGCTGCTCCTCGACCACGTCGGCTCGGTCGTCGCCGGCACCGACGAGGACGGCTGGCGCACGCTCATCGAGGGCCGTGACCTCCCGGACCGGCGCCGGCGGCGCGTCATCCACCAGGACGTCCGCGGCGCCAAGGAGACCCTCTCCCGGCACACCTACACCGACATCCCCATGCCGCCGCCGTTCGCGGACGTCCACGTCACCCGCCTCGACCTCGAGCGGCTCGTCACCTTGCAGCTCGACCGCGCCGCCGAGCTCACCGTCGCCACCATCCGCGAGGCCGGCCTCAAGCCCGCCGACCTGGCCGGCATCTTCCTCGTCGGCGGCTCCAGCCGGATCCCGCTGGTCTCCCGCCTCCTCCACCAGCGCACCGGCGTGGTGCCGACCTCCCTGGACCAGCCCGAGACCGTCGTCGCCCGCGGCGCACTCCTCGCCGTCGGCGACACCGCCGCCGAGCCGGCCAGGCGAAACCCGGCCGGTCCGATCAGCGCCCCGGCCTTACCCGTGCCCCGCGTGCCGGCCGCACCGCCCAGGCCCGCCGCCCCGGCCATCCCGGGCACTCAGGACAAACCGGCCGGCCCGGTCCCCCGCACCGCCCTCCTGCTCACCGCGGGCGCCGTGGTCGTCGTCATCGCCGTCGTCGTGCTGGTCGTGGCGCTCGCGGACGGCGGCACCGACCCGCGGGCGCGCCCCACCTCGCCCGGCCCCGCGCCCAGCCGCGTGATCGCCCAGTACGAGTACCAGTTCGCCCTCCCCGACGGCTGGCTGCAGACCGGTGGCGACCCAGAACGGCTGCGCACCGAGCTCAAGCCGACCGGCCGCGAGGCCGGCGACGATCGTGTCCTGGTCGAGGAGAAGCGCCTGTCCTTCGACAGCTCGACCGACCGCTCCCGCGCCGTCGACCGGCTGCGCAGCGAGTACGAGCAGGACCGCGACTCGTACGCGGACTTCGACGACCAGGCCACCTACGCGGGCCGCGACGTCATCCGCTACCGCGAGCACCTCACCAGCGCCTCGGTCAACTGGTACGTCGTGTTCGACGGCCGCACGCAGGTCAGCGTGGGTTGCCAGGCCGCCGACGGCGGTGGCGGAACCGACGCGGTCGCAAAGGCCTGCGAGACCGTTGTGCGAACCTTGACCGTTACCGGCTGAGCTAGGCTCGCCGCCGGAGGTGCCGACATGACGGGGCAGGACGGCGGTTTCCGCGCGGCGGTGGCGCGTTTCCGGGCCGATGTCGAGGCCGCGCTCACCCGGGCCCGGCGCGCGGCCACGGACGCGAAGGAACAGTCGGCGGAGTTCCGGCGCGGCAGCGAGGACATCGCCCGCCAGGCACGCAACGGCAGGCTGCGCGCCGTCCGCCGAGGTCAGGCGACCAGCCCCGAGGCCCACGACGAGGCGGTGAAGTTCCGCAACGCCAACGACTTGACCGTCGAGGAACTGCCCGACGCCGACGCCGTGACGACGCCCCCGGACCGGCCGGCCGAGCGGCCGAAGCGTGAGGAAGAGGACTTCTCGCAACACACCGTGCTGTACGACATCGACGCCAAGGACGACCCGGCGCCGCCCGGCGCCCGGCCAGTGGACCAGACCTCCGACGAATCCACGCGCCCCGGTATCGATTCACCAACCGCTCCGCGCCCGCGGCCCGCGGACGATAACGACGACTTTTCGCAACAGCGAATCCTCTTCGACGCAACCGTCGAATCCTACCGTCCGGAACCTTTGCCGGATTCGGTCTTCAAGCCCTCTGACGAGAAAAACCCCAGCTAGAACGGCATTTCCGCGGATTGCGGTGGCAAACGTCGTTGCGGCGGTGTGGTTCCGGTCATCAGCCTGTCCATTCGCCACGATCGCCGATCTTCGATGAGGCGGCGTTCACGCTCGCAACGACCTGCGATCAGGTGGCGACAACGTGGAACCGGACATGGCAGGGTCTACGTCGCAAGAGGCGTACGAACCAAGAAGCGTACGACCCGACCCAGTAATGATGAAGGGGGCAGCTCCCAATGCCTGACGGTTACACAGGGACAGTTGAGGACTTCACCAACGCCCAGCAGAAGGTCGTTGGTGTCAAGGAGGACGTCGAGGGCACCCTCAAGCAGGTGTGGGACCAGGTTCTCAGCCTGCAGTCCCAGTGGACGGGTACCGCGGCGACGGCGTTCACGAACATGATGACCCGGTTCGACTCCGACGCCAAGAACCTGAACTCCGCACTCGAGGCGATCGCTGAGCAGCTCGGTGCCGCCGGTGGCACCTACCAGGAGCAGGAGCAGTCGAAGCACGACGTCTTCGGCAGCCTGTCCGCCCAGCTCGACGGCTGACGTCGAACGCCCACCGCAGTCCCGGATACAGCTACTCAGCAGCAAACTTGAGACAAGGGGAAAGACGAAATGCCTGACGGCCAGATCAAGGTTACATTCGGCGGTCTCGAGGCCGCCGCCGGCAACATCAGCTCCCAGGCCAGCAAGGTGCAGGGCTCGCTCGACGACCTGAAGCAGTACCTGCAGCCGCTGGTGGCCGGCTGGACCGGTAGCGCGTCCGACGAGTACCAGGCCCACCAGGCCAAGTGGGACCAGGCCGCTGCCGACCTCCAGCAGGTCCTCGCGGCCATCGGCACCGCCGTGCAGCGTGCGGCCGAGGACTACCGCAGCGGCGAGCGGGCCAACGCCAGCCGCTGGTGAACTGACGCAAGACCTGCCGTGGGGCCCGGGACGCATGTGTCCCGGGCCCCACAGCTGTATTCAGCTGGTTGAACAGCTGGTTGAACAGTAACCAATCCACAATGGACAAAGGTCGAGCGGCTCTCAACCGCACCCAAGGGGAACGGGACGAAACCCGGCCACAAGTACGTACCGAACCGGACGGTGACAGCGCAACGCGACCAAACGTCAAATTCCGGAGAGGCGGGTCAGCGGGAGTTGAAGTCGTCCCAGAACTTGTCCGCCTTGGCCTTGTCGGTGATGGCGGTCAGCTCGCTCGCCGACGGCCTGTCCGGGAAGTCGTCCGGGTGCGAGTCGCCGACCACCTCGTAGCCGATCTGCAGCTCCAGCGGCTTGGCCTTGCCGTCGTCGACCTTCCCGCGGATCTCGAAGCCGGTGAACTCCAGGTGGCTGTCCAGCTTGATGGTCACCGGCACGACCTCGTCGCGCATCTGCGCGGAGATCTCGCCCTGCTGGTCGGCGGGGATCCCGATGAACCCCTCGTCGAGCATCAGCCCGAGCAGCGCGCCCGTGGTGACCTCGACGCCATCGCCGTTGCGCCGCGCCTGCGCGGGCTGGCGGTCCGGGGCGTCCAGCTTCGTCTGCGAGATCGCGTTGTCCAGGTGGCACGCGAGCCAGGCGGTGAGCAGGAAGCACGTCTCGAACCCGCCCTCGTACAGCGTCGGCGTCGACACCCACGGTGTCGGCGCCAGGTCCTTGTGCTCGGCGTCGAGCCGGATGTAGTCGACCGGGTCGTCCGGCAGGTGCAGGACCGCCGAGTTGTCCTCGGCGGACGCGCGGTGCCGCTCGAGCACGGTCATCGGCGGGTCGCCGTACTTGTAGGACTCGTGCTCGGTCTTCAGCTCGATGTCGTCGTAGTTGAGGAAGTTGTAGACCTTCGCGTGCTCGTCGCCGATGTCCTTGAAGTGGTCCTCGAAGGCCTTGATCCCCGCCTTGACCATGATCTTGTCCGAGGCGGCGTCGTCCGCCTCCGGTGTGCCAGGGGTGGCCTGCGCGCACGCGGTGGCGGCGAGCAGCACGGCGGCGGCGAGCGCCGTGCCGCGTCCTGGTCGTCGGATAGCCATGACACCCCTCCGGCCCCAATGTCCTGCTGCCGGTTGCACCGTAGCGTCGCCGCGCACGGCCCGTGGTGGGACCCGCGGAGGGGGGCGCTTTGACCGTGCTCGAATGCGGCAGGTATCTTCTAGGAGTTGTTGCGCGGCGTGGGCACTTGCCCGCGCAAGCCCGCGCAGGCACCCAACGCAAATGACGACGAGGTAGATCCGTGCGCACGTACAGCCCGAAGCCCGGTGAGGTGGCCCGCACCTGGCATGTCGTCGATGCCGAAGACGTCGTGCTCGGCCGGCTTGCCTCGCATGTCGCCACGCTGCTGCGAGGCAAGCACAAGCCGACCTTCGCACCGCACGTCGACACCGGCGACTTCGTCGTCATCGTCAACGCGGACAAGGTCGTGCTGACCGGCAACAAGCGTGACCAGGCGTTCGCCTACCGGCACAGCGGCTACCCGGGCGGCCTGCGCAAGCAGTCCTTCGGTGAGCTGCTGGACACCAGGCCGGAACGGCTGCTGGAGAAGGTGGTCAAGGGCATGCTGCCGAAGAACAAGCTCGGCCGCGCCCAGGGCAAGAAGCTGAAGGTCTACGCAGGCCCGGACCACCCGCACGCAGCCCAGCAGCCCAAGCCGTTCGAGATCACCAAGGTCAGCCGGTAAGGCAGCCCGACCCAGGCACGAAGCGAGGACCATTGACTACCCCTGAGACCAGCGCCGCCGAGCCGGAGGCCACACCCGTCACGCCGCGCGTGACCGGGGAGACCGCCCAGACCGTCGGCCGGCGCAAGGAAGCAGTCGTCCGCGTGCGGCTGGTTTCCGGCACCGGCAAGTTCCTGCTGAACGGCAAGTCCCTCGAGGAGTACTTCCCGAACAAGGTGCACCAGCAGCTCATCCGCGAGCCGCTGGTCATCCTCGAGAAGGCCGAGGCTTTCGACATCCGCGCGAACCTGCACGGCGGCGGCATCACCGGCCAGGCCGGTGCGCTGCGCCTTGCGATCGCCCGCGCGCTGATCGAGATCGACATCGACGACCGTCCGGCGCTGAAGAAGGCCGGCTTCCTCACCCGCGACCCGCGGGTCAAGGAGCGCAAGAAGTACGGCCTGAAGAAGGCCCGGAAGGCGCCTCAGTACAGCAAGCGCTGACCCCCGGCACGGAACGGTCACGCTCCAGTCATGCGATGAACGCCACGTCCGGTGCGAACGATGCACCGGACGTGGCGTTTTGCATCTTCGGTCTATGGAGGTTCTCCTCAGATGGCGCGCCTGTTCGGAACCGACGGGGTACGCGGACTCGCCAACGGCGACCTGAGCCCCGAGCTCGCCATGTCGGTCGCGTCCGCCGCGGCGCGCGTGCTGGCCGAGCACGACAGCTCGCACCGGCCGGTCGCGCTCGTCGGCCGTGACCCGCGGGCGAGCGGCGAGATGCTGCAGGCGGCCACCGCGGCGGGGCTGACCGCGGCGGGGGCGGACGTCATGCAGGTCGGCGTGCTGCCGACGCCGGCGATCGCGCACCTGGTCGGCGAGCTCAACGCGGACCTCGGCGTGATGATCTCCGCGTCGCACAACCCCATGCCCGACAACGGCATCAAGCTGTTCGCGGCGGGCGGGCAGAAGCTGCCAGACGACATCGAGGACGAGGTCGAGGCCGCGCTCGGCGCGACGTTCAGCCGCCCGACCGGCGCCGCCGTCGGCCGCATCTACGACATCAGCGACGCGCTCGACCGCTACCTCACCCACCTGCTGAAGGCGCTGCCGAACCGGCTCGACGGCGTGCGCGTGGTCGTCGACTGCGCGAACGGCGCCGCCTGGGCCGCCGCCCCGCAGGCCTACCGCGAGGCGGGCGCCGAGGTCATCGCGATCCACGCGCTGCCGGACGGCGAGAACATCAACGACGGCTGCGGGTCCACGCACCTGGACGGCCTGCGCGAGGTCGTCCGCGCGGAGCACGCCGACCTGGGCATCGCGCACGACGGCGACGCCGACCGGTGCCTCGCGGTCGACGCCGCGGGCGAGGTCATCGACGGCGACCAGATCATGGCCGTGCTGGCGCTCGCGATGAAGGAGGCCGGCGAGCTGGCCGAGGACACGCTGGTCGCGACCGTGATGAGCAACCTCGGCCTGCACCTGGCGATGCGCGAGCACGACGTGCGGCTGCGCACCACCGCGGTCGGCGACCGGTACGTGCTCGAGGAGCTGCGCCAGGGCGGGCTGTCGCTCGGCGGCGAGCAGTCGGGCCATGTGGTGCTCCCGGCCCACGCCACCACCGGCGACGGGCTGCTGACCGCGATGCGCTTGATGGCCCGCATGGCCGCGACGTCGCGGTCGCTGGCCGACCTGGCCGGCGTGATGACCCGGCTCCCGCAGGTCCTGGTGAACGTGAAGGTGGCCGACAAGGCCGCCGTCGTCACGTCCGACTCCGTGTCCTCCGCGGTGGCCGCGGTCGAGGCCGAGCTGGGCGACGCGGGCCGTGTGCTGCTGCGTCCGTCCGGCACCGAGCAGCTGGTGCGCGTGATGGTGGAGGCCCCGTCGCACGAAATGGCCGAAGCCGCTGCGCAGCGCCTGGTAGGCGTAGTCTCCTCCGTGGGCTGACCAGCGCGAACGTCCACCTCCCATCGTCGGGTACCGCATCATTTCGACTGTGCGCGGACGCCCGCGTCGGTATGTTGCTAACAGTGTCCGCGGGCGTACGATCCGTGCCTTGCGGATCGCCTTACGAGCGGAGGGGGAGGCGTCATGGGAGGCGGGTTGGAATACGACCCCGAGGTCGTCCGCCAGTACGCCGCGGTCATCGCGGAAGCGGCCGAGCAGGTGGGACAGGTCCAGGAGAAGATCGGCGCCACCGAGGCGAAGGCCGCCGACTTCGGCAACTCCTGGAAGGACGGCCAGGGGGCCAAGTACGACAAGTACATGAAGGCGATCGCCGCGGACCTCGGCAACCTGGCCAAGCACCTCACCGAGGTGAGCGGCCAGCTGAACCAGGGCACCGACGTGGTGATCGACGCCGAGTCGTCGGGGCTGAAGAACATCAAGGCGGTCGATGCCCGGCTCGGGGGCGACACATGACGACGTTCCAGCGGCCGAGCGCCGTGGCGCCGATCGACAACGCGGACCTGTCGATCGACGGCGACGAGCACTCGAAGGACATCATCGGCGCCGAGCCGATCGACAAGGCCGTCGAGCACACGATCCCGGGCTACAACGACGTGCTCGAGCTCAAGCTCGCGACGTCCGCGCACGATCGGCACAACCGGTTGGGCGGCCTGGGTTTCGGCCGGATCGAGAAGGACATCGCGCGGCTGCACGGCCTCGCCGCGGCCGTCGAGAACATCTCGATGGTGGTCCGCGACGGCAAGGAGCGGCTGGCGCAGGACTGGAAGGGCGACTCGTACGACGCGTTCCGCGCGAACATCGAGAAGCTGGAGACGACGCTCAACGACTACAAGACGGGTGTGGAGACCACCGCGGCCGGGCTCGAGACCGCGCTGTCCGGCATTCGCAGCGGGTACCAGGCGTACCGGGACCACTGTCTTTCCGACCACTTCGACTGGGGTGAGCTCCCCGGCCCGGACACGTGGTGGCGGATGTCGGCCGACAGCGCGGAGTTTCTGGCCGAGAACTGCAACTCGGTGCACGGGATGTGGAACTGCTTCTACAACGAGGACGAGTACCTCCCGCTCATCGACCGCAAGCTGACCAACGACCCGCTGTTCAACGGCACGCTCGTGAAGTGGGACTGCACGCAGAACGACGAGGTCGTGCGGGGCCAGTACAACTGGGCGGTCGAGACGGCGACGGAGCAGCGCAAGGCGATCCAGGGCAAGATCAACGCCTACTGCGACGAGGCGGAATCCCTGCGCGCCACGGTCGGCGAGGCGTACGACAGGTCGCTGGACAACCTGCGGATCCTGGCCGAGAGCAACGTCTTCTCGCACCTGGCCGTCCCCGGCGCGACCGCCCCCGCCGGCGGCGACCCCGGCCCGGGCGGCGGTCCCGGTCCCGGTTCGGGCGACCCCGGTCCCGGAGCCGGTCCTGGTCCCGGTGACGGTGGTCCCGGTTCTGGCGAGGCCGCGATGCCGCCGCCGCAGCCGAACCCAGCCCCGGAACCGCAGCCGGCGCCCGAGGCGGCCGTCGAGCCGGCCGCGGCGACCGACCCGGTGCAGCCCGCCGCGGACGGCGAGTCGGTGACGATCAAGGACGGCGACCGGTCCATCTCGGTGACCAGCCCGGACGGCGAGGGCCACGTCAAGGTCACCGTCGAGACCGGCGACGCCAAGCCGAAGAGCTACGACCTGGACTTCGATGCGGCGAGTGGCATGGCCCCCCGCCCGGATGCCGCCGAGGCGCCGGCCGAGCCGGACGCCGAGAAGGTGCCGGCCGGGACGAACGGCCAGTGCGTGATCCGCGACGGCGACCTGACCATCACCGCGGAGCGCCCGCTGTTCGACCCGGGCACGCTCAAGCTCGAGGTCGACGACGGCGTCAACGAGCCGACCACGTACTCGCTCGACTTCGACGACCTGGCCGGGAACGCTCCCGGTGACTCGGCCGACGGCTCGCCGGAGGCCGCCGCGGACCACCCGGCCGAGACCCCGGCCGCGGCACATGCCGAGCCCGCGGAGGCCGTCCCGCCAGCCGAGAGCGACGCCGCGGACAAGGACTCCGCAGCGGCGGCCACCACGGACGGCGAGAAGGTGCAGGTCACCACGCCGCAGGCGGACTTCGAGGCGCAGCCGGACCCCGCGGCGGGCGTGCTCGTGCCCGACCAGGCCACCGGGGAGGCCGAGCTGGCCAGTGCCGGCGACGACGATCCGGCGGGCGCGGCCGGGGCCGCGGCGCCGATGATGGGCGGTGCCGGCGCGGGCGGTGCCGGCGACGGCGGCCGGGCGGGCACCGGCTGGAGCGTGCACGGCGACCTGTTCGACAACGGCGACCCGGTGTACAGCATGCACGGCATCCTCGGCGAGGACGACCTCGAGGGACGGTGACGCGGCATGTCCCTCTACGACCTCGACCACGCCGCCACCCAGGCCCGGATCGACGCTGTCACCACCGGTGGCCTGCGCGCGCAGAGCGAGTGCGCCCGCCGGTCGGCGGAGATCGGCGAGCAGGCCCGGGAGATGGCCGCGCGCCAGGAACGCGCGAAACAGGCCGTCGACGAGCTGATCAAGCAGGCGAAGGAGAGGCAGCCGGAACCGCCGCCCGGCGCCAAACCGGCCACGCCGGCCGGCCCGAAACCGGCCACGCTCACGCTCGGCGCCGAGGAGCTCCGGCCCCGCCCGGAGTTATCGCAGGCCAAGCCGCCCGTGCCCGCGCCACAACCGCCCGCACCAGCCCCACCCGGGTCGGCCAAGCCCGAGGCCAACGCTCCAACGCCCACGAACCGGATGCTCATGCTCGGTGCCCCCGAGGACCGCGGGCAACCGGCCGCGAACCCCGAGCAGAAGCAGCCGGAGCCGAGGAAACCCGAGCCGGAGAAGCCCAGGCCGAGGCCCCGCCGCCCACCCACGGAGACCGACGACGACATGTCCGGGCGCACCTGGTTGCGGTAAGTCATTCGCCGGACCACGATTTGGGGAAGCAAATTCCTGGCTATCCCACGCTCCGACCTGCGGATAGGTACATTCTCATGTGCAGATGCGATGGCACCCGTTGTCGCCGGCGCGCGTCGAACCGGGTGATACCCAGGTTGAGCCGACAAGGGGGATACCGGTCATGAACACGCCGCCTGCCAGCCCCGGCGGGGTCGCACCGCCAGACGGCTACACCACCGACACCGGGCAGATGTCCGGTGCGGGCCGCAAAATCGGCAACGCCGCCGAGGACGCCAAGGGCGAGGTCAAGGACACCCAGCCCACCAAGCTCACCGACCAGGAGTTCGGCAAGCAGCACACCCAGTGGCAGGCGGACTACGCCACCGGGATCGAGCAGCTCGGCCAGGGCGCCACCGCGATGTGCGACAACCTCGTGGCCTTCGCGGGCCAGGTCGGCGGCGCCGGACAGACGTACTCCACCACCGAGTCGGGCGCCACGAGCACAGTCACCGCGCCCGGGAGCGGGCTGTGAGCAAGTCGTGGCAAGAGGTCCAGACGCTCCTCGACGATCCGTTCGTGGACGCGGACACCAAGGAGCATCTCCTTGCCGCGTACATCAAGGAGAACGTCGACGGGTATCCCTACGTCGACGACGACGATCTGCCCGACGACGTCAAGCAGTACTACGACCAGTACAAGTTGCGCGACGGCGACTTCGACCAGGGTTCGCTGGACGATGTC
>DASYKY010000038.1:0-54542 GCA_035995025.1 Actinophytocola sp.
GCGCGCCACACCCGGTGGCCTTGAGTGTCGCGGCAGCCGCCGTGGTCCAGAATGGTCAGATTGGGAGGCCGACAACAACGACATCGACACCCGTCGAGCAGGAGGAGCGCGAAACCGCATGAGCGCCGAGGATCTCGAGAAGTACGAGACCGAGATGGAGCTGCAGCTCTACCGGGAGTATCGCGACATCGTCAGCCAGTTCTCGTACGTGGTGGAGACCGAACGGCGTTTCTACCTGGCCAACGGCGTGGACGTACAGGTCCGCGACTCCGACGGCGAGGTCTACTTCGAAGTTCGGATGTCGGATGCGTGGGTCTGGGACATGTACCGCCCCGCCAGGTTCGTGAAGAACGTCCGCGTCATCACCTTCAAGGACGTCAACGTCGAGGAGCTGGACAAGCCCGACCTCCGCCTGCCGGAGGAAGGCCCGTTCGGCAGCTGACGCCGGGTTATCCACAACCCGCCGACCTGTCCACAGTTCCCGACCCGCCGCTGGCACCCACCGTCCCCGCACGGGACCGTCGAAGCCATGACGGCTGACACGACCCGCCCCACCGCTCCCCACCTCCGCAGAGGCGAACGAGGGGAGGACCTGGCCGCGCGCTACTTGGAGAGCGGCGGCTTGGTGGTACTGGCAAGAAACTGGCGCTGCCCGGAAGGCGAACTGGACCTCGTCGCCACCGACGGACGACACCTGATCGTCTGCGAGGTGAAGACCAGATCGAGCACCGCGTTCGGCCACCCCGCCGAAGCGGTGACGGACGAGAAGGCCCACCGAATACGCCGCCTGTCGAGACGCTGGCGCGCCGCACACGACGTCGGCTGGTGCGAAGAACGCTTCGACATCATCGCCATCGTGTGGCCCCCGGGCGAACCACCCCGGATCCAGCACCTGAAGGGCGCGTTCTGATGCGCCCCTTCCCGTCACCACGGCCGCACGCCACCGCCACACTGCCCGACCGAGAGCTGCTAGGCGTCGCGCGCCGCACGTCGCGGGCCGGTGCCGCGACGACGCATCACGGTGTGACTCTTCGTTGCCTGCCGCCGGGCTGTGCGTTGCCTGACCGAGAGCCGCTTTGCGTGCGCCCCACCATGGAGTGGCGTTCCTCGTCGCGGGCTGACGCTGTGACGACGGATCACGGTGCGACTCTCCGCCGCCTGCCGCCCCGTCGTGTGTTGCCTGACCGGGAGCTGCCGGGCGTCGCGTGCCGCACTGGCGACGGGTGGTCTTCGTTGCGGGGCGACGTTGTGGCGACACGTCATGGTGCGACTCCCGGCTGCGTGCCGCCGGGTCGTGTGTTGCCTGACCGGGAGCTGTTTTGCGTGCGCTCCACCGTTGAGTGGCGGTCTTCGTGGCGGGCCGTTGTGGTGACGCGCCATGGTGCGACTCTCGGGTGCGTGCCGCCGGGTCGTGTGTTGGCTCATCGGGAGCTGCCCGGGGTCGCGTGCCGCACCGGCGACGGGTGGCCTTCGTTGCAGGGCGACGCTGTGGCGACACCTCATGGTGCGACTCCCGGCTGCCTGCCGCCGGGTCGTGTGCTGCCTGACCCAGAGCTGCCTTGCGTGCGCCCCACCGTGGAGAGGTGGCCCTCGTCTCGGGCCGGTGCCGCGGCGACGCTGGTCGACCGAGAGCTACTTTGCCTGCGCCCCAACGGTTCCAGGCAGTTCCCTTGCGTGTTTCTCTCGCACAGGGGTGTGTTCCGATGCCACTAGCACGAGCGTGGTCCGTGGCCCTGTTCGGCGTCGATGGCGTGGCCGTCGAGATCGAGGCCGACATCGGCGGTGGCCGCCCCCGCACCCAGATCGTCGGCCTGCCCGACGCCTCCCTCAACGAGGCCAAGGAGCGCGTCCGCGCCGCGATCCGCAACAGCGATGAGGAGTGGCCCGGCGAGCTCGTCACCCTTGCCCTGTCCCCGGCGGCACTCCCCAAGGGCGGCTCCGGCTACGACCTCGCCCTCGCCTGCGCCGTCCTCGCCGCCGCCGACCGGGTGCCGCCCGAGCTCCTCACCGGCATGGCCCTCATCGGCGAGCTGGCCCTGGACGGCCGCATCCGCCCCGTCCGCGGCGTGCTTCCCGGCCTACTCGCCGCCCGCCGCGCGGGCCTGCGCCGCGCCGTGGTGCCCGCGTCGGCCCTGTCCGAGGCCGCCCTGGTCACCGGCCTCGACATTCGCGGCGCCGCCACCCTCCGGGAAGTCCTGTGCTGGCTCCGCGGCGAGGCCGACATGCTCCAACGCCCGGTCCATCGCCAGCCGCCCCGCTCCGCCGCGGACGTTCCCGACCTGGCGGACGTGCTCGGCCAACCGGATGCCCGCTGGGCCTTGGAGGTCGCCGCGGCCGGCGGCCATCACCTGCTGCTCACGGGGCCGCCGGGAACCGGGAAGACGATGCTCGCCCGCCGCCTGCCCGGCCTGCTGCCCGCCCTCACCGAGGAGCAGGCGCTCGAAGCCACGGCCGTTCATTCCATCGCCGGCCTGCTGTCGCCGGACGCGCCACTGATCACGGTGCCGCCGTTCGTCGCGCCGCATCACTCCACCTCGGTGCCCGGGCTGGTGGGTGGCGGTTCGGGACTGGCCAAGCCGGGTGCGATCAGCCATGCGCACCACGGCGTCTTGTTCATGGACGAAGCGTGCGAGTTCGGCCCGAACCGCCTGGAGGCGCTGCGAACCGCGCTCGAGGAAGGCGAGGTCCGGCTGGCGCGACGCGACGGCGTCTCTCGCTACCCGGCGAACTTCCAGCTCGTCATGGCGACGAACCCGTGTCCCTGCGCGCCGCCCCGGGAGCTGGACTGCACCTGCTCGCCCCACGCGAAGCGCCGCTACATCGCCCGCCTGTCCGGCCCGCTGCTCGACCGCGTCGACCTGAGAGTTCGCATGCGCCCGATCACCGCGATGTCGACCGCCGACATCTCACCGCCGGAGTCGACGGCGGTGGTCCGGGCCCGCGTGGAGAAGGCCCGCGTCCGGGCCGCCGAGCGCTGGCACAAGTACCGCTGGCTCACCAACGCGCAGGCGCCCGGCCCGATCCTGCGCCGCGAGTTCGCGTTACCCCGCAAGGTCACCGCGCTCCTGGACCGGGTCCTGGACACCGGCGCGGTGACCGCCCGGGGCGCTGATCGCTGCATCCGAGTCGCTTGGACATTGAGCGACTTGGCCGAGTCCGACCGCCCTGGGGCAGACCACGTAGCCGCCGCCCTGGAATTCCGCGACCGGAGAACCGCATGACCACCCCAGACCAGCACCCGACCGGCACAGCAGAGCGCTTTCTGAAATCCCGCAGGCCCAGGGAAACCGAGCCCAGCGCGACCCAGCCGTTCGGCGAGGAGCTCCAGCTCGCGAGGGCGTACCTGATGCGCGTGGCCGAACCGCCGGCCACCGCGCTGCTCGCCTTCGTCGACGCCGTAGGGCCCGTGGCGGCAGCGGCGCGGGTGCGGGCCGCGGAGGTTCCGCCCGCCGTCCTGGCCGAGACCTCCGCACGCCGGCATCTCGACCAGGCCGCCGGTGATCTCGAGGAGGCCGAGCGCGTCGGGGCCCGGCTCGTCGTGCCGGAGGACGAGGAGTGGCCCGCCTGGCAACTGCTCTGCCTCGCCGCCGCGGCAGATCGGGGGCAGCGGTGGTCGGGGATGCCGCTCGGGCTCTGGGCTCGTGGACCCGCGTCGATGACGACAATCTTCGAGCGCGCCGTGTCGGTCGTCGGGGCGCGGATGGCCTCGCCGTACGGCGAGCACGTCGCGGCCGAGGTCGGCTACGCGCTGGCCTCCGCCGGCATGACGGTCGTGTCCGGGGCCGCCTTCGGGATCGACGGGGCGGCGCACCGCGGGACGCTCAGCGCCGGCGGGTGCACGGTGGCCGTCCTCGCCTGCGGTCCGGACATCGACTACCCGGACGGGCACGCCTCGCTGCTCGACCGGATCGGCGCCACCGGGCTCGTGCTCAGCGAGTACCCACCCGGCGTGCGCCCGGCCAAGCACCGCTTCCTGGTCCGCAACCGGCTCATCGCGGCGCTGTCCAGTGCCACCGTGGTGGTCGAGGCAGGCGTGCGCAGCGGTGCCCGCAACACCGCGACCACGGCCGCCGCGCTGGGCAAGGTCGTGATGGCGGTGCCCGGCCCGATCACCTCCGCGACCTCGGTCGGCTGCCACGACCTCCTGCGTACCGGCGCGGCCATGCTCGCCGGGTCCGTCGCCGAGATCCTCGAGGCGGTGGGACCGATCGGCGAGAACGTCGCGGACCAGCCGGCCACTCCGCACCGCCGGACCGACGGGCTCGCCGACGAGGCGCTCCGCGTGCACGAGGCGCTCCGCCGTCGCACGGCTCGCAGCACGGCCCAGGTGGCGGTCGAGTCCGGTGTCTCGCTCGTGCGGGTCCGCGCGCTCCTGCCCGAACTGGAGATCACCGGGCTCGCCGAGCGATGTGAGGAGGGATGGCGCCAAGCACCTGAATGACGACACGGCGTGCACTCGGTACTTGACTCGGTCCCGGGTCATGACGCAGCGTCGACAGTGTGCCTGGATCTTCGTCCGCGCGCCGCAAGCGGATCGATCTTCACCGGGTCCGCGACGAGCTGCCGCCGCCCGTGGTCGAAGTGGTGCGCGCCTACGAGCGCCACCTCGCCCTGGAGCGTGGCCTGTCGGCGCACACCGTGCGGGCCTACGTCGGTGACGCGGTCTCGGTGCTCGGCTTCCTCCACGGCCTGCCGGTGATCGACCCGGGCGAGGAGGCCCTGGCCGGTGTCGACCGGAGCCAGGGCCGCGGGGTCGAGGCGGTCGACCTGCAGGTGCTGCGGGCCTGGCTCGCGGCGCTCCGGACCGGCGGCGCGAGCCGGACCACGCTGGCCCGGCGCGCGGCGGCGGCTCGCGCGTTCACCGCCTGGGCGCACCGGCGCGGGCACCTCGCCACCGACCCGGGCGCGCGCCTGGCGTCGCCGCGGCCGCACCGGACGCTGCCGTCGGTGTTGCGGCAGGACCAGGCGAGCGACCTGCTGCAGGCGTCCGGATCGGGGGCCGCCCAGCAGGACGCGGTCGCGCTGCGTGACCACGCGCTGCTCGAGCTGCTTTACGCGACGGGCGTGCGGGTGTCCGAGCTGTGCGGCATGGACGTGGACGACGTCGACCTCGACCGGCGGGTCGTCGTGGTGCTCGGCAAGGGCGGCAAGGAACGCACGGTGCCGTTCGGCGAGCCGGCCGGGCGGGCGGTGCGCGAGTGGCTCACGTGGGGGAGGCCCGCGCTGGCTCAGCCGACGTCGCCACCTGCGCTCCTGCTCGGCGCTCGTGGTGGCAGGTTCCAACCTGCAAGTGTTCGACGTATCGTGCACCAAGCGCTGGGTGCGGTTCCGGGTGCTCCCGTCATGGGGCCACACGGCCTTCGTCACTCTGCGGCGACACATTTGCTCGAAGGTGGTGCGGATCTTCGGAGCGTCCAGGAACTACTTGGTCACGCTACGCTCGCTACCACTCAGCTATACACACACGTGACCGTCGAACGGCTGAAGGCAATACATGACCGAGCCCACCCTCGCTCCCGATGATCCAGGGAAAGGAACTGGGATACCGGGGCCGACGCCGACCGCCAGGCCGGTAGTGGCTACCAACGGTCATTCCGTGGGTTTCGGGGTCGGCGAGACCGCCGGCGTGCTGCCCGGCGACCAGCGCACGTTCGACGACGTCGAGGCCGGCATCGTGGCGCTGTGGCGGGCGTTCGGCGAGCGCGGCGAGCAGCCGCTGCGGGACCGGCTCGTGCTGCACTACGCGCCGTTGGTCAAGTACGTCGCCGGCCGTGTCGGGACCGGGCTGCCCGCGCACGTCGAGGTGGCGGACCTGATCCAGTCGGGCATCTTCGGACTCGTCGACGCCATCGAGAAGTTCGAGCCGGAGCGCGGTCTCAAGTTCGAGACCTACGCCATGCAGCGCATCCGCGGCGCCATCCTCGACGACCTGCGCGCGCAGGACTGGGTACCGAGATCCGTGCGCGGCCGGGCCCGCGAGGTCGAGCGCGCCCTCGAACGCCTCGGCGCCCAGCTGCGCCGCACGCCCACCGACGCCGAGCTGGCCGTGGAGCTCGGGCTCTCCGTCGGCGAGCTGAGCGACGTGTACGCCCAGCTGCAGCTCACCAGCGTCGTCGCGCTCGACGAGCTCGCCGCGGCCGGCCGGGGGTCCACGCCGCTGGCCGACGTCCTCGAGGACCCCGAGGCGCTCGACCCCGTCGCCCTGCTGGTCGACCAGGACAACCGCCGCCAGCTCGCCGAGGCGATCGCGCACCTCACCGAGCGCGACCGGGTAGTGGTCACCCTGTACTACTTCGAGAACCTGACGCTCGCGGAGATCGGCCGGGTCCTCGGCGTCACCGAGTCGCGGGTCTGCCAGCTGCACACCAGGGCGGTGCTGCGGCTGCGCGCGAAGCTGCTCGAGAAGTCCGAGGTCTAGCCCACCTCCTCCCACGGCAGCAGCCGGACACGGCCCGTGGACACCAGCGACAGCGGATCCAGGTACTCCTCGCCGCGGCGCACGCCCCAGTGCAGGCACGCGCCGGGACAGCCGGCGTGGCCAGGCCGCAGACGGCCCAGCACCGCGCCCGCCGCGACCCGGTCGCCCGCCTTCACGGCTGGGGCCAGCGGCTCGTAGGTGGTGCGCAGGCCGTTCGGATGATCGACCGACACCACGCCCCGCCCCGCCAGCTGCCCGGCGAACACGACCACGCCCGCACCGGCCGACAGCACCGGCGAGCCCGCGGGCCCGCCCAGGTCGACGCCCCGGTGGCCCGGGCCGTACGGGGACGAGGGCGCGTCGAACGGCCGCACCACGCGATGCGGCGGCGCGAGCGGCCACCCGAACCGATCGGCGCCGGGCGGAGCGGTCGAACCGGAGGGCGACGCGACATCGGTAGACAGCCCCGGCGGACCGGGCCCGGCACGAGGATCCGCGAGCCCGGCACGTGGATCCGCGGCGGCGGGCGAGACCGCCGGCCGGGCGGCCGGACCTGCCGACGCGACACCGACCACGGCCGGTGAGGCGACCGACACGAGGCCGATGACCAGGCACAGCACCAAAAGGGAGAGCGGGGAAGATCGGGGGGTGGTCATGGGTCCACTCTCCCGCGACGGGGCGGAGGGTGGCCGGGGGCGCGGGGAACCTGTGGACAGGTCGGGGGTTGTGGATAACCGGCGGTACCAGGGGTGGCCTGGTCGAAGACCGATTCCCCGACCGCGTAGACTGCTTGACGCGGTCCGTGGCAACACGGATCGACTTCGCGTGCCAGTGCACCAGCTACGGCGAACGGCATCCGGCGGTCCCGAATCACGACGCAAGATCGAGATGCGGGTCCGGCTGCCGGCACTGGCACCAGGGCGGCCTCTCGCAGAGCAGAGGCTGCGACAACCGACATCGCGCCGCGGCGGACACCCGGCGCGCAGACAGAAGAAGGTGCGAACCAGGCCATGGCCGTCGTCACCATGAAGCAGCTGCTCGACTCGGGCGTGCACTTCGGGCACCAGACCCGGCGCTGGAACCCGAAGATGAAGCGCTACATCCTGACCGAGCGCAACGGCATCTACATCATCGACCTCGAGCAGACGCTGTCCTACATCGGGAGCGCCTACGAGTTCATCAAGGAGACCGTCGCGCACGGCGGCTCGATCCTCTTCGTGGGCACCAAGAAGCAGGCCCAGGAAGCGATCGCGAACGAGGCGCTGCGGGTCGGGATGCCGTTCGTCAACCAGCGCTGGCTGGGCGGCATGCTCACGAACTTCACCACCGTCCACAAGCGACTCCAGCGGCTCAAGGAGCTCGAGTCGATGGAGCAGACCGGTGGCTTCCAGGGTCTCACCAAGAAAGAGATCCTGATGCTGACGCGCGAGAAGGACAAGCTCGAGCGCACCCTCGGCGGCATCCGGGACATGGCCAAGGTCCCGTCCGCGGTGTGGATCGTCGACACCAAGAAGGAGCACATCGCCGTCGGCGAGGCGCGCAAGCTCAACATCCCGGTCGTCGCGATCCTCGACACCAACTGCGACCCCGACGAGGTCGACTACCCGATCCCGGGCAACGACGACGCCATCCGCTCGGCCGCGCTGCTCACCAAGGTCGTGGCCGAGGCCGCGGCCGCCGGGCTGATGGCCCGCGCCGGCACGCGCAACGGCGTCCCGGACGGCGAGGACAAGCCGGCCGTGGCCACCGACGAGCCCCTGCCCGAGTGGGAGCAGGAGCTGCTCGTCGGCCAGAACGCGCCGGCCGGCGGCGGAGCCGAGGCTCCCGCGAAGCCGGTCGAGGCCCCCGCCCCCGCCGAGTCCTGAGCCGGCACTGCAGCCACCCGCAGCGAAAGAAGGATGGATAGAGCCACGATGGCGAACTACACCACGGCCGACGTCAAGCGGATCCGTGAGCTGACCGGCGCCGGCATGATGGCCTGCAAGAAGGCCCTCGACGAGGCCGACGGCGACTTCGACAAGGCCGTCGAGATCCTGCGCATCAAGGGCGCGAAGGACGTCGGCAAGCGGGCCGAGCGCACGACAGCCAACGGCCTCGTCGCCGCGGACGCCGGCGTCATGGTCGAGCTGAACTGCGAGACCGACTTCGTCGCCAAGAACGCCGCGTTCCAGGAGCTGGCCGGCCGGGTCATCGGCGTCGCGAAGACCGCGAAGCCGGCCGACGCGGATGCGCTGGCGAAGGCCGACCTCGACGGCATGACCGTCGCGGACGCGGTGCAGGACCTCTCCGCCAAGATCGGCGAGAAGCTGGAGCTGCGCCGGGTCGTCGTGTTCGACGGCGCGGTCGCCACCTACCTGCACCGCCGCGACCCCGACCTGCCGCCGTCGGTCGGCGTGCTGGTCGAGTACACCGGTGCCGACGCCGACGCCGCCCGCGGCGCGGCCATGCAGATCGCCGCGATGAAGCCGCGGTACGTCTCCCGGGACGAGATCCCCGAGGACGTCGTCGCGACCGAGCGGCGCATCGCGGAGGAGACCGCGCGCGAGGAGGGCAAGCCCGAGCAGGCGCTGCCCAAGATCATCGAGGGTCGCGTCAACAGCTTCTTCAAGGACGCCGTGCTCGGCGAGCAGGCCTCGGTGCAGGACACGAAGAAGACCGTCAAGGCCGTGCTCGACGCGGCCGGCGTGACGGTCACCCGGTTCGCCCGCTTCGAGATCGGCCAGTCCTGATCGGAGCGACCTGGAACTAGGCGGTGCCCCGCCCTCACACATCGTTGAGGGCGGGGCACAGTCGCACGCGAGGGAGGACGGGATGGAAGGCCGCGAAGACGGTCGGGGACACGGTTTCCGAAGAGTGCTGCTCAAGCTGGGCGGCGAGATGTTCGGCGGCGGCGAGGTGGGCGTCGACCCGGACGTGGTCCAGGCCGTGGCCCGCCAGATCGCCGACGTCGTCCGCGGCGGCGTGCAGATGTCCATCGTCATCGGCGGCGGCAACTTCTTCCGCGGCGCGGAGCTCTCCCTGCGCGGCATGGACCGCGACCGCGCCGACTACATGGCGATGCTCGGCACGGTCATGAACTGCCTGGCCCTGCAGGACTTCCTGGAGAAGCTCGGCATCGACACCCGCGTGCAGACGGCGATCACCATGGGCCAGGTCGCCGAGCCCTACATCCCCCGCCGCGCCGAGCGGCACCTGGAGAAGGGCCGCGTCGTAATCTTCGCCGGCGGCGTCGGCATGCCGTACTTCTCCACCGACACCGCCGCCGCCCAGCGGGCGCTGGAGATCGGCTGCGAGGTCGTGCTGATGGCGAAGTCGGTCGACGGCGTCTACACGGCCGACCCGAAGAAGACCCCCGACGCCAAGATGTTCGAGCACATCACCCACCGCGAGGTACTCGAGCAGGGGCTCGCGGTCGCCGACGCGACGGCGTTCAGCTTGTGTATGGACAACAACATGCCGATCATCGTCTTCAACCTGTTGGTCGAGGGGAACATCGCGCGTGCGGTGCGTGGTGAGAGGATCGGCACCGTCGTCAGCACTCCCTGACAGCGGCCGGGGAGACAACACCAGGAGCAGCTTTGATCGACGAGACACTCTTCGACGCCGAGGAGAAGATGGAAAAGGCCGTGACCGTGGCCAAGGAGGAGCTCAACACGGTGCGGACCGGCCGCGCGAACCCCGGCATGTTCTCGCGCATCGTCGTCGACTACTACGGTGCGCCGACGCCGCTGAACCAGCTTGCGGGCATCTCCATCCCGGAGGCGCGGATGGCGGTCGTCAAGCCCTACGACGTGAGCCAGCTTGGCTCGATCGAGCGGGCGATCCGCGACTCCGACCTGGGGGTCAACCCGTCCAACGACGGCACGATCATCCGTGTGATCATCCCGCAGCTGTCCGAGGAGCGCCGCCGCGAGATGGTCAAGGTGGCCAAGAGCAAGGGCGAGGACGCCAAGATCTCCATCCGCAACGTGCGCCGCAAGGCCAACGAGGAGCTGCACCGCATCGCCAAGGAGGGCGAGGCGGGCGAGGACGATGTCGCCCGCGCGGAGAAGGAGCTCCAGCACGTCACCGACAAGTACGTCGCCCAGATCGACGAACTGGTCAAACACAAGGAAGCCGAACTGCTCGAGGTCTGAGACCCCTCGCCCCAGTGACCAGCGACATGACCCGCGAATCGGCCGAAGAGGCCGGCGAACAACCCGAACCGGCCGCAGCCGCGGCCTCGCGCGCCGGGCGCAACGTGCCGGTGTCGATCGCCGTCGCCCTGGTGCTGGGCGCGGCCGTGCTGATCTCGCTGCTGACCGTCCGGCAGATCTTCGTGGGCGTGGTGGCCGTCGCCGTCGGAGTCGGCACCTGGGAGCTGGCCGGCGCGCTGAAACGAGCCTCGGACATCCGGGTCACCGTGTGGCCGGTGCTGGTCGGCGGTCAGGCCATGGTGTGGCTGGCCTGGCCGTTCGAGCGCAACGGCGTGCTGACGGCGTTCGTGCTGACGGTCCTCGCGTGCATGGTGTGGCGCTTCGCCGGCGGCATCGACGGCTACCTGCGTGACCTCAGCGCGTCGGTGCTGACCGCCGCGTACGTGCCCCTGCTGGGCTCGTTCGCGGCGATGCTCGTGGTGCCCGACGACGGCGTGGCCCGGGTGCTGTGCTTCCTGATCCTGGTGGTCTGCTCGGACACCGGCGGGTTCGCGGCCGGCGTGTGGTTCGGCAAGCACCCGATGGCCAAGGTGATCAGCCCGAAGAAGTCGTGGGAGGGCTTCGCCGGGTCGATGGTCACGGGCATCGCCGCCGGCATCCTCGCCGTGCTGCTGCTGCTCGACGGGCAGTGGTGGCAGGGCGCGCTGTTCGGCGCGGCGCTGGTGTGCACCGCGACGGTGGGGGACCTGGTCGAGTCGCTGATCAAGCGCGACCTGAAGATCAAGGACATGGGCCAGCTGCTGCCGGGCCACGGCGGGCTGATGGACCGGCTCGACTCGCTGCTGCCGGCCGCGGTGGTGTCGTGGCTGCTGTTGCGACTGTTCGTGCCGCACTGAGCCTGGTTTGCTGGGCACGTGGGAATGATGGGGCGGGCGATCGCGGCGGTGCGGCGCGGGCACGACACGCTGCCGAGCCCGAACATCTGGCACTGGCCCGACGTCTACGAGGTCGAGAACCACGCGCAGGACGCCGACGGCGAGATCTGGCGGGCGCTCGACGGGCTGGTCGACTGGACGGGCAGGGACGTCGTGGACGTCGGCTGCGGGGACGGCTTCCACCTGCCCCGCTTCGCCGAGCGGGCGCGCCGGGTGGTCGGCGTCGAGCCGTACCCGCCGCTGGTGCGCCGCGCCCGCGACCGGGTGGCCGGACTGCTCACCGTCGAGGTGCGGACCGGGGCCGCGCAGCGGCTGCCGCTCCCGGACGCGAGCGTGGACGTGGTGCACGCGCGGACCGCGTACTTCTTCGGGCCCGGCTGCGAGCCGGGGCTCGAGGAGGCGGACCGCGTGCTGCGGCCCGGCGGCTCGCTGGTGATCGTCGACCTGGACGTGCGGCACCGGCCCTACGGCGACTGGATGCGTGCCGACCTGCCCGGCTACGACGCGGACGAGGTCGGCGCGTTCTTCGACCGGCAGGGGTTCACGCGCCGGCGGGTCGAGACGGTCTGGCGGTTCGCCGACCGTGCCGACCTGGCGGCGGTGCTGCGGATCGAGTTCTCCAAGGCGGTGGCCGATCGGGCCATCGCCGAGGTGGTGGGCCTGAGCCTGCCGGTCGGCTACCGGGTGTTGCACCGGCTGCGGCCGACCGGGCTGCTCAGGCCGTGACGACTCAGTGACTATTCAGTGACTGCTCAGTGACTGCTCAGTCCTCTTCGTCGTCCTCGTCTTCGGGTACCGCGGGCGGCGGCTCGACCTCGCCGAGGATCGCGTAGACCTCCCGCCGGGCCTCGTTCAGGACCTCGATCGCGCGTTGCTTCTGGTTCTCCGAGGCCGCGTGGGCGACCTGCATGGTGGCGCCCATGAGCTGGCCGATGGCGTTGCGCAGGTTCACGTCGTGCGGGTCGACGTCCTGCGCGATCTGCTCCCACGGCGGGGCCGCGGTGTGCGACTGCGCCGCCTCGCGTCCCTCGTCGGTGAGCTCGTAGCGGCGCTTGCCGCCGCTGCCCTCGGTGCTCGTGATGAGCCCCTCGTCGGCGAGCAGCTGCAGCGTCGGGTAGACGGAGCCTGGGCTCGGCCGCCAGAACTGGCCGCTGCGCTCGGTGATCTCCTGGATCATCTCGTAGCCGTGCATCGGCCGCTCCGCGAGCAGGGCGAGGATCGCCGCCCGCACGTCGCCGCGCCTGCTGCGCCGGCCACCGCCGGGACCCCGCCGCCTGCTGCCGCGGCGCATGTCGCGCCCGCCCGGGAACCCGGGGAAGCCGGGCATGCCCGGCCACTGGCCGGGGCCGCCGAACGGCGGCTGCGGTGGGAAGGGCGCCTGGGCGTGCGGCGGTGCGAAGTGTTCCTCCGGCCCGAAGGCCTCGTGCGGGTCGGCAAACGGTTGCCGCCCGCGGTGGTGCTGATGATGTTCTCGTGGTCCAAATGACGGACGCATGATCATTTCCTCCTTGATGAGTATCGCGTGGTATCGCGATAGGTTAACGATATATCGGAACGTATCGCGATGCAACTTCATTCCCTCGATCGGCGGCATCGACAGTGGGGACGTACTCGACCGACGCAGCTCGGGCCGAGGTACGGAAGTTTCGCGGTGACCGGCAGGCCTACTCGCACACCGACGGGATCTCGACGCCGCGTACGTAACGTGCACTGTCCTCTTCGGACAACTCACCGGCCAGATCGCACAGCGCGGGAATCGCCTTGTCCACCCGTACCTGCCAGACCGTGAGCGAGCCGTCCGACCGGCTGGCGAGAGCCCACCCGTTCGCGCCCACCTCGAGCGTGGCCATGCCGGCGTCTTCCGGTGCGGCGCCCGCCACGGGACTCTCGTCCGGCCAGACGGCGAGCTGCCGCTCGTCGGCGACGTCCAGCAGCGAGATGCCCGCCGAGCCCTGGACGAGCGTGGCGCCGTCCGCGGCGAACGCGATCTCTCCGCTCCCCGAGGTAGTCGTGTTCCGCAGCACCCCGACGTCGTCGACGTCGCGCAGTTCCATCGTCACCACGCGCCCGTCGCCGTCCGCGATCGCCAGCCGTGCGCCGTCCGGGCTCAGCTCCACATCGCGCGCCCCGACCGGCTGGTGGAGCAGGCCGACCTTTTCGTAACGTGAACCAACCCGTCGCCACACACCGATCCGGATGCCGCCGGCCCGCGCGGTGAGCGACTTCTCCACCACCGCGACGAGACCGGCGTCGGCGCTCGTCACGAACCCGTTGCCGCCCTCTGCGGACAGCTGCTGGAGTCGTTGCCGTGAACGGGTGTCGACGACCAGCGGACCGCCGTCGGCGTCCACGACCACGGAGCGGTTGTCGGGGAGGAACCGCACGCCGTCGCTCCTCGCCGGGGCCGTTGAGCTCGGCCGCGCGAGGTTGATCGTCGACGACACCCGACCGGTCCGCGTGTCAGCGAGGACGAGCCGGCTCCCGGCCAGGACGGCGAGCCGCTTCTGGTCGGGGCTGATGGCCACGCCGTCGACGGTCGAGGTGCCGGGAAGCTCGACCCGGGCCCGCATCCTCAGGCCGGGTAGCTCCCAGATCTCCGCGCCGCCCCCGCGGCCGACCACGGCGAGATCTCCCCGCGCACCGATCGCCGTCTTGGCCACCTTCCGACGCGGCTCCGCGTCCTTGCCGGTGCCGTGGTCCGGAGCGGGCGCGTCGGCGAGGAGCCGGTGATCGGTCCCCGGCGTGGCCAGCACGGCGTCCCCGTCGTCACTGATCGCGGCCACCACGCGCCCGTCGGCCGACATTGCGACGTCCGCGGCGGGGACCCGGAGCCTGGCGAGCTCGGTGGTGCGGCCGGTCGCGAGGTCCATCGCGAGCAGCCGGCCGGTGCCGTCGTCGAAAGCCATCTTCGCGCCGTCCTCGGAGAGGGAGGCCGAGCGGAGTCCGATGTTCCGGATGCCGGCGACCGCTCGCCGTTGCAGCCTGCGCCCGGTGGCCGGATCCCACAGCTCGAGCGCGGTGTCGGTGGCGAACACCAGTCGGTCCGGACGTCCCGACAAGGCGAACGCGTGCGGCCGGCGCGCGGCGAACGGGAAGACCCGTGACCAGCGTCCGGTGCCGAGGTCGAGCCGGTACATCCCGTTCGTCAGCTGGGCGTACAACCGCCGGCCGGCCGAGTCGAAGGCGAGGGCCGCTGACTGGAGGTAGCCGGGCGGCGCGGGGACGGTCAGCTCCTCACCCGTGTCCGTGCGCCACATCCGCAACGGCGCCTCGTCGAACCGAGGGTCGCCGACGCGGGTCACCAGCCGCCCATTCGGCGAGAGCACGAGGTCACTCTCGCCGCCCGCGCCGTCGATCATGCGCACGAGCCGGCGGTCCGGCACGTCCCAGATCTGCACCCGGGCCCCATCGTTCACCGCCAGCATCCGGCCGTCGGCGCTGAAGGCCAGGCCGCTGCTCGCCGAGTACTCGTCCGCCGGCGTACCCGGTGGCGGGTCGACGTGGAGCTTCGCCAGCACCCGGGAGCCGCGCACGTCCCACAAGGTGACCGAGGTATCGAGAAGGTGGGCGAACGCGAGCGTGGCACCGTCCGGGCTCAGCGCGACGTGAGTCGGCGTCAGGTTCGACGCGAACCGCTGCGTGCTGACCTGGTCGGTGCCCCGGCGAACATAGGCCAGGACATGACGATTGCGGTCGAGCGCGCGGAGCACCGCGCCGCGGGCCTCGGAGGTCCGGTCCGCCCCGTACGCGGCGAGCGCGAGCTGCGTTGCGAGCCGCGGGTCGGTTTCGAGCTGGGCACCGGACTCACCGGCCAGCGCCCGCGACAGCGCCACGCGCGCCTGCTCGTCGGCCCGCTCCCGTTCGGCGATCGCGGTGTTGAGCTGCCAGACCGCGACTGCGCCGGCCGCGACCGCGAGCACCAGCAGTGCCGAGAGCACCGTCACCAGCCGGCGCTGCTGCTGGGCGTCCTCGCTCAGCAGCGCGTCCTTCGGCTGGTCGTGAACAGCGGCCGCGATCGCGGCCGACCTCTCGCGAAACTCCCGCTGCCGCTTACCTTCCCGATGACCGCGAAGGTCGACCCAGAACGGCTCGCTGTCGAACCAGCCGCGCAGTTGTGCCGGAAGGGCGTCGCTCCGTTCCGGGTCGAAGTCCCCGGCTTCCGGGTCCCAGCACAACTCCCCGCCGGTGAGCGCGATCAGAAAGGTGTCGCGGGACCGTTCCCGCCGCCAGAACTCCACCTCCTTGCCGACCCACGGGGACGCGGCCGACTCCGGACATGCCAGCAACACAAACGTCCGCGCGGAACCCAGCGCGGACTCGATGGATCCCCACAGGTCCGGGCTCGCGGCGAGGGTCGTGTCGTCCCGGAACACCCGCAACGCCGTTCGGCGGTACCAGCGCCGCCCGAGTCGGTGCAGCGTGCGCTGCAGTGCTTTCGCCGTCCCCCGGTCGGTCGCATGGCTATAGGAGATGAAGCTGTCGTAGCCGCCCTCGACTGCCATGCGACCCCCAACTCGAATTCCGGCGAACAACACTAGCGGCACCCGCCATCGCCAGACGCCCGCAAGGCGATCGCGACGATCGCGCACGTGTCCGGCATGATCCGTGCTGCTGGCGTGGCGGATACCTAGGGAGCGTCGATGACCACGGACCTGGGCTTGCCCGAATCGGACCTGCCGGGTCTTTTCGACGCCGCCGACAAGGCATCGCTCGCCGGGCAGCGCGACTACGTCCGGACGGTTCGACTTCGGCTGGTCCTGACGGTGTTCGTCGCCGCGACAGGGATCGTGACCTGGCACGTCGGCGATCGCGGCGTCGACCTCGCCGCGATCGGCACGGCCCTCGGGCTGGCCGTCATCACGCTCACCGAGCTCAGCCTGAGGTCCAGCCGGCCGGAGGAGCGCTGGTACGACGGGCGCGCTCTCGCCGAGTCGGCGAAGAGCCTCGCCTGGCGCTACAGCGTCGGTGGCGTCCCGTTCGCCAGGCAGACCGACGACCACGCGACGAAACAACGCTTCGTCGACCAGCTCTCGCGCCTGCTGAAGGAGGCGCCGACGACGAGCATCAAGCCTGCCCAACGCCCCGCGATATCGTCCGCGATGGAGGAGCTGCGGGCGGGGGACCTCGCCTCGCGCAAGGCCGCCTACCTGCGCTTCCGCATCATCGACCAGCAGGAATGGTACGGGCACAAGGCGTCGCACAACGAGAAGCGCGCGAGCCGTTGGCGCATGACCCTGCTGATCATCGAGGTCGTCGGCCTCGTCGCGGCGCTGGCCAAGGCGGCCGGCTATGTCAACATCGACCTCGCCGGCGTCTCCGCGGCGGTCATCGCGGCCGGCACGGCGTGGATGAACCTGCGCCAGCACACCACGTTGGCGCGGGCGTACACCTTCGCGGCCAACGAGCTCGCGATAGCCCGCGACCGCCTCGAGCTCGCCACCGACGAGGACGCGTGGGCCGCCGAGGTCGCGGACTCCGAGGAAGCGGTCAGCCGCGAGCACAAGATGTGGCGCGCCTCCCGCTCCCGACCGTCGAGCTGAGGCGACTCCGGCGTCACGGCCGAGCGATCGCGGCTTGTCAATCCCTCGATCGGCGGCATGGGACAATGAGGTCGCTATGACCGCACTTCCCCTCGTCTTCGACGCGCCCCGCCGTGGCCTCCCGCCCCGTCACCTCGCCGACATGTCCGCCGATGAGCGGCGTGCCGCGGTGACCGAGCTGGGGGAGAAGCCGTTCCGCGCGAACCAGCTGTCCCACCACTACTTCGCCCGGCTGACCGCCGACCCGGCGCTGATGACCGACATCCCGGCCGCCAGCCGGGGCCGGCTCGCCGACGGGCTCCTGCCGCCACTGCTGTCCGTCGTCCGCCACGTGAGCTGCGACGACGGCACCACGCGCAAGACGTTGTGGCGCGCGCACGACGGGACACTGCTGGAGAGCGTGCTGATGCGCTATCCGGACCGCGTGACGCTGTGCGTGTCGAGTCAGGCGGGCTGCGGCATGGCGTGCCCGTTCTGCGCGACCGGGCAGGGTGGCCTGCAGCGCAACCTGTCGACCGCGGAGATCGTGGACCAGGTCCGCGCCGCGGCCGCCGCGATGCGCGACGGCGAGCTCGGCGAGCCGGGCCGCGTGTCCAACGTCGTGTTCATGGGCATGGGCGAGCCGCTGGCGAACTACCGGCGGGTGGTCGACGCCGTGCATCGGATCTGTGATCCGGCGCCGGGTGGGCTGGGCATCTCGCAGCGCTCGGTGACCGTGTCGACGGTTGGCCTGGCGCCGGCGATCCGCAAGCTGGCGGAGGAGAAGCTGCAGGTCCGTCTGGCGGTGTCGCTGCACACGCCGGACGACGAGCTGCGCGACACGCTGGTTCCGGTGAACACGCGCTGGTCGGTGGACGAGGTTCTGGGGGCCGCGCGGTACTACGCGGACACGACGGGCCGGCGGGTGTCGATCGAGTACGCGTTGATCCGGGACGTGAACGACCAGCCGTGGCGTGCCGATCTGTTGGCGAAGCGTTTGCGTCAGCAGCTGGCCCAGCTGGTGCACGTGAACGTGATCCCGCTGAACCCGACCCCGGGCTCGCAGTGGGACGCGTCCCCGAAACCGGTGGAGCGGGAGTTCGTGCGCCGGGTCAACGCCGGGGGAGTGGCCTGCACGGTCCGCGACACCCGTGGCCAGGAGATCGCCGCCGCGTGCGGGCAGCTCGCCGCCGAGGGTTAGCTTCGCCCGTCAGGCCGGGCGTGCTCCCCGCACGAACTGCTCGACCGCGGTCTCGACGAGGCCGTCGAGCAGTTTCGGCTCGACCATGTCGCCGTTGATCAGCGTGGCGATGCCCTGCATCGTGGCGAACAGGACGATCCCGATCCGCTCGGGGTCTCCGGCGAGTTCCCCCGCTGCCTGCCCCTGCACGATCAGGTCGTTCATCAGCGTGAACGCCGGGCCGGCCGCCGCCGCTACCCGATCGGCGCCCGGCCGGTGCTTGCTGGTGAACATCAGCTCGAGCAGCGCCGCGTCCTCGGTGGCGAACCGGATGTAGGCGGCCACGGTGGCCCGCAGGCGTGGCACGAAGTCGTCTCCCGCCTCGGTGAGCGCTGCCCGCAGCTGCGTGTCCAGGCGTCCGAAGCCCGTCTCGGCCAGGGCATCGAGCAGGGCCTGCCGGTCGGGGAAGTGGCGCCGCGGCGCGCCATGGCTGACTCCGAGCTCCCGGGCCAGCTCGCGCAGCGAGAGCTGCTCCTCGCCGCCCTCGCGCAGGCTGCGTTCGGCCGCGTCGAGCAGGGCGGTACGGAGTTGTCCGTGGTGGTAGGGCCGCTCGGTCACGGTCAGATCCTATGCGTTCGCGTAGTCATTGACAACATTGTTGTCACTGCATACATTGTTGCTCATGACCACATTCTCCGTCGCGGACATCCCCGACATGACCGGCCGCACTGTCATCGTGACCGGCTCGAACAGCGGCATCGGCCGCGTGACCGCTCGCGTGCTCGCGGCCCGGGGAGCGCGCACCGTGCTCGCCGTGCGTGACCTCGCCAAGGGTCGCGAGGCCGCCGCATCGATGATCGGCGAGACCGAAGTCCGCCGGCTCGACCTCGCCGACCTCGCCTCGGTCCGCGAGTTCGTCGACGGTATCGACGAGCCCGTCGACCTGCTGATCAACAACGCCGGCCTGATGATCCCGCCGCTCGGCCGCACCGCGGACGGCTTCGAGCTGCAGTTCGGCACGAACCACCTGGGGCACTTCGCGCTGACCAACCTGCTCCTGCCCCGGATCAGCGGGCGGGTGGTCACCGTCTCCTCCGGCGGCCACCGGGTGGGCTCGATCGACTTCGACGACCTCAACTGGGAACGCCGGCCGTACCGCGCGATCGCGGCTTACGGGCGGTCGAAACTCGCCAACCTGCTGTTCACCGCCGAGCTCCAGCGCCGGCTCACCGCGGCCGGCTCGCCCGTGCTCGCGACCGCCGCGCACCCTGGCATGGCGGCGACGAACCTCCTGCGCTCGCAGGGCAGGCATCCCCGGTTCGACGCGCTCCGCCAGCGGTTCGTCAACCTGATCGCACAGAGCGACGACGACGGCGCGCTGCCCACCCTGTACGCGGCCGTGGCGGACATCCCGGGCAACAGCTACGCCGGCCCGAGCGGCTTCCTGCAGGGGCGCGGCGCCCCGGAGCTGGTCGGCCGCTCGAAGAGCGCCCACGACGGCGACCTCGCACGCCGCCTGTGGACCGCCTCCGAGCAGCTCACCGGCATCACCTCTCCTCTGGTCGACGCCGGCAGGTGATACGGCGTGCGCTCGTCGCGAGTAGTGCGAGGACAGGTCGTACCGACCTCGTATACCAAGAGGTGACCCTCTGAGCCCTGCTCGCGCATCGTGCGTCCCCGTGACATAGGCGCGGCCGAACTGGCCGCCTGCGCGGACTCGGACCGGGCGAGCGTCGAGGACGGCCTGGCATTGCCAGCCGATCGCAGCCTATCCGGCTGTTCGCCGACCGGTGCCGCACGAGGCCCACGATCCGGCCGTTCGTGGGACGACACCTGCCAGCACCAAGAAATGAACGGCGGCCACATGAACGCCGCCATCGCCGCCTCCAATGCCTCCACTCTGGACAGTCGACCCAGACCGACATCCGCTGACGCACGGCGCACCGTTTCACCGAGCGGGTGTTGTTCCCCGCTGCTGAGCCGGGACGATGCCGGCCTCTACAGATCGCGCCCCATCGCGGCCGCGGCTGCCGGGATGTTGACGTAGTCGCGCAGACGGGCGATCTGGCCGTTGCGCGCGGTGAGCACAACGATGTTGGGAAGGGCGAAATCGCCGGTGGATGTGCCGCGCCCGAGGGCCTCCTGCTCGACGATGATCGTGTCTGGATCGTCGGTGTCGTGGATGGCGATGGTGCGGTAGCGCTCGTACCTGAACGTGCCGGTCTGCCACGCCGCGGCTGTCCAGCTCACGATCTCGTCCCGGCCCTCGAGCCGCGACGGCAGGCCTGGGCGGGTGAACGGGAACTCGTGGACCGCGTCGACCGCGTACACGCGGCCCAGGTCATCGATCGACTGGCTGACAGCGGCTTGGCGGAGACGCTCCAGAACCGCACGCGGACCAGCTTCTTGCTTGCCGAGCGCCGCTCGCCTCGCAGTCACCTTGCGGTAGCTGATCTTCCAGCCCTCGGGCCGGCGTGTGACGATGTCGTCGTAGACGGCGCTGCCGGCCGTTCCGTCGGCCTTGATGCCGATTCCTTTGGACTGGACCCGCGCCGAGCGATCGTCGATCCGGGTGATCACGATGTTCGTGACGTGATGGCCGACCGGGTTGGCGTCGCCCAACGCGAGCGCGGCCTCGCGTAGGGCCGCCGTCCCGTGCAACGAGCCGAGGCCGAAGTCGGTCACGTCATAGGTGACGTCCGCGGTGAACAGCTCGCCCGCTTGGTCCAGTTTGCCCGCGTCCGTGAGGTGGCCGTGGAGTTTGATCAAGTCGTTGATGTCGATCCGGTCTTGCTCCGACAGCGCCATAAGGTCTCCATGCCGTGAGGTGAGTCAACCGTTAAGGTGAGGCATAGTCCGGTTAGCTGGACACGGTAGCGGACTGTGTCCCCGGTTAGCAAAGGATGTGGTGATTGCGCTGGCAGACCACGAATCGCGGTCGCGTGCCCGGCGTCCGAGGCGTGCGGACGCCCGACGCAACTACGAGCGGTTGGTCGAGCAGGCGCGAATCGCGTTCGCCGAGTTCGGCGTGGACGCCTCGTTGGACGAGATCGCTCGGCGGGCAGGAGTGGCCAGCGGGACGCTGTACCGGCACTTCCCCACTCGGCTCGACCTCATCGAGGCGGTGCTCGCCGAGCAGATAGCCGAGTTGGTGGACCTCGGTCGCGGGCTGCTGGCGGCCGAGGACGAGTTCGACGCGTTGTCCACGTGGTTGCGTGCCACGCTCACGCATTCCTTGACCTATCGAGGTCTGGCAGCCGCGGTGATGAACTCGGCGCTCGACCGCGGGAATGGCCTCGTATCGACCTGGCACGCGGAACTGTTCGAGGTCGGAGCCGCGTTGCTGGCGCGGGCGCGGCGATCGGGCGTGATCGTCGCCGGTGCGGACGAGGCGGATGTGCTGAAGATGGTCGGCGCCATCGCCTGGGCCGCCCAGGACAGCCCGGACAGTTCCGCTCAAGCCGACCGCCTGCTCGCCCTCCTCATGGACGGACTACGTTGCGGCGGCCGTCCACATCAGACTGGCGACTGACCGGTTCCTGGCGTCGCGGGCCCGTACCGGGCCGGTCGGCCGGTGAGGCCGGACCAGAGGCGAGTGCCGAACTCGAAATGCCACCACTCTTCGGCCAGCGCAACGAATTCGTGCTTATGGTGTGCCCCGCCAGCTCAGCGTGAGGTCGACGGTGCACCCGGTGAGATGGAGCGGTGGCGTCGCCAGATCTTCTGACGGGGTGCGACGAAATCCGAAGCGGCGTTGGTCGCGTCGAACAATTCCCGCTGCAAAGCAAGGGGTCGCCAGGCGTCGAAGACCGCGATGTCAAAGCCCTGCGGCAACGCGGCGGAGGCTTGCCGCAGTCGCGCCAGCGACCCGGCTCTGAGCCACTGCCGGTCCACGGTGTTCCGCCAGCCGGCTTGGGTATAGCTGTGGAGCACTGTGATGCCTGAGCCGGCGATCTCTGCCAGCGGTTCGCCGCAATCGGTGGCCGTCGCTGATCTCCGCAGGGCGGAGCCTTCGGGCTCGAGTGGCGGGATGGGCATGTCAACCGTGGGCAGCGCGTGCGCCGCGGACTCCACCAAGTAGGTCACTGCGCTGCCAGGTCCCTTCCTCGTGGTCGTCGGCCGGATCGCGCGCCTCGTTTGCCGAAGAGCACCGGTCCTGCCGGAGTGGTCAGGCAGCCGCGAGTGCCGCTCGGCGGTCGCGCCACACCGTCGCACCCAGGGCCAGCCACGCGACCGCCGTGCCGGCGGTCATCGTGATCGCCATGGCCGGGGCGTCGTTGCCGAGCACGCCCACCAGCGGGGCGATCAGCGCGCCGAGGCCGAACTGCGTCGCGCCGAGCAGAGCCGCCGCGGTGCCTGCCGCCTCGCCGTGCCTCGACAGGGCCAGCGCCGGCGCGTTCGGCAGCACGAACCCGATCGCGCCGAGCAGGAAGAACAGCGGCACCACGAACCCGACGAGCCCGCCGCCCGCCATGGCCAGCACGGTCAGCGCGACGCCGGACACGACCGCGGCGCCGAGCGCCGCGAACACGATCTGCGACGGCGACCAGCGGTTCAGCGCCATGACGTTGAGCTGCGACGCGCCGATGATCGCGATCGCGCCGATGCCGAACACCAGGCCGAACTGCTGCTGGTTGAGGCCGAAGCCGTCCTGCAGCACGAACGACGAGCCGGACACGTACGAGAACAGCGCCGACATGCCGAGCGCGGCCACCAGCGTCAGCACCACGAACTGCCGGTCGGTCACCAGCGTGCGGTAGGTCCGCAGCACCGGGCCGAACGCGCCGGTCCGCCGCCGCTCCGGGGGCAGCGTCTCCTTCAGCAGGAACACCGCCACCAGCATCAGCGCCACGCCGAGCACGGCCAGCACCGCGAACACGCCGCGCCACGAGCCGGTGAGCAGGATCGCCGCGCCGAGCGTCGGGGCCAGGATCGGCGCGACGCCCATCACGAGCATCAGCCGCGACAGCGCGGTCGCGGCGGCGCGGCCGGAGAACAGGTCGCGGACGACGGCAAGGGCCACGACCATCGCGGCGGCCGCGCCGACGCCCTGCACCATGCGCAGCACGCCGAGCACCGCCACGTTCGGCGCGACGAGGCACAGCAGCGACGCCGCGACGTGCACGGCGGTGCCGAGGATCAGCGGCAGCCTGCGGCCGACCGCGTCCGAGAACGGGCCGATGGCCAGCTGGCCGAGGCCGAGGCCGAGCAGCGTGCCGGTGATCGTGAGCTGCACGGCCGACGACGAGGTCATCAGGTCGTTCGCGATGGCCGGCAGGGCCGGCAGGTACATGTCGATCGTCAGCGGGCCCAGCGCGATCAGCGCGCCGAGCACGAGGATGATCCGGATTCGCTCGGAACCGGAAGGAGACGCCGGCACCGCCGCGGACGACGCGGGGCGTGTCGGGGACAGGGTGGCGCGATCCATCAACGGCCTTTCACAAGGGACTTCGGGGAATCGACGACGTCGTCACCCAAGGTCAGCAAACCCGCCGGACCGTTTGTTCCGGCGAGTGCGCGAAAGGCCGAAAACCGCTAGCGGCGCCAGGCGGTGCGCTGCCGCACCCGGTGGCCGATCAGCAGCGCGACCAGCACGACTCCGGCGCCGGCCAGCCACAGCCGCTCGGTCATGGCCACGTGGTTGCCGACGAACGCCATCAGGAACATCGCGATCGCGGAGATCCAGCCGCCGATCTCGCGGCCGCGGGGGAACCGGCCGTGCCAGCCCCACTCGGCGGACGGCTCCTCGTGCGGGTCGACCGCGTTCTTCGGCCGCTTCTCCAGCTGTGAGCCAGCCACGTTCCCTCCCGGCACCTCTTGATCCTTGCGCGCACATGCTCCCACACCGCCCTGTCGCGGCCCGTGCGGATGCCGTTCCGGCCGGATCGGGAAGAATGAACGGCAATGACCATCCCAGCGACCGTCCCAGCGACCGTCCCAGCGACCAGACGTAGCGTCCTCGTGCTCGGCTCCACGGGCTCGGTCGGTGCCCAGGCACTCGAGGTGGTGGCGGCCAACCCCGACCGGTTCGAGGTGACCGGCGTCGCGGCCGGCGGCGCCGACCCGGCCGCGCTGGCCGCCCAGGCCATCGCGACCGGCGCGCGAGCCGTCGCCGTGTCGCGCTCGACCGCGGCCGAGGACGTACAGCTCGCGCTGTACGCGGAGGCCAAGCGGCGTGGCTACGAGCGTGGCGGCTTCCCGATGCCGCGCATCCTGGCCGGGCCCGACGCCGTCGCCGAGCTGATCGACTCGACGCCGGCCGACATCGTGCTGAACGCGATCACCGGCTCCCGCGGCCTCGAGCCGACGCTGCGTGCGCTCGCCACCGGCGCGACGCTCGCACTGGCCAACAAGGAGTCGCTGATCGCGGGCGGCCCGCTCGTGCTGCGTGCGGCGCGGCCGGGCCAGCTCGTGCCGGTCGACTCCGAGCACTCGGCGATCGCGCAGTGCCTGCGTGGCGGCAGCGCGGGGGAGGTCGACCGGCTGGTGCTGACCGCGTCCGGCGGCCCGTTCCGCGGCCGCCGCCGCGCGGACCTCGCCGACGTCACGGTCGCCGAGGCGATGGCGCACCCGACGTGGGACATGGGCCCGGTGATCACGATCAACTCGGCCACCCTGGTCAACAAGGGCCTCGAGCTGATCGAGGCGCACCTGCTGTTCGACGTGCCGTACGAGCGGATCGACGTGGTCGTGCACCCGCAGTCGATGATCCACTCGATGGTCACGTTCACCGACGGCTCCACGCTGGCCCAGGCCAGCCCGCCGGACATGAGGCTGCCGATCGCGCTCGCGCTCGGCTGGCCGGACCGGGTGCCCGGTGCCGCCCGCCCGGCCACGTTCGCCGCGGCCTCGGCCTGGACGTTCGAGCCGCTCGACGACGACACGTTCCCGGCCGTGCGGCTCGCGCGGCAGGCCGGCCAGGTGGGCGGCTGCCTGCCCGCGGTGTACAACGCGGCGAACGAGGAGGCCGTCACGGCCTTCGCCGGAGGAAACACGGCCTTCACCGACATTGTGGACACTGTGCAACGAGTGCTCGACGACGCGGACGACTGGCACGGCGAGCCGTCCGGGGTCGAGGAAGTGCTCGCCGCGGAGAGCTGGGCGCGGTCCCAGGCCAGGCAGCGGCTAGGGGCAACGGCTGAGCTCGGCACCGCCGGGCCGGGAGAGGACTGACGACGTGCTCACGTGGATCCTCGGGGTCATCCTGTTCGCGCTGGGGATATGCATCTCCGTCGCGCTGCACGAGGCCGGGCACATGGGCGCGGCCAAGATCTTCGGGATGCGGGTCCGCCGCTACTTCATCGGCTTCGGGCCCACGATCTGGTCGTTCCGCCGCGGCGACACCGAGTACGGCCTGAAGGTGATCCCCGCGGGCGGCTTCTGCGACATCGCCGGCATGACCGCGCTCGACGAGGTCACCGCTGAGGAAGCGCCGCGCGCGATGTGGCGCTACGCGACGTGGAAGCGCTTCGTCGTGATGGTCGCCGGCTCGATCACCCACTTCATCATCGGGTTCCTCATCCTGTACCTGATGGCGATCACGATGGGCCTGCCGAACCTGAACTTCGACGTCAACACGGTGAAGCCCGAGGTCGGGACCGTCAACGACTGCGTGGTGGACAAGACCGACAAGCAGCAGACCGGCTGCTCCTCCGGCGCGGCCGCCCCGGCCAAGGACGCCGGCCTGCGCCCCGGCGACCTCGTGCAGTCCGTCGACGGCACGCCCACCCCGACCTGGAAGGACATGGTCGCGAAGGTCGAGAAGCTGTCCGGCCCGGCCGACTTCGTGGTGCGGCGGGGGAGCGAGACGCTCACGCTGACCGTCGACGTCGCCCAGGTGTCGACCGGCGACACCAAGGTAGGCGCGATCGGCGTGTCGGTGGCGCTGCCGCCGGCGATGAACACCTACGGCGTGGCCGGCGGGGTCGGCGGCGCGGCGAGCTTCACCGGCGACATGTTCGTCGGCGTGTGGAACGGGCTGCTCGCGTTCCCGCAGAAGATCCCGAAGGTCATCGAGGCCATCGGCGGCGCACCGCGCGACCAGGACACGCCGGTGAGCGTGGTCGGCGCCAGTGTCATCGGCGGCGACGCCGTGGAGCGCGGGCTGTGGGAGGTCTTCCTGCTGCTGCTCGCGACGCTGAACTTCTTCGTCGGCGTGTTCAACCTGCTGCCGCTGCTGCCGCTCGACGGCGGGCACATCGCGGTGTTGTTCTACGAGAAGATCCGCGACTGGCTGCGGCGGCTGCGCGGCAAGCCGGCCGGCGGCCCGGTCGACTACACAAAGTTGTCGGCCGTGACGATGGTGTTCGTCCTTCTCGGTGGTGCGGTCATGTTGCTGACCATCACAGCGGACATCGTGAACCCGATCCGGATACCTCAGTAGCGATTTTCGCTCCGCAAGCTCCGCTCAGTGGCGATTTTCGCTCCGCAAGCTCCGCTCAGTACTCTGAAAGCATGACCGAAGGCACCATGCTGGGTATGCCCGCGCTTCCGCCGCCCGTGCTCGCGGAGCGCCGCAAGACCAGGCAGCTGATGGTCGGCAAGGTCGGCGTCGGCAGCGACCACCCGATCTCCGTGCAGTCGATGACCACCACGAAGACGGCCGACGTGAACGCGACCCTGCAGCAGATCGCCGAGCTGACCGCGACTGGCTGCGACATCGTGCGCGTGGCCTGCCCGCACCAGGAGGACGCCGACGCGCTGGCGGCCATCGCGGCCAAGTCGCAGATCCCGGTGATCGCGGACATCCACTTCCAGCCGCGGTACGTGTTCGCCGCCATCGAGGCCGGCTGCGCGGCGGTGCGCGTCAACCCGGGCAACATCAAGAAGTTCGACGACAAGGTGCGCGAGATCGCGGCCGCCGCGCGCGACCACGGCACCCCGATCCGCATCGGCGTCAACGCCGGCTCCCTGGACCCGCGCCTGCTGAAGAAGTACGGCAAGGCGACGCCGGAGGCACTGGCGGAGTCGGCGATGTGGGAGGCGTCCCTGTTCGCCGAGCACGACTTCTACGACATCAAGATCTCGGTGAAGCACAACGACCCGGTGGTCATGGTGCGGGCCTACGAGCTGCTGGCCGAGCAGTGCGACTACCCGCTGCACCTCGGCGTGACCGAGGCGGGCCCGGCGTTCCAGGGCACGATCAAGTCCGCGGTGGCGTTCGGCGCACTGTTGCGCCAGGGCATCGGCGACACGATCCGCGTGTCGCTGTCCGCCCCGCCGGTCGAGGAGGTCAAGGTCGGCGCGCAGATCCTGCAGTCGCTGAACCTGCGGCCGCGCAAGCTGGAGATCGTGTCGTGCCCGTCGTGCGGCCGGGCCCAGGTCGACGTGTACAAGCTGGCCGACGAGGTCACCGCGGGCCTGGAGGGCATGGAGGTCCCGCTGCGCGTCGCCGTGATGGGCTGCGTGGTGAACGGCCCCGGCGAGGCCCGCGAGGCCGACCTGGGCGTGGCGTCGGGCAACGGCAAGGGCCAGATCTTCGTGAAGGGCAAGGTCATCAAGACCGTGCCGGAGAGCCAGATCGTGGAGACCCTGATCGAGGAGGCCATGCGCATCGCCGAGGAGGCCGGCGACACGGTCGCCGGCGACCCGGTCGTCACGGTCGGCTGACCTCGTACCGGGTCACCAGCACGCCGTTGGCGAACGGCAGCGTCTCCACGTGGGTCAGGTCCCCCCGGCAGTCCCACGCAGGGAAGAACGGCACACCCGCCGGTCGGCCAGTGAGCCGAAACTCATCGGTGCGCGATCTGCGCCCGCAGGTAGTCCTCGTGCTCGGGGCTCAGCATCGCGAACTCCGGGGGCACCTGCCGGATCTCGATCTCACCCGTGCACGGGCACCGGCGCATCCATTCGACGGCCTCCCGCCGCGAGCCGACCTCGAGCAACCAGTACCCGGTCACCGGCGCGCCGCCCTCCTCGTACGACGCCCGGCCGTCGGCGAACCGGACCCGGGCGCCCAGCGCGCTCGACGCGGGCCCGTCCGCGGCCAGCAGCACGCCGGCCCGCACCAGCTCCTCGTTGTACCGCCACAGCGCGGCGGCCGTGGGCGGCGCGCCCTCCGACCTCGCGAGGACCACGAAACGCATGGCGGGCTCCTTCCGCTGGGGCTTCACTGACACGTCGGAGCGCGGGAGCCCGGATCGACACCATCGGGCGAATTCGTGTTCGGCGGGTCTTTGCTGTCCCGAACGCCGGACATCTGGCACGCTTGACCCTGTGTTGCGGCTTGCTGGAGCGCGGCTGCTCGACGAGCGGGATCGGATGGCTGTGCGCGCGATGCTCACGGCGGACCCGGTCGCGTCCTGCATGGTCGCCTCTCGGATCGAGACCCTCGGCATGGACCCGTGGCGGCTGGGCGGCGAGCTGTGGGGCTGCGAGCCCCGCGGGTTCCGCAGCGGCAGGCTGGACTCCCTCTGCTTCGCCGGCTCGAACCTGATCCCGTTGCAGGGCAACCGCTCCGCGCTGCGGGCGTTCGCCGACCGGGCGCTGCGCCGCCGCCGGATGTGCTCGTCGGTCGTGGGTCCCGCCGACCAGGTCCTCGGCCTGTGGTCCGAGCTCGAGCTCGACTGGGGCCCGGCCCGCGAGGTGCGCGACGACCAGCCGCTGATGTCCACGTCCAAGCAGCCGCGCATCCCGACCGACCCGCTGGTCCGGCCTGTGCGCCCCGACGAGCTGGACCGCTACCTGCCGGCCGCGGTCGCGATGTTCATCGAGGAGGTCGGCGTCGACCCCCGCGCGGGGGATGGCGGTGCGAGCTACCGCGCCCGGGTCGCCGAGCTGATCTCCGCCGGCCGTGCGTTCGCCCGGTTCGACGGCGGCGAGGTGGTGTTCAAGGCGGAGATCGGCGCGCTGTCCAACGCCGTCGGCCAGATCCAGGGCGTGTGGGTGCACCCCGACCGGCGCGGCCACGGGCTCGGCACGTCGGGCACCGCCGCCGTCGTCGACCGGCTCGTCCGTGGGCTCGGGCGCACCGCGAGCCTGTACGTCAACGCCTACAACGCGGTCGCGCAGTCGGCCTACCGCCGGATCGGGTTCACCCGGGTCGGCCAGTACGCCACCGTGCTGTTCTGAGTGTCGGTGCCTTCGGACATACTCGCCGGCGTGCGTGTCTCCTCATCCCGTGCGGCCGGCCTCCTCGCCGCGCTGCTGCTCACCCTGCCCGCGGCCGGCTGCGGGCTGTTCGGGCAGGACGGTCCCACGCCCGAGGACATCGCGTCGGACTACCTGGGCGCGTTCGCGAAGGGCGACAGCGCGGCAGCGGCGAAGCTGACCGACTCGCCGGACTCGGCGAAGGCGCTGCTCGGCAAGCTGCGCACCGAGCTCGCGCCGGAGAAGGTGGCCGCCCAGCTGGGCAAGGTCGAGACGACCGACACGACGGCGAAGGCGTCGTTCAAGGTGACCTGGGACTTCGGGCACGACCGCCGGTGGGACTACGACGGCCGGATGGAGCTGCACGAGCAGGACGACGCGTGGCAGGTCCACTGGGACACCACGGTCGTGCACCCCGAGCTCGCCGAGCAGCAGTCGATCGAGGTGCAGAACGAGCAGCCCGAGCTGGCGCCGGTGCTGGACCGCGACGGCGTCCCGGTGATGTCCCCCGACCGGGTGGTCTCGGTCTTGTTCGAGGCGGCGAAGGCGGGCGATGCGAAGGCGGTCGCGGGCTCGCTGGCCGACAACCTGGCCGGGTTCGACCGCACGATCACCCAGAAGTCCATTCTGGACGGTGCGGCCAAGGTGCCGTCCGGCCGGCCATACCAGGTGGTCACGCTCCGCTCGATCGACTACGAGCGGGTGAAGCCACGGATCTACGACCTGCCCGGCGTCCGGTTCACCGCGTCACCGCGCCTGCTCCCGGCCGACCGGACGCTCGCGCCGACCGTCCTGCCGGGCATCCGCAAGCTGGTCGAGGACGACCTGATCGGCAAGGCGGGCTGGCGGGTGGTCACCACGGACGTGTCCGGCGCCGAGGTGTCGGAGCTGTACGCGAAGGCGGCCGAGCCGGCCGAGGCGGCACACGTCACCCTGAGCACGAAGACGCAGGTCGCGGCGCAGCGGGCGCTCGCGGCGGAGCGCACCCCGGCGATGCTGGTCGCGATGCGGGCGTCCACCGGTGAGCTGCTGGCGGTGGCCCAGAACGCGGCGGCGGACAAGCAGGGCGCGGTCGCGCTGACCGGCCGGTATCCACCCGGCTCCACGTTCAAGATCGTCACCGCGATCGCGGGCATCGAGTCCGGCAAGACCCAGCCGAACGCGCGGGTCGGCTGCCCGGGCACGACGACGATCAACGGTCGCGTGGTGCCGAACAACGACGAGTTCGACAAGGGTGTGATCCCGCTGCACAGCGCGTTCGCGTTCTCGTGCAACACCACGTTCGCCCAGCTGGCGACGAAGCTGGACCCGGCGTCGCTCACCGACACCGCACGCCGCCTGGGCCTCGGGGCCGACTTCGTCGTGCGCGGCGCGACGACCGTCACGGGCTCGGTCCCGGCGGCGACCAACGTCGTCGAGCGCGCGGAGGACGGCTTCGGCCAGGGCAAGGTGCTGGCCAGCCCGTTCGGCATGGTCGTCGTGGCGGCCACGGTCGCCTCGGGCACCATGCCGAAGCCCACGCTGCTCACCGGCAGCACGACCGAGACCGACACCGCGGACCCGAAGCCGGTGGACGCGGCGACGCTGACCGCGATGCGCGCGATGATGCAGGAGGTCACGGCCATGAACCCGGCACTGCGCGCATACGCGGACATCCGTGGCAAGACCGGCACGGCCCAGTTCGGTGACGGCAAGCACGCGCACGGCTGGTACGTGGGCTTCCGCGGCGACCTTGCCTTCGCGATCCTCATCACGGACGCGGGCCGGTCCAGCAAGGCGATCACCGCGGCCACCCGGTTCTTCTCCGCGCTGCGATGAGCGCATCGTAGGGTGGAGCCATGCCCGTACGTGCCCCACTCAAGCCCGGCGTCCAGTCGCCGCGTCGGCAGGTTCCGTCCTCGATCGAGCGTCCCGAGTACGTCGACAAGCCTGCCCCCCAGCGCAACACCGAGCCGTGGGTGCAGACCGACGAGACCATCGAAGCGATGCGGATCGCCGGCAAGCTCGCCGCGCAGGCGCTCCAGGAGGGCGGCAAGGCCGTCAAGCCCGGCGCCATCACCGACGACGTCGACGCCGTCGTGCACGAGTTCCTCCTCGACCATGGCGCATACCCGTCCACGCTGGGCTACCGGCATTTCCCCAAATCGTGCTGCACCTCGCTCAATGAGGTGATCTGTCACGGGATCCCGGACACCACGCAGATCCAGGACGGCGACATCGTCAACATCGACGTCACGGCCTACCTCGGCGGCGTGCACGGCGACACCAACGGGACCTTCCTCGCCGGTGAGGTGGACGAGGACGTCCGGCTGCTCGTCGAGCGCACCCACGAGGCGACGATGCGCGCCATCAAGTCCGTCCGCCCCGGCCGCCAGCTGAACGTGATCGGCCGAGTGATCGAGGCGTACGCCAAGCGGTTCGGCTACGGCGTCGTGCGGGACTTCACCGGGCACGGCATCGCGCGGTCGTTCCACAGCGGGCTCGTGATCCTGCACTACGAGGAGCCCAGCGTCGACACGGTGATCGAGAAGGGCATGACCTTCACCATCGAGCCGATGATCACCCTCGGCGGCATCGACTACGACATCTGGGACGACGGCTGGACCGTCACCACCAAGGACAAGAGCTGGACCGCGCAGTTCGAGCACACCATGGTGGTCACCGACGCCGGCGCGGAGATCCTCACTCTCCCCTGAGCAGCTCGCCGAGCACCTCGAGCACGGCCACCGCGACCGGGTCGGCGTCGGTGGCGGGCGCCAGGTGGTGCGAGTCGAGCCTGCGCACCGGCCAGCCGAGCGCGGTGGCCGCGTCGGCGTCCGCCGCGTACGTCGCGGACAGCGCGACGTAGCCGGCCGGCCCGGACCAGACGACGTCCGGCCGCGGCTCCTTGAGGAACGCGGCAGGCACCTCGGGTGCCTCGTCCGCGATCTCGGCGCGCAGCTCCTCGTCGGCGACCAGCTCGACCAGCGGATCCGGCTCGAACCAGCGCTGCCAGCGCGGCAGCCGCCCATCGCGGGACGCGGCCTTCAGCTCCGCGTACAGCGAGGCGGGCACAGTGTCCCGCCAGCTGCGGCCGGGCGTCGGCAGCCCGGCGTCGACGAACACCAGCCCGGTGACGGTGTCCTCGAGCGCGTCCGCGAACGCCGGCAGCAGCGGGCCGGCGCCGCTGTGCCCGATCAGCACGACGGGCCCGGCGAGCTCCTCGGCGCTCATGGCGTCGGCGAACGAGCCGACCAGCACCTGGTGCACCGGCGCGGACACCACGCTCGGCCGCAGGTCGAGCAGGAGGGCCGGGTGCCCGTGCGCGGCGAGCGCGTCGGCGAGCGGGCGCAGGCTCGCCGGCCCGAGGAACGGGCTGTGCACCAGGACGGTGGTGATCGGGGACGCGGCCATGACCGCGATGATGGCAGAAGCCCTGGCGGCGGTGGGGAGCAGTAGCCGCGGGAGGTCGGTGCGAATCCAGGTCGCCGCCCGCTCCGGCATGCCGCACGGACCTGGTGGTGCTCCCCGGCCAGGAAGTCCACAGTGGACGACTCGGCCCGGCCGCGCCGACAGACCCGGCGAACGCGATCACCACGAACGCAAGCCACCACAGGAGAAGCCCCCCAGTGGATGGCGGCCCCCACCCTCTCCGGGGGCACCCCTCAACGCCATTCTATCGGCCGAGGCCGACAAAACGGGGGGTCTCGTGGGGCTGTGGACAACTTCGGGGTGCGAGTGGCGGGTTTGTTACGTCAGGGGCAGGTTGAACAGGGCGTTCTCGACCAGCTCGGGCATCGCCGGGTGGATCCAGTACTGCCCACGCGCCATCTGCCGCGCGTCGAGGCCGAAGCTCATCGCCTGGATCAGGGGCTGGATCAGCGTCGACGCCTGCGGGCCGATGATGTGCGCGCCCAGCAACTGCCCCGACGACGGGTCCGCCAGCAGCTTCGCGAAGCCCGTCGTGTCCTCCATCGCCCAGCCGTACGCGATGCCCGCGTAGTCCTCTGTGGACGTCACGTACCGCACGCCGCGCTCGCGGGCTTTCTGCTCGGTCATGCCGACCGACGCCACCTGCGGCGAGCTGAACACCGCGTGCGGCACGAACCGGTGGTCGGCCTCGATCGGCTCGTCCGGGTTCAGCAGGTTGTGCTGCACGATCCGCGCCTCGTGGTTCGCCACGTGCTTCAGCTCGTACGGCGAGCTGATGTCGCCCAGCGCCCACACGCCCGCCGCGGTCGTGCGCTGCGTCTGGTCGACGACGACGTAGCCGTCGTCCGTCACGTCGATGCCCGCGGCCGGCAGGTTCAGCGTGTCCGAGTTCGGCACCCGCCCCACGGCCACCAGCACCACGTCGGTCTCGATCGACTCGCCCCCGAGGTCCACCCGCAGCCCACCGTCCACAACGGACCCGCCGCGCACCGTGCGATTCAGCCGCAGGTCCCACCGCTGGCCGGCCAGCTCGGTGAACCGCCTGCTGACGTCCTCGTCCTCGCCGCGCAGCATCGCGCCCGACCGGGTCACCACGGTCACGTCCACCCCGAACGCGGAGAACACGTGCGCGAACTCGGCCGCGATGAACCCGCCGCCGATGATCACGAGCCGCCGGGGCAGCTCGTCCAGCCGCATGACCGTGTCGCTCGTGTGCACCGGCAGTCCGGCCAGCGCGGGCAGCTCGACCGGCCGCCCGCCGTTGGCGAGCACGACCCGGTCGGCCGTGATCTCCTCGTCGACGCCGGTGACCGCGAGGCGCCGCGGGCCGGTGAACCGTGCCGTGCCCTCGTAGACGGTCACGTTGGCGTTGTCCGAATGTGAGTTCCGGTACTCCCGTCCGCCGGCGGCGATCGGGTCGATCCGGCCGAAGATCCGGTCCCGGACGTCGGGCCAGCGCACCCCGAGCAGCTCGGCGTCCACGCCCAGCTTCGCCGACGCGGCCGGTGTGGCCGCGAGGTCGGCGGTGTGCACGAACATCTTCGTCGGGATGCAGCCGACGTTGAGGCAGGTGCCGCCGAACACGCCCCGTTCGACGATCGCCACCCGCCACCCGGCGAACCGCCCGTCGAGGATGGAGTTGCCGGAGCCGGTGCCGATGATGACCAGATCGAAGTGCGTCACGTCTCCATCCAACATCGCCGGTACCGGCCGGTGTTCCTCGGTGGCCGCTCAGTGCTGATACGTGGGCGTGATGATCGCGCGGGCGAGTGTGTGGAAGGCCAGGTTGAAGCTCACGAACGCGGCCGAGGCGCTCTCGTCGACCTCCAGCGCGTCCACGTCCACCGCGTGCACCACGAAGTAGTAGCGGTGGTTCTGGTCGCCCTGCGGCGGCGCTGCCCCGCCGAAGTCACGCGAGCCGAAGTCGTTGCGCACGTGGAAGGCGTTGCCGGGCAGGCTCGCGTCGTCCGCGCCCGCACCGGCGGGCAGCTCGGTCGCCGAGGCCGGCAGGTTGACCGCGATCCAGTGCCAGAAGCCGCCGGGGATCGGCGCGTCCGGGTCGAACAACGTGACCACGAAGCTGCGCGTGCCCTCCGGGAAACCGGACCAGGACAGCTGCGGCGAGGTGTTCTGGCCGCCCGCGCTACCGTGCACGGCGCTCATCGGCAGCTGCTGGCCGTCGGTGACGTCGCCGGACGTCACGGTGAACGAACCGACGGCCGGCAGGAGCTCGTAGGGGTCTGGTGCGACGGGACGATCGAGGCTCATCTTCATCTCCCAGAAGAGTGATCGTTTTGGCTTCAACCACCCTAGTCGCGGCGGATCGTCCCTGCCGGGAGCGGCCCGCGCCTACCCTGGCGTCGTGACCGACAACGAGGTGGACCGCAGCTCGACGCGGGTCCGGTTCCCGGGAATCAGCCCGCGCGCCTACGAGCACCCGGCCGACAAGGGTGCGATGGCCACGCTGCGGGCCGTGCCGGGCATCGCGTCGGTGCTGAAGTCCGTGGCCGGCATGTGGAACGAGCGGGCCGAGCGGCTCTACGCAGTGGCGTCGGCGATCCGGGTCGGCGAGAAGCAGTACCCCAAGATCGACCGGCTGCGCGTGGACGCCGCCGAGACGCTCGACCTCGACACCGTGCCCGAGCTGTTCGTCGCCCGCGACCCGCGCGCGAACGGCTACGCGATCGGCATCGACAAGCCGTTCATCGTGCTGACCACCGGCCTCGTCGAGTCGCTCGACACCGAGAGCCTGCGCTGCGCGATCGGTCACGAGACCGGCCACGTCCTGTCCGGCCACAACGTGCTCCGCACGTTGCTCATGCGGCTGCTGCGCCTGCAGGCGACGGTCCAGTGGGTGCCGATCGGCGCGATCGGACTGCGCGCTGTGATCGCGGCGCTGATGGAGTGGTTCCGCAAGGCGGAGCTGACCGCCGACCGGGCGGGCCTGCTGTGCGGCCAGGACCCGGCCGCCGCGCTGCGCCAGCACGTGTTCCTGGCCGGCGGCACCAGCCTCGGCGACATCGACATCCCCGAGTTCATGCAGCAGGCCAGGGAGTACGAGGAGGTCGACGACATCCGCGACAGCATCCTCAAGCTCATGACGGTCGAGGGCATGAGCCACCCGTTCTCGGTCGTGCGCGCCGCGCAGCTGCAGCGCTGGGCCGCGTCGGCGGAGTACCGCGCGATCCTCGCCGGCGACTACCAGCGCCGCGCCGACGACAGCCCGTCCTCGTCGATGATGGACGACATCCGCTCCGCGGGCCGCTCGTACAAGGAGTCGTGGTCGAGCTCCGCCGACCCGCTGACCAGGTGCTGAGCGACGTCGGCGAGGCCGTGTCCGGCGCCGCGGGCAAGGTCCGCAACCGGTTCGGCAGCAGTTCGTCCACATCGGACGGTTCCTAGGCCGCCGCCGGGACAGCGCGAGCAGGTCGTCGGCCGACCCTGCCCGCGCCCTACTGTCCACTGAGGACTATCCGCTGCCGGCGGAGACGGCCGCCTCGGCCCGGAAGTCATGCTGCATGGTCTGGTTCCTGCCGCAACGTCCTGATCGCCGGTCGATTTCACCCGGTTCAGCGACATGGTCAAGTTGCCGGAGGCGCCGCTCACGGGTCAGCCTGCTTGGGCAGTGTCGACCAGTGTGAGGAGATGACATGGGGGCAACCTCCCGGGTCACGCGGCTGCTGATGGCCGCGGGCATGATCGCCGCGGGCGCGGCCGCGTTGGGGAGCAGCCAGGCCAACGCCGACGAGGAGATCGTCGGCGGCAACCGGGCCAGCATCGCGGACCACAGCTACGTGGTGTTCCTGACCACGGCGGACGGCTTCCAGTACTGCGGCGGCACGCTGGTCGACGACGACAAGGTGGTCACCGCGGCGCACTGCGCGATCGGTCGCAAGCCGGCGGACGTCATGGTGGTCGGCGGGCGCGAGGACAAGGAGAGCGACGCGGGCACGACGAGCGCGGTGAGCGAGATCTGGGTGCACCCGGACTTCGCCGACGTGCGGACCGGCGCCGACGTCGCGGTGCTCACCCTCGAGCAGCCGATGCGGTACGAGACGATCGACCCGGCCGGCAAGGACGACACGGACCTGTACGAACCGGGCGTGGTCGCCACGATCCTGGGCTGGGGCCGGGTGGCCGCGGACGGCGACGCGTCGCGGTTCCTGCTGAAGGCCGACGTCCCGCTGATCGCGGACGCGAGCTGCCAGCAGTCCTACCCGGCGTTCAAGGCGGCGGCGATGGCGTGCGCCGGCGTGACCGAGGGCGGCGTGGACACCTGCCAGGGCGACTCGGGCGGCCCGCTGATCGTCGACGGCAAGCTGGCCGGGATCACGTCGTGGGGCGAAGGCTGCGCGGTGCCGGGCAAGCCGGGCGTCTACACACGGGTGGCCGCCTACGCCGACGTGCTGGGCGAGCAGATCTGACCGGCTGACGCCCTCAGACCGGGGCGGCGCGGGTGATCACCTCGACCGCCCGCTCCAGTTCGCTCTCGGTCAGGTTCGCGCGGGCCGTCAGGCGTAGCCGGGACACCTTGTCCGGGACCGACGGTGGCCGGAAGCAGCCGACCTGCACGCCCGCCGCCCGGCAGTCGTCGGCCCATTGGACCGCCGCTTCCGGGGACGGGGCCCGCACCGACACGACCGCCGCGTCGGGGGTGGTCACCGTCAGGCCCGCGGCGGACAGGCGTGCCGCCAGCGACTGCGCCGCCGCCCGGGCGCGCTCGGGCAGGTCGGGCTCGTCCTTCAGCACGTGCAACGCGGCGAGCGCCGCCACGGTGCTCGCCGGTGACAGGCCCGTGTCGAAGATGAAGCTGCGTGCCGAGTCCACCAGGTGCTTGATCACCCGCCGCGGGCCGAGCACCGCGCCGCCCTGCGCGCCGAGCGCCTTCGACAGGGTCACCGTCGTCACCACGTCCGGCTCGCCGATCAGGCCCGCGTCGGCCACCGCCCCGCGCCCGCCAGGGCCCAGCACGCCGAAGCCGTGCGCGTCGTCCACGACCAGCGCGGCGCCGTGCGCGCGGCAGGCCTCGAACAGCGCCGGCAGGGGAGCGAGGTCGCCGTCGACCGAGAACACCGAGTCCGTCACCAGCAGCGCCCGGTCGGTGCGGCGGGTGCGCAGCGCGTTCGCCGCCGCCGCCGGATCCGCGTGCGCGACCACCGCGACGTCCGCGCGGGACAGCCGGCAGCCGTCGATCAGGGACGCGTGCAGAAATGCGTCCGTGACGATCGCGCTGCCCTTTCCGGACAACGCGGTGACCGCGCCGAGGTTCGCCATGAAGCCCGACGAGAACACCAGCGCCGCCTGCGTCCCGCAGAACGCGGCCAGCTCGTGCTCCAGCTCGATGTGTGCCTCGATCGTCCCGGTCACCAGCCGCGAGGCCGTCGAGCCCGCACCCCAGCGCAGCGTCGCCGCGGCAGCCGCGCCCGTCACGCGCTTGTCGCGGGACAGGCCGAGATAGTCGTTGCCCGCCAGGTCGAGAACGTCCGAGTCCGGCCGGCGCGGGTGCAGCCGGCGCGTGAGCCCCGCGCGCCTGCGCTCGTCGGCGCGGGTGTCGAGCCAGTCGAAAACCGAGGTCACGCGGTCGAGTCTGACACCCGCGGGGTCGCACCGAACTTGAGCCCGGCCGCCGGCGACCGGTTTGCCCGAGTGATAACGGTTCGGCATGGTCCTTGCTCGCTGTCGTCGCGAGCCGTTACGGTCCGGTTTTGACGTGATCGTGGTCACGTTGGAAACGCTCGAGGTTGCAACGGCTCAGTGCGGAGCGCGGCGATGTCGATCCTGTCGGTCAACAACCTCGAGGTCGTCTACGACGACGTGGTGCTCGTCCTGCGCGGCCTGTCCCTCGAGGTGCCGGACGGCTCGATCGTCGCCCTGCTCGGTGCGAACGGCGCGGGCAAGACCACGCTCCTGCGGGCGGTCACCGGCCTGCTGATCACCCATCGCGGCAAGATCACCAAGGGCACGGTCAGGGTCGCCGGCACGGACCTGACCGGCGCGGACCCGGCCGACGTCGTGCGCAGCGGCGTCGCGCAGGTCATGGAGGGCCGGCGGATCTTCGCCGAGATGACCGTCGAGGAGAACCTCCGGGCGGGCGCACACACCCGCGGGCGCGCCGAGTACCGCGAGTCGGTCGGCCGGGTGTTCGACCTGTTCCCGATCCTCGCCGAGCGCCGCCGCTCGACCGCCGGCTACCTGTCCGGCGGCGAGCAGCAGATGCTCGCGATCGGTCGCGCGCTCATGGCGAGCCCGCGGCTGCTGCTGCTCGACGAGCCGTCGCTCGGCCTCGCACCCAAGCTCATCGAGCAGGTCCGCGAGATCGTCGTGCAGATCAACGAGCAGGGCACGAGCGTGCTGCTCGTCGAGCAGAACGCCGTGATGGCGCTGTCGATCGCGAGCTTCGGCTACGTCATGGAGGTCGGCAAGGTCGTCCGCGACGGCCCGGCCGCCGAGCTGCTCGCCGACGAGGACATCCGCGAGTTCTACCTCGGCTCCGCCTCCGGCACAGGCAGCGGCACAGGCAGCGCCACAGGCACCGGCACACGCTCGTTCGCCGAGGTCAAGAGCTACCGGAGGAAGAAGCGATGGAGCGCGTGACCACCGAGCAGGCCACCGCCCGCCCGGCGGCGAGCTCGTCCGGTGAGACCCCGGCGCCGCTGCTCGAGGTGCGCGACCTGACGCTGAAGTTCGGCGGCGTGACGGCGCTGAGCGGGGTCAGCTTCACCGTCGGACGCGGCGAGCTGTTCGCGGTGATCGGGCCGAACGGGGCCGGCAAGACCTCGATCTTCAACTGCCTCAACGGCGTCTACCGCCCCCAGCAGGGCACGATCACGTTGGCGGGCAAGCGGATCAACGGCCGCTCGCCCGCGTCGATCGCCGCCATGGGCGTGGCGCGGACGTTCCAGAACCTCGGCCTGTTCGAGAACCTCACGCTCATCGAGAACCTCATGCTCGGCCGGCACCACCTGATGCGCACGGGAATGCTCGCCGGGATGTTCTGGTGGGGCCGCGCCAAGCGGGAGGAGATCACCCACCGCGCGGCCGTCGAGGAGATCGTCGAGCTGCTGGAGCTCGAGCCCTATCGCCGCACCCCGGCGGGCCTGCTCCCGTACGGCGTCGCGAAGCGGGCCGAGCTCGGCCGCGCGCTCGCGATGGCACCCGCGCTGCTGCTGCTCGACGAGCCGGTCGCCGGCATGAACGTCGAGGAGACTGAGGACATGGCGCGCTACATCACCGAGGTCCGCCGCGAGCTCGACCTCGCGATGATCCTCGTGGAGCACGACATGCGGCTGGTGATGGACCTGGCGGACCGGGTGCTGGCGCTGGACTTCGGCGTGCCGCTCGCCCTCGGCTCGCCCGCGGAGATCCAGCAGAACCCCAAGGTGATCGAGGCGTACCTGGGAGGCGGGGCATGACGGCGACGGTCCAGGCGACCGCGACCCTGGCGGGCCGGCTGCTCGAGCACGCGCGCGACCGGGCGGACGAGGTCGCGATTCGCGAGAAGCACCGCGGTGTGTGGCGCGAGTGGACGTGGGCGGCGTACGCGAAGCGGGTCGCCGACGTGGCCGCGGGGCTGCGCTCGCTCGGCGTCGTGCCGGGCTCGCGGGTGGCCGTGCACGCGGAGAACCGGCCGGAGTGGGTGATCACGGACCTCGCCGCGCAGGGGCTGGGCGCGTGCACGGTCGGCGTGTACCCGACGTCGCCCGCCGCGGAGGTCGAGTACCTGCTCGGCCACTCCGAGGCGGAGGTGCTGATCGCGGAGGACGAGGAGCAGCTGGACAAGGCGCTCGCCGTGCGCGACCGGCTGCCGCTGCTGCGGCACGTCGTGGTGATGGACCCGCGCGGGCTGCGCTTCGCCGACCTGCCCGGCGTGCTCACGTTCGCCGAGCTGGAGGAGCGCGGCGCCGGGCCGGAATCCCTTGCGGCGTACGAGGAGTCGGTCGCGGCACTCGACGCGGACGCGGTCGCGACCCTCGTGTACACGTCCGGGACGACCGGCCAGCCGAAGGGCGCGATGATCTCGCACGCCAACCTCGTCGCGTCCGGCCGCGCGTTCGTCGAGGTGCTCGGCGCGGCCCGGGGCGACGAGGTGCTGAGCTACCTGCCGCTGTGCCACGTCGCCGAGCGGCTGATCTCGGTGATCGACGGCGTGTGGGCCGGCCTGGTCGTCAACTTCGGCGAGGGCGGCCCGTCGTTCCCGAACGACCTGCGTGACGTGCAGCCCACCGTTTTCCTCGGCGTGCCACGGGTGTGGGAGAAGATGCTCGCCACCGTGGAGATCCGGATGGCCGACGCGTCGCGGCTCAAGCGGGTGCTGTACCGGGCATGCCTGGCGCAGGGCAGGCGGATCGCGCCGCGGCGGATGACCCGCCGGCTCTCGGCCGGCGACCGGCTGGTGCTGGCGGTGTGCGAGCTGCTGGTGTTCCGGGCGTTGCGCGAGCGGCTCGGCATGTCGCGGGCACGCGCGCCGATCAGCGGGGCCGCGCCGATCGCGCCACAGGTGCTGGAGTGGCTGTGGGCCATCGGGGTTCCGGTGCGCGAGGGCTACGGGCAGACGGAGAACACCGCGATCTGCACGCTGAACCCGGTGGGCGACATCCGGCTCGGCACGGTCGGCGTCGCGTCACCCGGCGTGGAGGTGCGCATCGCGGACGACGGGGAGATCCTGACCCGCTCGGCGGGCGTGTTCCAGGGCTACCTGAACGACCCGGCGGCGAGCGCGGCGGTGGTGGACGCGGACGGCTGGCTGCACACCGGCGACGTCGGCGAGCTCGACGGGGACGGTTTCCTGCGGATCACCGATCGCAAGAAGGACACCATCATCACCGCGGGCGGGAAGAACGTGTCGCCGTCGGAGATCGAGAACCTGCTGAAGGTGTCGCCGTTCGTGCGCGAGGCGGTGGTGATCGGGGACCGGCGCAAGTACCTGACCGCGCTGGTCGGCATCGAGCTGGACACGGTCGGCAACTGGGCGTCGCGACGGGGGCTCGCGTACACGACGTACGCGGACCTGTCGGCCAAGCCGGACGTGCGCACGCTGATCGACGGCGTGGTGCAGGAGGCGAACGGGCGGCTGGCGAAGGTGGAGACGATCAAGCGGTTCACCCTGATCGGCAAGGAGCTGGACCACGAGGACGGCGAGCTGACCGCCACCCAGAAGGTGAAGCGGCGCGCCATGGAAACGAGGTTCGCCGCCGAGATCGAGGCGATGTACGAATGACCCGCGACACCGGTTCCTCGCGCGCACGCGCGCGGAGAACACCAAGGCAGCCCCCACCCTCTCCGGGGGCACCCCGTCATCCAGTCTACCGGTGGGGGCCGACGGTCGGTGGGTTCGTGGCGTCGCTGTGGACAACGTGGACGGTTGTGGACAACTTGGGGTGGGGCACGTGAACGCCTTTCTCACCAACGTTTTCGCCGGGCTCGCGCTCGGGTCCACCTACGCGCTGGTGGCGCTGGGCTTCGTGGTCATCTACAAGTCCACCGGTGTGATCAACTTCGCGCAGGGCGGGCTGCTCGCGCTCGGGGCGTACTTCGGCTACACCTTCGCCAGCAACCTCGCGATCGCGTTCGGGGTGGCGATCCTGCTCGCGTGCCTCGCGGCGGCCGCCGCCGGGGCGAGTGTCGAGCGGCTGGTGTTGCGGCGGATGGTGGGGCAGCCGCCGTTCGCGGTCATCATGATCACCATCGGGCTGCTGTTCGTCATCGAACCGTTGATCACCGCCATCTGGGGGTTCGACAGCCTGCCGATCAAGAACCCCTGGAACATCCGCACCGTCGAGGTCGGCGGGCTCGTGTTCGGCGTGCGCGATCTGTGGACGATCGGGCTCACCGCCGCGGTCGTCGTCGCCTTCTTCCTCTTCTTCCGCTTCACCGCGTTCGGGCTCGCCATGCGGGCCACCGCGTTCGACCCGGAGGCCGCGCTGGCGCAGGGGATCAGCGCGCGCCGCGTCTACGCCGTCTCCTGGGCGATCGCCGCCGCGCTGGCCGCGCTCGCCGGGATCACGCTCGCCGCCGGGCCGGCCGGGTTGTCGCCGTCGATCAGCTTCATCGCGTTCGCCGCGTTCCCCGCGATGATCCTCGGCGGGCTGGACTCGCCGGCGGGCGCGGTGCTCGGCGGGCTGGTCATCGGTCTCGCCGAGGCGCTCACCCGCGGCTACCAGGACGAGCTGTTCTCCTGGGCCGGCTCGAACGTCTCGGTCATCGTGCCGTACCTGCTGATGATCCTCATCCTGCTGATCCGGCCGTACGGGTTGCTGGGGACCAAGGACGTGAGGCGGATCTGATGAAGGTGAAACCGCACCGCAACCTCGTTCGCGGCTACGCGCAGGACCTGCGGCTGTTCGGCTCGCCGGCCGCGAAGGCCGGCCTGGCCGCCATGCTCCTCGTCCTCCTCGTGCTGCCGACGATCGTGCAGGACGACTTCTGGCTGTCCGTGCTGATCTACTCCGGCATCACCGCGATCGGCGCGATCGGGCTCAACCTGCTGACCGGCTACTGTGGACAGATCTCGCTCGGCCACGCGTTCTTCATCGGCGCGGGCGCGTACTGCGCGGCGCTGGTCGGCGGGGACCTGGGGCTGCCGCTTCCGTTGTGGCTGCTGGCATCCGCGGCGACCGGCGCCGTCCTGGGCGGGCTGATCGGACCGTTCGCGCTGCGGCTGCGCGGGCACTACCTGGCAATCGTCACGCTCGGGCTGATCTTCATCGGCGAGCACCTGTGGCGCAACCTCACCGCGCTCACCGGCGGCAACAACGGCACGTCGGTGCTCGCGCAGCCCAGGATCGGGCCGGTCGACCTCGGCGCCCTGGAGATCGCCGGGGAGAACTACTCCCGCAACCAGGGCTACTTCTGGCTGGTGTGGGTGCTGGTCGCGCTCGTCGCGCTGCTGGCGAAGAACCTGGCCCGCACCCGGCCAGGCCGCGCGCTGTGCGCGGTCCGCGACCACGACCAGGCGGCCGAGGTCATCGGCGTGCGCGCCGGGCGGTACAAGATCGGCGCGTTCATGGTGTCCAGCGCGATCGCCTCGATGGCCGGCGCGCTCTTCGGCTCCTACCAGCAGCACGTCAGCCCGGACGACTGGACGCTGCTGCTGTCCATCCAGTACATCGCGATCATCATCGTCGGCGGGCTCGGCACGATCTTCGGCTCGATCCTCGGGGCCGTGTTCGTCGGCGCGCTGCCCGCCCTGATCGACGAGTACTCCAGCGCCATCCCCGGCGTCGCCACCGACGCGGGCGGCGACGGCTTCATCAGCGTGTTCGCGCTCAACCAGGCCATCTTCGGCCTGCTTATCGTGCTGTTCCTCGTGTTCGAACCCAGAGGCTTGGCGGGCATCTGGTTCCGGGTCAAGGCCTACTTCAAGGCCTGGCCGTTCTCGTACTGACGCAAGGAGGCGTCCCATGCGATCGACGAACAAGGGTGTCCGGCTCGCCGCGGCCGCGCTGGGCCTGATGCTGGCCGTATCGGCGTGCGGGGGTGCGGGCGAGGACGACGGCGCCGGCGGCGGGAAGGCCGGCGCGCCCGGCAACACCGCCGGCTTCGACGGGAAGACGATCAAGCTGGGTGTGATCACCCCGCTGTCGGGCACCGTCGCCGTCATCGGCAAGCCGCTGACCTCGGGCAACGAGGTGTGGTTCAAGGCACTCAACGCAAAGGGAGGGATCGGCGGCAAGTACAAGGTCGAGCTTGCCGAGGAGGACAGCCAGTACAAGACCGACGTCGCGGTGCAGAAGTACAACAAGATCAAGGGTGACGTCGCGGCGTTCGCCCAGGTCCTCGGCACCCCCTCGACGCTGGCCGTGCTGCCGCAGCTGCGCACCGACAAGATCCTCGCCGCGCCCGCGTCGCTGGACGCGTTCTGGGTGCGGGAGGACAACCTGCTGCCCGTCGGCGGGCCCTACCAGGTGCAGGCCATCAACGCGGTCGACTACTACCTGTCCGACGGCGGCGGGTCGAAGGACGACGTCATCTGCACGATGATCCAGGACGACGTGTACGGCGAGGCAGGTCAGCAGGGCATCGACTTCGCCGCCGAGAAGTACGGCTTCTCGGTCGCCAACACGCAGAAGTTCAAGCTGGGCACGGAGAACTACGCCGGCCAGATCGGCGCGCTCGCCGGGGCCAAGTGCCAGATGGTGTTCCTGGTGGCCACCCCGTCGGACGCCGCCAAGATCTGGGGCACCGCGGCCCAGGCCCGGTTCGCGCCGCAGTGGTTCGGCCAGTCGCCGAGCTACACCGGCGCGCTCGCCGAGTCCGCGATCGCGCCGTACATGCAGCAATCGGTGCTGATCGTGGCCGAGGGCACCGAGTGGGGCGACGAGTCCGTGCCGGGCATGAAGCAGATGGTCGACGACGTCGCCAAGTACGCACCGGAGGAGAAGCCGGACTACTACTTCGCCTTCGGCTACAACCAGGCCCGCGCGATGACCGCGGTGCTGGAGAAGGCGGTGGAGAACGGCGACCTGTCCCGCGAGGGCGTGCTCAAGGCCTCCACGGAGATCGGCACGGTCAGCTTCGAGGGGCTCTCCGGCGACTACCAGTACGGCCCGGCCGACCAGCGCAACCCGCCGCGGGCGAGCACGATCTTCAAGGTCGACCCGACGAAGCCCTTCGGTCTGGCGAAGGTCAAGTACCTTCTCGAATCAGACGCCGCCAAGGAGTTCGAGTTCAAGAAGGCAGATCTCTGATAACGAATAGTCGGATAATTTCGCCCGCACGGTAGCCGTCGCGTGGTCGAATGTTCAGCATGACGGCTACCGTGACCGTGCTCGGCGTGGCCGGCGATGCGCTGCCTCCCGAGGCGGTGCACGCGCTCGCCGAAGCACGTCTCGTGGTCGGCGGCCGCTCGGCGCTTCGCGCCGCCGGAGTGGCCGCCGCCCACGGCACGGCGGCCACCGACGAGGGCGCCGTTCCCCGTACCGTCGAGGTGCCCGACAGCGCCGCGCTGCCGCACACCGCGCTGGACGCGCTCGATGCCGCGGTCGCGGCGGACGAGCCCTCGGTCGTGCTGGTGACGGGCGATCCCGGTTTTTTCGGTGTGCTGCGGGCATTGCGGGCACGCGGCCTGCCGACCGAGTCCCGGCCCGCGGTGTCCCCGTTGCAACGGCTGGCCGCGATGATCCAGCGGCCGTGGGACGACCTGGCCGTCGTGTCGCTGCGCGGCCGGCACTTCCGCGGCGCGGTGAACGTGTGCCGCGCGCGGGCGGCGGTCGGCGTCCTGACCGCGCCCGGCGCGGGGCCGGCCGAGCTCGGCGCGGCGCTCACCGGCTGGCGCCGCACACTCGCCGTGCTGGCCGACGTGGGCGGGCCCGCCGAAGTTCTGTCCATTGTGGACCCCGGCGAGGCTGCGGGACGCAGCTGGCCGGACCCGAACGTGCTGCTGTGCCTGGCCGACCTGGACCGGACGGGCGAGGAGAGCTGGTTCGCGGGCGGCGAGCCGGTGCCGCCCGCCCAGGGATGGGCGCTCGCGCAGGACGCGTTCACCTCGCGGGAGGGCATGGCCGGCTCGCCGGAGCTGCGTGCGCTGGCGCTCGCGAAGCTCGGGCCGCGCCCGGGGACGCTGATCTGGGACGTGGCCGCCGGCAGCGGTGCGCTCGGCGTCGAGGCCGCCCGGCTGGGCGCGGCGGTGATCGCGGTGGAGAACGACCCGGGCCTGTGCGTGCGGGTGGTGGCCAACGCCAAGCGGCACGGCGTGGACATCCGGCTGGTCGACGCCGCGCTGCCGGGCGCGCTCGCCGGCCTGCCGCAACCGGACGCGGTGTTCATCGGCACCACGCGCACGGACGTCGTCCGCGCGTGTGCCGGGCTGAGCGCGCAGCGGATCGTCGTCGAGGTGCACGAGCTGGGCTCGGTCGGCCCGGTCCGCGACACGCTCGTCGACGCCGGCTACGCGGTCGACGGCCGGCTGCTGTTCGCCGCGCCGATCCAGGGCCTGCCGGGCGGCAGCGCGGCGATCGAGACGGCCACGTCGAACCTGCTGTTGTGGGGCACGCTGCGCTGATCGCGGGCGGCTCGAAATCGCGATTCCATCCGATAGTCGGTCTGGCGCAGGTCACGCCTTTTACCAGGTAGAGAGCTCGTTTCCACGAAGATTCACCCGTTCGGACCACGACCAATGGGCGTTGTGGCTGCTCGTTACCGAGGGGTAGCTATGAGTCAGCTCACGAGCACGCTCGCTCGTCGAGACCGAACAAGGGAGAAGAGAGATGGCTGAGGCAAGGCGCCTTCTCCGCCTGGCCGGGGTTGCCGCAGCGGTTCTCGCGTCCATCGGTGTCGCCGCGTCGGTGACGATGGCGAACGCGGACCAGTCGTCGGACAAGCAGGCGGCCGGCAAGGTCACGCCGAAGATCATCGGTGGCGAAGAGACGACCATCGAGGAGAACCCGTTCGCGGTCGCGCTGACCACTCCGGACGGTTTCCAGTTCTGCGGCGGCTCGATCGTCGCGCCGAACAAGATCCTCACCGCCGCGCACTGCACCGTGGACTCGCAGGCCGCGGACATCGTGGTCGTGTCGGGCCGCACGTCGCTGTCGCAGGACCAGGGCGAGACGGCGAACGTGACCAACATCTGGGTCAACCCGAACTTCGACCAGAGCACGATGGTCAACGACTCGTCCGTGCTGACGCTGGACAAGGAGCTGAGCTCGGCGCCGATCGCGATCGCGACGCCGGACGACGCCGACCTGTACGCGGCCGGCGCGAACAGCACCGTGCTCGGCTGGGGCACCGACGAGAGCGGCAACACCTCGGACGTGCTGAAGAAGGTCGACGTCCCGGTGACGGCCGACGCCGACTGCACCGCGTCGTACAACGAGCAGTTCGACCCGACCACCATGGTGTGCGCTGGTCTTGCCGAAGGCGGCAAGGACAGCTGCCAGGGTGACTCCGGTGGCCCGCTCGTGGGCGTGGCCGCGGACGGCACGCGCAAGGAGATCGGCATCGTGTCGTGGGGCCAGGGCTGTGCGGAGCCGAAGTTCTACGGCGTGTACGGCCGGGTGGCCGCGATGGCGGACCTGATCCAGGAGCAGATCGACAGCTAGTCGGTGGGCTGGTTGGGCCGAGGGCCACTCCGCGATCGCGGAGTGGCCCTCGTTCTTGCGCTCAGCTTCTTTGCGCTCAGCCGAACCAAGTGGGTTCGTTGCCCGGCTTCCACTTGATGTTGCAACCGATGCTCGGAAGCTGGCCGACCTCGATCTCCTCGCCGCTCAGCACCGACTCGACGGCGGCGCCCAGCTCGTCGCCGGTGACCGGGACGCCGTTGCCCGGGCGGGCGGCGTCGAAGCGGCCGCGGTAGGCCAGCCTGCCGTCCGCGTCGAACAGGTAGAAGTCCGGCGTGCACGCGGCGCGGTAGGCGTGCGCGGCCTGCTGGTCGGCGTCCGACGCATACGGGAACGACCAGTGCCACGCCGTCGCGTTCGCCGCCATCCGCTCCGGCAGCTCGTCGGGGTAGGCCTGCGTGTCGTTGCTGTTGATGCCGATCACGCCCAGCCCCCGCTGCCGCCAGCCCGCCGCGGCCGCGCCGAGCGGGACCGCGATGTGCCGCACGTACGGGCAGTGGTTGCACACGAACGCGACCAGCGTCCCGCGCGCGCCCGCGACTCTGTCGAACGTCCAGGTCGTGCCGTCCGGTTCCGGCAGCTCGAACGCCGGTGCCTCGGTGCCTAGCGGGACCATCGTAGAGTTCACGGAGACCATGGCGCGACCCTATCGCCCGCGCGGGGCATGCTTGACCGCATGACAGGTGAGCAGCACTACCTGGCCGGACTCGACCTGGCCGGCCGGCGCGTGGTCGTGGTCGGCGGCGGCACGGTGGCGCAGCGCCGCCTGCCGCGGCTGGTGTCGTCCGGGGCGCGCGTCGAGCTCGTCTCGCCGTCGGTGACGCCCTCGGTCCAGGCGCTGGCCGACGCCGGCACGATCGGGTGGCACGAACGGGCGTACCGGGCGGGTGACCTGGACGGCGCCTGGTACGTGCTGTGCTGCACGTCCTCGCCCGAGGTGAACGCGGCGGTGTCCACGGAGGCCGAGCGGCTGCGGGTGTTCTGCGTGCGGGCCGACGCGGGCCATGCCGGCTCGGCCGTCACGCCGGCGACCGGCGACCACGACGGGCTGCTGGTCGGGGTGCTCGCGGGCGGGGCGCACCGCCGGTCGGCGGCCGTGCGGGACGCGCTGCTCGGGGCGCTGCGGGCGGGAGCCGTCCCGGACGCGGTGTCGAAGCCGGTGGGCGTCGCGCTCGTCGGCGGCGGGCCCGGCGACCCGGATCTGATCACCGTGCGCGGGCGGCGGCTGCTGGCCCAGGCGGACGTCGTGGTGGCCGACCGGCTCGCGCCGGGGGAGCTGCTCGAGGAGCTGCCGCCGTCGGTCGAGGTGGTCGACGCGGCGAAGATCCCCTACGGGCGCGCGGCGAGCCAGGACGCGATCAACGAGCTGCTGGTCTCACACGCGCGGGCCGGGCGGTTCGTGGTGCGGCTCAAGGGCGGCGACCCGTTCGTGTTCGGCCGCGGGTTCGAGGAGGTGCTCGCGTGCGCGGCCGCCGGGGTGCCGGTCACGGTCGTGCCGGGCGTGACGTCCGCGTTCGCGGTGCCGGCCGCGGCCGACGTGCCGGTGACCCACCGCGGCGTCGCGCACGAGGTCGTCGTCGTGTCCGGCCACGTGCCGCCCGGCGACCCGTCGTCCCTTGTGGACTGGTCCGCGCTCGCCGCGTTGCGCGGCACGCTCGTGTTGCTGATGGCGGTGGAGCGGATCGGGCAGTTCGCCACCGCACTGGTCACCGGCGGGCGCGCGGGCGACACGCCGGTGACCGTCGTGCAGGAGGGCACGACGCGCGGTCAGCGCGTCGTACGCTCCACTTTGGACAAAGTGGCCGATGACGTGGTGTCCCAGGGGATCCGGCCACCGGCCGTGATCGTCATCGGCCCGGTCGCGGCGCTCGCCGGCGAGGTGGGCGGTTGAAGCGGCCGGCCGGCCTGGGGGCCGGTTCGTCGGCGAGCGGGTCGCCGGACGGGGTGCGGGCGCCGGTGATGCGCGCGAGGTCGTCGTCGCCGGGGCGGACCTTGGTGCGCTCCGGCTGGACGCCGGCCTGCTCGGTCATGCGGAAAACGGTGCGCCGCTCCTGGTGGGTGACCACCGTGACGACGGTGCCCGCCTCGCCCGCGCGGGCGGTGCGGCCGGCGCGGTGCAGGTAGCCCTTGGCGTCGCCGGGCGGGTCGACGTGCACGACGAGGCTGATCCCGTCGACGTGGATCCCGCGGGCGGCGACGTCGGTGGCGATCAGGACCGGCAGCCGGCCGTCCTTGAAGTCGCCGAGGACGCGGTTGCGTGCGCCCTGCGGCTTGCCACCGTGTAGTGCACCGGCGCGGACGCCGACCTCGCGGAGCTGGCGGGTGAGCCGGTCGACGTGGTGCTTGGTGCGCAGGAACATGATCGTGCGACCGTCGCGCGCGGCCATCTCGGCCACCACGGCCGGTTTGTCCTCACGGGACACCAGCAGCAAGTGGTGGTCCATTGTGGACACCGTGGCGGTCGCCGGGGAGACCGAGTGCGTCACCGGGTCGGTGAGGTAGTTGTCGACCAGAGCGGCGACGTCCCGGTCGAGCGTGGCGGAGAAGAGCATCCGCTGCCCGGCGGGGACGAGGTCCAGGATGGCGCGGACCTGGGGGAGGAACCCCATGTCGGCCATCTGGTCGGCCTCGTCGAGCGTGACGAAGCGGACGTCGTCGAGGACGCAGGTGCCCTGCCGGACGTGGTCGGACAGCCGGCCCGGGGTGGCGATGAGCAGGTCGATGCCGCGCTCGAGCTGCTCGGTCTGCTTGCCGAAGGACATCCCGCCGACGACCGTGCGGCACCAGAGGCCGAGCGACTTCGCGAGCGGCATGAGCGCCTCGGTGACCTGCATGGCGAGCTCGCGGGTGGGGACGAGGACGAGGCCGCGCGGGCGGCCGGGGCGTGGCTTGCCCTTGTGCAGGCGGGTGAGCAGCGCCAGCCCGAAGGCGAGCGTCTTGCCGGAGCCGGTCTGCGCGCGGCCGAGCACGTCGCGGCCACCGAGCGCGTCGGGCAGGGTGGCGGACTGGATGGGGAAGGGCTCGGTGATGCCCTGCGCCTCGAGGGCGCGGAGGAGGGGAGTGGGCAGGCCCAGCTCGGCGAACGAGACCGAGGACTGCTTGCCACCGGACTCGGTGATGTCGCCGTCCCAGTGGTTGGCGGTGTCACCGTTGCGGCGCGCCCCGGTGGTGACGTCGCCGGCGCGGTCGATCGCGGTGCCGTCGGTCGGGCGGTGCGTCCGGTTGGGACGCTCGCGGAAGTCGCTGCCGCGCTTGCCTTCGGCCGCGCGGTACGGCTGGTTGGGTCGATCGCTGCCGCCGCGCCGCTCTTCGGTGTTGCGGGGGTAGCGGTCGTCGGCGGGGCGCCGGTCCGCGCGGTACGGCCGGTTGGACCGCTCGCGGAAGTCGCCCTGACCGCGGCCGGAGTCGCCGCGCCCGTAGGCGGCGGGGCGCTCGTCGCGGCGGTTGCCGAAACGGTTGCGGTCGGTGTGCTGCCCGCCTGCGGACCAGTTGGTCGTGTCCCGCCGGGAGTTGCCGCGGTCGGCGCCGCGGCCCCGGGCGGGTGCCTCGTCGCGGTAGCCGCGGCGGGTGTCGGCGGTGTGGCCGCGATAGCCACCCCGGCGATCGTCGCGGTAGCCGCCCTGGCGGTCGTCGCGGTAGGTGCTCTGGCGGTCGTCGCGGGCGGTGCCCGGGCGATCGTCGCGGTAGCCGGCCCGGTCGCCGTTGTGCCGGGAGTCGGCGCGGTCGAACCGGGGGTTGGTGCGGTCGCCGGTGCGGTCGAACCGGTTGTCGGCCCGGTCGGTGCCGTTGTGGCGGGTGGCGCGCGGGGCGTGGCCGCCCTCGCGGTGGTGGGTCTCCGGCCAGTCCCCTTGACGGGGCTGCTTGTGGCGCGGTTTGGTGGCGCGCGCCCCTCGGCGCGCGGTGCTGTTCGGCACGGGATCCTCTCCGATGTGGCGCGTCTCGGGAGGCCGCTGCGTTACAGCCGGCGCGGACGAGCCCAGCGCCCTGCGGCGCCGTAGTGGTAAGTCAGGACGCGGGTTCGGCACGGACCGCCCGCGATACTCTTCAGCCAGGCTACCCGATCGGTTCAGCCGGGCTTGCGGCGCGGCGCGGTCCGTGCCGTTCCCCTATTCCAGGCCGGCCGCCGTGAGCAGGTCTTTCGTCAGCTCCTCGGTGTCGGCCAGTGAGTCGGGCAGGCCCCTGGCGCGGAACCAGCCCATGACGTTCGCCACATCGCGGGACAGGAACTCCCGGCCCCGGGGGTTCGCCACGACGTCGACGATCTGCGGCAGGTCGATCAGCATGACCTGTCCGTTGTGGACGAGCAGGTTGTACGCCGACAGGTCGCCGTGCGTCAGGCCGTGGCTCGCCAGGACGTCCAGCGCGGCCACGAGCTGGTGCCACAGCTCCACCAGCTCGTCGCCGGACGGGCGCAGCTCGGCCAGCCGTGGTGCGGCCGCGCCGGACTCGTCGCCGACGAACTCCATCAGCAGCTCGGTTCCGCTGCGCTGCACGGGATAGGGCACCGGCGCCCCGACCGACCACAGCCGCGACAGCGCCGCGAACTCGGCCACCGCCCACCGCTCGGCGATCAGGTTGCGCCCGAACGCCGTGCGGTTGGCCATCGCCCGCATCTCGCGGCTGCGGCGCATCCGCCGACCCTCGAGGTAGCCGGCGTCCCGGTGGAACATCCGGTGCTCGTTGCTCCGGTACCGCTTCGCGGCCAGCACGCAGCCGCGCCCGGAGTCCGGCACCTCCCGCCGGATCAGGTGTACGTCGGCCTCCTTGCCCGTCTTCAGCACGCCCAGCTCGGTGTCCGCCGCGGCGAGCTCGGTGACGACCCAGCCGGGCCGCGGGTGCGGACCCTGCTCGCCGTCGCCCCAGGTGGTCCAGCGGTCGGTGCCCGGCGGCAGCTCAGGGCCGGCGAGCGCGGTCTCCCGGACCGCGGCGAGGCGGGCGCGTTCGTGTTCGGTGAGCCGGCCCGCGCGGGTCGACTCCTGGTCGAAGTCGCCCTCGAACGAGCGGGCGGCCTCGGACTTCTTGGGTTTGCGTGGACGTACCCGGCGGGTGTCGAACGTGTCGTCCTCGTCCAGGTGGTCGTCGAAATCGTGCAGACGCACTGGTGGGTCTCCTCAACGGGTGAATGAGCGCCCCACCGGCGCGTGGCAACGAGAACGACCAGGCGACCTCAGTGAGGCGGGCGGACGCGGGCATGCGGCGTCCAGGCGACCTTCGTAGTCACAAGGCACCTCCCTCACGTCCGCCGGCGATCCACCGGCGCGTCGATCCGAGTTGATCCGACGGGCAGCAGGATCTCCCACCCCGCCGCCGGCACGCAACCGAATTAGTGCGACGAGCCCACGCAGAACTCGTTGCCCTCCGGGTCCTGCAGGACCGTCCAGGTCAGACCGGGCACGGTGTGCTCCTCGCCCCGGGTGGCGCCGAGCGCGACCAGCCGCTCGATCTCGCCCTCCCGGTCGTCGGTGGTGAAGTCGACGTGCACGCGGTTCTTGCCGCCGCGGGTCTCCGGCACCTTCTGCAGGCCGATGGCCGGCTGCGCCGGATCGTCCGGCGAGCGCAGCTGCGTGAACCAGCCCTCCGCCTCGAAGACGACCTCGAGGCCGAGCGCCTTGGTCCAGAACTCGGCGAGCGAACGCGGGTCGGTGCAGTCGATGGTGACCATGCTGAGCTTCATGTCCCGCACGATAGGCCCGGGCACCGACAAGATGGAGACGTGCGCACCATCGACTGGCAGGACGGCCACATCGTCGCGATCGACCAGACCCGGTTGCCCGGCGAGCTCGCCGTACTCGAGATCTTCTCCGTCACCGACCTCGTCGACGCGATCCAGCGGCTGGCGATCCGCGGCGCGCCCGCACTGGGCGCGGCCGGGGCGCTCGGCGCGGCCATGGCGCTGCGCGACGAGCCGGCCCGCCGCGAGCGGGACCTCGCCGCGCTGCGTGCCGCCCGGCCGACGGCGGTGAACCTCGCCTGGGGGGTCGACCAGGTCCTCGCGCGCCGCGACGAGGGCGCGGACGCCGCGCTGGCCGTCGCCCTCGAGCTCCTCGAGGCGGACGCGGTGCGTAACCGCGCGCTCGGCGAGCGCGGCGCCGACTGGCTGGCGGCGCAGATCCAGGGGCCGGTGGTCGTCCAGACCCACTGCAACGCCGGCGCGCTGGCCTGCGTGGAGTGGGGCACCGCGCTGGGCGTGGTGCGTTCGCTGCACGACCGGGACCGGCTCGGGCACGTCTACGTCGACGAGACCCGGCCGCTGCTGCAGGGTTCCCGGCTGACGTCGTGGGAGCTCACCGAGATGGGCATCGACCACACGGTCATCGTCGACTCGGCGGCGGCGACCGTGCTGGCCAGGGGCCTCGCGGACGTGGTGGTCGTCGGCGCGGACCGGATCACGGCCAACGGCGACGTGGTGAACAAGATCGGCACCTATCCGCTCGCGCTGGCCGCGGCGCGGGCGCGGCGGCCGTTCGTGGTGGCCGCGCCCGAGTCGACCATCGACCCGGCGATCGCCAGCGGGCTCGAGGTGGAGATCGAGGTCCGTGACGGCGAGGAGGTGCTGGCCATCGGCGGGCTGCCCGGCACGGCGACGCTCAACTACGCCTTCGACGTCACGCCGGCCGATCTCGTGACCGCGATCGTGACCGAGGACCGGGTGATCCGGCCGGCGCTGGGGGAGCGCCCGGCATAACCCGTTGGAGCAGGCCACCGGCGGTTCACTACGCTTTGCGGTGCTTTGCGCACAACTCCGCATTTGCCTCAACAAGGAGTAGAGCCGTGATCACCAGGATGTCGTCGCTGTTCC
>DASYKY010000039.1:0-18510 GCA_035995025.1 Actinophytocola sp.
TGCGGATGACGCGGTTCTGGATCACGCTGCCGCAGGCGGTCGAGTTCGTGGTCAGCTCGTTCGACCTGATGCACGGCGGCGAGCTGTACGTGCCGCGGATCCCCAGCATGCGGCTGGTCGACCTGGCCCGGGTGATCGCGCCGAACAGCCCGATGAAGGAGGTCGGCGTGCGGCCCGGCGAGAAGCTGCACGAGGAGATGATCGCGCCGGACGACGCGCGGCGGACGCTGCTGCTGAACGACCGGTACGTGGTGATGCCGCATATCGCGGGCTGGGGCTACGAGCCGCCGTCGGACGGCGCGCCGGTGCCGGAGGGGTTCGCGTACCGGTCGGACACCAACGACCTGTGGCTCACCGACGACGACCTGCGGACCCTGGTCGAGCAGTATGGGTGAGCTGCTCCCGTACGGCCGTCAGTCCATTGTGGAGGAGGACGTCGCGGCGGTGGCCTCGGTGCTGCGCGGGGACTGGCTGACGACCGGGCCGGCGGTCGACCGCTTCGAGGCGGACCTCGCCGAGGTGGCCGGCGGGGTGCCCGCGGTGGCCGTGACCTCCGGTACCGCCGCGCTGCACGTCGCGTACGCGGCGGCGGGGGTCGGCCCGGGCGACGAGGTCGTGTGCGCGCCGATGACGTTCGTGGCCACGGCCGCGACGGCGGCGCTGCGCGGGGCGACCGTCGTGTTCGCCGACGTCGCGCCAGACACCGCGAACCTGCTGTCCGACGCCGCCGCGGCCGCGGTCACGCCGCGCACGAAGGTCGTGGCGGCGGTCGACTTCGCGGGCCACCCGGCGGAGGTCGACGCGCTGTCCGCGGTGGCGCACGACGCGGGCGCGCTGCTGCTGGAGGACGCGGCACACTCGATCGGCGGGACGTGGCGGGGGCGGCCGGTCGGCTCGCTCGCCGACCTCACGACCTTCTCCTTCTTTCCCACCAAGAACCTGACCACCGCCGAGGGCGGCGCGGTCGTGTGCGCCTCGGTCGACGTGCTGCGGCGCGCGCGGGAGTTCCGCAACCACGGGCTCGTGCGCGACCGGGATCGGCAGCGGTGGCCGGAGGAGGGCGGCTGGCACCAGGAGGTGCACGAGTTCGGCCTCAACTACCGGCTGCCGGACGTGCTGTGCGCGCTGGGCTCGAGCCAGCTGCGGCGGCTGTCCTGGTTCGTGTCGCGGCGCGCCGGGCTGCACGCCCGGTACGCCGCCGCGTTGTCCGATGTGGACGGTGTGGCGCTGCCGGTGACGCTGCCGGGCGCGGCGCCGGCGTGGCATCTGTACCCGCTGCGGGTGCTCGGCGGGCGGCGGCGCGCGCTGTATGAGTACCTGCGGGAGAACGGGATCGGGGCGCAGGTGAACTACGTCCCGGCGTACTGGCACCCGGTGTTCGCCGATCTCGGGTACCGGCGGGGGCTGTGCCCGGGGGCGGAGCGGTTCTACGCGGAGGAGCTGTCGCTGCCGCTGTTCCCGGACCTCGCGGACGGCGACGTCGACCGGGTGGCCGACCTGGTGCGCAAGTTCTTCCGGTGAACCTATCCACGGTGTCTACAGGTCGGGCAGGGTGGCGATCCCGGGCATGCGGCGACTGAGCCGTCGGGTGGCCTCAGCCGACATCCGGGCGATCAGCGCCGCGTGATGACTCGGCCCTGGGAGGAAACCCTCGGGCGTGGCGACGGTGACCGACGCGTGTCGCGTGCCCGGTGCCGCAGGTGCCGCGCCGTCGTACACCGTCGTCGGCGCGTCGAGCTGTTCGAGGATCGTGCGGTAGAGCGCGGCGTCCTCGCGTGCGTAGGAACTCTGGCTGACGAAGACGGCAACGTTGGCATTCTTGATGAAGCTGACGTAGATCACGGGGAAAGCGGTCGCGAGGGCGCGGTCGTCGCGGCTGGACAGCAGCGGATTCAACTTCTTGATCGACTTTGCCGCTCTGCGCGAGCGCCCTCCTTCGAGCTGCTCGATCATGACAAGACCGACGCCCAGGTGCAGGTCGCCGACTGTCACCCCGACCGAGCGGCGGATCGACTCGGCGATGAGTGCCATGGCCTCGGCCCTCGTCAGTGGCATCGGCGGTCACGCCTCCCGTGGTTGTCGTACGGGCGACGGTATCCAGGTCGCTCGGGAGGGGTCCCATGTGGACCGGTCGGGTCGGTGAACGACCAGCGGACGGTCCGGGCCCGGCTGGGCGGAGGCTAGACCAGGTCCCACGTCAGCGGGGTGCCGCGCTGGGCGCCGCGGCGGAAGTGGCGGCCCAGGACGGTCGGCAGCGAGGCAGGAGGCAGGCCGCCGGACGGGCGGATCGAGCGGACGTTCTCCGCCGTGACCTCGTCGCCCTCCGACACGTCCGCCACCACGTACAGGGAGCGGCGCAGCCGCAGGACCTCGCGTTCGCTCTCGCGGGGACCGATGTGTGGCGCGCCAAGGGCCTGCCACGCGCGGTCCGTCTCCGTGACCAGCGCCGCCAGCTCCGCCGGCTCCAGGGAGAAGTCGCTGTCCACGCCACCGTCCGAACGGGACAGGGTGACGTGCTTCTCGATCGCGCACGCGCCCAGGGCGACGGCCGCCACCGGGACGCCGATGCCCATCGTGTGGTCGGACAGGCCCGGGACGACGTCGAAGGCGTCCGCGAGCACGGGAATGCCGCGCAGGTTGCTGTCCTGCGGCGGCGCGGGGTAGGACGCGGTGCACGCCAGCACGATCAGCTGGTCGTTGCCGGCCGCGCGCGCGGTGGCGACCGCGGCGTGGATCTCGGCGACGTTCGCCATGCCGGTGGAGATCACCAGCGGCTTGCCGGTCCGCGCGCAGCGCTCGATGAGCGGCAGGTCGACGATCTCCGCCGAGGCGATCTTGTACGCCGGGGCGTCGAGGGACTCCAGGAGGTCGATCGCCGTCGGGTCGAACGGGCTCGAGAACACCGTGAGGCCCTGGGCGTGCGCGCGCTCGAAGATCGGCGCGTGCCACTCCCACGGCGTGTGGGCCTTCTCGTACAGGCGGTACAGGTTCTCCCCGCCCCACAGGGCGTGGTCGGACGAGATGCGGAACGCCGGCAGGTCCACGTCGATGGTGATGGTGTCCGCGCGGTAGGTCTGCAGCTTCAACGCCTGGGCGCCGGACGCGGCCACCGCGTCGACGATCGCGAGCGCGCGGTCCAGGGAGCCGTTGTGGTTGCCGGACATCTCCGCGATGACGAACGGCCGGTGCCCGGGCCCGATCGTGTGCTTGCCGATCCTGACCTCACGCATGGAGGTCAACGTACAGCTACGACGCGCGCCAGTTCGCCTCGCCGTGGAGGTCCGCGAGCATGTCGCCGAAGATCAACAGGCAGGCGAGGCAGCGCTCGCCCTCGTCGGTACACGTGATCTTGGTGTTGGGGACGCTGTGCTCGCAGAGGGCCTCGCCGAAGTCACGCCCGGCCTCGTCCGCCCCGAACGCGTGTACCCGATTGTCGTAACCGGATAACCACCACTGGACGTCTACCATGGCCCCGACCTCCCGAACCCTGTGTCTTCGAAGGGTGCAACAGGTCGGTCACGACTTGAGTGTTGAGTTGTGGAGTATTTCGGTCAACATTTCACAGTTGACGGCGCAACTGTGAATTTCCATAACAGAGCGTTGTATACAGCTGGATTCAGTTACTCTTCGTGTGATCTTCGAGTTTGCGCAGCCGATCCTCGTACTGCGCGACCGCCGTCAGCCGCACCCGGATCTGGTTGTGCTCCCGCCGGATCTCGTCGACGAGGGTCCGCGACTCGTCGATCTGCGGCTGGTCTGCGGCCGGCACGGCGCCGAGCTTCTCCCGCAGTGACTCCAGCTGCGACTCCTGCGCGGCGATCTGCGGGATGATCCGCTCGAGCTCGTTGTACGACCACCGCTGGATGCGCTCGACCTCGCCGAACCGCCGCTCCATGTCGGCCAGCCTGCGGCCGAAGTCGCGCCGGGCACGCTCGTGCTCGGGGACGAGCCTGCGGTACTCCTCGATCGCCCGGTACGCCTCGTCGAGGCGGTTGCCGGCCAGCGGGTTGTTGATCCGCCAGTCGATCATGCGCCCGATGCGGTCGGAGATCCGCTTGCGGAACCCGGAGAGACTGCTGTCTGCCATCGTCAACTTCTCATCCTCGAAACTCAGAAACTCAGAACTCAGCGGAGCAGGGTGGTTCGGCTGGTCTGCAGCCACGACTCGAGCAGCCGCGCCTCGGCGGCGATCTGGTGCTCCGGGCCGACGATGCAGGAGTCGCCCGCGGCATGCATCCAGGATGTCTGGTTCGGGTCGTCGACGAAAGAGAACCCGGTGAGCACGAGGTCGGCGTCCGGATAGCTGGTGCGCGCGATCCAGGCGGCCATCGTGCCGGTCGTCGACCAGGTCGCCTGCTCGCCGGTCGGCAGGCCGAGCGCGGCCGACAGCGGCAGCGTCACCTCGCGGTTGGACACCGGCACGAACCCCAGGTCCGCGGGCCACCAGCCGGGGATGAGGTCCGGCTCCCAGTGCAGCCTGCCCGGCTCGACCATCAGGTACAGCCGGCGCCGGTAGTTCTCGAACACCCACTTGGTCGCGCGCAGCGCGCGGTTGAACACCACGACGTGGCACTTGCTGCCGACCGTGGCGGGCGCCCCCGCGTCGTCGAGTTTGAACCCGTTCACCCGGATCACGAGGTCTGCGTCGTCGATCGCCTTCGCGCGTTCCGCGTCCGGTTCCAGTGGCTGGTTGCCGACGACCGCGACGCGGCGCGGCTCGGGGTGCTCGGCATAGACGTCCAGTAACGAGCGCAGCACGCTTTGCCCTGCGGCGACGTCGACCATGAGCCGAGAAGGTACCAGGACTATCGGTATCAATCGGGTGGCAGGCCCAGGTCGGAGCAGCATTCCGGCCGCTGTGGGGCGGCGAATCGCCGCCGGTAGGCTCGGTAGCTGTGCCAGCAACAGCCACGGCCGAGGAGCAGGCCCCACCGACCCACCGGGAGTCCCGTAGCTGGGGACGGGCCTGGGAGGACATCGCCGAGGGCGTCAAACAGCGCGAGCTGTGGGGTCACCTCGGATGGCAGGACATCAAGCAGCGCTACCGCCGGTCGGTCATCGGCCCGCTCTGGATCACCCTGTCGATGGCCATCACCGCCGCCGGCCTCGGCCTTCTCTACTCACAGCTGTTCGGGTCGCCGATCGGCACGTTCCTGCCGTACATCACGGTCGGCTTCATCGTCTGGAACTTCATCCTCGGCTGCCTCACCGAGGGCACCGACACGTTCATCCGCAACGAAGGCCTGATCAAGCACCTGCCGGCGCCCCTCACGGTGTACGCGCTGCGCATGGTGTGGCGGCTCACGCTGATGTTCGCGCACAACATGCTGGTCTACTTCGTGGTCCTGGCCATCTTCTGGTCGTACCTGACCACCCCGGGCTACCAGATCAGCCCGGGCGGCCTGCAGCAGCCGGGGCTGAGCTGGAACGTCGTGCTCGCGATCCCCGCGTTCGCCGTGCTCGCGTTCAACGGCGGCTGGGTGGCGATCCTCTTCGGCATCATCTCCACGCGCTACCGCGACATCCCGCAGGTCATCATCAGCCTGACGCAGCTGCTGTTCTTCATGACGCCGATCGTGTGGACCACCGACATCCTGACTCGGGTCGGGCCCGACGGCGGCGGCCGCTGGCGAGTCCTGGTGGCCGAGCTGAACCCGCTTTACCACTACATCGAGATCCTGCGGGCGCCGCTTCTCGGCAACACGCAGAGCTGGCATCACTGGGCCGTGGTCGGCGCGTTTACCGTGTTGGGGTGGGCCGTGGCCCTCCTGGCCATGCGCAACTACCGTGCCCGGATCTCCTACTGGGTCTGAGTGAGGCGACAAACGACATGGTGAGCATCGACGTCTGGAACGCCTCCGTCGACTTCCCGATCTTCGACGCGAAGTCCCGGTCGCTGAAGAAGGCGGTCCTCGGCAAGGTCGGCGGCAAGATCGGCACCGAGCAGAAGGTGCCGATCATCGAGGCCCTGCACGACATCTCGATCTCCCTCAAGGAGGGCGACAAGGTCGGCCTCGTCGGGCACAACGGCGCCGGCAAGTCCACGCTGCTGCGGCTGCTGGCCGGGATCTACGAGCCAACGCGCGGCTCGTCGCGGATCGTCGGCAAGATCGCGCCCGTGTTCGACCTCGGCGTCGGCATGGACCCGGAGATCTCCGGGCTGGAGAACATCATGATCCGCGGGCTGTTCCTCGGCATGTCCCGCAAGCAGATGGAGAAGCGGGTCGACGACATCGCCGAGTTCACCGAGCTGGGTGATTACCTGCAGATGCCGCTGCGGACATACTCGACCGGCATGCGGGTTCGGCTCGCGCTCGGCGTGGTCACGTCCATCGACCCGGAGATCCTGTTGCTCGACGAGGGCATCGGCGCGGTCGACGCGGCCTTCCTGAACAAGGCCCGCGCCCGCCTGGTCGACCTGGTCGACCGGTCCGGCATGTTGGTGTTCGCCTCGCACCAGGACGACCTATTGTTCGAGTTGTGCGACACGGCCATCTGGATGGACGAGGGGCAGATGAAGCAGCGGGGCTCGCTGCGCGAGGTACTCACGGCCTACAAGGGAAAAGACCCTTTCGCCCATCTGGACCAGGAGGCGCTTGAGCGCCTCGGCGAGCCCCCTGTACTGACGAGCAAGAGCGGCGAGGTCTGAATGACGCCCCCGGAGCAGTTGCCCGACCTTCCGGCCGACGCCGTGGTCGCCGTGGTGGTGACCCGGCACCGGCGGGAGCTGCTCGCGGACTCGCTCAAGATGATCGCCGCGCAGACCCGGGCCGTCGACCACCTCGTCGTCGTCGACAACGGGCCGGAGGAGCCGGTCGGCGACATCGTGCGGAACTGCGGCGTGCCGGCGACGTACCTGCCGTCGCGGCGCAACCTCGGCGGCGCCGGCGGGTTCGCGCTCGGCATGCTGCACGCGCTGATGATCGGCGCCGAGTGGGTGTGGTGCGCGGACGACGACGGCCGGCCGGCGGACGAGACCGTGCTGGACACGCTGCTGACCGAGGCGCGGGCGCGCGGCCTGGCCGAGATCTCGCCGATGGTGACCAACATCGACACCCCGGAGCGGCTGGCGTTCCCGCTGCGCCGCGGGCTGACCTGGAAGCGCAGCGCGGACGAGCTGGGCACCGACTTCCTGCCGGGCATCGCGTCGCTGTTCAACGGGGCGCTGTTCCGCGCGTCGACGCTGGACGTCGTGGGCGTGCCGGACTACCGGCTGTTCTTCCGCGGCGACGAGGTGGAGATCCACCGCAGGCTGGTCCGGTCGGGGCTGCCGTTCGGCACCTGCCTGAAGGCGGCGTACCTGCACCCGGACGGCTCGGACGAGTTCAAGCCGATGCTGGGCGGCCGGTTCCACGCGCAGGACCCGGAGAACGAGGTCAAGCGGTACTACACCTACCGCAACCGCGGGTACCTGCTGGCCCAGCCGGGGCTGCGCAGGATCGGGCTGCTGGAGATCGTCCGGTTCGGTCTGTACTTCATCGGCACCAAGCGCGACCCGAAGGCGTTCGTGCAGTGGCTGAAGCTGTGCCGCCAGGGCAGGCGGGAGAAGTTCTTCCGGATGTGACCGCTCAAGCGCGGTAGCTCAGGGAGTAGCGGAAGTACAGGTGCCGGCGGCCGCGGGCACCCGGCAGCAGCTCGGCGGCCTGTGCGCGGACCTCGGGCCACGTCATGTCCGCGTCCCGGACCGGCGGCATCGGGTCATCGCGATGCGGGGCCAGCAGGATGCGGACCCGGTTGGGCAGGAACGCCACCGCGCCGAACGGCAGGTCCCGCAGCGTCGGGCGGCTCAGCCCCAGCACCGCCAGGACCCCGCCCGGACGCAGCGCGTCGCGCAGGTGGGTCACCGTCGCGGCGAACGGCACGTGGTGCAGGCTCGCGATGCAGGACACGAAGTCGTAGCCGGCCAGGTCGAGCTCGCGGACGTCGGCGTGGACGTAGCGGACCCCCGGCATCCGTTCGGCGACCGCGATCATCTCCGCCGACCGGTCGACGGCGTCCACCTCGATGCCGCGCGCGGCGAGCTTGCGGGCGAATGTGCCGGAGCCGCAACCCACCTCGAGCGCGCGGCGGCAGCCATCCGGGACCTGGCGGAGCAGGAAGTCGTGGTAGTGGTCGTTGTGGTTGAAGTTCCCCATCGCCTTCGCAGCCTAGGCGTCACGCTCTGAGCTGATCCGCTTTCGGCGAACCCGCCTTGCCGCGGCCCGTGCGCGGTGGTGGTGTCGGGGCATGGCTGACTCCAAACGCGCTCTCGTGCTGCACCTGTCCAACGGTGGCGAACCGATCGTCTTCGCGCTGTCCGAGGAGGGCGCCCGGGAGCTCGAAACCCGGCTGACCGACCTGCTCGCCGCGGGCGGCGTGCACGCACCCACGCTCGCCGACGGGTCGACCGTCGCGGTCAACTTCGCGCATGTGGTCACCGCGCACCTCGACGAGCTGCCACCGCTCGCCCGCGTCTACGGCAGCGGCCAGCCGAAACGGCACGGGTTCGCCACCTGAGGATTCCCTGACTAAAGTCAGGGAATGACCGCTGAGCAGATCGAGCAGGTACGCCGGTTCAACCGGCTGGTCACCCAGCGGGTGGGCGCCCTCGACGACCACTTCCTCGCGCGGGACCGGCCGCTCGGCGAGGCGCGGCTGCTGTGGGAGATCGGCCAGGTCGGCGACGGCGTGGACGTACGCCGGCTGCGCGCCCGGCTGGATCTCGACTCGGGCTACGTCAGCAGGCTGCTGCGCGCGCTGGAGGCGGATGGGCTGGTCACCGTCGCGCCCGGGACGGCCGACCGGCGGGTGCGGGTGGCGCGGCTGACGGCGGCCGGCCGTCGCGAGCGTGCGGCGCTCGACGAACGGGCGGACGACGCGGCGGCCTCGCTGCTGGTGCCGTTGACCGCCGATCAGCGCGGCCGGCTCGTGGCCGCGATGAAGGAGGTCGACCGGCTGCTGACGGCCGCGCTGGTGACGATCGAACCGGTCGACCCGGATCACGAGCACGCGCGGTACTGCCGCGACGCGTACTACGCGGAGATCGACCGCCGCTTCGAGCAGGGCTTCGACCCGGGCCGCAGCATCACCGCCGACGGGGCCGAGCTGCGGCCGCCCGCCGGGCTGCTGGTGGTCGCGTACCTGCGCGGCGAACCGATGGGCTGCGGCGCGCTGCGGTTCACCCCGGGCGAGCCGGCGACGCTGAAGCGGATGTGGGTTGCGGACGCGGTGCGGGGCCTGGGAATCGGCGCCCGCCTGCTCGCCGAGCTGGAGTCACGGGCGGCCGGGCACGGCTGCGACGCGGTGCGCCTGGAGACCAACCAGGCGCTGACCGAGGCCATCGCGATGTACCGCGCGGCGGGCTATGTCGAGGTGGCGCCGTACAACGACGAGTTCCACGCCCACCACTGGTTCACGAAGCGGCTCGGAACACGACCGTCCGGAGCATCACGAAGTTGATCGTGGTCGCCATGGCCTGGGCGACGACCCACGCGAGGACGATCTCCCACGACGACGGCGGCAGCACGGCCAGCAGCAGCGCGTTCGTGCCCACGTTGACGAAGAACGTCACCGTGTACAGCAGCACGAAGCCGCCCGCCTGGGAGGCCCCTTCGCGACGGCCCGCGGCGAACGTGAAGCGGCGGTTGAGGAAGTAGGCCGTCGTCGTGCCGGCGACGAAGCTCAGCGCCTTCGCCAGGTGCACCCACAGGCCCAGGTGCAACAACAGCTGGTACACGCCGAAGTCGACCAGCGCACAGAAGCCGCCGATCAACACGAAGCGGGCGAGCTGGCTGACCAGCCCGAGCTTCGGCACGTCCGCCTCCGTCGCTGTCGCCATGACGCGAGTCTAAGGACCCGGCACCGGCCCCGTACCCTCGGTCCGGTGAAGCCAGGACATGACGAGCTGGCCAGGCTCACCGGCTGGGGGCGCACCGCGCCGAGCGCCGCGCACGTGGTGCGCACGACGGACGTCGAGGCGATCGCCGGGGTGGTGCGCGAGGCCGGCGAGCGGGGCGTGATCGCGCGGGGGCTCGGCCGCAGCTACGGCGACCCGGCGCAGAACGCGGGCGGCGTCGTGGTCGACATGACCGCGCTGGACCGCATCCACCGGGTGGACGCCGACGCCGCCACGGTCGAGGTCGACGCGGGCGTCTCGCTCGACACGCTCATGCGTGCGCTGCTCCCGTTCGGGCTGTGGCTGCCCGTGCTGCCCGGCACCCGGCAGGTCACCGTCGGCGGCGCGATCGGCAGCGACATCCACGGCAAGGCCCACCACGTCGAGGGCAGCTTCGGCAACCACGTCCGCTCGATGGACCTGCTGACCGCGGACGGCACCGTCCGCACGCTCACCCCGGACGGGCCGGACGCCGCGCTGTTCTGGGCCACCACCGGCGGCATGGGGCTGACCGGCATCGTGCTGCGGGCGACGCTGCACGTGAACCGCGTGGAGACGGCGTACTTCCTCGTCGACACCGACCAGGTCGGCGACCTCGGCCAGCTGATGGCCCGGCAGACCGAGAACGACGAGTCCTATGTGGAGTCCGTGTCCTGGTTCGACGCCGTGACCACCGGCCCGCACCTCGGCCGCGGCCTGGTCACCCGCGCCAACCACGCGACGCTCGCCGACCTGCCGGCGAAGCTGCGCCGCCACCCGCTCCGGTTCGAGGCGCCGCAGCTGCTGACCGTCCCCGACGTGTTCCCGCCCGGCATGGTCAACCGCCTGAGCGGCAAGGTGTTCAGCGAGCTCTGGTACCGCAAGTCGCCGACCAGGCGCAACCAGGTGCAGAACATCACGCAGTTCCTGCACCCGCTGGACATGTTCGGTGAGTGGAACCGCGGCTACGGCCCGCACGGCTTCCTGCAGTACCAGTTCGTGGTGCCGTTCGAGGCGGCGCACGTCATCCGGCGGACGGTCGAGCTGATCACCGAGACCGGACACGTGTCGTTCCTCAACGTGCTCAAGCGGTTCGGCGACGGCAACCCCGCCCCGCTGTCGTTCCCCATGCGCGGCTGGACGCTGTGCGTGGACCTGCCCGTGCGGCCGGGGCTGCACGAGCTGTGCGAGGAGCTGGACGGGCTCGTGCTCGACGCGGGCGGGCGGCACTACCTCGCGAAGGAGTCGCGGGCCACGCCGGCGGCGATCGAGCGCGGCTACCCCCGGCTGGACGAGTGGCGCAAGGTGCGCGCCTCCGTCGACCCCCACGGCGTTTTCGCCTCTGACATGTCGAGAAGGTTGAGTCTTACATGATTGACGCGGTCGGAAATCCTCAGTCGCTGCTGCTGCTCGGCGGCACCTCGGAGATCGGCCTCGCGATCGCCGCGCAGTACGCCCGGCGCAGGCCGCTGCGGGTCGTGCTGGCCGCGCGGCCGTCGCCGCGGCTGGACGCCGCCGCCACCGCGCTCCGCGACGCGGGGGCCACGGTGTCCACTGTGGACTTCGAGGCGACGGACTTCGCGGGCCACCCGGCGGTGCTGGACAAGGCGTTCGCGGACGGCGACATCGACGTGACGGTCGTGGCGTTCGGGCTGCTTGGCGACGCGGAGCAGGCGTGGCAGGACCACGCGCGGGCGGTGGAGCTCGCGCAGGTCAACTACACCGCGGCGGTGTCGGTCGGCGTCGCGCTGGCCGAGCGGCTGCGCCGCCAGGGCCACGGCCGGGTCGTGGCGCTGTCGTCGGTGGCCGGCGAGCGGGTGCGGCGCTCGAACTTCGTGTACGGCTCGACGAAGGCCGGCATGGACGGCTTCTACCTGGGCCTGGGCGAGGCGCTGCGCGGCGAGGGCATCACGGTCACCGTGGTGCGGCCCGGCTTCGTGCACACGCGGATGACCGCGGGGATGAAGGCGGCGCCGCTGTCGGTCAAGCCCGACGACGTCGCGACGCAGGTGGTGGCCGCGGTGGCGCGGCGCAGCGAGCTGGTGTGGGCGCCCGCACCGCTGCGGGTGCTCATGTCGGTGCTGCGGCACATCCCGCGCGCGATCTTCCGCCGGCTGCCGATCTGAGCCTGGCGCGCCCGGGACCGGCGACAGGAACTCGCCGCGTCTCTCGGCGGTGAAACGATGAGGTGGGGACGCCCGCCGGGAAATGCGGTGAGGAGGGGAGGTCGGGGTGAGCGCAGCGCGTGGTCCCGGCGGCTGGGAGCCGCCAGTGTGGCCTGCCGACCACGTCGCGGCCGCGGAGCTGCGGGCGTGGCTGGCGCGCATGGGTGGCGGCGGTTTCTCCGCGCCGGACATGGACTTCTCCGGTGCCGACCTCTCCGGCGGCGACTTCACCGCGGCCCGGTTCGGCCGCGCGCGGCTGCGCTACGCGACGTTGCGGAACACGTCGTTCGCGCGGGCGCACTGCGAGGAGGCCGACTTCTCCGAGGCGGATCTCAGCGGCGCAGACTTCGGAAATGCATTGGGCCGCGAGTCGCATTTCTGGAAATCGAAACTGCATGGTGCGAACTTCACGTCGGCCGAGTTCAACCGCGCCGATTTCACCGAGGCCGACCTCAGGGGCGCCATCCTGACCGACGTGCTGCTGACCCGCGCCACGTTCACCCACGCCAGCCTGGCCGGCGCCACGGCCGAGCGGACGGTGCTGCGCAACACGGTCCTCGACTCGGCCGACGTCACGGGCTTCGCCGGCACCGTGATCGGCCCGATCTCGGTCATCTTCCGCGGCAAGCGCTCGCTGCTGGACGGCGCGGACCTCGAACAGTGGTTCACCGCCCGCGGCGGCCGGGTCACCCGCTTCTACACCGGCAAGCCGGCGACGTAACCGGCCCCGGTCAGCCCGACGGGCCCACGAACACCCACTGACATGCACACACACGCATGTAACGCGCGCCCACAACAACACGCAGCCCCCACCCTCTCCGGGGGCACCCCTCAAGGCCATTCTATCGGTCAGGGGTGGCCGGGGCGGGCTTCGCTGGTCTGCTGTGGACAACTCGCCGGCCTGTGGACAACCTGCGGCCATGGGTGCGCCGGCGGGTGGTGCCGGTGCTCGCACTCGCGAATATTTTCCGGCTTCCGGGGCGCTGACCAGCGCGGGCGCCGCGAACCAGCTTTGCCCTGGATTGAACCCGGAACGGCTGGAACTCGTCGTTTGTTATGGACGTCTTAAGGTTTTCCGAGCTGCATATACGGACCCCGCGCGATTGGGCCATGGTCCATCATGTGGGGCACGCGCCGTCGGGGCACGCACAGGAGGAACAGCGTGATGAGTGCTGAGTTCGACCGTCTGGTCGCCGAGTTCGAGAGCTTCCAGTCGAAGCTGACGAACGTCGACGACCAGTTCGAGAACCTCGCCGGCATGCAGGGCGAGCTCGCCGCGCTCGAGGTCAGCGTCACCTCGCCGGATCGTGCGGTGACCGTCGTGGCCGGGGTCGGTGGATCGATCCAGGACATCCGGTTCACCGAGACCGCCGTGCAGCTCGGGTCGCAGCGGTTGAGCGGCGTCGTCATGGCCGCCGTCCGCGAGGCCGTCGCCGAGGCGGCCCGCCGCCAGGCCGGCATCGTGCAGGAGTACGTCGGCGGCGACGTCCCGGTACTGGACCAGGTGCTGGAGACGCAGTCGCAGGTGACCGGCGTGCCAGTCGACGAGCTGCGTGCGAAGGCCGAACAGGAGACCCCGCCGCGCCCGCCGGCGCAGGTCGGCGAGGTGGAGGAGTCGATCGTGTTCCGCGACTCCGCGCCGCCGCCGGCGCCCGGCGGCGAGACCGCGGGGGACTCCTTCCTGAAGAGCGTCTGGGACGAAGAGGAGCGCTGACATGCCGGACGGCAATGGGTTCGAGGTGAACGTCGGCGGCGTGCGGGACTACTCCGGTGCGCTGTCCGACGACAAGGCACTGGTCTCCGAGGTCGACGGCCTCGTGTCGCAGGCCGACGTCGGCAACGAGTCGTGGGGCATCGTCGGGCTGTTCGTGCACAGCAAGTACACCGACATGCTTGGCGACCTGCACGACCTGCTCAAGGACATGTCCGACGGGCTGCAGTCCGGCGCCGACAAGATGACCGCCACGGCGGACGCCTACCAGTCCGTGGAGGACACCATCGCCAAGGTATTCGACGACGCGCTCGCGCTGCTCGAGTCCGCTGACCAGGGAGGTAACTGACCATGGCCGGCGAAGCCATCACCGGTGACCTGAGCGGGATCACCATCAACAAGGAGATGGGCTACGGCGAGAAGGTGGCCCGCGGCATCCCGCTCGCGGGTGGCCTGGTCTCCGCCGGGCTCGCGCTCGACGGCGGCGACGTGCGCGGCGCGGCGGTCGCCGGGGCGACGTTCGTGCAGTCCTGCAAGGACGCCGTGTCCGGCATCGCCACCGACCCCCTCGGCTGGCTGATCGGGCAGGGCCTGAACTTCCTCATCACCGTGGTCCAGCCGCTGCAGGACCTCATCCACTTCGTGTCCGGCGACGGCCCGGCGCTGATCAACGCGGCCGGGAACTTCCAGAAGATCGGGCAGGGCCTGGAGCAGTACGCGCAGAAGTTCCTGCAGAACGCCGAGGAAGCGCTGAAGGCGTGGACCGGTGACGCGAAGGAGGCGGCGAAGACCCGCCTGGAGCAGTTCGCCACCGGCATCCAGGGCACCGCGGGCCAGTCCGGCGACGTCGCCCAGCTGCTGCAGATCTCGAGCATGATCATGATCGTCATCGAGGACTTCATCAAGGCGCTGCTCACCGAGTTCGTCGAGTGGCTGATCATGATCTGGATCCCGGCGCTGGCCGCGGCCGCCCCGACCTTCGGCGGCTCGATCGCCGCCGCGTGGTCGGGCACGGCCGTCAAGGGCGCGACGACCGGCGCGAAGGCGACCAAGCAGGTCAGCAAGCTGCAGAAGATGCTGAACCTGCTCAAGGACCTGCTCGAGAAGCTCAAGACGGTCATGGGCAAGACGAAGGCCTTCATGCGCGAGGCCACCCAGGCGTCGAAGACCGCTGGCCAGACCGTGAAGCTGCAGTCCAACCTGCGCGCCCGCGGGCTCGGCACCGAGCGGTTCACCGACGAGTTCGGCCAGGTCCGCAGCTTCGGCAGCCGGCTGTCGCAGGTCACCAAGGACACCGCGAAGGGCCAGGCCACCGACTACGGCAAGGCGGGCCGCAACGTCAACAACGGCGTGAACGCGGGGACCTACGGCACGACCGGCGAGGACCAGTCGCAAGAGGAGACCGAGGAGAACCTCTCGATCTAGATGGACCTCATCGCGACCTGGGGCTGGCCCGCGTGGACGATCGCGGTCCTGCTCGTCCTCGTGCTCGGCAGGCTGCTCTGGCGGTGGCTGTCCGCGCTGGCGTTCCGGCACCTGCTGCTCGGCGGCCTGCTCCGGCAGTACGGCTGGCAGGCCGACCTGCCGGGCGGCGGCGGCGGCCGGGCGGCGTTCACCGAGCAGGAGCGGCAGCGCCGCGGCCAGGCGTGGGGGCTGCTGCGGCAGGGGCCGAGCGGCATCCGCGAGGGCTACCGGAGCGGGGTCTTCGGCCGGGAGCAGGCGGGCGCGTGGCATGGGGAGCTGGCCATCACCGGTCAGTACCGCGGCCGCGCGTTCGTCGCGGCGCAGGTCCGGCGGGTGCAGATGACCAACCCGGGCAGCGGCTCCAACCGGTCGGTGCGGCGCAGCGCGACGCTGCAGGTGCAGGCGCCGCTGCCGCGGTTCGAGGCGCGCACGGGGCTGGTGACCGGCAGCGTGCGCGGCGCGCCGCCCGGGATCGAGACGCTGGTGTGCTCGCGCCGGTTCCGGCTGCTGCGCTCCGACGGCGCCACGCTGACGGTGACGCTGGGCCCGCGGCTGCGACGCGGCCGCCTGCTCGCCGGGCTCGAGCACCTCAGCGGCATCGCCGACCGGCTACAGGGGACGCCGGGGCCGCCGCGCGGACCCGGCCTATAGGAACGCCGACAGGGCCACGCAGGCGACCCACGAGACGCCGAGGACCTGCAGCACCCGGTCGCGCAACGCGATGTCCTCCGGCTCGCCCGCGTTGCCGCCGTCGACGTCGACCGCGTAGCGCAGGACGGCCACCACGAACGGGACGATCGAGATGACCGCCCACACCGAGTTCGTGCCGGTGCGCTGGCGGATCTCGAACGCCCACAGCGCATAGGTCATGATCATGATCGCGGCCGAGGTGGCCCACACGAAGCGCAGGTAGCTCGCCGAGTACTTGGACAGCGACGCGCGGATGCGGGCCCCGGTCCGCTCGTAGAGCACGATCTCCGCGTACCGCTTGCCGGCCACCATGAACAGCGAGCCGAACGCCGTGACCAGCAGGAACCACTGGGACAGCGGCAGGCCCGCGGCCGCGCCGCCGGCGATCGCGCGGAGCAGGAAGCCCGACGCGACGATGCACAGGTCGATCACCGGCTGGTGCTTGAGCCCGAAGCAGTAGCCGAGCTGCACGGCCGCGTACACGCCGATGACCACGAGCAGCCGCCAGCTCGACACCAGCGACACCGCGAACGAGGCCGCGAACAACACCGCCGCGACGGCGTAGGCCAGCCGCACCGGCACCACGCCCGCCGCGATCGGCCGGTTGCGCTTGGTCGGGTGCGCCCGGTCGGCCTCGACGTCGATGGCGTCGTTGACCAGGTACACGGCCGACGCGACCAGGCAGAACGCGACGAACGCGATGCCCGCGTCGACGACGACGTCCGTGCGGAACACCGGGTCGGCCGCGTACGCGGCGAACGGCGCCGCCAGGACCAGCACGTTCTTCACCCACTGCCGTGGGCGAATCGTGCGGACGAGCCCCCGGACCACGCCTCCCGCCGGCGCGGCGGGCGAGTCGCCCGGCGTCACCGCAGCTTCTCCCGGGGTGCTCTCCGCCGTGCTGCTCACCTGGCTCGTCTCCTCCGCAGAAAGCGCCGCACAAGCCCGCCGACCACGGCGCCGAGCGCCGAGCCGGCCAGCACGTCGGACGGGTAGTGCACGCCGAGCACCAGGCGCGACACCAGCATCGGCGCCACCACGACCGGCACGAGGTTGCGCCCGGTCAGCCCGGAGTAGACGACCGCCGCGGCGGTCGTGGAGGTGGCGTGCGAGGACGGGAACGACAGCGAGCTCGGCGTCGAGACCAGCACCTCGACCGAGTCGTCGACCGGCCGCTGCCGGCGCACCACGCGCTTGACGGCGATCGACGCGGCGTGCGCGGCGACCACGCCGGTCGCCGCGGTCAGCCAGTCCCGCCTGCGCTCGCGGTCGACGGCCGCACCGACGAGGCCCAGCGCGAACCAGCCCGCGCTGTGCTCGCCGAACAGCGACAGCCCGCGGGCCGCGCGGACGACGGGCGGCGTGCCGATCGTGCGCTGGATGCGGGCGAGCGCGGCGATCTCGACGGACCGCCCGGGCTCCGCGGGCGGCGTGCCGGGCTCGGCGTGCCGCCGGCGGGCGGGTGCGTCGGTGAACTGCTTCATGACCGGGGTGGCCATCAGCCGTCCAGGGAACCGTCGAGCGGGGCGCCGCCGCTCAGGTGCGGGGCGACCTTGTTGTCGAAGACGGACAGCGCGGAGCCGATCGCCATGTGCATGTCGAGGTACTTGTACGTGCCAAGGCGCCCGCCGAAGATGACGTTGCGCTCCTTGGCCTCGGCCTTCGCGAGGTCGCGGTACTGCTCGAGCTTGGCGCGGTTCTCCGGGGTGTTGATCGGGTAGTACGGCTCGTCGTCGTCCTCCGCGAACCGGGAGAACTCCCGGAACACCACCGTCTTGTCCGACGGGTAGTGCTTGCGCTCCGGGTGGAAGTGCCGGAACTCGATGATGCGCGTGTAGGGCACTTCCTCGTCGTTGTAGTTGACCACCGAGGTGCCCTGGAAGTCACCGGTCGCCACGACCTCGGACTCGAAGTCGACGGTGCGCCAGGTGAACCGGCCCGCCGAGTAGCCGAAGTAGCGGTCCAGCGGTCCGGTGTAGACGGTCGGGGTGCCGGCCGGGAGCTGCGCGCGCACGTCGAAGTAGTCGACGTTCAGCCGGACCTCGATGTTCTCGTGGGCGGCCATCTTCTCCAGCCACGCGGTGTAGCCGTCGACGGGCAGGCCCTCGTAGGTGTCGTTGAACCACTTGTTGGTGAAGTCGTAGCGGACCGGCAGGCGCGTGATGATGTTCGCGCCGAGCTCCTTCGGGTCGGTCTGCCACTGCTTGGCCGTGTACCCGCGGATGAACGCCTCGTAGAGCGGCCGGCCGATCAGCGAGACGGCCTTCTCCTCGAGGTTCTGCGCGTCCTCGGTCCTGATCTCGGCGGACTGCTTCGCGATGAGCTCGCGCGCCTCGTCCGGGGTGTGGGACCTGCCGAAGAAATGGTTGATCAGCGCCAGGTTCATCGGCAGCGGGTAGACCTGGCCCTGGTACTTGCCGAACACCCGGTGCTGGTAGTTCGTGAACGCGGTGAACTCGTTGCAGTAGTCCCAGACCCGCTTGTTGGACGTGTGGAACAGGTGCGCGCCGTACTTGTGCACCTCGATGCCGGTCTCCGGCTCGGGCTCGGAGTAGGCGTTGCCACCGATGTGCGGCCGGCGCTCCAGCACCAGGACCCGCTTGTCCAGCTGGGTCGCGACCCGCTCG
>DASYKY010000040.1:0-34200 GCA_035995025.1 Actinophytocola sp.
GCTCGACTGTGCGGCGCTCGGCAGCGGTCTGCCTGCCAAGGAAATGCCGCTCGACGAGGTACGAGTGTTGCTGCTCAAGCGGCGAACGAGTTGGGTCACCAAGGACGCGGTATGGCAGGAGCTTGCCAAGCGGGCCCACGCAACGCCAGAGCCGTGGACCACGGTGGCCGCGGGCATGATGATTCCTGGTCTCAAGCACATCGGCGGCAAACTCGGTGATCGCTTCCCCGGCGACCGCAACGATCTCGACTCCGAGATCCTGGAAGGCTTCCTCCAGGCTCTTGACATCGCGGACGAGAGCGCTCGAAAGATCTACGGTCAGCTCTACTGGGCGGCGTTTCGTCGTGGCCACGAAGCGTGCAACCGCGAGAGGCGACTGGCCATGTCCCGCTCCGAACTCACCGAGACGGTCGCAGACCTTCGCCCAGCTGGTGGCCATCCGGACCTCGTCCTGGCGGATGCGATGCTCTCTGGTGTAGTCACGCCGCAACAAGCTGATCTTGTTTCTGATGTACTTCTCGATCACGAGGATCGACGCACCACGGCCAAGCGACACGGAATGAGCCGGTATGAGGTGGCGTCCAAGCTCAACACTGCGTCGGCAGGCTCCGAGGACGAGGTGCGGTACTGCTGCCACATACCTTGACGCCTTGGTACGAATACACCAACGTCCCAAGAGCCGCTCTGCTGGCAGAGTCAACCTTCACTACTGCTCTGACTGCGGCGACGCCGGGAGACCAGCGAACAGGTGCGGGCCGGTTATCGCCGGTCCCGTTGCAGGCCTCTCGCCTGGACTGGGCGGGTATACGACTCGCGCTGCCAAGCGCACGCTCATGCCGATGAGCGCGTCTTCGGTGGTCCATTGACTTAACTGCTGATGCTGAGCCGGCAGAGCATTCCAAGCGGCTGGGCGCCGCACTTGGCGGCGACACGGTGGGAGGCGTTGTTGTCTTCGAGGGCGCTGTAGAACAGCACCTTGTTGTCCGGGGCGAGTAGCGTCGCCCACGCCCGCACCACCACCGAGGCCAAGCTGCGTCCCCTGTAGGCGTCCTCGGTCTGCACGCCGACCTCCGCTGCCCGCTCGGTCAGCCTCGCACAGCGGGCGAGGCTCACGACCTGCTCCTCGTATGCGAGAGCGGCCCAGGGGCCGTGTTCGCCCGACAGCAGCAACCTCCATTCATCGGGTTTCCAGCGTGTGGGTGGTCGTAGATTTCGCCGCTCGTGCACAAGAGAAAACCCAGGTGGAGCCGGCGGAAGTTGCGATTGCGGAGTCAGTGTCCAGCAGCGAGCCGCGGAAATGGCGCTCGGTGTCTCGGGCTTGACATCGGCATGACCACCAAGAATGTCGGTTCGTCCGTCGTAGGTCGTCGCTGTAGCGAACACCGTGCCGCTGCCGAGGCCATCAGAGTCTCTGCCCCAGATCGTCTCTGCTTCCAACCGCAACAGCTCTAGCGCATCCACGGAGCGCACTGTAGGAAGCGCCCAACCTGCGAACAAACAGTTATCGGACGCGCGTTCATGCCGCTGGTCGCTCGCTTCGCACAGCCACAGCCGCGTGCGCTGCTGCCTCATGAGTCGGATTGCCTGGCGTGTTCCAATGCGACCCGGGTGGTGGCCGGATTCCTCTCAGTCGTTCTCTCGGGTCGGGCTCGTCGCGGTCAGGCTTTGGTGCTGTTGCGCGTACTGGCCGAGGGCCGCCTGGAACCGTTCCATGCACAGGCGTCCATAGGCGTCGGCCGGGTCGGTGTACAGGCCGATCTCCGCACACAGCCCGGCGGCGTGCTCGGCCCAGCCTTCCAGGTAGCCGTTGAGAGCGAACGTGCGCAGCCCGGTGGGTTCGCGCTGGATTGGATGCAACGCGCTGTTCTCAGCCTGGCGACCGATCTGCATGTGGTGCCCTGGCATTCCTTCGTGATAGAGATGAGGCTGGCCGCTTGCAGCAATGGTGGATTGGCGCCGTTGTAGTGGTAGTAGCCGCACCCGTCCGCGCCGGGCGGTTCGTTGTTTTCCTAGGTCAGGCCGCTTTCGAGCACCGGGTCGAGCCTGCGCAGCCGAAACTGCGCCGACGGTAGGACGGCGAAGTAGTCCGGCAGATGCGGCGCCAGCCGGTCGAGGTGTCCCTGGAAGAGCGCCTCCACGTCGGCGGGTCCCGCACGCTGCGCGGTCGGCAGTCGAGCGCGGTATTCGGTCTCGTCCAGCACTCCGAGTTCCGTCCGGATCCGCTCGGTGAGGCGAGCCACCTCCTCGACCCCGATCGCATGCACGTGGTCCGGGGCCAGGTCGAGCCCTGTGTGCAGGCCGACGAGGCCGGCGTAGCAGTCGCGGCCACCGGCATATTGGCCGATGCCGACGCCCTGTGCCGGTGAGCAAGCGTTGAGCTCGTCGAGCACGGCGGCGAACGCGTCGGCGAGAGGACCCGCGACGGCCCGACGTGCGGCATCGACGAGCCGCCCGCGCGACCGGCGGGCAGCCCGGCGAGGCGATCCCGGGCAGGCACGAGGTCAGCACACGCGTTGGCGTGTTCGCGGACGGTGTCGAGGACCGCATCTACCGCCCACCCCGGCACGGTGATGCCGCGCCGCCGCTGCTCTTCGAGCGTGAGCCGCAACTGCGCAACAACCGCCACGTAGTCGTCCAGCAAACTCAGATAGTGCTCGACCTCGGCGGGGTTCGACAGCGGCTTAGCACCCAAAACCTGCTCGCGGTAGATGCTGATCGCGGAGGAACGCGGCGAGGATCCGGTCGCTCTCCTGCGGCATCGCCTCGGCCAGCCTGCGCATATCGTGTCGGGCAGCGGCCACGTCATCCGTCTTCGCGGCCGGGCCGCCCCGAGGCAAGTGATCCACCCGCCCGCCCAGCCGCATGACCATCTCCGGATCGCGGCGACAGACCCGCGCCCGCACATCGTCCGCCACCCGACGGACCATGCCGCGGAGCAGGCCCCAAAACGATCATTGGAGTTGGACCAAGCAGGTAACTCGTGGCTGCGAACTCCTAGGCGGCAGCCCATGTCGATGACAGTGCAGTGGGATCCGTGGGCGCTACCGCAGTTGGTCGCGGCGGCGTGTCAGGTAGGCGGTCTCGGCGGTGTTGCCTGCCAGCTCGATGGCTTTGTCGTAGGCCGCACGCGACTTCTGACTTTGGCCCAGCCTGCGCAGGAGATCGGCGCGGGTCACGTGGTAGGCGTGATAACCGGCCAACGCCTCGGCGAGACGGTCAACGATGGCCAGTGCCACCTCCGGGCCGTCGAGCTCGGCGACCGCGATGGCCCGGTTGAGGGCGACGATCGGCGAGGGGTCGAGGCGGACGAGCTGGTCGTAGAGGGCGAGCACCTGCGACCAGTCGGTGTCGCGTATGTCGCGGGCGGAGGTGTGCACGGCGTTGATCGCCGCGAGGATCTGGTAGCGGCCCGGGGCCACCCCGCCGGCGGCAGCGGCGAGGCGTTCGCGCACCAGCCGGTGACCCTCGGCGATCAGCGCCACGTCCCAGGCCCCGCGGTCCTGCTCGTCGAGGGCGACCAGTTCGCCGCTGGCCGAGACCCGGGCGGTGTGGCGGGCCTCGATGAGGAGCATCAGCGCCAGCAGCCCGGCCACCTCACCGTCGTCCGGCAGGAGGGCACGGATCAGGCGTGTGAGCCGGATCGCCTCGGCGGTCAGGTCGTGACGTAGGGGATCGGTGTCGGGGCCGGTCGCCAGGTAGCCCTCGTTGAAGACGAGGAAGAGGACGGCGAGTACGCCGGAGACGCGCCCAGGGAGGTCCTCCGAGGATGGCACCCGGTAGGGGATGCGAGCCGCCTTGATCTTGGCCTTCGCGCGGGTGATCCGCTGCCCCATGGCACTCTCGGCCACCAGGAAGGCGCGGGCGATCTCGGGCACGGTCAGACCGCCGACCATGCGCAGCGTCAACGCCATCCGGGTCTCCATCGCCAGCGCCGGGTGACAGCAGGTGAAGATCAGCCGGAGCCGGTCGTCGTCGATGGCGCCGAGAGGCTCGGGCGGGTCGTCGTCGTACACCAGCTGAGCCTCCTTCTGCTTGTCGTCGCGCTTGTTCTCGCGCCGGATCCGGTCGATGGCCTTGCGGTTGGCGGTGGTGGTCAGCCAGGCGCCGGGGTTGGGAGGCACGCCGTCGGCCGGCCACCGCTCGACGGCGGTCGCGAACGCCTCGGCCGCCGCGTCCTCGGCGATGTCGAGGTCACCGAAGCGTCTGGCCAGGGCGGCGACCACCCGCGCCCACTCCTCGTGGTGCACCCGGGTGATCGCCTCCTCGACGTCGATCACGGGGTCGCTCACTGGAACGGCCGCACCTCGATCTTCCGATCGCAGACCTTCGACGCCTCGGTGGCGAGCTTGAGCGCCACATCCAGATCGGGGGCCTCCCACACCCAGACGCCGGCGAGGTACTCCTTCGACTCCACGAAAGGCCCGTCGCTGAACACCGCCTGCTCGCCCCGGTTGTCGATGACCGTGGCCGCGTTGGTGTCTGCGAGTCCGCCCGCGAAAACCCAGTAGCCCTCGGCGATCAGTCGTTCGTTGAACGCGCTGATGGCGGGCTGCCTGTCCGTGCTGCCGGGATTGCTCTTGTCATCAATCACGGAAACCAGGTACTGCATCTGAAGATCATCTCCTGTGGTGTCAAGACAGTGTGGTGTACCGGTCAGGGACTTCAGGCCGCTGCGTACCGCGGGCGCCCGGCCGGCCGGTAGACCTGGATCGTCACGCCCTTCGAGTCGGCTCGCGACTCGACCAGGTCGAGCGCAAGATCCGGGCCGGCGTCGGGGAATAGCCGCGCGCCCTGGCCGAGAACCACCGGAACCACGATCAGCGTCATCTCGTCGACCAGATCGTTCTCCAGCAGCCACCGGGTCAGGGTGCCACTGCCGTGCACCTGCAGCTCACCCCCCGGCTTGGCCTTCAGGTCCGCGATGGCGGTCGCGAGGTCGTCGGGCAGGACGGTCGTGCCAGACCACGCCGGATCGACGACGGTGGTCGACGCCACGTACTTGGGCTGTGCGTTCAACGCCCGCATGACGGGCTCCCAGCCAGGGACATCCTGCTCCGTCAAGGACCCCCACGAGCCGGCGAACAGCTCGTAGGTCCGCCGGCCGAGCAGGAACGCGTCGGCGCGCTGGTAGGTCTGGTTCATGAACGCGTGGGTCTCGTCGTCACCCGTCCCCAGGGCCCATCCGCCGCGCTCGAACCCGTTCCTGCGGTCCTCATCCGATGCGCCGCCGTTTCCCTGCACCACTCCATCGATGGTGACCTGAGTCATGGTCGTCAGCTTCATCGCGGTTCCTTACCTTGGCGCCGCCCCTCGTGGGCGGCCTCACCCCTGCTACGAACACCACCGCCCCTATCCGACACCGCCTCCCGGATTTCTTTCAAGAACGTTTCCGGGACGCCGGTCGTCAGCGATCCGGCAACACGACAGTTTCGCGACGCCGAGGTTCATCCGGATGAGTGTCGGGCCTGCTCCAGGTTCGACTGGTGGGGGCCGGAGAGCCAGTCCTGCTCAAGACGCGCGTCGACCGGTTCCTCTCCTCGCCGCAGCGCGTCGATGTAGGCATGATCGGCGGCGAGGCGGGCCGCCACCCCGGGACCCTCGGCAACGGCCCCGTGGCCGGGGACCAGGACATCGATGTGGCTGGCAGCCTCACCCAGCCGGTCGAGTGCCGTCTCGTAGGCGTCCACCTGATCGGGGCGGCGAGGGTCGAGGAGCGGGATCAGGACGTCGGAGAGCATGTCGCCGGCGAGCAGGACGCCACGGTCCGCGAGGAGGACCGCGGCGTGGCCGATGGCGTGCGCCTGATGCTCGACGATCTCGCCCGGCACGGGTCCGCCGTCCGCGGGCAGCGGGGTGAGGAGCCCGATCAGCTCGAGAGGGATGCCCGACGCGCTCTGCGCCGCCATCTCCTGCGCCCGCTCCCGGGCTTCACTCCCAGCCTGGGCGCCGGCCGGGGTGGCGTAGCGCGGCACGTCGCCGAACCGGGAATGCCAGAGCAGGTGGTCCCAGTGAGGATGGGTGGAGAACCCGGCGACCACCGGAATGCCGAGCCGGTCCACGTCATCGGCGAGCTGGTTCAGATCGGAACCGTCGATGCCGGGATCGACCAGGATCAACCCACCCTTCCCATGCACCACAATGGCATTGCTCCAGACCCACTCGCTCTGCCGGACCCAGACGCCGTCGGCCACCTGACTCAGCATCGATTCACTTTGTCAGGTGTCTCCGCCCGGCGCGAGGTGCGACGCCCTTCGGGTCCGGATTCGCGACCGGCGACCGTCCCCCGAAACGCACTCACATGCCGCTGGTCGAGCGGGTTTGATGCGCTACGCCTGAAGACTCGTCGGGCTGTGCTTGTTGATCAGGTTCGCGGGGCGAGGATGGTGGCGTGTCGCAGGTCTATCTACCGCCGGTAGGCGGCGCGAGGCTCGGGGTCGAGCCGGCATTGGCGAGTTGGGATCGGGCTGAGTCGCGCAGTCAGGCACGGTTGGGTCGATTTCTTGATCACGCCGCGGCAGTTGCGGCTCCCATGATGGTCTCGACGAGTTCGCTCGCGCTGGGGTTGGCGGTCGGCTTATCACCGAATGTCCCGCTCATCAGTGGTGGCCGTGACCTGGACAACTACCTCTTGCCGCTGGTCACCCGACTTGGCGCGGGCCGGTTCTGCGCGGTCTTCGGCCGCAAGTTCCACGGCTCGCCGTCCCGGCTGGCCGTACGCACGGCTCAGCTGGCGATGGCCGTTCAGCCAGTTTTCACCATGCGTGCCGTGGGCTCGTCAGATCGTCCGGAGTGGAAGGCAACCATCCGCGACCAGTTGCTGGCTGCCGGAGTTCGTGTTGTCGAGCCCGGTCCGGTAGCGCTCGGGATAGCCGTGACGACCGGTGGCGGCAGAAACTGGGCGAACCTGTGGAAGCCACTGCTCGACGCCTTTGGCCCGGTGCTTGGCGAACCCGGAACCAACCCGTTCCACCCACAGGACGACCGCATCACTGACCTCGCGCTCCACCACACGATCGACACCGATCTCCGCCACGACGTAATCATCGCAGCGTGGTGGAATGGCGCCATTCCCTGCGGGTGACCATCACCTGCGCCGGCTTGCTTGGATGGGCCGGACGCCTGGCTGCCAGCCCCGCCGATCTCTCGCCAACCCGGCCAGTCACATGTGGTGCCGACCTCGGCGGTCGCCAGGACCTTGCCACGCCGCCCATAGGACGGCGGTGGAGTTGGTGATGCGCCTTGCCTTCCGCTCGAGTCTGGTCCGGATGCATTCATGGTGGTATTCGTCCGCATCCAGCGGTCTTGGTCAGCGTTCGGACCTGCCGCTGAAAAGCGGCAAACACGTCAGGCGATCACCGCTGAACCGATGGGCACAGACCTCCGATCACTTGATGAGGCAGAGCACCGCCCGGCGGATGTGTCATCGCGGAACCCAGGCGTAGCACGGCAGGGCCGCGTCACCACGGTGGACGAGAACCCGAGGTTTGCGCACGTCCCGTTGCGGGTAGTCACAAATGCGACGTGTGGTCCGATCGGCGAGGAGACCGTGCCATGAACGCGAACAGCCCACGTGACAAGTCGCGAGTCGCCGCAATCTGCGCGATGCTCGCTCCCTACTCTTGGCGCAAGTTCACCCCGGAGTGGTTGGCGCGATGGGTACTTACCGCGCACGACCGGCACGATCTCGCAGACTTCCTCGGCACCGTGTCCGGTGCCGAGATCGGTCCCTGGTCCCAGCCGAGACCGGCGGACGCGTTCGATCCGCGCCTGCCGGCTCTGGTTGAGTTCCTCGCGTCCAACCGATGGCCCCAGCTCTCCTTACCCGCCCTGTGCGACCGGCTGCTGGCCGTTCTGCACAAGACCGCCTGAGCAGCAGGTCGCAGGTTCGAGGTTCGCGTTGTCCACAATGGACTTTCCGCGCTGATGCGGGCCGCGTACATCGAGCGACTCGGGCCGGCCGAGGACATTCGGATCGGCGACCTGCCCGTCCGGGTCGCGGCGGCGGCGGTCGACAACGTTGAACACCTCGGGGCCGCCGCGACCTCGACCTGGCCACGCCGCGCGACGTCGAGGTGCTCCCGCCGGACGCCGCGGCCGAGGCACACCGGCTCCGCTTCAACCCGGACGTCGCCGCGTGCTCGTTCGGGTGAACGTGTTCGGGCGGTCGCAACGGGCCTCCCGAACGGCGCGATGAGCGCGGTGACCAACTGGGAGGTAGTTGTGCGGATCATCGCCACGATCGTGTCGGTCGGCGCGTGTGCCATCGCCGTCCTGGCCTCCGCCGGGTGCGGCAACACCGGCCCCGCGGAGTTGACGACGGAACCGGCCGCGCCGCCGGCCGGGGTGCAGAACGACGAGCCGGCGCCCACCGCGGCGGGCGGCGCGCAGCAGTGGGCGATGCCGGACCTCGTCGGTTCGGTGCTCCAGGACGCGCAAGACCGGATCCAGGCACTGACCGGCGACGCGGTCTACCTCACCGGCTCCCACGACCTGCGCGGCGAGAACCGCAACCAGGTGCTGGACGCGAACTGGACCGTCTGCACGCAGAACGTCCCGCCGGGCGCGGCCGTGACTCCCGCGTCGCGGATCGACTTCGGGGTCGTGAAGATCGACGAGGCCTGCCCCTGACACACGTGACTCCCGGACGCGGGACGCCAAAGAACGTGACAAGCAACACGAGAATGTCCCGTCTGAACAGGCAAGACCGCGAACTGAAGACCGGTATTGTCACGATTCGGCAACATTCCGGGTGGGAAAGTTTGACAGATCAAGGGCCCACAACGGCGGATCCTTACACGCTGCGTAGCGAAACCTCTACACTAGGTAGTGACGAGGCGAGGCAAGTACCCGAATACCGCAGCTAAGGCCCGGGCCATCACTCGAACGTCAGACGCGCGCCACTGATTGTAACGAAATGGCGCACTCTCTAGAGTGACGTACCGGTGCGGGGGCACCACTACATGTCACTTGTGAATAAGAGAGAGGCTCCAATGCCTAAGAGTGTCATCGGGCGCGGCATCCGCACCCGTGTTCCCGCTGTCGCGGCAGCATTAGCGCTGGCGTCGACGCTGACCGGCTGCAGCCTGCTAGGCGGGTCAGATGAGGGAAGCGACTCGTCTTCGGGCGGCAGCGGCAAGCTGGAACAATCCAAGATCACGGTCTCCGTCATGAAGACGACCGACCTGGCACCGTTCCACCTCGCGGTGCAGGAGGGCTACTTCAAGGACGAGGGCCTCGACGTCAAGTTCGTCGACTCCAAGAGCAGTGACGAGTCGGCCAACAAGCTGATCGCCGGCGATGTCGACATCGCCTACTCCAGCTACACGCCGTTCTTCCTCGCGGAGAGCAAGAAGGCCGCGCAGAGCGAGGGTGGCATCAAGCTTGTGGCCGACGCCGCCTCCGCCGGTCCGAACAGCACCATCGTGGTGGCCACGCCGAACTCGTCGGTCAAGACGGTCAAGGACATGGCCGGCAAGAAGATCGCCGTGACCGGTCCGGGCAGCGTGTCGACCCTGTTGACCATGTCCACGCTGAAGACTAACGGCGTCGACTACAGCAAGATCAAGTGGGTGCCGACCCCGTTCCCGCAGACCGCCGCCGTGCTCAAGGCCGGTGACGTCGACGCCGCGTTCGTGACCGAGCCCTTCATCCAGGACTCCATGAAGAAGGCCGGCGCCCAGCCGATCTTCGACACCGCCGTGGGCCCGACAGCCGACATGCCGGTCGCCGGGTGGGCCTCCACCGGGAACTACACGAAGGCCAACCCGAAGACCATCGCCGCCTTCCAGCGCGCCATGCAGCGCGGCACCGACCTGGCGCTGTCCGACCGGAGCAAGGTCGAGCCGATGCTCGTCAAGTTCTCCGGCGTGGACGAGGACACCGCCAAGATGGCGACGCTGCTGACGTTCCAGTCGAAGCTGGACGCCACCCGCATCCAGCGGGTGCCGGACCTGATGCGCGAGTTCGACGTCATCAAGACCCAGCTGGACGTCAAGAAGATGATGATCCCGACCGCGCCGCTGACCTGACGCGTTGAGACCTTTCGTTCGCAATCTGATCGGGCTGGCCGGCTTCTTCCTCATCTGGGAAGGAGCCGTCCGGCTCGGCCTCGTCGAAGCCGAGTTCCTGCCACCGCCGAGCACGGTGGCGGCACGGATGGTCGAGCTGCTCGGTACGCAGACCTTCCTCCGCGACCTGGTCGCGACCGTGCTCGCGTGGCTGATCGCGGTCGGGGTCTCGATCGTGGTCGCCGTGCCCGTGGGGCTGCTGCTCGGCAGCATCCCCGCGGTGCGGACCTCCACCCGGCTGCTGATCGAGTTCCTCCGGCCGATCCCCCCGGTGGCGATCATCCCGCTGGTGATGATCGTGCTGGGCTCCGGACCGGACGCCAAGATCTTCCTGGCGTTCTACGCCTCGGTGTGGCCGATCCTGTTCAACATCATCTACGCGCTTGACGACATCGACCCGCTGCTGCTCGACACGGCCCGCTCGTTCGGCAACGGCCGGATCCGCACGCTCGCGACCGTCGCGCTCCCCCACGCCGCGCCGTTCGCGTTCACCGGGCTGCGCCTGTCCGCCGCGATCGCGCTGATCGTGACCGTCTCGACGGAGTACCTGGCGGGCAGCGAGTTCGGCGTCGGCGCGTTCATCATCGACGTCGCCACCACCATCGGTGCCATGGACCAGGTGCTCGCGGCCACCGTCGTGGTCGGGCTCATCGGCTACCTGGTCAACGAGGGCCTCGAACGCCTGGGGCGGCGGCTCTTCGGCTGGAGCGACACCGTGCGCACCGAGAACGCGGCGCTGGCCGAGGCTGCGGGGGTCCCCGCATGAGACGCCTCGCCGGTTTCGTCCAGCGCTGGATCGTGTTCGTGCTGGCGGTCGTCGTCTGGCAGCTCGCCACCGCGGCCGCGGACCACCCGTTCTTCCCCACCCCGCTGGCGATCCTCGAGCAGTGCAAGCAGCTCTGGCTCACCACGGACTCCGGCTCGTTCGGGCTGTCCGACGCCGTGTTCGACGACGTCCTGCCGAGCCTGAGCAGGCTGGTCACCGGCTGGGCGATCGCCGTCGTGCTCGGTGTCGCGATCGGCACCGCGCTGGGCCGGTCGCGGACGGGGATGCAGTACGTCGGGCCCCTGCTGGCGTTCTTCCGGACGCTGCCCTCGCCCGCGCTGCTGCCGGTGTTCATCATCCTGTTCGGCCTCACCGAGACCATGGGCGTGGCGCTGATCGTGTTCGGCGCGATCTGGCCGGTCCTGCTCAACACGGTGGACGGGGTGCGCTCGGTCGACTCGGTGAAGACCGAGACCGCCCAGTCCTTCCGCACCCCGCGAAGCCAGTGGGTGACCATGGTGGTGCTTCCCGCGGCACTGCCGAAGATCTTCGCCGGGCTGCGGCTGAGCCTGTCGATCGCGGTGATCCTGATGGTCATCGCCGAGATGGTCGGCGTCACGAACGGCATCGGCTACCAGCTGATCTACGCCAAGAGCCAGTTCGACATCACAACGATGTGGTCGTGGATCGCGCTCCTTGGCATCATCGGCTACGTGCTCAACCTCGCCCTCCTGGGCGTCGAGCGCCGGGCCCTGCGCTGGCAGCCCACTCGGGCGGCGATGGCGCGGCGCTGAGACGGCACAACCGAACCCTGCCTGGAACCACAAGGAGCAGGAATGAAAGTCCTCATCGCCGGCGCCGGCATCGGCGGTCTCGTGACCGCCCTGAGACTGCACCACGCCGGCATCGAGTCCGAGGTCTTCGAGCAGGGCGAGCAGATCAAGGAGCTCGGCGTCGGCGTGAACCTCCTGCCGCACGCCGTGGCCGAGCTCGCCGAGCTCGGGCTGCTCGACGAGATCGCCGCGACGGCGATCCGCACGCACGAGCTGTTCTACACCCACCGGCTCGGCCAGGAGGTCTGGCACCGGCCGTGCGGCACGGCGGCCGGTTTCCGGATCCCGCAGTTCAGCGTGCACCGCGGCCGGCTGCAGGGCCTGCTGTACCGCGCGGTGACCGAGCGGCTCGGCGCGGACGCCGTGCACACCGGGCACCGCCTGGTCGGCTTCGACCAGGACGCGCAGGGCGTGCGCGCGCGGTTCGCCGACCACGACGGCGACGCACTGGACCAGGCGCACGGCGACGTGCTCGTCGGCGCGGACGGCATCCACTCCGCGGTGCGCGCGACGTTCTATCCGGACGAGGGCCCGCCACGGTGGAACGGCGTGCTGATGTGGCGCGGCGCCACGGAATGGCCGGAGTTCGGCACCGGGCGCAGCATGATCATCGCCGGTGGCAAGGACAAGCTGGTGGTCTACCCGGTCGCCGAGGGCAGCAAGCCAGGCACGAAGCTCACCAACTGGGCCATCTGCGTCACCAAGGGCGAACCGGGCATGCCACCGCCGAGCCGCCAGGAGTGGTCCAAGCCGGCCGACCCGTCGATGTTCGAGCAGTACTTCGACCGCTTCCAGCTGCCGGGCATCGACCACCGGGCGCTGATCATGGCCACCGAGCAGATCTTCGAGTTCCCCATGTGCGACCGCGACCCGGTGCCGTACTGGACGAAGGGGCGGGTGACGCTGCTCGGCGACGCCGCGCACCCGATGTACCCGATGGGCAGCAACGGCGCGGGCCAGGCGATCCTCGACGCGCGCTGCCTGGCCGACAACCTGGCGAGCCACGCCGACCCCGGCGAGGCGCTGCGGGCCTACGAGCAGGAGCGGCTGCCGGCGACCGCCGACGTGGTCCAGCGCAACCGCGAGGGCGGGCCGGAGGGCGTCATCGACGTGGTCGAGGATCTGGCGCCGGACGGGTTCGACAAGCTCGAGGACGTCATCGACCCCGCCGAGCTGGCGCGGATCGTCAACGACTACGCGCAGGCGTCCGGGGCGCACCGGGCGCGCTGACTGATTCCCGGGGCCCGCCAGCCCAGCACGGCGACGGTCTGGCGGGCCAGCAGATCCGGGTCGGCGACCACGTGCGGCCGGGTGAGCAGCGCGTCGCACTCGCCGTCGCGGGACGCGGCCAGGAACGACGCGGGCGACGACCGTGGCCAGCCAGGCGGTCCAGCTCGCGATGTGACATCGCGCGACCACCGGCCGAGGTGTTCGCGTACGGCCCGATCCGGCCGATCGCGTCGCTGGCGGTCATGCCGGCGGCCGGCGGTTCGCGGGTCACGTCCTCGCTGGACTTCGAGGGGCACGGGGCCGGGGTGGGCCTGCTGCCGATCGTGCGCCGGGGCGCCCCGTTGAGCTACCGCAACCTCAAGCGCCTGCTGGAGTCACCTCCGGTGCAGGTCGACCGCTGACAGACTGATGCCCGTGGAGCCCGAGATCATCGTGAGCCTCGCGTCCACGGGTGTCGCGGCGCTGGCCGTCGCGGCGAGTCTCGTGACGACGCTGCTCTCCCTGCGCGCACAGCGGGAGAACACGCGCGCCACGCTAGCGGCGCAGGAACGGTTGTCCGCCGCGCAAGAGCGCGCGCTCCGCGAGCGGTCGCATGCGCAGGACCTCCGTGACAAACGAGCCGAGCCGTACCTCGCGCTGATCAAGTGGGCCGAGCGACTGCTCGAAGCACTCAGCGAGCTGGACGAGGTCGGCAAGCCGTACCTCACCGTCGAGGAGTGGAACATCGGCGCGGCGAACGACAATCTTCTCGATCTCTATGCGTCCGACGGCGTCCACGTCCGGTTCGCGGCCCTGCGCGGCAAGCTCATGGGCCTCGTCGCCACGGACGGTCCGCGGCTGCCGAAGGTGGTGACCTGGACCGAGTCGGGCGGCGAGATCGACGACGTGCACATCGAGACCGGGCCGGCGTGGCACGACTGGTCCGCGCGGGCGGCGGCCCGCCGCGAGCTGATGGACGCCGCGATCGACCTCATCGCGCGGATCCGTGCCGAACTGCAAGGAGAGGCGAGCCGCGGCTACTACATCATCTGGCGCCTGTCCTGACGGTGACTACTGCCGCTGCACTCGCGCCGACCGGGCACCCCGCGGTACTAGCTGATCGTCGACCTGACCGGGGTGCCGCGTTCGACCGTGCGGCTCACCGTGCACAGCTTGTCGTGGGACAGGGCGACCGTGCGGGGCAGGACGGCGCGAGCCGCGTCGCCCGCCTCGCCCTCCGGGAAGCGGACCTCGAAGGTCACGGCCAGGTTCTCCAGCCGGTTGCCGGTCTCGCGGTCGGCGACCTTGTCGGCGGTCACCGTGACCGTGAACGACGCCGGCTCGACGCGCCGGCTCGTCACCACGTCGGTGTCCGTCGCGGTGCACGTGCCGATCGCGGCCAGCAGCAGCTCCACCGGGGTGAACGCGTCGCCGCCCACGTCGAGCGTGCCGCCCCGCGCGTTGTGCACCACGTAGCGCCCGGTCGCCGCCCGCTCGATCCGTACCGACCTGAAGGTGTCCTCCGCCATGCCGCCACGGTAGTCACGGTTCGATCACCGTGATGCCCGCCCCGGCGGCCGGCCGGTCGAACGCCGTCAGCGCGGCAGGCGCCTCGCCGAGCCCGATGACCGCGCCCACCAGCAGGTCCGGCCGCAGCTCCCCGGACGCCACCAGGTCCAGCATCGCCGGGTAGTCCCGCGCCGCCATGCCGTGCGTGCCGTGGATGGCCAGCTCGTGCGCGACGACCAGGTCCATCGGCAGCGGCGGCGTCGACGCGTCCCCCAGCAGCAGCCCGGCCTGCACGTGCCTGCCCCGCCGCCGCAGGCAGCGCACCGACGCGACCGCCGCGGCCGGCAGCCCGACCGCGTCCACCGACACGTGCGCGCCGCCGCCGGTCAGGTCCGCCACCGCGGCCGGATCCGCGACCGCGTGCTCGGCCCCCAGCTCCGCCGCCCGCCGCCGGGCCGCGGGCGCGACGTCGACCGCCACCACCCGGGCGCCCAGCGCCACGCCGATCAGCACCGCGGACAGGCCGACGCCGCCGCAGCCGTGCACCGCGAGCCACTCGCCCGCGCGCAGCCCGCCGTGGCCGGTCAGCGCGCGGTACGCGGTGGCGAACCGGCAGCCCAGCGCCGCGGCCGCGACGAAACCGACCGCCTCCGGAAGGGCCACGAGGTTGAAGTCCGCCGCGTGGATCGCCACCCGCCCGGCGAACGAACCGGGCCCGGTGAAGCCCGGCTGTGTCTGATGTGGACAGACCTGTGCGTCACCCGCCGTGCAGTACTCGCATGTGCCACAGCCGCACACGAACGGCACGGTCACCCGCTCCCCGCCCCGCCACCGGGTCACGCCGCGCCCGGTCGCGACCACCACGCCGGCCAGCTCGTGCCCGGGGACGTGCGGCAGCGCCACCGGCTCGTGCCCGCGCCACGCGTGCCAGTCCGACCGGCACACGCCGGTCGCGCGGACCTCGAGCACGGCGCCGCCGTCCGGGCAGTCCGGCTCGGGCACGTCCTCGACCGCGGGCCGCTCGCCGTACGCGCGGTAGACGACGGCCCTCACGAGGCGGCCCGTTCGTGGTTTCGCATCGTGCCTCCCGGGGGCGTGTGATTCGATCGTCCTCGATGACGACAGTGATATTCACCCTGCTCAGCCTGCCGGTCTACCTCCTGATGCTGTGGCCGCTCGTGGTCGCGTCGCGACGCGTGCTCGGAGTGCGGATCGGCACCGTGCGGGCGCTGCTCGGCGCGGCGGCCGGCTGGGCGGTCGCGGCGCGCGTGATGCTGTCGCTGCTCCCCTTGATCGACCGGTCGACGGGCGCGTTGGTCGGCCTGCTCGTCCCGATCGCCGGGGCGGCGTTCCTCGCCACGCTGATCTTCCTGTTCCTCACCGAGATGGCGTTCCCCGGCGGCGGTCCGGCCGTGGTCGGGCGGCTGCGGTCGATGCGCCGCCGCTTCTCCCGGGCGCGGCGGTACTCGCAGGTCAGCCGCATCGCGGTGCGGCACGGGATCGGCCGGTACCTGTACGGGCGGCGCGGCGACGTCGAGCGGCAGGCGGTCCTCGCCCGGTCGCTGCGCCGCGCGCTGGAGGACGGCGGGGTCACGTTCGTCAAGCTCGGCCAGGTGCTGTCGACCCGCGCGGACCTGCTGCCGCCCGCGTTCGTCGACGAGTTGTCCCTGCTGCAAGACCAGGTCGCGCCGGTCGACCCGGAGGCCATCGAGCGGGAGCTGGTCGACGCGCTCGGCAGGCCGCTCGACGAGGTGTTCGCGTCGTTCGACCGCGAGCCGCTGGGCACGGCGTCGATCGCACAGGTGTACGCGGCGCGGCTGCACTCCGGCCAGGACGTCGTGGTGAAGGTGCGCCGGCCGGGCATCGACCGGATCGTGGAGCGCGACCTGGACATCATGTATCGCGTCGCGCGGTCGCTGGACCTGCGCGCGCGGTGGGCGCGCTCGCTCGGCGTGGTCGACCTGGCCGACGGGTTCGCCGCGGCGCTCACCGAGGAGCTGGACTTTCGCGTGGAGGCCCGCAACATCGCCGCGGTCGCCGCCACCTCGGCCGCCGACGCTGTCACCGTGCCGTCCGTCCACTCGGAACTGTCCGGCGAGCGGGTGCTGGTGATGCGGCGGCTGGACGGCGCGCCGGTGCGCGCGGCGATCGGCCCGGTCGGGCAGGCGCGGCGCGCGGAGCTGGCGCGGTCGCTGCTGGACTGCGTGCTGCGGCAGATGCTGCTGCACGGCGTGTTCCACGCCGACCCGCACCCGGGCAACGTCATGCTGCTGGCCGACGGCACGCTGGGGTTGCTGGACTTCGGCTCGGTCGGGCGGCTGGACTCGGTGCTGCGCAACGGTTTGCGTGACGTGCTGGCCGCGGTGGACCGGGGCGACCCGGCGGCGCTGCGCGACGGCCTGCTGGAGATCGTCGACCGGCCGGACGAGATCGACGAGCAGCGGCTGGAGCGGGCGCTGGGCGCGCTCGTGGCGAAGCACGTGGCGCACGGGCAGCCACCGGACCTGGCCATGTTCGCCGACCTGTTCCGTCTGGTGGCCGACTTCCGGCTGGCCGTCCCGCCGGCGATCGCCGCGGTGTTCCGCGCGCTCGCGACGGTCGAGGGCACGCTCGCGCTGATCTGCCCCGGCTTCGACATCCTGGTCGAGTCGCGCGCGTTCGCCACCGCGCTCGCCGGCGAGCGGCTGCGCCCGGACTCGTTGCGCGGCGCGGTGACCGACGAGCTGATGTCGGTGCTGCCGGTGCTGCGCCGGCTGCCGCGGCGCCTGGACCGGGTCACGTCGGCGCTCGAGCACGGCAGGCTGTCGGTGAACGTGCGGCTGTTCGCCGACGAGCGGGACCGGGCGGTGGTGACCGGCATGCTGCACGAGGTGCTGCTGGCGTTCACCGGCGCGGCGACCGGGCTGATGGCGGTGCTGCTGCTGGCGAGCACGGGCGGGCCGCGGGTGCTGCCGGACCTGACGCTGAACCAGATGTTCGGGTACAACCTGCTGGTGATCAGCGCGCTGCTTGGCCTGCGGCTGCTGTTCGTGGTGTTCCGCTCGCGCGACTCCTTCCGCTCCGGACGAAGGGGTCCCCGCTGACACCGGACGCCCACAACTGCCCGGAGCGGCGCCCTGGCCGTGCGAGTGGACCATTCGCACGGCCAGGTTGTCCACAGGCGCCCGCGACCCCTTTGACCAGGCACTATCTCCGGTAGACTGGCTTCGAGGGGTGCCCCCGGAGAGGGTGGGGGCGTGCGTGGTGTTGTCGGCGCGATCGCGGCAGGTTCGTCAGGTCATGGGAGGTCGCGGGAGCGCTGGTCGACGCCCGGGCGGCCGTAGGGGTAGTCGGCGGCGAGCGGAGCGCTCACGCCGGTGAGCAGGTCGATCTCCCCCGGCGTCAGGCGGAGCCCGGCCGCCGCGAGGTTGTCGTCCAGTTGGGACAGTGTGCGGGCGCCGAGGATCACCGACGTGACGGCCGGCCGCGCGGCGACCCACGCCAGGGCCACCTGCGACATCGGCACGCCGCGGCCCTCGGCGACCTGCCGCACGGCATCGATGACCAGCCACGTGCGCTCCTGCGCGGCGCGCGGCCCGTACGCCTCCATGCCACGCGCCGGGTCCTCGCCGAGACGCGTCGCGCCGGTCGGGGGCTCGTCACGGCCGTACTTCCCGGTCAGCCAGCCGCCGGCGAGCGGCGACCACGGCAGGATCCCGATGCCCTCACCCAGGCACACGTCGACGAGCTCGAACTCGACGTCCCGCACAAGCAGGTTGTACTGCGGCTGCAGGGTCACGATCGGCGCGGCGGCGCTCGCCAGCATCGACGCCTTCTGCAGCTGCCAGCCCACGAAGTTGCTGACGCCGGCGTACCGGATCTTGCCCGCCCGCACGGCGTCGTCGAAGAAGCCGAGGGTCTCCTCGATCGGGGTCAGCGGGTCCCACGCGTGCGCCTGGTACAGGTCGATCGTGTCGACGCCGAGGCGGCGCAGGCTCGCGTCGAGCGCGCGGCCGAGGTGCGTGCGGGTGAGGCCGGCGTCGTTCGGCCCGTCCCCCATGGGAAAGCGGCCCTTGGTGGCGAGCACGAGCCGGTCCCGCGCCCCCGACCGGGCGAGCCAGCTGCCGATGATCTCCTCGGACCGGCCACGGGAGTACACGTCCGCGGAGTCGACGAAGTTGCCGCCGCGTTCGACGAACCGGTCGAGCTGCGCGTGCGCGGTCTCCTCGTCACTCTCGTTGCCGAAGGTCATCGTGCCGAGGCACTGTGCGGACACGACGGTGCCGGTGCGGCCCAGGGTGCGGTACTCCATGCCGCAGAACCTACTCGCAGGCGACGCCGTCGCCGTCCCGGTCGAGATCGTAGATGTCGGAGCCGATCACCTCGACCGGACCGGCCACATAGGCCGGACCGTTGCCACTGCCGCCCGCACAGTCCACGTCGCTCGCGACGGGGACGCAGCCGGAGTAGTTCGGGTCGCAGGTGGCCGCCGGTTTCGGCGCGGGCTTGGGCTTGGGCGCGGGCGCCGGTTTGTGCGTGGTCGTGCGCGGCGCCGGGGCGGGCTTGGGCTTCGGTTTCGCCTTGGGCTTCGGCTTGGGCACGGCGGTCGTGGTGGTCTCGGTCGTGGTCGGTGCCGTGGTCGTCGTGTCGGACGCCGTGCCCGCCGGGGGCGTGTCGCTGTTGTTGCCGACCATGGCCGCGATGAACACGATCAGCACGACGGCACCCGCGGCGATCAGGCCTGCTGTGCGCACCGGGCGCTTCGCGGGCGCAGGCGGCAGCGGTGCCGCGGGCGAGGTCACGTACGTGGGCGCCAGGTCCTCGGCCCGCGGCAGGCGCAGGGTGATCTCGAGTCCCTTGCCGGTGCGCAGGACCGCCGCCACGCAGCCGGGCCGCCCGCCGCGCGCGGTGACCTGCGCGACGAAAGGCGCGTAGCGCTGGGACATCAGGTAGGTCAGCTCGCCGACCCGCCACCCGTCGAGCCGCACCTCGATCGCGTGCCCGCCGCGGTACTTGCCGGACGTGATCGTGCACCAGGTCAGCTCGACGGCGACCTGCCGCTCGCGGCCGACGGGCACGTTGTACAGCGCGAGCGCGGGCTGGTGCGCCTCTTCGCGGGTGACCGTCACGGTCAGCTCACCCGGCAGCATCACCAGACCCGCCGACGAGTTCTCGATCACGTGCTCTCCCAGATGCCGAAAGGCAGGTACGCCATCGCATCGGCGGATCCGGGTGGCCCGTTACTTCAGCCCGGCCACGCGGCGTGCGAGCTCGACGCGGGAGCGGACGCCGAGCGCGGTGAAGATGTTGCGTAAGTGGTGGTCGACCGTGCGGTGGCTGATCACCAGGCGGCGGGCGATCTCCTTGTTCGTCTCGCCGACCGCGACGAGGCGGGAGATCTCCGCCTGCTGCGGGGTGAGGCCGTCGACCGAGGCGTCGGAGTCGATCTGCTCGCCGGCCGCACGCAGGCCCGCGCGGGCACGGTCGGCCCAGCGGGCGGCGCCGACGGTCTCGAAGACCCGCAGCGCCTCGCGGAACTGCCCGCGCGCGGCGCGGGCCCGGCGGGTGCGGCGCAGCCGGTGGGCGTAGGCGAGCTGGGTGCGGGCGAGCTCCATGGCCGCACCGGCCGTGCGGTGCAGGGCGATCGCGGTGTCGAAGTGGTGCTCGGCGTCGAGCAGGCCGTGGCAGCGGTGCGACAGCGCGAGCCATGCCTCGCTGCCGCCGGCGTGCACCCAGCCGTCGAACACGGCGAGGGCGCGGCGGGCACGGTCGGGTTGCTCGACGAGCACGGCGGCCTCGACGAGCTGCGGGGTGGCGAGCACCTGGATGGCCGGCTGGGCGCCGCTGACGCCGGCGGCCATCGCCTCGAGCCTGCCGAGCGCGTCGGCGGGCCGGTCGTCGGCGAGGTCGAGGCAGGCCCGCGCCCAGGAGGCGATCACGCACGGCCTGCCGAGCCCCCGCTCGGCGATCCCCGGCGCCGCGGTGTCCAGTGTGGACAATGCGGCGGGGTCGCCGCGCAGCGCCGCGGACAGGGCGAGCAGGGACAGGTGCTCGATCCAGGTGTTGCGCTGCGCCGCGGCGGCCGCGGCGGCAAGCCCTTCGGTGGACGCGGCGTGCGCCGCCGGATGCCGGTCGAGCACGATCGCTGCGAGCGACAGATGCACGAGCGCCCACGGCAGCAACGACTCGCGCCCGGACAGGCGCGCCCGGCTCACGGCCGCCGACGCGCACTCGTAGGCCGTCTCGCCGCGCCCGAGCGCGCACGCCGCCTCGGCTGCCCACACGGCCTCGGCGACCCCGCCGGTCTCGTCCGCCGCGAGCTCGACGACCCGCCGCAGCGGCGCGGCCGCATCGGCATGCCGCCCGGCAAAGGTGGCGGTGAGCCCGGCGAAGTGCGCCAGCATGAGCTCGCCGGTGCGAGTGGACCATTCGCACCGCGAAGTTGTCCACAAGCCCGCTCGCCCCCTTTGACCAGGGCTTATCTCCGGTAGACTGGCGCTGAGGGGTGCCCCCGGAGAGGGTGGGGGCGTGCGTGGTGTTGTCGGACCGGCGGGCGGGGGTTCGGTCAGACCTTCGGGCGGGCCTCCGGGTGGGGCCTTCCCGGGCGGGCCTTCGAGCCGATCGGGCGGGTTCTTCCGGGGCGGGCCTTCGAGCCGACTGGGCGGGTTCTTCCCGGACGCACCTCCGGGCCGATCAAGCGAGTCCTTCCCGGGCGCACCTCCGGGCTGATCGAGCGGGTCCTTCCCGGACGCACCTCCGGGCCGATCAAACAGGCCAATCCGGGGCAGGGATGCGGGTTGTCGCGATTCGGCATGGTCGGGTGCAGGTTGCGTGGGTGCCCACTTCGGTAGCGAGTGAGCCAGGTCGTGGTAGCCGCGCAGGTCGCCGCTCAGGCGGCGGGCCTCGCCTGCCAGCAGCAGGGCGCTCGCCCACGACGCCGGGTCGCGCAGGTGCGCGGCCGCGGTCGTCAGCTCGTGGGTGGCCACCGCCGGCTCGCCGTCGCGCAGCTCCATCTCTCCGTGCAGCAGCGCCACCTCGCCCTCGTCCGCGCCGTCGGCCCGCGACAGCAGCACGCGGGCCCGGCCCGGGCGTCCCGCCTGCCACGCCTGGCGGGCGGCGGCGAGCAGGCGGGACGCCCGGAGTCCCTTGTGGATGGTCAGCATCGCGGCGCGCTCGAGGATCGTCGCCGACGTCAGGGGGTCCGTGGCCGTAGCGGCAGCGGCGAGCTCGTCGGCCAGCGCGGCACTCGAACCCGGCTCGGCCAGCGCCCGGTGCCACGTGCCCCGCGGGCCCGTCAACACCGACGCCAGCAGCGCGTGCGCCTCCCGCCTGGCCACCGGCGGCGCCAGCGCGTACAACGTCGACCGGACCGCCTTGCTCGGCAGCCGCAGCGCGGTTCCGGCCACCCCCAGCAGGCCGGACTCCACCACCTCCGTCACGTCCCCGAGCCGGGACAGCAGCGGAAAGTCCACTGTGGACTCGGCGGCTGCGCACAGCAGCAACACCAGGCCCGGCGGCGACAGCGCGGCCAGCTGCGACCCCAGTGCCGCGCGCCGCGGGCCCTCCGGCAGCTCGTCCGGCAGGGGCGCCCGCCCCGCGCGCTGCTCCGGCGTCAGCGACTCCGCCAGCGCCACCAGATCCAGCGGGTTCCCGCCGGCCAGGTCCCGCAGCGCCGCCCGCAGCCCCGCCGGCACCGGCCGGTCCGCCAGCAGCGCCTCGCACGCCGAGTCCGGCAGCGGCCCCAGCCACATCGCCGACGTCCCCGCGGGCGCCACCAGCTCCGGCCGCCCGGCGACGACCATCGCCACCCGGTTCCCGGACAGCCGCCGCGCCACGAAGCCCAGCACGTCCAGCGACTCCGCGTCCACCCACTGCGCGTCGTCCACTGTGCACAGCACCGGCGCCGACGCCGCGAGCCCCGTCAGCCGCTCGTGCGCCCGGCGCCGCACCCGCAGCGGCGAGCCCGACACGTCCGCCTCCGGCAGCAGCCGGTCCAGCGCCGCGAACGGCAGCGACCGCTCCGCCCGCACCCCGCGGATCGCGAGCCACACCAGGTCGTCGGAAGCGAGCGACGACAGCAGCGCCGTCTTGCCCATCCCCGCCTCGCCGCGCACCACCAGGCAGCCGCCCTCGCCGGACCGTGCGGCGGACAGCAGCGAGCGCAGCCGGCGCAGCTCGGCGTCCCGGCCGTGCAGCACCGGTGCGCCGGTCACGACAACCGGCCCCGCAGCTCGCGCTTGAGCACCTTGCCGGCCGCCGACACCGGGATCGAGTCCACGAAGTACACATCCCGCAGCTGCTTGTAGGGCACGACCTGCTCGTTCACCGCCGACATGAGCTCGGCCGCGGACGCCGACCCGCTCACCGGCACCACGAACGCCACCGGCAGCTCGCCTACCGACTCGTCCGGCTTGCCGACGACCGCCGCGGCGAGCACGCCCGGCTGCGCGGCCAGCAGCTCCTCCAGCTCGCGCGGGTACACGTTGTACCCCTTGTACAGCAGCATGTCCTTCATTCGGTCCACGATGGACAGATAGCCGTCCGCGTCGAGCACGCCGATGTCGCCGGTGTGCAGCCAGCCGTCGACGAGCACCTCGGCCGTCGCCTCCGGCCGGTTGTGGTAGCCGGCCATCACCTGCGGGCCGCGGATGCAGACCTCGCCGCGCTCGCCCGGGGCGGCCGCGCCGTCGATGCGCACCTCGGTGTCGAACACCGGCAGGCCGACCGTGCCGGCCTTGCGCACCCCGGACCGGTGCGAGGGCCCGGCCGTCGCGCCCATCGTGACCTCGGTCAGCCCGTAGCCCTCGCTCACGGTCGCGTCCGGCGCCAGCTCCTTGAGCCGGTTGATCATCTCCACCGGCATCGGCGCGGCGCCCGAGGAGATGCCGCGCACCGACGACAGGTCGCGGGTGTGGACGTCCGGGCAGTGCAGCAGCGCCGCGAACAGCGCGGGCGCGCCGCCCATCGACGTGACCCGCAGCCGCTCGGCGTCGGCCAGGTAGGCGGGCGGGTCGAGCCGGTCGTGCAGGGTCGTCGAGAAGCCCGCGAGCAGCAGCGCGTTCAGGCCGGCGATCGTGCCCATCGCGTGGAACCACGGTGTCAGGTTGATCGACACGGCGGTGCCGAGCCGGGTCGGCCACTCCGCCTCGCTGCCGACCTGGTCGAGCACGAGCCCGCCGTCGTCGTCGAGTTTCGGCAGCGCGCCGGCGCCCCAGCAGGCGTACTGCAGCGAGTTGACCACGACGTTGCGGTGCGGCAGCCGGACGCCCTTCGACCGGCCGGTGGTCCCGCCGGTGTACGCGAGGTGCGCGAGATCGTGGTCGACGTCGATCTCGACCTCGGGCGGCCAGCCCGGCCGCCCGGCGCAGATGCCCGGCACGTCGGCGGCGGTCACGGTGAGCCGCGCGCCCGAGTCGGCGATCTGCGCGGCCGCGGCGGGTTCCGGCAGCAGCGGGTTCACCGGCACGAACACACCTCCCGCGAGCAGCGTGCCGTAGTAGGCCACCGGGTACTCGAGGCAGTTGGCCATCCGCAGCGCCACACGGTCCCCTGTGGACAGTCCGCGGGCGAGCAGGCCGTGCGCGAACGCGGCGGCGCGGTGGCCGAGCTCGGCGTAGGTCAGCGACTCCGTGCCCCGCGCGAACGCCATCCGGTCGCCGAAGCGGCGGGTGGAGCCCGCGAGGATCGCACCGGCCGGGACCCGCGGGTAGTCCAGCGTCCGCGGCAGCCCCGGGGGCCAGCTCTCGGCGGTCTCGACCGACATCGGGCCTCCTCAGTGAGCGCCCTGTCGATGAAACACCACCGCGAAGTGTTTCACAAGAGCTGTTCGTGCGCCGGCACGTGCCCTTCCACGAGAGCGGCGAGCAACGTGGACGCCGCGTCGAGGTCCGGCGCGCGGGAGGCGAGCACGTCGGAGTAGAGGAACGCCTCGCCGAGCCGGACGATCGCGTAGCAGAGGCTGTCCAGGCTGACCGCCGGCACGAATCCGCCGTCGTCGACGTCGCGGCGCAGCAGCTCGACGTGGCTGGCCATGACCCGCGGCTGGACCCGGCCGTGCGGGTCGGTGAGCACCCGGATCGCGACGGTCGGCTCGTCGTCGAGCAGCCGCCGGAAGCCCTGGTTGGTCGCGATGGCCTCGCGGTACTGCCGCATCACGGCGAGGCAGCGCAGCTCGCCGTCCGCGTCGCGGACGACCGAGCCGTTGGCGTTCTCCCAGTCGCGGGCGGCCGCGGCCAGCGTGCGGCTGCCCATGAACCAGAGCGCGTCGCCCATCAGGTCCTCGCGGTTGCCGACCCGGCGGAACAGCGTGCTGCGGGAGATCCCCAGCTCGGCCGCCAGCGTCCGGGTGTCCAGGCGGACGCCCCGGCCGATCCGGTGGGCGGCGGTCCGGACGATCTCCTCGGCGGTGGGACTCACGAACGCAGAGCGTACGTCCGCAAGGCCGGTGGTGGACCCCGCGGCGGAACGGGACTGGCGATTCCACCGATGCGCGCGCCGCGGCCGGGTTGCCACAGTCGGGGACCGACCCCAGTCGAAGGGATGTGCGCGTCCCGTGACCGAGTTGCTCGAGATCGACAACGTCACGGTCCGCTTCGACGGTCTGGTCGCGTTGCGCGACGTCGGGCTGACCGTGGAGGCCGGCACCGTGCTCGGCGTGATCGGCCCCAACGGCGCCGGGAAGACCACGCTGTTCAACGTCGTGTGCGGGTTCATCCGCCCGCGGCACGGCACGATCCGCTGGCGCGGCACGGAGCTGCGTGACCACGCCCCGCACGCGCTGGCCGGCCTCGGCATCGCGCGCACGCTGCAGGGGCTGGGCCTGTTCGGCGGGCTGACCGTGCTGGAGAACGTGCTCGTCGGCGCCGGGCCACTGGCCAGCTCCGGACCGCTGCCGACGCTGCTCGGCCTGCGCCGCGCGGCGCGTGACGAGGCGGCGCTGCGCGAGCGGGCCATGGCCACCCTGGACGAGCTGGGCATCGCCGACGCGCACGCCGCGATGCCCGGCTCCCTTCCCTACGGCACGCGCAAGCGTGTCGCGCTCGCCCGCGCGCTGGTGGCGCGGCCGCGGCTGCTGCTGCTCGACGAGCCGGCCAGCGGCCTCGCCCTCGCCGAGATCGAGGAGCTGGGCACGCGGCTGCGCGCGCTGGCCGCGGACGGCCGGGCGGTCGTCGTGGTGGAGCACAACATGGACCTGGTGATGCGGGTGTGCGACCGGATCGTGGTGCTGGACTTCGGCTCGGTGATCGCGACCGGTACGCCCGCCGCGGTCCGGGCCGACCCGAGGGTCGTCGAGGCCTACCTCGGCGTCGCGGCGTAGGCGGCGGCCGTGCTCGAACTGTCCACTGTGGTCACCGCGTATGGTCCGGTACGCGCGCTGTCCGATGTGGACCTGACGGTGCCGGAGGGCTCGCTGACGGCGGTGCTGGGCGCGAACGGGGCGGGCAAGACGACGCTGCTGCGGACGGTCAGCGGGCTGGTGCGCCCTTCCTCGGGGACGGTGCGGTTCGACGGTCGGGACATCGCGGGGCTGGCGCCGGACCGGATCGCGCGGCTGGGGCTCGGACACGTGCCGGAGCACGGCGGGGTGATCACGGAGCTGACCGTGCGGGAGAACCTGCGGCTCGGCGGGTTGTGGCGGCGCGCCAAGGCTTTCGATGACGTCCTGTCGCTGTTCCCGCCGCTGGCGCCGCGGCTCGGCAGCCAGGCGAGCACGCTGTCCGGCGGCGAGCGGCAGATGCTGGCGATCGGGCGCGCGCTGATGGGGCGGCCGCGGCTGCTGCTGCTGGACGAGCCGTCGCTGGGCCTCGCGCCGATGGTGACGGCGTCGATCATGCGCGTGCTGCGGGACCTGCGTGCCTCGGCCGGGCTCACGGTGCTGCTGGTGGAGCAGAACGCCCGCAGCGCGCTGTCGGTGGCCGAGCACGCATATGTGCTGACGCTGGGCCGCGTGACGTCGTCGGGCCCGGCCGCGGACCTGCTGGCCGACCCCCACCTGCGGGAGGCCTACCTGGGCCGCAACGAGGTCCCGCGATGACGGCCGCCGACCCCCTCGAACGACCCGCGCGCACGCACGCGCGTGCAGAACGCCAGAAACGTAGCCCCCACCCTGTTCCCGGGGGCACCCCTCAGCGCCAGTCTACCGGTGCCTGCCGACGAAATGGCTGGTCGGGCGCTGTCTGTGGACAACTCGCGCGGTTGTGGACAGGTGGTCGCTGATGGACAAGTGGTGGACGCTGACCGTCGGCGGGATCGCCGGCGGGGCCGTGTACGCGGCGCTCGGGCTCTCGCTCGTCATCATCTTCCGGGCCACGCGCGTGGTGAACTTCGCGCAGCCGGCCCTCGCACTGCTGTCCACCTACCTCGCGTTCACCGTCAACCAGGCCACCGGGACCTACTGGCTCGGCTTCGCCGTCGCCATCCTCGCCGGCGGGGTGCTCGGCGCCGTGTCCGACCGGCTGCTCATCCGGCCCGCGCGCGAGCACGGCGAGCTCGGGTCGGTCATCGTCACGCTCGGGCTGCTGCTGGTCTGTCAGGCGGTCGCCGGCATGCTCTGGACCAGCGAGCCGCGCTCGTTCGGCTATGCCTTCGACTTCCGCGGGCTGTTCTCGCCGGCCGGCGTGTTCGCGGTCCTCGCCGTGCTCGCCACCGCGGGCGGCGTGCTCGCGCTGTTCAAGTTCACCGCGCTGGGCTTGCGCATGCGCGCGGCCGCGTTCGCACCGGAGGCCGCGAGCCTCGTCGGCGTGCGGGTCGGGCTCATGGTCACCGCCGGGTCGGCGCTGGCCGCCGCGGTCGGGGCGCTCGCCGGGTTGCTCGCCGTGCCGCCGCTGCTCTACCCGACCGTGCTCGACGGGGTGTTCGTCTACGCGCTCACCGCCGCGGTCGTCGGCGGGCTGGACAACCCGGCCGGCACCGTCGTCGCCGGGTTCACCGTCGGCATCGGACTGTCCTATGTGTCCGGATACTTCGGGCCGGAGCTGGTGACGCTCGCGTCGCTGGCGATCCTCGTCGCCGTGCTCACCGTGCGGCCGCACGGGCTGTTCGGCCGCGGCCTGGCCCGGAGGGTGTGATGAGTCTCCTGACCCGGCACGCGTTGCTGGGGCTGCTCGCGCTCGCCGGGATCGTCGTGCTCACCTCGGTCGTCGACCCCTACACCGACGTCCAGATCGCGACCGTCGGCTACTACCTCGTCGCCGTCGCGGGGCTCACGCTGCTCACCGGCACCAACGGGCAGATCTCCCTGGGCCACGGCGCGTTCATGTTCATCGGCGCGTACACCGTGGCGCTGCTGGTGATCCACGTGCCGACGTTCCCGTTCTGGGCCGACCTGCTGCTCGCCGCGGCCGCCGCCGGGCTCGCCGGCGCGCTCACCGGCGCCGCGGCCGCCCGCCTGCACGGGCCCTACCTCGCCGGGGCCACGCTCGCGCTCGCCGTCGGCCTGCCCGCGATCACCCAGCGCTTCCCCGACGCGCTCGGCGGCAGCAACGGGCTCGCGTTCACCGTGCAGAGCCTGCCCACCGGGCTCGCCGGCACCGTGCCCCAGACCCGGTGGCAGGCCTGGGTCGTGTGGACGACGGCGCTGCTCCTCCTCGTCCTCCTGGCCAACGTCGTGCGCGGGCGGTTCGGCCGGATCCTGCGCGCGGTCCGCGACGACGAGGTGTCCGCCGCGCTCGCCGGAATCCACATCGGACGGACGAAGATCCTGGCGTTCCTGCTCAGCGCGCTGTGCGGCGGGCTCGCGGGCGGGCTGCAGGCGTTCCTGCTCGGCACCGCCGCGCCCGGCTCGTTCACGCTCGCGCTGTCGCTGTCCCTGCTCGCCGCCATGGTGCTCGGCGGCGTCGGCAGCCTCTGGGGCGCGCTGTGGGGCGCGCTCGCGCTGGTCTTCGTGCCGCAGTGGGCCGACGACCTCACCAAGGCGCTCGACCTCGGCACGGACGTCGCGCAGCACCTGCCGATCGCCGTGTTCGGCGCGGTCCTGATCGCGGTCGTCCTCGCCTTCCCCCAGGGCATTCACGGTGGCATCAACCGCAGCCTCGCCCGCCTGTTCAGAAAGAAGGAAACGCATGAGAACAACCCGTAAAGCGCTCGCCGCGGCCATCGCGGCCTCGTTGCTGCTCGCGTCGTGCTCCGGCGCGGGCGAGCCGTCCGGCGGGGGCGGCGCCGCGGCGGGCGACGCCGCGCCCGGGGTCACCGACGACAGGGTCGTGATCGGCACCCATCAGCCGCTGACCGGCCCCGCCGCGCCCGGCTACAGCCGGATCTCCGTCGCCGCCAAGGCGATGTACGACTACCTCAACGACGCGGGCGGCATCAACGGTCGCAAGATCGACTACCGCGTCGAGGACGACGGCTACAACCCGACCCGCACCGTCGAGGTCGTCAAACAGCTCGTCCTGCAGGACCAGGTGTTCGCGATCGTCGGCGGGCTCGGCACGCCCACCCACTCCAAGGTCGTCGACTACCTCAACTCCGAGGGCGTGCCCGACCTGCTGGTGTCCTCCGGCGCGCTGGCATGGGACGACCCGGCGAAGTCGCCGATGACGTTCGGCTTCCAGGTCGACTACGCCCGCGAGGGCAAGATCCAGGGCAAGTACATCGCCGAGCACCTGGCCGGCAAGAAGGTCGGCCTGCTCTTCCAGAACGACGACATCGGCCGCGACGCGCAGCAGGGGCTCGACCGCTACGTCAAGGACAGCGTCGTGTCCCGGCAGGGCTACGACCCGGCCAACACCGACGTGCTGCCGCAGCTGTCCGCGCTCAAGGACTCCGGCGCGCAGGTCGTCGTCTGCTCGTGCGTGCCCGCGTTCACCGCGCTCGCCATCCTCACCGCCGCGAAGCTCGGCTTCCACCCGCAGTTCGTGGTCAGCAGCATCGGCGCCGACCCGGTCACGCTCACCGGGCTGCTCGCCGACTTCGCCAAGCGCGGCGGCGCCGAGGTCTCCCCCGCGGCGCTGCTCAACGGGCTGATCGGCACCGGCTACCTGCCCGACGTCGGCCAGACCGACGACCCGTGGATCGCGCTGTTCAAGAAGGTGCACGACAAGTACATCCCAGACGAGCCGCTCACCAACACGGTGGCCTTCGGCATGGCACAGGCCTACACGTTCGCGCAGGCACTCAAGCTCGCCGGCCGGGACCTGACCCGCGGCAAGCTCGTCGACGCGATGGCGTCCGGCAAGATCAAGGGCCCGGGCCTCACCCCGTTCGGGTTCTCGAAGGAATCACACTCCGGCTACACCGGCGCGTACGTCTTCAAGATCAACCCCGACACGAGCACCACTGTGATCCAGCCGCCGGCGGTCACCGACCGGGAGGGCGGCGACATCACGCCCGCGCCGACGGAGCGCGTCACTCCGCAGGACATCGGACTCGGCTGAGATTTCTCCGGCCCGGATGTCGAAAACCCGGTGGGCACCTCCGACTTGCTCGCGAAGGTGCCCACCTGGGCGCCACCCGACCCGAGGGAGCCGGCCATGAGAAAGATCATCTACTGGGTGCACGTGTCGCTCGACGGCCACATCAACGGCCCGAACGGCGAGTTCGACTGGCCGGTGTTCGGCCCGGAGCTTGCCCGCTACTCCCACGAGGAGAACGACCGCGTCGACACGTTCCTCTACGGCCGGAAAGTGTGGGAGATGATGTCGGGCTACTGGCCCACGGCCGACGAGAACACCGACGAGGAGCACGCGCGGTACTTCGCGCCGATCTGGCGGGCGACCCCGAAATTCGTGTTCTCCCGGACGCTCGAGCAGGCGGACTGGAACACCACGGTCCTGCGCGGCGACCTCGAGGCCGAGGTCAAGGCGCTCAAGCCGGGGCCGGGCAAGGACATGCAGCTGACCGGCGGCACGGGCGTCGCGAAGGCCCTCGCCGACCTGGACCTCATCGACGAGTACCAGGTCGTCGTGCACCCCGTCGTGCTCGGCGCCGGCTTGCAGCTGTTCCCGGCCGCGAACCGGTTCGACCTGAAGCTCGTGGAGACCCGGGTCTTCGACGAGGCGACCGTGCTGCTGCGCTACACCCGCTGAGCACGCCCCGGCTCGCCGAGCTTCCCGGCGGCGCGGCATTCATGATCAAATATGGCGATGATCTTGCATCGGGAGCTGCCGGCCATCGGCGAGAGCACCGACCGGCCGCTGGAGGAGTACCTGCGGACGCTGTGGCGGCTGGGCAGCGCCGAGCGCACCCTGGCCGAGCTGCCGGCCACCCGCTTCGCCGGGCTGATGCGGGCCGCCGCCGAGGAAGCCGCGCCGCCGTTCGACGACTCGTGGCGCACGGCCGACTTCACCGTCACCGAGTCGACGACCGGGTTCGACGTGTGGGAGCGGGTGATCCTCTCCCAGGTGGCCGACCTGCGCGACCACGCCGACGGCGTGCCCCGGGACGCGGCCGTGCGGGCGTGCGGGTTCCGCTGGCACAACACCACGGTGGCGCCGTTCCTCGCCTCCGGCCTGGCCGGCGCACTCGTCCCGGAGCCGGACGCGCTGTCGTGGGCCGAGTTCACCGAGTTCCTCGTGTGCGGGCAGGAGTACGAGTAGCAGGCCGGCCGCATGAGTTGTACACCGACGGGTTCGTGCTGCTCATGTACACCGTCGCGGCGGTGACCTCCGCCGGGCGGATCACCCGCCGGCGCGCCTCCCTCCGAGCGCGCACAGTTTGATTGGTCCAGACCTTGTGAACCTTGCTGGTCTAGACCACACTTTCTTCTCAGAGGTGGATGTTCACGGGGACCCTGCAACCCTGCGCGAGGAGACCGATGTCCACGATGCGAAGACGCCTCCCGATCCTGCTGCTGGCGATCGCCACGACGATTCTCGGCCTGAGTGTGGTGCCGGCGGCCGCCGCGGCCGGCCTGACCGCGACCTTCACCAAGGTGTCCGACTGGGGCTCCGGGTTCGAGGGCAAGGTCACCGTCACCAACGCGTCGTCCAGTGCCGTCAACGGCTGGACCATCGAGTTCGACCTGCCGGCCGGATTCTCGGTCAGCAGTGCCTGGGACGCCCAGCACACCGCGTCCGGCCAGCACCACACGTTCGGCAACCCGACCTGGGCGCCGACCCTGGCCGCCGGCACGTCCACGACGTTCGGCTTCAACGGCAGCCCCGGCAACTTCTCCGGCGGTGTCCAGAACTGCCGCTTCAACGGCGAGGGCTGCGACGGCGGCGGTGGCAACCCCGGCGCGCCGTCGACCCCGGCGAACGCTCACGTCACCGGCACCACCAACTCCTCGATCTCGCTGGCGTGGAACGCGTCCACCGGCACGGTCACCGGCTACCGCGTCTACGAGGGCACGACCGTGCGCGCGACCGTCACCGGCACCAGCGCGACGATCAGCGGGCTCGGCAGCTGCACCTCGCACAGCTACACCGTCGCGGCGTACAACAGCGCGGGCGAGTCGGGCCGCGGCGGGGCCACCTCCGCCACGACGGGCGGCTGCACCCAGCCGGCCGGCGGGCGCGGCGCGCCGTACCTGTTCATGGGCTGGGGCGACCCGCCCGCGCCGGCCACGGTGATGTCGGCGACCGGGATCCGCTGGTTCACGATGGCGTTCGTGCTCTCCGGCGGCGGCTGCACGCCGTCCTGGGACTCGAACCGGCCGCTCACCGGCGGCGTCGACCAGCAGACGATCAACGCGATCCGCGCGGCCGGCGGTGACGTCGTGCCGTCGTTCGGTGGCTGGCAGGGCAACAAGCTCGGCCCGAACTGCTCGACGCCCGAGGCGCTCGCCGGCGCGTACCAGCAGGTCATCAACGCCTACGGGCTGCACGCGATCGACATCGACATCGAGAACACCGACGAGTTCGAGAACGACACCGTGCGGAACCGCATCCTCGACGCGCTGAAGATCGTCAAGCAGAACAACCCCGGCCTGCAGACGATCATCACCTTCGGCACGACGAACACCGGTCCGAACTTCTACGGCGGCCAGCTGATCGATCGCGCCGCGGCGATCGGCGCCAACATCGACGTGTTCACGATCATGCCGTTCGACTTCGGCGGGTCGAACATGTACAACGACACGGTCAACGCGTCGGAGGGTCTGAAGAACCGGCTGAAGACGGCGTTCGGCTGGTCCGACGCGACCGCCTACCAGCACATGGGCATCTCCGGCATGAACGGGCTGTCCGACCAGCAGGAGCAGACCAGCACGTCGACGTGGACGCAGATCCGCGACTGGGCGAAGAGCCACGGCCTCGCCCGGCTGGCGTTCTGGGCGGTGAACCGCGACCGCGGCTGCCCGGACGGCGGCGTGGTGTCCAACTGCAGCGGGATCTCCCAGCCCGACTGGGAGTTCACCCGCATCACGGCGGGCTTCTGACCGGGTGCCGGACGGGCCCGGGGCGACCACCCCGGGCCCGTCTGTCTATTCAGGACTCTATTCGCAAAAGCGCATTTTTCCCCCATTGTTACCAATTGTCAATACTCCACTACAAGTGGCAAATCACCAACTGTCCGACCCTACGAAAGTTGGTGTCAAGGGGTCCCCTCCGCTCCTAACGTCGTGGTCGAGCCCCCTACGAAAGTGGGCTCCCTGCAAAATCGTGAGAGCGAGGGAACGCCTTCATGTTCAAGAAGACCTTCCTGTCCGTCGCCGTCGGGGCCGCGATGATCATTGCGCCATTGACAGCGGGACAGGCATCAGCGGAGACCAGCAGCAGCGGCGACGTGCACGCCGCCGCGACGACGGTCTGCTACGAGACCTCCGGAGCGCCGAGCTTCGAGGGCGCCATCAACCAGGGTGCGGCGAACTGGAACGCGTCGGCCAGCAACGTCCAGCTCGTGAACGACCCGTCCTGCGCGACGCTGTCGTACTACGAGGGCAACGACCCCTCGGGCTCGTACGCCAGCACCGACGGCCACGGCAGCGGCTACATCTTCATCGACTACACGCAGGCCCAGCAGTACTACGTCGTCCGGATCACCGCGCACGAGACCGGTCACGTGCTCGGCCTGCCGGACCACTACACGGGCCCGTGCTCGGAACTGATGTCCGGCGGCGGACCCGGCACGTCGTGCACGAACGCGTACCCGAACGCGGACGAGGTCGGCCGCGTGAACAGCCTGTGGGCCAACGGCTTCAAGGGCGCCACCGGCAAGCTGACGAAGATCTACAACTGAGCTAGGCAGTAGCGGGCGGCGGTCACCTCCGGGTGGCCGCCGTTCTCTCAGCCCTATTGACAAAAGCAGTTTTTACGTACAAAGATGTTTTCTCGTGAGAGACGTTGTCTACCTGGATGACATCGAGCAGGCCGAGGCACTGCTCAAGCCGGCGCGCGTCGAAATACTGCGCAAGCTGGCCGAGCCGCGGTCGTGCACCGAGGTGGCTGCCGAGCTGGACCAGACCCCCCAGCGCGTCTACTACCACGTGAAACGCCTGGTGGACGCCGGTCTGGTGCACCTGGTGTCCGAGCGCAAGGTGCGCGGCATTCACGAAGGCCTCTACCAGGCCACCGCGCACTCGTACTGGCTCTCGCCGGCGCTCGTCGGCCGCATCGGCGGCCGCCGCGCGCGCGACCAGCTCAGCCTCGGCTACCTGCTCGACCTCATGGAGGAGGTGCAGGGCGAGGTGGCCGCACTCGACCGGTCGGCGGACGCTGGTCTGGCCGACGACCTGCCGTCGCTCGGGGTGTCCGGCGAGATCCGGGTGGACCCGCGGCGGCGCCAGGAGTTCCTCGACGACCTGCGCGGCACCCTCCAGGACCTGTTCGCCCGCTACGGCGGCGACGAGGGGGACGCGTTCCGCCTCGCGCTCGCCTGCTACCCGACCTACCCGAAGGAGACACCATGAACGAGACACTCCGGCTGCGCGCCCGCGTCGACGCCCCGCTCGCGACCGTGC
>DASYKY010000041.1:0-33631 GCA_035995025.1 Actinophytocola sp.
CCACGAGATGCACGAGCTGCAGCCGATCGGCATCTACTCGATCCCCGAGATCAGCTACATCGGCCGCACCGAGGACCAGCTGACCGAGCAGCGGGTGCCGTTCGAGGTCGGCGTGTCCCGCTACCGCGAGCTCGCCCGAGGGCAGATCATCGGTGACTCCTACGGCGTGCTGAAGCTGCTGGTGTCCCCGGAGGACCGCTCGCTGCTCGGCGTGCACGTGTTCGGCACGCAAGCCACCGAGCTTGTCCACATCGGACAGGCGGTGATGGGCTGCGGCGGGACGATCGACTATCTCGTGGACGCGGTGTTCAACTACCCGACGCTCGCCGAGTCCTACAAGGTGGCCGCCCTGGACGCGACGAACAAGATCCGCCAGATGACCATGCTGGATTGAAGAAGGACGAGATCGCCGCCCGCCGAGGGCACGTGCGCGGCCGTTCAGTCGAGACAGAACTCGTTGCCCTCGATGTCCTGCATGCCGATGCACGACTCGTTGTCGTCATCGGCAGGCAGTAGCCGCACGCGTACCGCGCCGAGCGCGACCAGTCGGGTGCACTCGGCCTCGAGTGTGGCGAGGCGCTCTTCACCCACGAGCCCGGTGCCGGCCCGCACGTCGAGATGCACCCGGTTCTTGGCGACCTTGCCTTCGGGAACGCGCTGGAAGTACAGCCGCGGGCCCACACCTGAGGGATCGATGCAGGCGAACGCCGAACCCTGATGCTCAGGCGGTCGCGAGCGTTCGAAATCGTCCCAGGTAGCAAACCCCTCCGGTGGCGGCGGTACCACGTACCCCAGCACCTCGCACCAGAAACGAGCGACGCGCTCGGGTTCTGCGCAGTCGAAGGTGACTTGGAACTGCTTGACCGACGTCATCGGTCCACCGTAGTGGCGCATGCTGTTCAGCCGAAAACGCTTTAGGAGTACAGGAACGTGCCTGGGAACGGGACGGTCCAGCCGTCGCTCTGGCGGACCGTGTAGCCGGAGTACTGCTGCGCGCCCTCGAAGAACTGCCAGCCGCCGAACACCTTGCCGTCGACCGGTTCCGCGAGCACCGCGGCCACGTGCGTGGACAGCGTCTCGTAGGACACCCCGTCCCAGTCGCCGGCCAGGGCGGGGTCGGCGGCGCGCTGCGCGGGGGTCGCGGTCAGCGCCCACAGGCTGAAGTGCACGTGCGCGCCCGTGGTGCTGCCGCCGCACGGCAGCGCGTTGCCGATCGTGCCGAGCACGGTGCCCTGCGCGACCTGCTGGCCATCGCCGACCTGGATGTTCTCCATGTGGTAGTAGCCCGTGCGCCAGCCTTCCTGGTGGTCGACGGTCACCCACGGGCCGCCCGCGCACTGCCAGACGTGCACGGTGCCGGCGAGCGCGGCGCGCACGACGCCGTCCTGCGGGACCAGGTCGATCGCGTTCCTCGGGCCGGTGGCGCCGTCGTCGGAGTGGATGCCGGACGAGTACGCGGCCTGGCCCGGCGCGTACGGCAGGCCGAACGCGGGGAAGAACGGCGCGGTCCGGGCGCCGGTCGCGGACGCACCGGGCGCCGCCAGCAGCAGCCCGGCGATGAGGCCCAGCGCGCCCAGGGCCGCGATGATCCGCTTCCGGACCGGCCCCCGCACCTGCTCCACCGACATGCGCAGCATGAACCGGAAGCTATGCGTTCGCCGCCCGCGGCCGGCACCGTCGTTGGAAGGTCACGTTTGCCAGATTTACGCCGGTCAGCCCCCGTTTCCGGTCTCGCCCTTCCAGCGGGCGTAGCGGCCCGCCCGGTCGACCGCCCGGATCCGCCGCTCGGTCTCCCCCCGCGCCTTCTCGGTGGCGACGACCAGCAGCTGGTCGCGGACCTGCAGCCGGGTACCCGGCGCGGGCGTGTGGCTGACGGTGTCGCGCACGAGCAGGCTGACCGTCGCGCCGGCCGGCAGCCGCAGCTCGCTCAGGTAGACGCCGTGCATCTTCGAGCCGTCGGGGATGCGGACGGTCAGCAGCACGGCCCCGAGCTCGTCCAGCGGCGCCGCGTCCACGTCGAGCTCCCGCGAGTGGGCGCCGCGGCTGAGCCCGAGCATCGAGGCGAACAGCTGCAGGGTGCTGCCCTGCACCAGCGTCAGCACGATGACGAGCACGAACACGCCGTCGACGAGGTGCCGCGCGGACGGCAGCCCCTCGGTGATCGGGATCATCGCCAGCACGATCGGCACCGCGCCGCGCAGCCCCGCCCAGGACAGGAACGCCTGTTCCCGCCACGGCATGCGGAACGGCAGCATCGTGAGCACCACCGACAGCGGCCGCGCCAGCAGCGTGACGACCGCGCCGGCCACCAGGCCGGGCACCACCGCGTCGAGCAGCCTGCCGGGTGACATGAACAGGCCCAGCAGCACGAACAGGCCGATCTGGGACAGCAGGCCGAGCCCCTCGGCGAACGACAGCGTGTCGTTGCGGTGCGGCAGCCGCGAGTTGCCGAGCACGAGTGCCGCCACGTACGCGGCGAGCAGCCCCGAGGCGTGGATGGCCGAGCCCGCGGAGAAGGCCAGCAACGGCACCGCGACCGTCGCAAGTGGATAGAGACCGGTGGCGGGCAGCGCGGCCCGGCGCAGCGCCGCGGCGCCGAGCCAGCCGAGCAGCAGTCCCAGCAGCGCGCCGACGACCAGCTCGTAGAGCACCGTGAACGGCAGTCCCCAGGTGGCCGTGCCGCCGGAGGCCAGCAGTACCACGGCGATGTAGGCCGCCGCGTCGTTCATGCCGGACTCGAGCTCCAGCGCGCCGACGAGCCGCCTGCTCACCGCCACGTTGCGCAGCACGCTGAACACCGCGGCCGCGTCGGTCGAGGCGAGCACGGCGCCCCACAGCAGCGCGAACCGCCAGTCGAAGCCGAAGATCAGGTGCAGCGCCACCCCGGTCACCCCGATGCTGATCGCAACGGCCACTGTGGACAGCACGATTCCCGGCCACAGCGAGGTTCGCACCTGCGACCAGCGCGTCGTGAGGCCACCTTCGGTGAGGATCAGCACGAGCGCCGCGAGGCCGAGCGACTCGGTGAGCGAGGCGTTCTCGAACTGGATGCCGATCCCGGCCTCGCCGAGCACCACGCCGATCGCGAGGTACAGCAGCAGGGACGGGAAACCCAGCCGCACCGAGATCCGCACCGCCAGCACGGCGACCAGCAGCACGGCGGCCACCGCTCCCAGCACGACGGACAGCTCGAGCCCCACTCCCACCTCCGCGAATCCCGGCAAACTCCCGACGAATGAACCTAGCGTGCGAAACGGACGGTTGACACGCTGACGAGAGATCGCTAACCCCACGGAGGGAAGATCATGAGGCTGCGTCTCGCCCTCGTCACGCTCAGCGCCGTCACACTCACGGCCGGAGTCGTGTACGGCACCGCATCGGGTGCCGAAGCGCCCGCGCTTTCGCCCGCGCAGGCCCAGATCGCGGCCGCGCCGGACATCCCGGTCGCCGACGTGCAGGCGCACTTGGCTCAGTTACAGCAGATCGCCGACGCCAACGGCGGCAACCGCGCGCACACCGAGCCGGGTTTCCGCGCGAGCCTGGACTACGTCAAGGCTCAGCTGGACGCGGCCGGGTACACCACGCAGCTGCAGGAGTTCTCCTCGGGCGGCACCGGCTGGAACCTGATCGCCGACTGGCCCGGCGGTGACGAGAACCAGACGATGATGTTCGGTGGCCACGCGGACAGCGTGCCTGCCGGGCCGGGCATCAACGACAACGGCTCGGGCTCGGCTGGCCTGCTCGAGGTGGCGCTGACCGTGGCCGAGCAGAACCTGCAGCCCGCCAAGCACCTGCGGTTCGCCTGGTGGGGCGCCGAGGAGCTGGGCCTGGTCGGGTCGTCGGAGTACGTGGCGAGCCTGCCGCAGACCGAGATCGACAAGATCGCCGGATACGTCAACTTCGACATGATCGGCTCACCGAACCCCGGCTACTTCGTCTACTCCTCCGCCGACCAGCCCGAGGGCTCGGCGGCGTTCGAGAAGATGCTGACCGACGACTACACCGCGCGGAGCATCCAGACCGAGCCGATCACGGTCGGCGGCCGCTCGGACCACGCGGCGTTCGCGGACGCGGGCATCCCGACCGGTGGCACGTTCAGCGGCGCGGAGGAGATCAAGTCGGCCGACCAGGCCGCCAAGTGGGGCGGCACCGCGGGCGAGGCCTTCGACCCGTGCTACCACTCCGCGTGCGACACGGCCGACAACCTCGACGTCACGGCGCTGGACCAGAACAGCGACGTGATCGCCGACGCCGTCTGGACCCTGAGCGCCTAGAAACCCGCGAGTCCAACACTCCGGTCAGACGAGTCCAACGCTCGGCGCACCGACCAGCGGCGCCGAGCGTTGGACTCGCGCATGCCGGGCGTTGGACTCGCGGGCCTAGGTTGCCAGGAGTTCGGTGAGGCGGGCGGGATCGCCGCCCGCCACCTCCACCACCTGGTCGCGGCCGCGTTCACCCGTCACGATCGCCACGTCCCGGCGACGGACACCGAACGCGGCCGCGAGCGCGTCCCGGACCGCCTCGTTCGCCTTGCCCTCGACGGCGGGCGCCGCCACCGCGACGACGAGCGCGTCGCCGGCCCACCTGCCACCGACCGCGGTGCGCCGGGCACCCGGCTTGACCCGCACCCCGAAGCGCAGCGGCGGCTGCGTCACAGGGAGCCGAGGATCTCGGTCAGCCGGTCCAGCGCCCCGGCGATCCACGGCAGTACCAGCGGGTCGGCGCTGTCGAGCGCCTGGCGGCGCTGGTCGTCGGTCTCGCCGGTCAGCTGGCCGGTCGCCACGCGGAAGCGCAGCGAGTCGGCCTGCTCGCCGAACGCCGTGCCCGGCAGCAGCGCCAGGCCGTGGTCGTCGAGCAGACGGGCGGCCACCTCCGGGGCGGCTCCCTCCACCAGCGGGCTCAGGTCGGGATAGCTGTAGAACGCGGCCTGCGGCATCGCGATCCGTGCGCCGGCGGTCGCGAACCGGTCGGCCACCGCCGTGTTGATCCGTTCGTACAGCCGCCGCGCCTTGTCCACATAGGACCGCAGTGGCGCCGGCTCGGCGAAGCCGAGCGCCGCGGCGGCCTGAACCGGTACCGCGGGGCACGACCACAGCTCGCCCGCCACGGTCAGCGCGCGGTCGAACAGCGGGCCCTCCGGGAAGCGCGCGACCCCGATGCGCCAGCCGCCCAGCGCGAGGCTCTTCGACAGGCCGGTGGTGACGATCGTGCGCTCCGGCGCGATCTCCGCGGGGCTGACGAACTCGTCGCCGTAGCACAGGTCGCGGTAGATCTCGTCGGACACGATGACCAGGTCGCGCTCGCGCGCCAGCTCGCACGCGGCGCGCACGGTATCCGCCGAGGCCAGCCTGCCGGTCGGGTTGTCGGGCAGCGTCATCACCATCGCCCGCGCGTCCGGCGGCACGAGCCCCGGGTTGGCGACGCCGCCCTCGTCGGGGTGGATCAGCACGTGGATCGCGCGGTGGCCGAGCAGGGCGACCTGCTGGGCGTAGGACACCCAGCTGGGCCGCGGCAGCACGACGTCCCCGCCGACCGCGTGCAGGCTCGCGTACAGCAGCGCCTTGCTGCCGGGCCCGGCGAGCACCTGCTCCGGCTCGGTGGGCAGGCCGCGCCGCGTCCAGTAGCCGGCCGCCGCCGCGCGCAGGACGGGGTCGCCGGCCACCGGGCCGTACCCGTTGCGCCCGCCCGCGTCGGCGAACGCCTCGAGGAGCAGCGGGTGCACCGGGATCCCGGCCTGCCCGAAGGACATCGGCAGCACCGGCAGCCCGGCGCGGCGCCGCTCCTCGACCACCTGGTGGGCGGCAAGCGTCGCGGACACCGGCATGTCAGGCCTTCGTCACCTGGACGGTGACCGGCACGCTGTCGCCGACCGTGCCCGCGAAGCCGGTCGCCGGGCCGTACGCGACCGAGTCGGCCAGCGTCTCGCCCGCCACGAACGCCTCGTGCGCGCGAACCGCCGCGACGACGTCGTCGGGTGCCTGCACGGTCAGCGCGATCCGGTCCGCGACGTCGAGCCCGGCGTCGCGGCGCGCCTGCTGCACGACGCGCACCAGGTCGCGGGCCAGGCCCTCGGCCTCCAGCTCGGGCGTCGTGGTCGTGTCCAGCACGACCAGGCCGGACGAGCCGGGCAGCTCGGCCGTCGCGCCGGTGTCGGTGGCGACGAGCCGGCGCTGGTACTCGCCGGGCAGCAGCTCGATGCCGGCCGCCACGACGATCTCGCCGCTCGTGGTCCACTCCCCCGCCTTGACCGCGCGGATGACCTTCTGCGTGTCCGCGCCGAGCCGCGGCCCGCACGCGCGCGCGTTGACCACCAGCTCGAAGTGGCCGTGCGCGGCGACGTCCGTCGTCAGGTCCACGCGCTTGACGTTGACCTCGTCGGCGACCAGGTCGGTGAACGGGGCCAGCGTCTCCGCGTCCGGCGCGGCGACCACGAGCGACGCCAGCGGCAGCCGCACGCGCAGCTTGTTCGACTTGCGCAGCCCGAGCGCGGCCGAGCACACCTGGCGCACCCGGTCCATCCCCGTCACGAGCGCGCCGTCGGCCGGGAGCAGGTCGTCGGCGGGCCAGTCGGCCAGGTGCACCGAGCGCTCGCCGGTCAGCCCGCGCCACACCGCCTCCGCGGTCAGCGGCAGCAGCGGCGCCACGACCCGCGACACGACCTCGAGGACGGTGTGCAGCGTGTCGATCGCGTCCTTGTCGCCGTCCCAGAAGCGGTCCCGCGAGCGGCGGACGTACCAGTTGGTCAGCGCCTCCAGGTACTCCCGCACGCCCGCGCAGGCGCCGGACAGGTCGTAGACGTCCATCGCCTCCCGGGTGGACACGACGAGGTCGTGCGTCTTGGCGAGCACGTAGCGGTCGAGCACGTGGGGCGAGCCGGTCCGCCAGGTGCCCTCGAGGCTCTCCGCGTTCGCGTACAGGGCCAGGAAGTACCAGGTGTTCCACAGCGGCAGCACGGCCTGGCGGACCGCGTCGCGGATGCCGCGCTCGGTCACCACGAGGTCGCCGCCGCGCAGGATCGGCGAGGCCATGAGGAACCAGCGCATCGCGTCCGAGCCGTCGCGCCCGAACACCTCGTTGACGTCCGGGTAGTTCTTGCGGGACTTGGACATCTTCTGCCCGTCGTCGCCGAGCACGATGCCGTGCGCCACGCAGTTGCGAAACGCCGGCCGGTCGAACAGCGCGGTCGCCAGCACGTGCATCGTGTAGAACCAGCCGCGCGTCTGGCCGTTGTACTCGACGATGAAGTCGCCCGGGTAGTGGTGCTCGAACCACTCCGCGTTCTCGAAGGGGTAGTGCACCTGGGCGTAGGGCATCGAGCCGGACTCGAACCAGCAGTCCAGCACCTCGGGGGTGCGGCGCATCATGGACTCACCCGTAGGGTCGTCCGGGTTGGGCCGGGTGAGCTCGTCGACGAACGGGCGGTGCAGGTCGGCCGGCCGCACGCCGAAGTCACGCTCGAGGTCGTCGAGCGAGCCGTACACGTCCACGCGCGGGTAGTCCGGGTCGTCGGAGATCCACACCGGGATCGGCGAGCCCCAGAACCGGTTGCGCGAGATCGACCAGTCGCGGGCGTTCTCCAGCCACTTGCCGAACTGGCCGTCCCGCACGTGGCCCGGCACCCAGTTGATCTCCTGGTTCAGCTCGACCATCCGGTCGCGGAACTTCGTGACCGCGACGAACCAGGACGTCACCGCGCGCTGGATCAGCGGGTTGCCGCAGCGCCAGCAGTGCGGGTACGGGTGGTCGTAGGTCTCGTGGCGCAGCAGCTTCCCGGCGGCCTTGAGATCGCGGATGATCTGGCCGTTGGCGTCGAAGACGTGCATGCCCTCGTACGGCGGGACCTGCGCGTCGAACCTGCCGTGCGCGTCCACCGGCGTCACCGGCGTGATGCCGGCCGCGTCGGTGACGACCTTGTCCTCCTCACCGTAGGCGGGCGCGATGTGCACGATGCCCGTGCCGTCCTCGGTGGTGACGTAGTCGGCGGCGAGGATCTGGTGCGCGTTCTCGGTGCCCAGGAAGAAGTCGAACGGCGGCGTGTAGCGGCGGCCGAGCAGCTGGGCTCCCATCAACCGCTCGACGACCGTCGGGTTCTCGCCGAGCTCGCGCGCGTAGGCGGCGAGCCGTGCCTCGGCGAGCAGGTACCGCTCGCCACCGTGCCCTTCCGGCTCGACGATCACGTAGTCGACGTCCGGGTGCACGGCCATGGCGAGGTTCGACGGCAGCGTCCACGGCGTCGTCGTCCACACGAGAGCCTGCTCGCCGGTCTCGAGCCGCAGGCCGACCGTGACGGCCGGGTCCTGGCGGTCGAGGTAGACGTCGTCCATGCGCGTCTCGGTGTTGGACAGCGGCGTCTCGCAACGCCAGCAGTACCAGAGCACGCGGTAGCCCTCGTAGATCAAGCCCTTGTCCCACAAGGACTTGAAGGCCCACATGACGCTTTCCATGAAGTCGAGGTCGAGCGTCTTGTAGTCGTTGTCGAAGTCGACCCAGCGGGCCTGGCGGGTGACGTAGTCCTGCCACTGGTCGGTATACCGCAGGACCGAGGTACGGCAGGCGTCGTTGAACTCGGCGACGCCCATCTCCTCGATCTCGGCCTTGGTCTTGATGCCCAGCTGCTGCTCGGCCTCGAACTCGGCGGGCAGCCCGTGGCAGTCCCAGCCGAAGCGGCGCTCGACGTGGCGGCCGCGCATGGTCTGGTAGCGCGGCACGACGTCCTTCACGTAGCCGGTGAGCAGGTGCCCGTAGTGCGGCAGCCCGTTGGCGAAGGGCGGGCCGTCGTAGAAGACGAACTCGTTGCTGCCGTCCTGCCCGGCCGGCCGCGCGTCGATGGTGGCCTGGAAGGTGCGGTCGGAGCTCCAGTAGTCGAGCACGGCCAGCTCGAGTGTGGGAAAGGACGGCTGGGACGCGACACCGTCGTCCGTGCCGAGCTGCGCCTTGGGGTATGCCATCGGGTTCCTCGCGGTCTTCCGGTCTTCTCCGTCGTGTGCCTCGTGCTCACACGGGGACGACTGACGCCGCGGTACCACCCCGCTTGCCGGCCCGGTACTGCTCTACTCGGGTCGGCCTCTCGTTCGCCGGCTGTGACGGGCCGTACCGTCCGGGTCTAGTAGGGCGGCGCTCGACCTGCTTGTCGGCACAGCCCGTTCTTCCGGAGGCTCCCCGGTGATGGCCGGATCAACGCCGCTGTCATCCAGGATAGCCAGACGCGGCAACCGGGTTCCTTATCGGGTGGCCCGGTGCCGGGCCACGAGCGTGGCGTCCGGGCCGCAGCGGACGCACGGGGTGAACCCGAGCTGCCGCGCCTCGGCGACCGGCAGCGGGAGGGTCGGCCTGTCGAGCAGGTAGCCGCAGGTCGCCAGGTGGTAGCGCGGGTGCTCGTCCACGACCCGGACCTCGGCCCGCAGGTCGGTCACGATGAGCAGGTCGGCGGCGTCGGTCGGCTCTTCCCCCGGTTCGCCGTGCTCGTCGACGATGGTGCGACGCGCCTCCTCGGCCCGGCGGCCCGAGAGCACGGCGGAACGTTCCCGCCCCTGCTCCTCGCCGGGTTCCTCGCCGGCCCGTTCTCCGGCCCGTTCTTCGACCGGTTCGTCGTCGGCCCGTTCGTCCGCGGCCCGACGCTCTTCTGCCGGTTCGTCCTTGGCCAGATCTTCCTCGGCCGGTTCACCACGAGCCGCTTCGGCCCGCGGCGCTTCGCCACGAGCCGGTTCGCTACGAGCCGGTTCGCCACGAGCCGCTTCGGCTCGCACCGGCTCGGCCCGCGCCGGTCCGGTCTGCTGCGGCCCGGCCACGTCCGGCTCGTTCCCGCCCTGAGCCGGACCGTCCGGAGGCGAGTCGCCGCCGGGCTCGGCACCCGCTTCCTGCTCGAGCACGTCGGCCCGGGAGGAGCCGGCGCCGGCCTCGGCGGGGTCGGCCCGGGGCGAGTCGGGTGGGCCCGTTTCGCCCCGGCGACCGGCGCGCGACGAGCCGCCCCGACGACGTTCGGTGAGTGGCGGCGCCTGGTCGCCGAGCGGCTGCTCCGGGCGCAGGAGAACCGGGTCCGGTTCCGCCTCGTCGGCGGCGTCCCGGGCTCGGCGACGTCCGTTGAGCCAGTCGGTGACCAGCAGCCCGGCCGCCAGCACGCTGACCACGACCGACACCCACGCGAACAGCGTGTTGGCCGTGGTCAGCGCGGCGATCAACAGCCCGAAGGCCGCCAGCACCAGGCCCAGTACGAGATACAGCACGCGAATGGTCAGCCAGGCGGGCGTTGAGCCTGCCTCAGCCGGCCTCGGCGGCACGCGGCCCAAACGCGTAGCCCTGCTGGCCAGAGGTCCTGCTGTCCGACGATCCCGGCGCACCCGTGGACGGCGCGGCGGAACCGCGATCACCGAGCTCGCGCAGGCTCGACTCGAGGAACGTCTTCAACCTGGTCCGGTACTCGCGCTCGAACGTCCGCAGCTCGTCGATCTTCTTCTCGAGCGCCGTGCGCTCCGCCTGCACCTGACCGAGAACCTCGGAGTGCTGCCGCTGCGCGTCGCGCTCCAGCGTGGTCGCCTTGTCGCGGGCCTGGCGCTCCATCGTCTCGGCCCTGGTGCGCGCGTCGTTGAGCATCGTCTCGGCCCGGGTGCGCGCTTCGTTGACCATGGTGTCCGACTTGGCGCGCGCCTCGGACAGCAGCTGCTCGGACTTCGTCCGCGCCTCCGCCAGCATGCCGTCGGACTCGGCCTTCGCCTCGCCGGTGAGCCGGTCGGCCATCTCCTGGGCCAGGCCCAGCACCTTGGCGGCCTGCACGTGGTGATCACCACCGGCGCCGCCCGGAGACGTCTGCTCCATCGCGCTCGGCGGTGGCACCGGCGTCAGCCGGCGTGGCTCGTCGCGCTGCACCGCCTGAGGCACGGCGTGGCTCGCGCTCTCGATGTCGGCGCGGGCCGACTCGAGCTGGGCGTCGAGCTGCTCGACCTGCGCACGCAGATCGTTGTTCTCCTCGATGAGCCGGGAAAGCTCTACCTCGACCAAGTCAAGGAAAGCGTCCACCTCGTCCTCGTTGTAGCCCCGCTTGCCAATGGGAGGCTTGCTGAACGCGACGTTATGAACGTCAGCGGGGGTCAACGACATCTGATCACCTCACGCACTCATCGGCTGCAGCCCACCCGAAGGTCCCCGTCATCCGGGATAGGCCAGTCGCATCAGTATGAATACGACCAACAGCAGCACCATAATCGATAGGTCCAGCCCTACGCCTCCGATCCGCACCATCGGGATCAGCCGACGGATCAAGCGGACCGGAGGATCGGTCACTGTGTAGATGGTCTCCAGCGTTACCGCAACCCCACCAGCCGGGCGCCACTCCCTCGCGAACGCTCGAACGAGTTCGACCACCACGCGGGCGGTCAGGAACAGCCAGAAGACGAACAGTACCCAGTACAAGACAAGCCGGAGGGGATCCACGTGTCAACTCTGCCATCAATCACGTCCGGTTGAGCAACCCACCCTCCGCTATGCGGCGCTTGTCCTCCGCGGTCGGGTCCTGGTTCGGCGGTGAGATCAAGAACACCTTGTTGGTGACCTTGTCCATGGACCCGCGCATGGCGAACGCCAGCCCGGCCGCGAAGTCGACGAGACGGCGGGCGTCCGCGTCCTCCAGCTCGGTCAGGTTCATGATCACCGGCGTGCCGTCGCGGTAGTGCTCGCCGATCGTCCTGGCCTCGGCGAAGCTCTTCGGGTGGAGCGTCACGATGCGGCCCATCGGGTAGCCCGTCGGGGTGGCCGCGGGCTCTGCGGGACGCGGCCGGGCGACCGGCTCGCGGCGCGGCTCCACGGCCAGCGCGCCCTGCACCGGCGCCGCCGTCGACCACGTCTGACCTGCGCGGGGACGGGCAGCCGGGCGTTGGGGGAAGTCGGCGCGCGCGGACAGTTCGGTCTCCCGCTCGTCGTACCGCTCCGTGTAGTCGCCGCCGGCCTCCTCGCGGTAGCCGCGACGGGCCGAGAACCCGCGCCGGGGCTCCGGATACGGGTCGTAGTCGTCCTCGTCCAGGTACTCGGGGCGGCGGTGGCCTGCGCGGTAGTCCGCGGCGGCGTGGTCGTCCATGTCGTCGACGTCGTCGAGGTCGTAACCGTCGTACTCGTCGGCAGGGACCATGCCGAAGTAGGCCTTCAGCTTCTGCAGCGTGCCCATGTCCGCCCTCGTTACCTACGACTCCTGGAACGTGTTAGGGCGAGGCTAACCCGCGGCTGCCGAGCAGCGCGGTTCCGACACGCACGCAGGTAGAACCGTGCGTAATCGCGATCTCAAGATCATTGGTCATTCCGGCGGACAGCTCCGTGGCGTCCGGGTGATCGCGCCTGAGACGTTCGGCAGCTCGGGCCAGTGATCCGAATGCCTCACCCGGATCCGTGCCGAGGGGCGCCACGGCCATCAGCCCGCGGAGACGTAATTCACCCGATCCAGCTACCTCATCCGCGAGCTCCGGGACCCCCTCGAGCGGGCAGCCGCCGCGGTCCGGGTCGCCGTCGAGGGACGCCTGGACGAGAACGCCGAGCGGGTCGTCCCGCTCCCCCGCGGCCAGGGCGCCGGCGACGGCACGGTCGAGCGCGTGGGCGAGGCGGACCGAGTCGACCGACTGGATCTCGGCCGCCCAGCGGGCCACCGAGCGGGCCTTGTTGCGCTGGAGCCGGCCGACCATGTGCCACCGCACGGCCGCGGCCGGCCGGAGCTCGCGCAGCTCAGCGACCTTCGCGGCGGCCTCCTGCTCGCGGTTCTCGCCGAGGTCGAGCATGCCGAGGTCGGTGAGCAGGGCCGCATCGGTGGCCGGGAACGTCTTCGTGACCGCGACCAGCCGGACCTCCTCCGGGGCGCGGCCGGCCCGGGTGCAGGCCGTGGCGATCCGCTCGCGCACCGCGGCCAGGGCCGTCGCGAGCTCTTCGCGGCGAGTCGACTCCGGCGCGGTCATTCCGCCGCGTCCGGTTCGAGCCAGGTGAGGGCGGCCAATCGCCCAGTGGTGCCTTCTCTGCGGTGACTGAACAGGGTTGGGTCCTCGACCGTGCAGCGGGGATCGACGCCGATCTTCGCCACGCCCGCGCCGGCGAGCTGCTGCCAGAGCCCCGCGCGGATGTCGAGGCCCGGCGTGCCCTTGCGGGTCTTGCTCGCGCTGCCCGGCAGGTGCTTCTCCACGTCGGCCTGCATCGCGGCCGGCACCTCGTAGCACTCGCCGCACGCGGCCGGGCCGAGCAGCACCTCGATCCGCTCGGCCGACGCGCCAGCCCGGCGCATCGCGTCCAGCGCGGCGGGCACCACGCCGACCCGGGCGCCGACCCGGCCCGCGTGCACGGCACCGACCACCCCGGCCACCGGGTCGGCCAGCAGGACGGGGACGCAGTCGGCACACAGCGCGATCAGCGCGAGGCCGGGCTCGGCGGTGACGAGCGCGTCGGTCGCCTCGACCGCCGCGGCCACCGGGCCGTCGACGATCTCGGCGTTGCGGCCGTGCACCTGTTCCATCCAGACCAGCCGGTCGCGGCCGAGACCGAGCTCGTCGGCAAGGCGGTTGCGGTTGGCGGTCACCGCGGCCGGGTCGTCACCGACGCCGGCACCGAGGTTGAAGGACTCGTACGGCGACCGGGACCGGCCACCGGCGCGGGTCGTGACGACCCGCCTGATGCGCACCGTGCCGCCTCCCCGGAATTCAAAGTGTTGGTCGCGTCCCAGCGAACGGTACGGACGTTCCGTGGATAGTGGCTAGGTACCCGTCACGGTCCCCTGAGGTTCCGTGGGCTACCGGCGCATGAACGGGGGGACGTCGACCTCGTCGTCGGGGTCCTCCGTGACCGGCACCGCGCGGCCCGGCAGGCTGCCGCTCCCGGCTGCGGGGCGGCGGGCCGCGCCGCTTGACGGCGGCGCTCCCCCGCCCACCGCGGTGCCGTACCCGGCCGCGGCCTGGCGCGGCGGCGGGGCGGTCGGCTGCTGGCTCGTGGTCGGCGGTGGTGCCGACGAGGTCGGTGGCGGGGTCGACGGCCGGTGCGGCTCCGGCGCGGGGTCGGGCGGCGCCGGCCGTTCGGCCGGCGCGGGCGGCTCGGCGGACCTGGTGGCCACCTGGCCCGCCTGGCCGGACGCCATCGAGCCGCGCGCGCCGATCGCGGTCGCGTCGAGCTTCTTGTGGGTGGGCGTGCCGCCGTCGAACCCGGCGGCGATCACGGTCACCCGGACCTCGTCGCCGAGCGAGTCGTCGATGACCGTCCCGAAGATGATGTTGGCCTCGGGGTGCGCGGACTCCTGCACCAGCGAGGCGGACTCGTTGATCTCGAACAGGCCGAGGTCCGAGCCGCCCGCGATGGCCAGCAGCACGCCGTGCGCACCGTCCATGGACGCCTCGAGCAGCGGCGAGTTTATGGCCTTCTGGGCGGCCTGCACCGCTCTGCCCTCGCCGCGTGCCGAGCCGATGCCCATCAGCGCGCTGCCTGCGCCGGACATGACGCTCTTGACGTCGGCGAAGTCGAGGTTGATCAGACCCGGCGTGGTGATGAGGTCGGTGATGCCTTGGACACCGGAGAGCAGCACCTCGTCCGCGGAGCGGAACGCGTCCATCAGCGAGACACCGATGTCACCGAGCTGCAGCAGCCGGTCGTTCGGGATGACGATGAGCGTGTCGCACTCGTTGCGCAGTTCGGTGATGCCGTCCTCGGCCTGCTTCGCGCGCCGCTTGCCCTCGAAGGCAAACGGCCGCGTGACGACTCCTATGGTCAGCGCGCCGAGCTTGCGGGCGATCGACGCGACGACCGGCGCGCCGCCGGTCCCGGTGCCGCCGCCCTCACCCGCGGTGACGAACACCATGTCGGCACCCTTGATGACCTCCTCGATCTCCTCGCGGTGGTCCTCGGCGGCCCGGTACCCGACATCGGGGTTGGCGCCGGCGCCGAGCCCGCGGGTCAGCTCACGACCGATGTCGAGCTTGACGTCGGCATCGGACATCAGCAGCGCCTGCGCGTCTGTGTTGACCGCGATGAACTCGACGCCTTTCAGGCCGACCTCAATCATGCGGTTGACAGCGTTGACCCCACCGCCGCCGATACCGACGACTTTGATCACCGCCAGGTAATTGTGCGGGGGCGTCATCGGACCGCCTTCCTGATCAAGCTACGTGCCGTACATCCCGGACAACGCGAACCGAAAAACCCTAAACCTCAACAAGAGACTCAGAGTTATGTCAAGCCCGGGCGTTGAATACAGGACGGTAGGCATCGAGAGACCCCGATTCCAGCCGCCACGCCGAACGGATGCGGTCTTGTGCGATCCACGACAGAGTGCTACTCGCCTGTGGCGCCGTCGATGTTCTCGCGGAGCAGGTCGATGTGCCCGGCGTGGCGGGCGGTCTCCTCGATCATGTGCAGCAGCACCCACCGCAGGTTCACCCATTCGCCGCGGCGCCGGCCGCACGCGTCGAGGTCGAGCCGCGCGGCGATCTCCCGGTTTCGCGCGCACTCCGCCTCGTACTCGGCGACGAGGCGGGACAGCGGCTTGTCGAGGGCCACGCGGAACTCGACGTCCGGGTCGGACCTCAGCTCCTCCGCCCAGACGTCCGCCCCGCCCGTCAGCACGACGCTGAACCAGTACCGCTCCACGTATCGCAGGTGCGACAGCAGCGGCCCGATCGCGGTCAGCGGCGAGGCGACGAGCGGGCGGCGCGCCTGCTCGTCGGACAGGCCGGTGGCCTTCAGCACGACGGTGGCGCGCTGGTAGTCGAGGAAACCGTCGAGCTGCTCGCGTTCGCCGCCCGCCATCGGCGGCTCGGGCCGGGTGACCACTCAGGACACCGTGGGGAAGTCGGGGGTCGCCACGTCGTAGGTCCTGCCCGGCCGGGTCAGCAGCGGCGCCAGCACGGCGGCCTTGCGCTCGTTGTCCTCCGCGTCGCCCCACTTGACCACGCGGCCGTTGCGCAGCCGGAACCGCACGTCGCCCGGAGAACGCGCGGACAGCTCCACCACGCGGTCGCGCAGCTGGTCCGGGACCGCCGCGAGGACCGTCACCGCGGCGTGGGTCGACGGGTCGCCGGGGGCGACCTTGACGACCTTGAGCACCGGCAGCCCGGCGGGCCGGGACCGCACGGTCGCGTAGTCCATGCCCGTGCGGTCCACCAGGTGCACGCCGTCGGTGTCCGGCACGACCGCGACCGGGGTCCGCTCGGTCACGTCGATCTCGACGGTCGTCGGGAACGAGCGGGACACGCTGACGTCCGCCACCCGCGGCAGCTTCGCCACCCGCGCGGCGATCTCGTCGGTGTCCAGCCGCACCATCGGCGTGCCCGGTTCGACTGCGGCCGCCTTGCGCACGTCGCCCGGCGGGATGTCGCGGACGCCGAGCACCTCGACGGACCGCACGCCGATCAGCGACGTGAACATGACCACGTACGTCAGCCCGAGCACGGCGAGCACGACCAGCAGCGCGACCCAGCGCCGGGCGAGATAGCGGCGATGGCTCGGCCAGGGCCGCTCGTCGAACGGCTCGTCCGGGTCGTCACGGTTGTCACGGTTGTCACGGTTGTCACGGTCGTCACGGAGCGGACGGCGCCGCCGGGTGCTGGCCCGCGCCGCGCCGCTCATGCCGGCTGGACCCGCCGGTCCAGCTCGGCGATGAGCTCCGGGCCGAGCATCGTCACGTCGCCCGCGCCCATCGTGAGCACGAGATCGCCGGGCCGCACGAACGAGACCACCAGCGGCGGCACCTTCTCGAACGACGGCTCGTAGTGCACCTGCCCGGCCGGCAGCGACACGGCGTCGGCGACCAGCGCGCCGGTCACGCCCGGCTCGGGCTGCTCGCGGGCGCCGTACACGTCGAGCACGACGACCTCGTCGGCCAGCGACAGCGCGGCGCCGAACTCCGCGGCGAACATCCGGGTACGCGAGTACAGGTGCGGCTGGAACACGACGACCACCCGGCCGCCCTGCGCCGCGGGCCGCACGGCACGCAGCTGCGCGGCGACCTCCGTCGGGTGGTGGGCGTAGTCGTCGTACACGCGCACGTCGCCGGCGCGGCCCTTGAACTCGAACCGCCGCCGCACGCCGCCGAAGGAGGCGATGCCGTCCAGCAGCCCGGGCAGCGGCGCGCCCAGCTCGAGCCCCGCGAGCAGCGCCGCGACCGCGTTGCCCGCCATGTGCTCGCCAGGCACCGCGACCCGCAGCTCGATCTCCGCGCCGTCCAGCATGATCCGCGCGACCCCGCCGCCGCTGTCGTCCGGCTGGTGGTCGAGCAGCGTCACGTCGCGCTCGGTGGCGGTGTCGGTGCCGGCGGCGGTACGGCCGTAGCGGCGCACCCGCACGCCGCGGGCCTCCGCCCGCGCGGCGAGCGACGCCGAGCCCGCATCGTCGGCGCACGCGATCAGCAGCCCGCCCGGCTCGATCTTGTCCACAAAGGACTCGAAGACGGCGGTGTACGCCTCGACCGTGCCGTGGTGGTCGAGGTGGTCGGCCTCCACGTTGGTGACCACCGCGACCGACGGGGTGAACGCGAGGAACGAGCCGTCGCTCTCGTCGGCCTCCGCGACGAAGATGCCGCCATGGCCGTGGTGCGCGTTCGCGCCGGAGTCGTTGAGGTCGCCGCCGATCGCGAACGACGGGTCGAGCCGGCAGTGCTGCAGCGCCACGGTCAGCATCGAGGTGGTCGACGTCTTGCCGTGGGTCCCGGCCACGCACGCGACGCGGTGGCCGGTCATCAGCGCGGCGAGCGCCTCGGAGCGGTGCAGCACGGTCAGCCCGCGCGCCCGCGCGGCGACGAGCTCCGGGTTGTCCGGCTTGATCGCGGTGGACACCACGACCGCGGTCGGGCCCCGGTCGCCGAACAGGTCGAGGTTCGTCGCCGCCTGCCCGACCGCCACCTTGGCGCCCTGCGCACGCAGCGTCAGCAGGCCGGGCGACTCCTTGGCGTCCGAACCGGAGACGTCGAGCCCGCGGTCGAGCAGGATGCGGGCGATGCCGCTCATGCCGGCACCCCCGATGCCGACAAGATGCGTCCGCTCCAAGGGATTCGCGGTGCTCATGGTCCGCTCCGCTCCTCAGCCCAGACGCAGGACGCTCCGTCGCTCCCGCTCACTTGCGAATCACCTCGAGGACCATGCGCGCCAGCACGTCCGCCGCCTCACGGTGGCCGGTGCCGCGCGCGGCGGCGCTCATCGACGCGAGCCGGCGCGGGTCGGTCAGCAGGGGCACGACGGTCTCGGCGACCTTGTCCGGGGACAGCTGCTCGTCCGGCACGATGATCCCGCCGCCCGCGTCCACCACGGGCTTCGCGTTCAGCGCCTGCTCGCCGTTGCCGTGCGGGAGCGGCACGAACACCGCCGGCAGGCCGACCGCGGCCACCTCGGCGACGGTCATCGCGCCGCTGCGGCACACCACGGCGTCGGCCGCCGCGTACGCGAGGTCCATCCGCTCCAGGTACGGCACGCCGATGTAGCGCGGCGCGCCGGGCACCTCCTGCACCGCCAGGGAGTTCTTCGGGCCGTGCGCGTGCAGCACGCCGATCCCGGCGTCGGCGAACCGGCGGGCGCAGGCGGACACCGCGTTGTTGATCGAGCGGGCGCCCTGCGAGCCGCCGAACACCAGCAGCGTCGGCGCGTCCGGGTGCAGGCCGAAGTGCGCGCGGGCCTGCGCACGCAGCGCGGCGCGGTCCAGGGTGACGATCGACTCGCGCAGCGGGATGCCGACGACCTCGGCCTTCGGCAGCCCCGAGTCCGGCACCGCCACGGCGACCCGCTCGGCGAACCGCGCGCCGACCTTGTTCGCCAGGCCGACGCGGGCGTTCGAGTCGTGCACGACGATCGGCAGCCGGCCGCGGGCGGCGAGGTAGGCGGGCAGCGCCACGTAGCCGCCGAAGCCGACGACCACGTCCGCGCCGACCCGGTCCAGCACCGCGCGGGTCAGCTTCACCGCCGAGCGCACCTTCAGTGGCAGCTTCAGCAGGTCCACGTTGGGCTTCCGGGGCATCGGCACCGGCGGGATCATCTCCAGCTGGTACCCCCGGGCCGGGATGATCGACTTCTCGAGGCCGCGCTCGGTGCCCAGGGCGACGACGCGCGCGTCCGGCCGGATCCGGCGGACGGCGTCGGCGAGCGCGAGCGCGGGCTCGATGTGTCCGGCGGTGCCGCCGCCGGCGATCACGACACAGGGCCCACGGTGGGTGGGGTCGGTCAAGAGGTTCCTCCTCGGGAACTACGCGGGTACCGGCGGCGGGCACGGTCCGTGCCGCCGGGGCCTCGCGACGGGGCGGGGGCCCTGACCGGTCTGCGCTTCGCGGGCGGCTGGTACGGCTCCGGAGCGGGCAGCCGCATCAGCCGGCCGAACCGGCCGGGTCCCTGAGAGCGTAGTGCGGCCACTGCTTCGGGCTCATGCCGCGCACAGTTCGCGAGCAGACCGAAGACCAGCAGCGTGATCACCACGGAGGTGCCGCCCGAGGAGATGAGGGGCAACGTGATGCCGGTGACCGGCAGCAGGTTCACCACGTAGCCGATGTTGATGGCCGCCTGCGCGACCAGCCACACCGTCAGCGTGGCGGCGACCAGCCGGATCCACGGGTCGATGTTGCGGGTGGCGACCCGCATGCCGACGACCGCGAGCATGCCGAACAGGCCGAGCACCAGCGCGCAGCCGACGAACCCGAGCTCCTCGCCGATCAGCGCGAAGATGAAGTCGTTGTGCACGTTGGGCAGGTACTGCCACTTCGACGGACCCTGCCCGAGCCCCTTGCCGAACAGCCCGCCGTCGGCGAGCGCGTACAACGCCTGGTTGGCCTGGTAGGCGGCGCCGCTGGGGTCCTTCTCCGGGCTCAGGAACGACAGCACGCGGGAGAGCCGGTAGTCGGTGCCGATGGCCAGCACGACGACGCCGGCCAGGCCGCCGAGGGCGAGCGCGCCGAACAGCCGCAGCTGCGCGCCGGCGAACCACAGCAGGGCGACCAGCACCACGCCGAGGGTGACCGTGCCGCCGAGGTCGGGCTGCAGCATGACCAGGGCGAACATGACCAGGGCGGCGGGTACGACGGGGACCAGCAGGTGCCGGTACTGGTGCAGCAGGCCGCGCTTGACCACCAGGATGTGCGCGCCCCACAGGGCGAGCGCGAGCTTGGCGACCTCCACCGGCTGGAACCCCACCGGGCCGATGACGAACCAGCTGCGCGTGCCGTTGATGCGCGCGCCGAGGCCCGGGATCAGCACGAGCACCAGCATCAGCACGCTGACCCACAGCAGGACCGGGCTGGCCGCGCGGATCCTGGTCAGCGGCACCCGCAGCCCGATCCAGAACAGCACCAGGCCCGCGAGCACGAAGACGACCTGCTTGCCGAACACCGTGTAGGCCGACGCGTCCTGGATGAGCGAGATGACCGAGGACGCGGACAGCACCATCACCAGGCCGAGCACGATCAGCAGCGCGCAGATCGCGAGCACCACGTGGAACGACGCGAGCGGGCGGCCGAGCCACGCGGTCAGCGCGGTGCGCGTGGCGGCGATGCGGCCGCCCTTGCGCTCCTTCTTGCGGCTCTTCCTCGTGGCCGGCTTGTCGGCCTCGCTGTTGGTCTTGGCGGGCTCCAGTGCCGTCATCCGCGCGGCCCGGGCTCGGCACCGGGCGTCACCGCGCCGGCCCGCGCGCGCACCGCGTCGGTGAACGCCGTGCCGCGGTGGGTGTAGCTCGCGAACTGGTCGTGGGACTTGGCCGCCGGGGCGAGCAGCACCACGTCCCCATGACCCGCCATCGCGCCCGCCGCACGCACCGCAGAGATCATGGGCTCATCGTCTCCCGAAGGGACGCGATGCACCGGCACATCCGGTGCGTGTCGCGCGAGCGCGGCCAGGAACGGTTCCTGTTCGGTGCCCAGCAGGACGACGCCGCGCAACCGGGCCGCGACCTCGGCGACCAGCCCGTCGACGGGCGCGCCGTGCAGCAGGCCGCCGGCGATCCACACGACGTGGTCGAACGCGCGGAGCGAGCCGAGCGCGGCGTGCGTGTTGGTCGCCTTGGAGTCGTTGACCCACCGGACGCCGCCCGCCTCGGCGATCAGCTCCACCCGGTGCGCGGGCGGCGTGTAGGCGCCGAGCCCGGCGCGCACCGCCGCCGGCGCCACGCCGACGGCGCGGGCGAGCGCGGCGGCGGCCAGCGCGTTGGCGACGTTGTGCGGGCCGGCCGGGCGGACCTCGGCAGCGGGCAGCAGGCGCACGTCCCCGTGCACCAGCCAGCCGTCGGTCACGCCGTACTGGCCGGGGGCGGGGACGGCGAGGGTGAAGCCGACCCGTTCGCCCACGGCGGCCGCGAGCCGCTCGGACTCGGGGTCGTCGGCGTTGTACACGGCCAGGCCGGCGCCGGTGTAGACGCGGCCCTTCGCCTCGACGTAGGCGGCCATCGAGCCGTGCCACTCGAGGTGGTCCTCGGCGATGTTGAGCACCGCGGCCGCCGTCGCGCGCATCGAGGACTGCCAGTACAGCTGGTAGCTGGACAGCTCGACGGCCAGCACCCGGTGCCCGCGGACCGCGTCGACCACCGGCAGGCCGACGTTCCCGCAGGCGACCGCGTCGAGCCCGGCCGCGCGCAGGATCGCCTCGAGCATGCCGACCGTGGTGGTCTTGCCGTCGGTGCCGGTGACCGCGAGCCAGACCGGCGGCTCGGGCAGCGTCGCGCCGATCCGCCAGGCCAGCTCGATCTCGCCGATGACCTCGACGCCGGCCGCCGCCGCGGCCACCAGCAGCGGGCTGGTGGGCGGCCAGCCGGGGCTGGTGACGACGAGGTCGGTGCCCGCAGGCGGTTCGGTGAGCCCGGCGACCGCGTCCGCGCCGGCGGGCAGCCCGGTCAACCGGTCGGCGGCGGCGTCGGTGACCGTGACACGCGCGCCCGTCGCCAGCAGCGCCTCGGCCACCGAGCGCCCGGTGACCCCGGCGCCGGCGACCAGGACAGTGCGACCGGCGAACACCCCGTCAGCTCCCGTAGGCCGTCAGCCACTCGCTGTAGAACAGGCCGAGGCCGAACATCGCGCAGATCCCGGCCAGCAACCAGAATCTGATGATCACCGTGGTTTCTGCCCACCCGGCGAGCTCGAAATGATGATGGAACGGCGCCATCCGGAACAACCGTCTTCGCGACGTGCGGAACACGGCGATCTGCATGACCACCGACAGCATCTCCACGACGAACAGCCCGCCGACGATCACCATCAGCAGCTCGGTGCGCGTGGTGATCGACAGGCCGGCCACGAGGCCGCCGAGCGCGAGCGAGCCGGTGTCACCCATGAAGATCTTCGCCGGCGCCGCGTTCCACCACAGGAAGCCGATGCAGGCACCCATGGCCGCCGCCGCGACGACCGCCAGGTCGAGCGGATCTCGCACGTCGTAGCAGCCGACCGTCGGGTCGTCGGCGCCGCAGTTGTAGCGGAACTGCCAGAACGTGATCACCACGTACGTGCCGAACACCATCGCCGACGAGCCGCCGGCCAGGCCGTCCAGGCCGTCGGTGAAGTTCACCGCGTTCGACCAGCCGGACACCGCGATGTAGCAGAACACCACGAAGCCGACCGTGCCGAACGAGATGATCGCGAGGTCGCGCACGAACGACATCTGGAACGACGCCGGGGTGAACCCGTACTCGTCGGCGAAGTTCATCGCCAGCACGCCGAACACGACGGCGACGACGAGCTGGCCGACCATCTTCGCGGTCTTGTTCAGCCCCAGGTTGCGCTGCTTGCGGATCTTGATGAAGTCGTCGAGGAAGCCCACGACCCCGAGGCCGGTGGTGAGGAACAGGACCAGCAGCCCGGACGCGGTCGGCGCCTCCCCCGGCGGCTCGGACATGGCGTTGAACAGGTGCGCCACGAGGTAGCCGACCCACATGGCGACGAGGATCGCCACGCCGCCCATGGTCGGGGTGCCGCGCTTGGACTTGTGTCCCGCCGGCCCCTCCTCGCGGATCTCCTGGCCGAACCCCTGCCGGGAGAACACCCGGATCAGGTACGGGGTGAACAGGATGGAGACGATGAGCGCGATCGCGGCCGCGATCAGGATGCCGATCACGCGCCTGCCCCCAGGAGTGCGTCGGCGACCCGCCACAGCGCGGCGACCTTCGAGGCCTTCACCAGGACCACGTCACCCGGCCGCAGTTCCGCGTTCAGCAACGCGATGGCGGCTTCGACATCCGGCACCAGCACCGGCTCCTCTCCCTTGACACCCTCGAGGCGGGCACCGTGCTGGATGCCGCCCGCCTGTTCGTCCACGGCCACCAGCCGGTCGATGTTCAACCGCATCGCCAGCCTGCCGATCTGTTCGTGCGCCACCGCGCCCTCGTCGCCCAGCTCCCCCATCACGCCGAGAACGGCCCAGGTGCGGCGCTTCCCGTGGCCCGCACCCCGGTCGGACATGCGGGCCAGCGTGCGCAGCGCGGCGCCGACCGACTCGGGGTTGGCGTTGTACGAGTCGTTCACCACGATCACGTCGTCGGCGCGGGTGGACACCTCCATGCGCCGGGCGGACAGCCGCCGCGCCTGCGCCAGGCGCTCGGCGACCTCGCCGACCGTGGCGCCGAGCTCGAGGCCGACCGCGGCGGCGGCGAGCGCGTTGCCGACGTGGTGGCCGCCGTGCAGCCCGAGCGTGACGCGCTCGCGGCCCCGCGGCGTGACGAGCGTGAACGTGGCGCGGGCGTGCTCGTCCAGTACGACGTCCACCGCGCGGACCCGCGCGTCCGTGCTCTCGCCAACGAGGACGACGTTCGCCTTGGTCCGGTCCGCCATCGCGCGCACGAGCGGGTCGTCGGCGTTGAGGATCGCGACGCCGTCGGCCGGCAGGGCCTCGGCCAGCTCGCCCTTGGTCTGCGCGATGCCCTCCCGCGAGCCGAACTCGCCGAGGTGCGCGGTGCCGACGTTGAGCACGACGCCGATGCGCGGCGGGGCGGTGTCGCACAGCGCCCTGATGTGGCCGGGACCGCGGGCGGACAGCTCGAGTACGAGGTGGCGGGTCTGTTCGTCGGCGCGCAGGACCGTCCACGGGTGGCCGAGCTCGTTGTTGAACGAGCCGGGCGGGGCGACCGTCGGGCCCATGGGCTCGAGCACCTGCGCGATGAGGTCCTTGGTGGAGGTCTTGCCGGACGACCCGGTGACGCCGACGACGGTGAGCCCGCGCGGCGCGAGCCGGTCGACCACGTCGCGGGCCAGGTGGGCCAGCCCGGCGAGCACGGCCGCGCCGGACCCGTCGGTGTCACCGGTGAGCGCGACGGACCGGGTGTGCGCGCCGGTGACCGGTGGCACGACGACGGCGGGCGCGGCGACCGGGTGCGCGGCCAGCACGCCGACGGCGCCCTGCTCGACAGCCCGCTCCGCGAAGTCGTGGCCGTCCACGCGGTCGCCGGGCAGCGCGACGAACAGGCCGCCGGGGCCGACCTGCCGCGAGTCGAACTCCACGCTCCCGGTGACGAGCGTGGTCTGGTCGGCGTTGTGCAGCCGCCCGCCGGTGGCGTCGGCGATCTCGGCCAGCGTCAGGGGGATCACCCGGCCCCCTTCTCCAGGCGCGCCCAGATCGCCGCGCGCAGCTCGTCGTGGTCGGAGAACGGGTGCACCACGCCGTTGATCTCCTGGCCGGTCTCGTGGCCCTTGCCGGCGATGACGACGACGTCGCCCGGCTCGGCGCGGGCCACCGCGGTGGTGATCGCCGTGCGGCGGTCGCCGACCTCGACGACCTCGCCGCGCTCGCCCGCCGGCACGCCGGCGGCGCCGTCCAAGGTCGCGGCGCGGATCGCGGCGGGGTCCTCCGAGCGCGGGTTGTCGTCGGTGACGATCAGCAGGTCGCTGCGCCGCGCGGCGGCCTCGCCCATCAGCGGGCGCTTCGCCTGGTCGCGGTCGCCGCCGCAGCCGAGGACCACGATCAGCCTGCCGTCGGTGCGCCCGCGCATGGCGTCCAGCGCCAGGGCGACCGCGGCCGGCTTGTGGGCGTAGTCGACGACCGCGGTGAAGTCCTGGCCGAGCGCCACCCGCTCCATCCGGCCCGGAACCTCCACAGTGGACAGACCGGCGGCGATGTCGGCGGGCGCGATGCCCGCGGTGTGCAGGCAGGCGGTGGCCAGCAGCGCGTTGGCGACGTTGAAGCTGCCCGGCATCGGCAGCGTGACCGGCAGCGTCAGCCCGTCCGGGCCGTGCACGGTGAACGACTGCTCGCCCGCGCGCGAGGTGCTGATGCCGGTCGCCGTCCAGTCGGCCTCGCCCTCGGTCGCGACCGTGATCGTATGGGGGGTGACGAGCCGCTTGCCCCACTCGCCGTCCACGCAGACGATCTCGGTCGTGGACCGGCCGTCGAACAGCAGGGCCTTCGCCTGGAAGTAGTCCTCCATGTCCGGGTGGAAGTCCAGGTGGTCCTGCGACAGGTTCGTGAACGCCCCAACGGCGAACCGGGTGCCGTTGGCCCTGCCCAGCGCCAGCGCGTGGCTGGACACCTCCATCGGCACGTGCGTGACGCCGCGCTCGACCATGACCGCGAACAGGGCCTGCAGGTCCGGCGCCTCGGGCGTGGTGAACGCGCTGGCCAGCCGCTCGCCGCCGATCCGCGTCTCGACGGTGCCGACCAGGCCCGTCCTGAGCCCGGCCGCCCGCAGGCCGGCGTCGATCATGTACGTGGTGGTCGTCTTGCCCGAGGTGCCGGTGACGCCGAGGACGGACAGGTGCAGCGACGGCTCGCCGTAGATCCAGGCCGCGACCGCGCCGAGCACGCCGCGCGGGTCGTCGTGGATCAGGACCGGGACGCCGGAGTCGCGGATCGCCGGCCGGGCCGCGCCCGCCTCGTCGGTGAGCACCGCGACCGCGCCGGCCGTGATGGCTCCCTCGGCGAAGTCCGCGCCGTGCACGCGCGCGCCGGGCAGCGCGGCGAAGAGATCACCGGGAAGCACGTGCTGGGCACGCAGCGTAGCGCCGGTCACCGCGAGATCCGCGAGGTTCTCGGGCGCGGCGACGAGACGCGCGTCCGCCCGCGCCACCAACGTGGTGAGCGGGACGGGTTCGATCCTGTTGGGGCGAGGCGGTGCCGTGACGGCCTTGCCAACGAGCTTGGCGGGCACGTCGCGGAAGATTACCTGCGCACGGAGGGCGATCAAGGACACCCTGGTGCACGCGGCCCCGTCGGCACGCGCTAGCCGGGTACCGCTATTCGGCCGAAGGCAGCGTGGGCAGGGGGTCCGGGGTCGCAGGTTTGACCTTCGGCCGCGGCGCGCGCAGCACGATCGCGGCGAGCAGGCCGCCGACGAGACCGGACAGGTGGCCCTGCCACGAGATGTTGGTGACGCCGAAGCCGATCGAGTGCCACATCGGGTAGGCGTAGGCCAGCGCGATGCCGATCGACACGACGACGTCCACCGGCCTGCGGTCCACGAAGCCGCGCAGGAGCAGGTAGCCGAAGTAGCCGAACACGACGCCGCTCGCCCCGATCGACACGGTGTTCGACGGGGAGAACAGCCACACCCCGAGCCCGCCGACGACCACCACCATCAGCGACATCAGCAGGAACCGCTTGATGCTCGGCACGGCCGCGATGAACCCGAGGCTGAAAAGCGCCACCGCGTTGCCCGCCAGGTGCTCGACGTTCCCGTGCAGGAACGGCGCGGTGAGGATGTCGACCAGGCTGCCGACGTCGCGGGGCCGGATGCCACCCGCCTGCGCGAGTTGCCGCCCGGTGGCCCCGTTGATCAGCTCGACGATCCACAGCACGCCGAGAATCCCGACCATCAGCGACGCGGACCGGCCCAGCGGGCTCGCGAGCGACCCGTCGTCCTCGGGCGGGCGGAGGGCGGGGTCGAACTGGCCGGACGGCTGGATGCTCACCATGGCAAGTATGCCCGCGCCGCCCCGGAGAGCCGGGAACGACGCGGGCATCGACACCTTCCCGGGACCTGCGGGTGCCGAGGTCGCTCGCGGTCACCGACGCGTGGACGACGAGCCTGCCGTTCGCGTTCGCCGGCGAGGCGCGGTTACGCCAGGCCCGCGACCTCCAGCACCCGGCAGCCCTCGTCCGTCGCGAGGATGCCGCCCGGCCCGGGATCGGTAAGGCGTCCCGGCAGTCGTTCGGGCGTCGCGGCAGCGGTGCGGCAGCGGTGCGGCAGCGGTGCGGCAGTCGCGGCAGCGGTGCGGCAGTCGCGGCAGCGGTGCGGCAGTCGCGGTGATTGTCGGCACCGACAGCCGCGGCAGCCGTCGCGATCGTCGGCGCGTAGCCGGAGCGGGCGACGCGGCAGCCGCCGCAGCGGAACAGGCAACGCGGCAGTCGCGGCAGCGGATCGACCGGCGCGGTGGTCAGAGGCCCCGCCGGTCCAGCTCGGCCAGCAGCGTCGGGCGGCGCTGGTGGCGCCCGCGGATCCAGGTGACGAGGGTGTCGAACGCCGGGCGCTCGCCCGCGCGGGTGGACAGCTCGCGCAGCTCCTCCAGCAGCACCGCGACCTCGCGGGACGCGTCGCGGCCGGTGCGGGCGAGCACCCGGTGGACCACCTCCCGGAAGCCGGGCAGCACGTCGGCCGGGTGGCCGGCACCGTGGCGGCGGGCCACCTCCAGCCAGGTCCGCTCGCCGCAGCCGTGCTTCTCCGCCGCCTGCCAGGCCTCCAGCGGCTCGCCGTCGTCGAGCAGGGCGCCGGCCAGCTCGTCGGCGCCCGACTCCTCGGCGGCCGCGCGCAGCACGTCCAGCGCCCGCTCCCGCGCCGCCGGCCACCCGCCGGCCGGCGTCGCCGTCTCACGCAGGCGGGCGTACAGCATGCGGGTGGGCGCCGCGCGCAGCGCCGAGTCGCGCAGGGCCACCGCCGCCTCCGGCCGCCCGTCGTCCACATAGGACAGCACGAGCAGGTCGGCCACCCGCGGGTCGCCGCACTCCGCCACGCCGCGTTCGGCCCAGCGGATGGCGCCGGCGAGGCTGCCCGCCTCGCGCAGCAGCGTGACGATGTCCAGGAACGCCTTCGGGTTCGGCACGTTCTCGGCCAGGATGTCGACCCGCGCGTCGAGGTCACCGTCCACAGTGGCCAGCTGCGCGCGCATCGCCCGCAGCAGCACGACCTTGTCCCCGGCCGGCGCCACGCACGCCTCGCGCAGCAGCGCCCGGTACGCGGCCAGCCCGGCCTCCCCCAGCGTGTCGGCGAACTCCGCCACCTCGACCACCGGCCAGCCCGGACCGTCGAGCCGCTGCCGGAACAGCCACTCCGCGAGCCGGGCCGGGTTGGGCCGGGCCGCCGCGCACGCCCGCGCGTACAGCGACAGCGCCCGCCGGTACAGGCCGGTCACCGCACCCGCCGTGTCGTCCACAGTGGACATCACGGCGGTGATGCCCTCGACGGCCGAGCGGGCCAGCGGGCGCGCCTCGGACGCGTGCCCGGACGTGATCAGCTCGTCGACCGTGTCCAGCACCTCGCGGGCGCGGCGCGCGTAGTCGCGGGTGGCGCGGTCGTCGAGGTAGCCGCGCACCCGCAGCGCCTCATCCAGCTGCCTGCGCAGCACCGCCACCTGCGGCGCGCCGGTGGACCCGGCCCGCAGCGACAGCCTGCGGTACAGCGCCGGGTCGCGGCCCGCCTGCTCGAGGACCAGCTCGACCAGCTCGCGGTGGTCGAGCGTGCGCAGGTACCCGGCGAGGTCGACCTCCGGCGCGGCCGGGCCTGGGCCGTCCGCGAGCAGCACCAGCCCCACGGCCACGCAGTGCTTGCAGAAGTTGCCGTCCGCGCCGAACGGGCAGCTGCACTCCCCCACCAGCCCGCCGGAGCCGCCCGAGCCCCCCGAGCCGTCGCGGCCGAGCCACACCTCGTACGAGTCCAGCCCGCGGACCGCGGCGCGCACCCCGAGCGCGGTCGGCGCCACGTCGGCGACCGCGTCGACATAGTCGCGCCCGCGCTGGAAGGACTGCCCGCCCGCCTTCTCGTGCAGGTCGTCCTCGGTGAACCAGGCATGCATGCGGACAGGCTAGAAGGACCCACCGACAGTTATTGGTCGAGTACCAGCGGCACGACCGGGCTCTGCGACTTCGACAGCGGGATGTTGTAGCGCTGCGCCAGGTAGGAGGCGATGTCGTGGAACAGCGGCGCCGCCGACCGGGACTCCTGCGGGCCACCGGAGTAGTTCGGCCGGTCCAGCACGATGCCGACGACGAAGCGCGGGTTGTCCGCGGGCAGGATGCCCGCGAACGTGATCCAGTACAGGTCCCGCGAGTACGTGCCGCTGTGCGGGTCGATCTGCTGCGCGGTGCCCGTCTTGCCGGAGATCTGGTAGCCGGTCAGCGCGGCGGCCGGGCCGGTGCCGTTGTTGAGGCCGTCGCCGTCCTGGACGACCGCGCGCAGCATGTCGCGCACGGTGCGGGCGGTCTGCTTGTCGACCACCCGCACCGGCTTCGACTTCGGCTCGGGCACGCGGGTGCCGCCCGGGGGCACCCGCGCCTCGACGATCCGCGGCGGCACGCGGACGCCGTCGTTGGCGATCGTCTGGTACATCGCCGCCATCTGCAGCACGGTCATCGACAGGCCCTGCCCGATCGGCAGGTTGCCGAACGTCGAGCCGGACCACTGGCCGCGCGGCGGCACCCGGCCAGGGCTCTCGCCTGGCAGGCCGACGCCGGTGCGCTTGCCGAGGCCGAGGTCGCGCAGCAGCTTGGAGAACCGATCCGGGCCGCACTGCTGGGCGAGCATCAGCGTGCCCACGTTGGACGACTTGGCGAAGACACCGGTCGTCGTGAACGGCATCGTGGGGTGGGACCAGGCGTCGTGCACGGTGCGGTCGGCGATGCTGATCCAGTCGGGGACCATGTGCTCGTCGCCGGGCTCGGAGATGTGGTTCTGGATCGTGCACAGCGCGGTGACGATCTTGTTCACCGACCCGGGCTCGTACGGCGTGCTGACCGCCGCGTTGCCCATCGTCTTGAGGTCGAGGCCCTTGGGGTTGGTCGGGTCGAACGACTTGTCGTTGGCCATCGCGTAGACCTCGCCGGTGTGCGCGTCGAGGACGACCGCGCCGGCGTTCTTGGCCTGGCTCTGGACCCGGTACGCGGCGAGCGACTGCTGCAGGTGGTACTGCAGGTCGGCGTCGATGGTCAGCTGGACGTCCGAGCCGTCGGTGGCGGGCACGAGGTCCCGCTCGGTACCGGCGATGACGACGCTCTGGCTGCCTTCCGCGGTGTCGGCGACCTGACGGCCCGGCTTGCCGGACAGCTCCTTGTCGCGCAGGCCCTCCAGGCCGGCGAGGCCGTGCAGGTTGTGCTTCTTGGGGTCCGGGTCGTCGGTACGCCAGTTCGCGATGCCGACGATGTTGGACGCGAGCGAGCGGCCGGGGTACTCACGGGTCGCCCGGTACTCGGTGATGATCTCCGGGAACAGCTGCTGGATGTGCCGCGCGACGGCCGGCTCGACCTTGTCCACCAGGTAGACGAACGACACGTCGCGGCGCAGCTTCGCGAGGATGTCGGCCTCGTCCGCGCGATCGCCCACCTTCTCGCGGATGCCGCGGGCGATCTCCGCGGTGCGGTCGTCGAAGCTGAGCTTGGCGTTGGGGTGATCCTTGTTGTAGCGGGCGATGCCCGCGCGCACGGCCTTGGGCTGGAACGCGAGCATGCGCGACTCCACGCTGAACGCGAGCTGCACCCCGTTGCGGTCCACGATGGAGCCGCGGGTGGCCGGGATGTCGATCTCGGTCGAGCGCTGCTGTTCGGCCTTGGCGGCGAGCGCCTCCGCCTCGAACCCCTGGACCTGGATGAGCTTCACCCCGGCCGCGACGAGTGCGGCGATGAGCAGGAAGCGCACGGACACGACGCGGACGTGGTGGTTCCCGGTGGGCTTGCGCACGAGCTTGCGCGGCCCGGTCGAGGCCTTCCGGACCTTGGGCGCTGGCGCGGACCGGTGCGAGCTGGCGGCCCCGCGGCGGCTCCCGGCGCCCCGGGGCGTCGCGGCGGCGCGGGGCGGTTCGAGCCACGGGGGCGGCGTGCGGTCGGCGGCCTTGCGGCGCAGGGCTTCCCGCCAGGGCGGCAGGTCGTCGCGGCCGCGGGCGGGCCGTCGCTTCGGCGGTGGCGGCGCGGCCGCGCGCGGCGGCTCGTCGGCGGCCCCGAAGCGGGACCGGCCGCCGCGCGGGATGCCGCCCGGGTCGCGGGGCGTGCCGCCGTCGGCCTTGCGGCGCGGCTTGTCCGGACCGCCGCCGCGGGGTTTGCGCGCCCCGCCGGTCGCGCGGGGCACGTCGTCGCGGCGGGGCTTGCCGCCCTGGCCGGGCGCGCGGCGCGGCTTGTCGTCACCGCCGAGGATGCCGCCGGGGCCGAACAGGCCGCCGGTCCGGCCCGACCCGCCGGCCTTGCCGTTCCCGGGATCCGCGCCGCGGCCGTCCGGCAGGCGAGGCGAGCGACCCCCGGCTCGCGACGAGCCGGGGGTCGTGCGACGGCCGGGGACGGACGGCCAGCCCCGGTCCGGCGGAGGTCCGTGCGGGGGCTGGCCCGAAGGCGGCGGCATCAGCCGTTCCCCTGCCCGTTCCCGCCCGCCGGGTTGGCCGTGCGCTGGTCCTCGGGCTTGTTCGTGGCCGGCTTGTCGGTGCCCGGTTTGTTCGTGGCCGGCTTGTCCGTGTTCGGTTTGTTCGCCGCCGGTTTGTTCGTCGCCGGCGGCGCCGGCGGCTTCGGCTTCTCCGCACGGGCCGGCTCGCCGACGACGACCACGCGGCCGTTCGGCTTGACCACCAGCCGCGCCGGGTCACCGGCCGGGACCATGCCCATGGCACGTGCCCGCTCGGCCAGCGTCGACGCCGACTCCGCGTTCGTCACGTCGCGCTGCAGCTGGTCGGCCCGCTCGGCGAGCTGGTCCGCCTCCTGCTTCGCGTTGTCGAGCCGGTACGAGTCGGAGATCGCCTGGGTCGACAGCCACAGCGTGGCGGCCACGCCCACCGCGAGCAGCGCGATGATCAGGATGACGAACGACGCCCGCCCGGCGGCGTGGTCCTCGTCGTGGACGGCCCGTGCCGGGCGCTCGACCGGACGCCCCTCACGCTGGGCCCGCCGCGCGTAGGCACGCTGCGCCGCGGCCGACCGGGTGCGGCCGGACGACTGGCGCTGCGGTTTGGCCGGCGGCGCCTCCGCGGGCGCGGTGACCGTCGCCGCGGCCAGCCGGGCCGCGCGCCGTCGTTCGAGAGACGTGTCGGAGCGGCGTCGTGCGGTGGAGTCGGAGCGCCCTCGCGTCGCGGCGCGGTTGGGCCTGGACCGGGTCGGTGCAGTCATGCTGCCTCCAGAATCCGTTCTGCCGCGCGCAGCCGTACCGAGGCCGCCCGCGGGTTGTGCTCCAGCTCCTGCTCGTCCGCCTGCTCCGCGCCCCGCGTCAGCAGGCGCAGCTGCGGACCGTGCCCCGGCAGCTCCACCGGGACCCCGGGCGGCGTCCGCGACTTCGCGAGCTCCGCCAACGCACGCTTGACCAACCGGTCCTCCAGCGACTGGTACGCCTCGACGACGATCCGGCCGCCCACCCGCAGCGCGGTGAGCGCCGAGGGCAGCGCGCCGCGCAGCACCTCGAGCTCGCCGTTCACCTCGATGCGCAGCGCCTGGAAGGTCCGCTTGGCGGGGTGCCCGCCGGTGCGCCTGCTCGCCGCCGGCACCGTGGCGTAGAGCAGCTCGACCAGCCGCCCGCTGTAGGTGAACGGCTCGCGCGCCCGCTCGGCGACGACCGCGTTGGCGATCCGCCGGGCGAACCGCTCCTCGCCGTAGTCACGCAGCACCCGGGCCAGCTCCCCGGCCGGATAGGTGTTGAGTACCTCCGCAGCGGTGAGCTCCGCCGTCGGGTCCATCCGCATGTCCAGCGGCGCGTCCTTCGAGTACGCGAAGCCGCGCTCGGCGACGTCGAGCTGCATCGAGGACACCCCGAGGTCCATGAGCACGCCGTCGACCGAGCCCCTCGCGCGGTAGCCGAGCCGGGTCAGCACGTCGGGCATCTCGTCGTAGACGGCGTGCACCAGGTGCACCCGGTCGCCGTGGCGCGCGAGCCGCTCGCCGGACCGGGCCAGCGCGTTCGGATCGCGGTCGAGGCCGACCAGGGTCAGCGTGGGGTGGGCGGACAGCAGGGCGTCGGCATGGCCGCCGAGCCCGATGGTCGCGTCGACGAGCACGGCCGAGCCACCCGACAGCGCCGGCTCGAACAGCGCGAGCACGCGGTCCAGCAACACCGGGACGTGCGCAGGCATGATCCACCCCCTTCCGCATTTGCCCACAGACGACAAAGCGACGAGCCGACTTACCGACAAGTCGACCGCGCGGGTGCCGACAGGTCCCCGCCCGCTCGTCGGCCTTGGCACCGGGGAAGGTGCGCCAGGACTGAAAGCGAGCGGACCGAGGCCTCACGACACCCGCGCCCCGTCACCGAGCAACCGGGGTCAGAACACCCCGGGCAGGACCTCCTCCGCGGCCTGCGAGTAGCTGTCCTCGTGCTCGTCCAGGTAGGTCTGCCACGCTTGCGCGTCCCAGATCTCCAGGCGGGTGATCGCACCGATGACCACGCAGTCCTTGGTGAGCCCGGCGTAGCGCCGGAGCTCCGGTGCGACCGCGACCCGCCCCTGCCCGTCGGGTCGCTGCTCGTCGGTTCCGGCGAACAGGTACCGCTGGTAGGCGCGAACCGCCTCGTTCGTCAGGGGCGCCGCGGCAACCTTGCGTGCCATCTCCTCGAACTCCGCGCGCGGGAACACGTAGAG
>DASYKY010000042.1:0-20770 GCA_035995025.1 Actinophytocola sp.
GGCCGACTGCGTGTGACCGATGTTCGACTTGACCGAACCCAGCCACAACGGCCGCTCCCGATCCTGCCCATACGTCGCCAGCAACGCCTGCGCCTCGATCGGATCGCCCAGCGTCGTACCCGTGCCGTGCGCCTCCACCACATCAACGTCCGAAGTAGACAAACCAGCACTCGCCAGCGCGGCACGAATCACCCGCTGCTGCGACGGCCCGTTCGGCGCCGTCAAACCGTTCGAAGCACCATCCGAGTTCACCGCCGAACCACGCACCACCGCCAGCACCTCGTGCCCACGACGCACCGCGTCCGACAACCGCTCCACCAGCACCAGGCCGACACCCTCGGCGAGGTTCATGCCGTCGGCGTTGTCGGCGAAGGCCTTGGCGCGGCCGTCCCCGGCGAGGAGCTGCTCCTGTCCGAACGCGACGAACGGCGTCTCGGTGGCCATGATCGTGGCCCCGCCGGCGAGCGCGAGCGAGCTGTCCCCGGCGAGCACGGACTGGCAGGCCAGGTGCAGCGCGGTCAGCGACGACGAGCACGCGGTGTCCACGGTCACCGCCGGCCCTTCCAGGCCGAACGCGTAAGCGACCCGGCCGGACACGACGCTCAGCGAGCTGCCGGTGACGAGGTGGCTGCCCAGCTCCGACGGCGCGGCGTAGCCGCTGTCGGCGGCGCCGACGAACACGCCGGTCCGGGTGCCGCGCAAGGTCGCCGGGTCGATGCCGGCGTGCTCGAACGCCTCCCACGCGGTCTCCAGCGCCAGCCGCTGCTGCGGGTCCATCGCCAGCGCCTCGCGCGGCGAGATCCCGAAGAACGCCGGGTCGAACTCGCCAGCGCCGCCGACGAACCCGCCGTGGAACACGTCGCTGCCACCGAGCCGCCAGCCGCGGTCGGCGGGCAGGCCGGTGATCGCGTCGGTGCCGTCGGCGACCAGCCGCCACAGGTCGTCCGGCGAGGCGACGCCGCCGGGGAACCGGCAGCTCATGCCGACGATGACGACCGGGTCGTCGGGGTCGTGCGACACCCGGGTGGGCACCAGCGTGTCGGTGGTGACGGTGCCGGGCAGGTCGACCAGCTGGGACAGCAGGTGCTCGGCGAGCACGACCGGCGTCGGGTAGTCGAACACGAGCGTGGCCGGCAGCGTCAGCCCGGTCTCCGCGCCGATGCGGTTGCGCAGCTCCACGGCGGTCAGCGAGTCGAAGCCCAGCTCGCGGAACTCGCGGCGGACGTCGATGGCGTCCGGTGCGTGCCCGAGCACAGCCGACACCTGCGCCCGGATGGCCGCGGTCAGCACGCGCGGCCGGTCGGCGGGCGGGGTGGCGCGCAGGCGCTGGGCCAGCCCCGAACCGGCCGTGGACACAGCCCGTGCGGAGGCCCGGCTGCGGCCAGGTCCGGTGAGCCCGCTCAGCAGCGGCGGCACGTCGGCCGACCGCAGCGCGGCGGGGTCGAGCAGCAGCGAGGCGACCAGCGCCTCGTCGCTGGCGCACGCGGCGTCGAACATCGTCATGCCGCGCTCGGCGGAGATCGCGAGCACGCCTGCGGCGTCGAGGCGCCGGCTCGCGGCGTCGGACAGCTCCGCGGTCAGGCCGCGTTCCGTGGACCAGCGGCCCCACGCGATCGACTGGGCGGGCAGCCCGCGCGCGACCCGGTGCTGGGCGAGCGCGTCGAGGAAGACGTTGGCCGCGGCGTAGTTGCCGCCGCCCGCCCCGCCGGTGACACCGGAGGTCGACGAGTACAGGACGAACGCGGCGAGGTCGAGGTGTTCGGTCAGCTCGTGCAGGTGCCAGGCGGCGTCCGCCTTCGGCGCGAGCACGGTGTCGAGCCGGTCCGCGGTGAGCTGCTCGACGACACCGTCGTCCAGGACGGCCGCGGTGTGCACGACCGCGGTGAGCGCCGGTATCGACGCCAGCAGCGCGCCGACCGCGTCGCGGTCGGACACGTCGCACGCCACGACGTCCACCTCGGCGCCGTGCTCGGCCAGCTCGTCCCGCAGCTCGGCCGCGCCCGGGGCGGCCGGGCCGCGGCGGCTCGCCAGCACCAGGTGCCGCACGCCGCGGTCCGCGACCAGGTGCCGGGCGAGGTGGCCGGCCAGTCCGCCGGTGCCACCGGTGATCAGCACGGTGCCGTCGGGGTTCCAGCGCGGCGGCATGGTGAGGACGACCTTGCCGACGTGGCGGGCCTGGCTGACGAACCGGAAGGCCTCGCGAGCCCGGCGCACGTCCCAGGTCGTCACCGGCAGTGGCGTCAGCTCGCCGCCGTCGAACGCGGCCATCAGCTCGGCCAGCATCTCGCCGACCCGGTCCGGCCCGGCCTCGGCGAGGTCGAACGCGCGGTAGGTGACACCCTCGACGAGGTCGCGGACGTCGGTCTTGCCCATCTCGACGAACCGGCCGCCCGGGCGCAGCGTGCGCAGCGAGGCGTCGACGAACTCGCCCGCGAGCGAGTTCAGCACCACGTCGACGCCGCGGCCGCCGGTGGCCGCGAGGAACGCCCGCTCGAAGTCGAGCGTCCGCGACGACGCGAGGTGGTCGTCGGCGATGCCCAGCGACCGCAGCACGTCGTGCTTGCCGGGGCTCGCGGTCGCGAAGACCTCCGCGCCCGCCCGCCGCGCGAGCTGGATCGCGGCCATGCCGACACCACCCGCGCCGGCGTGGATCAGCACCGACTCGCCGGACCGTAGCGAGGCGAGGTCGGACAGCGCGTACAGCGCGGTGAGGAACACGGCGGGCACGGACGCCGCGTCGGTGAACGACCAGCCGTCCGGGACGCGGGTCACGCAGCGGTGGTCCGCGACGACCTCGGGGCCGAAGCCGCCGGGCACGAGCGCCGCCACGCGGTCTCCCGGCCGCACGCCGGTGACGTCCGGCCCGACCTCGGCGACGACGCCGGCGGCCTCCGCGCCCAGCGGGCCGGGCTCGCCGGGGTACATGCCGAGCGCGCTCAGCACGTCCCGGAAGTTGACCCCGGCCGCACGCACGTCGATGCGGACCCGGCCCGGCTCCAGCGGGCCGGATGCCGGCAGCGCGGTGAGCTCGAGGGCGTCGAGCGTGCCGCGCTCGGCGGAGTCCAGCCGCCACAACGTATCGCCGGGTGGCACGAGTCCCGGGCCGGTGGCCAGTGGCGCCAGCCTGCCGACCCGGGCCGTGCCGCCGCGGACGACGTACTGGTTCTCCGTGCCGTCCGGGATCAGGTCGCCGTCGGCGTCCACCAGGACGAAGCGGCCCGGGTGCTCGGTCTGCGCGGAGCGGACGAGGCCCCACACCGCCGCGGCGGGCAGGTCGGTCACGTGCTCGCCGTGGTCGGCGGCAACGGCGCCGTTCGTCACCAGGACCAGCCGGGACCCGGCGCAGCGCTCGTCGGCGAGCCAGTCGTGCAGCAGCCGCAGCACGCGGGTGGTCAGGTCGCGCACCGACGCGGGCACCGGTGTGTCCACATCGGAGCGGACGGCGACGGCCGCGACCGCGGGCACCGCCGCCAGCGAGGCCGGGTCGGTGTCCAGGTCGAGCCACACCGGTTCGTCCACCGGCGTGCGGCCGGCCGGCACCGGCGTCCACTCGAGACGGAACATTCCCTCGGCGGCGGCCGGCGCGGCGGTCGTGGGCGGGCCGGCCGCGCGGACGGTCAGCGCGTCGACCGACAGCACGTGGTCCCCGTCGTGGTCGACCGCGGTGACGGCGACCGTACCGGCGGCGGTGCGGGTCAGCCGCACCCGGATCGACGACGCGCCGCTCGCGGCGAGCCGGACCCCGGTGAACGAGAACGGCAGGCCGCCCTCGCCGTCGGGGATGACGAGGCACATCGCCTGCAGGGCGGCGTCGAGCAGGGCGGGGTGGACGCCGTAGGCACCGGCGGTCTCGGCGGCGTCGTCGGGCAGCGCGATCTCGGCGTACACCTCGTCGCCGCGGGTCCACACCTCGCGCATGCCCCGGAACACCGGGCCGTAGGTGAGCCCGCCGCCGGCGAGGCGCTCGTAGACGTCGGTGAGGTCGCGGGCCTGCGCGTCGGCGGGCGGGGGCCAGCAGCCATCGGCCGGCACGGTTTCGCCACCGGTCGCCAGCATGCCGGTGGCGTGCAGCTGCCAGGGCAGGCCGGGCTGGTCGGCGGGTCGCGAGTGGACGGTGACAGTGCGGCGGCCGGTGTCGTCGGCGTCGCCCGCGCGGAGCTGGACGAGCACGGCCCCGCGCTCGGGCAGCACCAGCGGGGCGCCGAGGGTGAGATCCTCGACGAGGTCGCAGCCGACCTCGTCACCGGCGTGGATGACGAGCTCGAGGAACGCCGTGCCGGGCAGCAGGACCGTGCCGTGCACGGCGTGGTCGGCGAGCCAGGGGTGGGTGGCGAGCGACAGGCGGCTGGTGAACAGCGCACCGTCGGCGTCGGCCAGCTCCACGGCGGCACCCAGCAGCGGGTGTTCGGCGGCGGTGAGCCCGAGTCCGGCCGGGTCCCCTGCCGTCGCGGGCACGCCGGTCTGCCAGAAGCGCTTGTGCTGGAAGGCGTAGGTGGGCAGGTCGACCCGGCGGCCGGTCAGCTTCCACTCGACCGGAACGCCACGCACGAACAGCTCGGCCGCGGACGTCAGGAACCGCCGCAGGCCGCCGTCGTCCCGACGCAGCGTGCCGACGCCGACCGCCTCGGGGACGGTCTCGAGAACACCGGACACCAGCACGGGGTGACTGCTCACCTCGACGAACACCCCGTGCCCGGCCTCGGCGAGCGCACGGATGGCGGGCTCGAACTCCACGCGCTGCCGCAGGTTGCGGAACCAGTACCCGGCGTCGAACGTGGTCTCGCCGGCGACGGTCGAACGGAACGGCACCACCGGTTCGCGTGGGGTGATCGGCCCGAGCACTTCCAGCAGCTCGTCGCGCAGCAGATCCACCTGTGCCGAGTGCGAGGCGTAGTCCACGGCGATCCGCCGCACCCGCACGTCCTCGGCAGCAAGCGTCTCGAAGAGAGCATCGAGTGCGTCCGGGTCACCCGCGACAACCACCGACGCCGGACCGTTGACCGCCGCGACCGACAGCTCATCGGGCAGCCGCGGCTCAACCTCGGCCAGCGGCAGCGCGACCGACATCATCCCCCCACGCCCGGTCAGCGTCCGCGCAATGGCCTTGCTACGCAACGCAACAACCCGCGCACCATCCTCAAGCGACAACGCACCGGCCACCACGGCGGCCGCGATCTCACCCTGCGAATGACCAACCACCGCATCCGGGCGCACTCCATGGGACTCCCAGACGGCCGCCAGCGACACCATGACCGCGAACGACACCGGCTGCACCACGTCAACCCGGTCCAGCTCGCCGCGCAACGCTTCAAGCAGCGACCAGTCGACGAATGGCGACAGCGCCGCCGCACATTCGGCCATCCGCTCCGCGAACACCGGCGACTCGTCCAACAGCCGAGCACCCATCCCTGCCCACTGCGCACCCTGACCCGGGAACACGAACACCAGCCGACCATCCACATCGGCCACACCCTCGACCACACCAGCAGAGGGTGTACCAGCGGCGAGCGCCGCCGTACCGGACGCCAGATCACCGACAACCACTGCGCGGTGTTCGAACGCCGACCGGTTCGACAGCGTGAAGCCGACATCCACCGGATCCAGATCGTCCACACGGGACAGCAGCCGCGAGGCCTGCGCCCGCAGCGCCGCGTCCGTACGGCCCGACAACACCCACGGAACCGCGGGCGGCGTCGCCGAAACGCCCTCGGACGAAGGCACTCCTTCCAGCACCACGTGCACGTTCGTGCCGCTGATACCGAACGACGAGACCGCCGCGCGCCGCGGCCGGTCCGCCTCGGGCCACGGCCGGTGGTCGGTCAGCAGCTCGACCGACCCGGACTCCCAGTCCACGTGCGGCGACGGCTCGTCCGCGTGCAGCGTCTTCGGCGCGATCCCGCGCCGCATCGCCAGCACCATCTTGATCACGCCCGCGACACCGGCCGCGGCCTGGGCGTGCCCGATGTTCGACTTGACCGATCCCAGCAGCACCGGCTCGCCGCGGTCCTGCCCGTACGTCGCGAGCAGCGCGTGTGCCTCGATCGGGTCGCCCAGCGTCGTGCCGGTGCCGTGCGCCTCGATCACGTCTACGTCCGAAGTGGACAGCTGCGCGACGGCCAGCGCCTGGCGGATGACCCGCTCCTGCGCGGCCCCGCTCGGGGCGCTGAACCCGTTGGACGCACCGTCCTGGTTGGACGCGGACCCCCGGATGACCGCGAGCACGTCGTGCCCGTTGCGCCGCGCGTCCGACAGCCGCTCCAGCAGCAACAGGCCCACGCCCTCGGCGAAGCCCGAGCCGTCGGTGGCGGCGGAGAACGCCTTGCACCGGCCGTCGGCCGCGAGCCCGGCCTGGCGGCTCATCTCCACGAACAGCCACGGCGTGGCCATCACCGCCACGCCGCCGGCGAGCGCCATCGAGCACTCCCCCGCCCGCAGCGCCTGGCTCGCCAGATGGATCGCCACGAGCGACGACGAGCACGCGGTGTCGACCGTCACCGCCGAGCCCTCCAGGCCCAGCGAGTACGCGATCCGCCCGGACACGACGCTGCCGACGCTGCCGTTGGTGACGTACCAGCCGGTGCCGCGCGGCACGGGGCTGAGCGACACGCCGTAGTCGTGGAACATCGAGCCCGCGTACACCCCGGTCCGGCTGCCGCGCAGGGTCGCCGGATCGATCCCGGCGTGCTCGAAGGCCTCCCACGCCGACTCCAGCAGCAGCCGCTCCTGCGGGTCCATCGTCAGCGCCTCGCGCGGGCTGATGCCGAAGAACTCCGGGTCGAAGTCCGCCACGCCGTCGAGGAACCCGCCCTCCCGGGCGTAGGTCGTCCCCGGTGTCGACCGGGTGGGGTCGTAGAGCCCCTCGACGTCCCAGCCGCGGTCCTCCGGGAACGGCGTGATCGCGTCGCGCCCCTGCGCCACCAGCGACCACAGGTCCTCGGGCGAGCGCACCCCGCCAGGCAGCCGGCAGCTCATGCCGACGATGGCGATCGGCTCGGTGCGCTGGTCCTCGGAGTCCTGCAGGCGGCGACGGGTGTCGCTCAGCTCGGCCGACACGCGCCGCAGGTAGTCCCGAAGTTTGTCCTCATTGGACATTGCGTTTCCTTCCGCGCGGGTCGTCAGCTGCCGAGCTGGTTCTCGATGAAGGCGAACATCTCGTCGTCCGAGGCCGTCGCCGCGATGCCGGTGGACTCGCCGGAGCTCGCCGCCCGCGCCACGAGCGCGCGGAGCCGGTCGGTCACCTCGGTGCGCGCCGCCCCGTCGAGGGCGAGGACCAGGGACTCCAGCCGCTCGACGACCCCGGCCACCGACTCGGCCGTGCCGGCGGGCTCCGCGGGCGCGTCGCCGAACCGGCCGGCCAGGTTCCCGGCCAGCGCGGCCGGGGTCGGGTGGTCGAACACGAGGGTGGCCCGCAGCCGCAGCCCGGTGACGGCGGCCAGCCGGTTGCGGAACTCCACCGCGACGAGTGAGTCGAACCCGAGGTCCTTGAACGCGCGCGCCGGCGGCACCAGGTCGGCCGACTCGTAACCGAGGACCCCGGCGGCGTGCCCGCGCACGATCGCCAGCAGCCGCTCGGTCCGCTGCGCGAGAGGCAGCGCGGCGAGCGCCGTGGACTCGTCGGCGGTGACCGGCCGCCGGCCCGGGGTGCGCACGAGGCCCCGCATGAGCGGCGGCAGCACCCCGGCCTCGGCATGCTCGCGCAGCACCTCGCCGTTCATCCGCGCGGTCACCACCACGGCGGTGTCGGCGCGCAGCGCGGCGTCGAACAGTGCCAGCGCGTGGTCGGTCGGCATCGCCGTCGTGCCGCCACGGGCCATCCGGGCGAGGTCGCCGTCGGTCAGGTCGCGGGTCAGCCCGCTGCGTTCCGCCCAGAGCCCCCACGCCATCGACACGGCGGGCAGCCCGTGCGTGCGCCGGTGCCGGGCGAGCGCGTCGAGCCAGGCGTTGGCCGCGGCGTAGTTGCCCTGGCCGGCCGAGCCGAACGTGGTCGCGGCCGAGGAGAACAGCACGAACGCGGACAGGTCCAGCTCCGCGGTCAGCTCGTGCAGCACGCGGGCACCGTCCACCTTGGACCGAAGCACCCGGTCGAGCTGCTCGGGCGTCATCGTCTCGATGAGACAGTCGGCGAGCTCGCCCGCGGTGTGCACGACGCCGGTGAGCGGGAGGTCGGCCAGCACGGCCGCCATGGCGTCCCGGTCCGCGACGTCACAGGCCACGGCCCGGACGTCCGCGTCGAGGTTCTCGGCGAACGGGCTCAGCCCGCCGCTGCGGCTCACCATGACCACCTGCCGCACCCCGTGCACGGTCACGAGGTGGCGGGCAACCAGGCCGGCGAGCGTGCCCGAACCGCCGGTGACCAGGACGGCGCCGTCCGGGTCGAACACGGGCTCCTGCGTGTCCGGAGCGGGGGCGCGGGCGAGCCGCGGCGCGTAGGCCCTGCCGTCCCGCAGCGCGTACTGCGGCTCGTCGCACACCGGGATGTTCACGTCGTCCTCGTCGACATCGACGAGGACGAACCGGTCCGGGTGCTCGGACTGCGCGCTGCGCACCAGGCCCCAGACGGCCGCGTGGTCGAGGTCGGCCGGGGTCTGCTCGTCGCCGACCGCGACCGCGCCGCTGGTGACCACGGCGAGGCGCGCGCTGTCGGCGTGCTCGTCGCCGATCCGGTTCTGGAGCGCGGCCAGCACCTCGGCCAGCAGGTCGGGCAGCGCGCGACCGCGCGGGCAGCGCAGCACGTCCAGGTCCGGGGCGGACGTGGTAGCGACCGGCGTCCAGTCGAGGTGGAACAGCGAGTTGTGCGTGACGTCCCCGATCTGCTGAGCGGCCACCGGACGCGAGACGAGCGAGTCGACGCTCACCACCGGGGTGCCGTGCTCGTCGGTCGCCGTCAGCGACACCGCGTTGCGGCCCGCCCTGTGCAGGCGGACCCGCAGGTTCGTGGCGCCGGTGGCGTGCAGGGTGACGCCGTTCCAGCTGAACGGCAGCACGCCGCCCGCGCTGTCGCCCGCGCTGTCACCCGCGCTGTCACCGGGGAACGCGGCACCCGCGGGGTGCAGGGCGGCGTCCAGCAGGGCCGGGTGGATGCCGAACCCGGCCTCGCTGCCATCCTCGGGCAGGCGAATCTCGGCGAAGACCTCGTCGCCGGACCGCCAGGCGGCGGTGAGCCCGCGGAAGAGCGGGCCGTAGTACAGGCCGCCTTCGCCCATCCCGTGGTAGAAGTCCGCCACCGCAAGTTCTTCGGCGTCCGGCGGCGGCCACGCCACGGGCGCGTGCGGTGTTTCGGTGCCGGTCGCGGTGAGGGTGCCGGCGGCGTGGCGAACCCACGGCTCGCCCGCGCGCTGCGAGTGGATGCCGACCGGCCGCGCGCCGTCGTCGTCCGCGGCGCCGACCAGCACCTGTAGCTGGACCGGCACGTCGGCGAGCACCAGCGGGGTCTCCAGGGTCAGCTCGTCGACCCTGCCGAGCCCGGCCTCCTCCGCCGCGCGCAGCGCCAGCTCCAGGTAGGCCGTGCCCGGCAGGATCACGGTGCCGCGAACGGCGTGGTCGGCGAGCCACGGGTGCGTGCGCAGCGAGAGGCTGCCGGTCAGCAGGTACTCGTCCGAGCCGGGCAGCGCGATCGTCGCACCGGTGAGCGGATGGTCGGTCGGCACGAGCCCGGCCGAGGTGACGTCCGCGGCGGGCAGCGCCGGCCGGTCCGGCCAGAAACGCTGGTGCTGGAAGGCATAGGTGGGCAGGCCGACCCGGCGGCCGGTGACGTTCCACCGGACCGGGACGCCGCGCACCCACAGCTCGGCGGCCGAGGTGAGGAACCGGGCGAGGTCGCCGTGGTCGCGGCGCAGCGTACCGACGCCGACGGCGTCCGGGACGGTCTCCTGCACGCTCATCGTGAGCACCGGGTGGCTGCTCACCTCGACGAACACCTCGTGCCCGGCCTCGGACAGCGCCCGGACGGCCGGTTCGAACTCCACCCGCTGCCGCAGGTTGCGGAACCAGTAGCCCGCGTCCAGCTCGGTGCCGTCGACCCACTCGCCGGTGACGGTCGAGTAGATCGGCACGCTCGCCTTCCGCGGCTCGACCGAGGCCAGCACGTCCAGCAGCTCGTCGTGCAGCAGGTCCACGTGCGCGGAGTGCGAGGCGTAGTCCACGGCGATCCGGCGCACCCGCACGTCGGCGGCCGTCAGGGCCTCGAACAGCGCGTCGAGCGCATCCGGGTCTCCGGCGACGACCACCGACTCCGGACCGTTGACCGCCGCCACCGACACACCGGCCGGCAGCAGTGGCTCGATCTCGACCGTCGGCAGCGCCACGGACATCATGCCGCCCCGACCGGCGAGTGTCCGCGCGATGGCCTGGCTGCGCGACGCCACCACCCGCGCACCGTCCTCAAGGGACAGTGCGCCTGCAACCACGGCGGCGGCGATCTCGCCTTGCGAGTGGCCCACGACCGCATCCGGACGGACGCCGTGGGACTGCCACACGGCGGCCAGCGACACCATCACCGCGAACGACACCGGCTGCACCACATCCACCCGGTCCAGCTCACCACCATCACGCAACACATCCAGCAACGGCCAGTCCACAAACGGCGACAACGCCGCCGCACACTCGGCCATCCGCGCCGCGAACACCGCGGACTCGTCCAACAACCGAGCACCCATACCTGCCCACTGCGCACCCTGACCCGGGAACACGAACACCAGCCGACCATCCACATCGGCCACACCTTCGACCACACCGGTGCCCGGCGGGCGGGCGTCCGCCACGGCACGGGCGCCGGCGAGCAGGTCCGGGCCGGAACCGACGACGACGGCCCGGTGTTCGAGCGCCGCCCGCGCGGTGTCGAGCGAGAACGCCACGTCGGCCGGGTCCGCACCATCCACATGGGACGCCAGCCGGGCGGCCTGGGCACGCAGTGCCGCATCCGTGCGACCCGACAGCACCCATGGCACCGCGGGGGCCTGGACAACAGGCTCGGCTGCCGGCCCGGGAGCGGGGGCCTGCTCGAGGATCACGTGCGCGTTGGTGCCGCTGACCCCGAAGGACGACACCGCGGCCCGCCGGGCGCGACCCGTGTCCGGCCACGCGACCGGCTCGGTCAGCAGCTCGACCGCGCCGTCCTCCCAGTCCACGTGTGTCGACGGCGTGTCGACATGCAGGGTCCTTGGCAGCTCTCCCAGCCGCAGCGCCTGCACCATCTTGATCACGCCCGCGACACCGGCGGCGGCCTGCGCGTGCCCGATGTTCGACTTGACCGAACCCAGCAGCAGTGGATGTCGGCGGTCCTGCCCGTAGGTCGCCAGCAACGCCTGCGCCTCGATCGGGTCACCCAGCGTCGTACCCGTGCCATGCGCCTCCACCACATCGACGTCCGACGTGGACAGACCAGCGTTCGCGAGAGCGGCACGGATCACCCGCTGCTGCGACGGCCCGTTCGGCGCCGTCAACCCGTTCGACGCACCGTCCTGGTTCATCGCCGAACCCCGCACCACCGCCAGCACCCCGTGACCGTTACGCCGAGCATCCGACAGCCGCTCGACCGCCACGAGCCCGACGCCCTCCGACCAGCCGGCGCCGGTTGCCGAGTCGGCGAACGCGCGGCAGCGCCCGTCGGGCGCCGAGCCGTCCGCCAGGCCCAGCTCGCCGAACGCGACCGGGGTGGCCATGACACACACGCCACCGGCGAGCGCGAGTGAGCACTCCCCCGACCGCACGGCCTGCGCGGCCCACTGCAACGCGACCAGCGACGACGAGCACGCGGTGTCCACCGTGACCGCAGGCCCCTCGAGGCCGAGCACGTAGGCGACGCGACCCGAGACCACGCTCATCGACTGCCCGGTCACCAGGTGGGCGCCCAGCTCCGGCGGCGCCGTGTAACCGAACGCCGCGGCGCCGACGTACACGCCGGTCCGGGTGCCGCGCAGGGAGGTCGGGTCGATGCCGGCCTGCTCGAACGTCTCCCACGCGGTCTCCAGCAGCAGCCGCTGCTGCGGGTCCATCGCCAGCGCCTCGCGCGGCGAGATCCCGAAGAAACCGGGGTCGAAGTCGGCGGCGCCGCCGACGAACCCGCCGTGGCGCAGTCCGCCTGCCGGCACGTCCCAGCCGCGGTCGTCCGGCAGCTCGCCGATCGCGTCCACGCCATCGGCGACGAGCCGCCACAGGTCCTCCGGCGAGCGGACCCCGCCGGGGAACCGGCAGCCCATGCCGACGATCACGATCGGGTCGTCCGGGTCGTGGGCGGCGCCCGTTCCGGCGGCGGTCGCCGGTGCCGTGTCCGGTAGCTCGACCATCCGCTCCAGCAGGTACCGGCCGAGCGCGGTCGGTGTCGGGTGGTCGAAGACCATGGTCGCGGGCAGTCGCAGCCCGGTGGCCGTGGACAGCCGGTTGCGCAGCTCCACCGCCGTCAGGGAGTCGAAGCCGATCTCCTTGAACTCGCGGCGCACGTCGACCTCGTCCGGGTCGTGGCCCAGCACCGCGCACACCTGGGCGCGCACGGCCTCCACCACGACGCGGTCGCGGTCGTGCTCCGGCGTCTCACGCAGCCGGCGCACCAGGCCTGCCGCGGCCGGCGCCGCGGCGCGGCGGGTTGTCCGTACGAGCCCGCGCAGCACCGGCGGGACCTCGCCGACCGCGCGCAGCGCCGCGAGGTCCAGCAGGACCGGGATGACGACGGCGTGGCCGGTGCGGCCGGCGGCGTCGAACATGGCGAGCCCGTGGTCGCCGGGGATCAGCCGCAGACCGCTGGCGGACGCTCGCGCGACGACCTGGTCGTTGGCGGCGGTCATGCCGTCGTTCTCCGCCTCCCACGGCCCCCACACCAGCGACCGGCCCGCGAGCCCGCAGGCGGCACGGTGCTGTGCCAGGGCGTCGGAGAAGGCGTTGGCGGCGGCGTAGTTGCCGATCCCGGCGCCGCCGACGGTGCCGGACACCGACGAGTACAGGACGAAGGCGGCGAGGTCGAGGTCGCGGGTGAGCTCGTGGAGGTGCCAGGCGCCGAACGCCTTCGGTCCCAGCACGGTGTCCATGCGCTCGGGGGTGAGCGACTCGACGATGCCGTCGTCGAGGGCGGCCGCGGTGTGCACGACCGCGGTGAGCGGGTGCTCGGCCGGGACCGCGTTCAGCAGCCGGGCGACCGCGTCGCGGTCGGCGACGTCGCACGCCACGACGGCCACCTCGGCGCCGTGCGCGATCAGCTCGGCAGCCAGCTCCAGCGCCCCGGGCGCCTCGGGGCCGCGGCGGCTCGCCAGCACGAGGTGGCGCATGCCGTGCTCGGCCACCAGGTGCCGGGTGAGCCGGCCGGCGAGGCCGCCGGTGCCGCCGGTGATCAGCACCGTGCCGTCGGGGTCCCACCCGGCGAGCGCTTCGTCCGATGTGGACTGTTGGTCGATGGTCAGGGTGGCCAGCCGGGCGACGCGGGTGACGCCGTCGCGCACGGCGGTCTGCGGTTCGGCGAACGAGACCGTGTCCGGCAGGTCCGGCAGGTCCGGCGTGTCCGGCGTGTCGACGTCGAGCAGGGCGAACCGGCCGGGGTGCTCGGCCTGCGCAGAACGCACGAGGCCCCACACCGCCGCACCGGCGAGGTCGGTGACGTCGTCGCCGGGCTCGGCCGCGACGGCGCCGCGGGTGACGACCAGCAGCCGCGAGTCGGCGCACCGCTCGTCGGTGATCCAGGTCCGCAGCAGCGCCAGGACGCGTGCGGTCAAGTCGCGCACGGCGCCAGGCACCGGCAGGTCGTCGCGGGCCACGGCCCGGACCGCGGCGATCGCCGGCACCGGGCCGGGGCCGTCGGCCTCGAGGTCCAGGTCGAGATCCAGCACGGCCACGTCGGACGACGGGACCTCGCCCGCCGGGCCGGTGGCCCAGTCCAGCCGGTACATCGGGTCGGCGCCGGCCGCGAGCATGCTGCCCGGGTCGGCCGCCCGCGTGATCACCGAGCCGACGGTCAGCACCGGCGCGAGGTCGGGGCCGGCGGCGTCGAGGCGGACCGAGCCGGTGCCGGTGCGGGTGAGCCGGACGCGAAGCTCCGCCGGGCCGGCGGCGTGCACGGTGACGTCGGACAGCGAGAACAGCAGCCGGCCGCCGCCGCCCTGGTCGACGAACGCGAGCGCGTGCAGCGCGGCGTCGAGCAGCGCGGGATGGATCCCGTACGCCTGCGCGTCCGCCACGTCGGCGGGCAGGGCGACGTCGGCGTACACCTCGTCGCCGCTGGTCCACACCGCGCGCAGGCCCTGGAACTCCGCGCCGTAGGCCAGCCCGGCGTCGGCCAGCCGGTCGTAGAGGCCGGTCAGGTCGACCGGCTCCGCGCCCGGCGGCGGCCAGGCGGCCGCGAACCCGGCCGGCGCGGCGTCGGTGGCCGGGGCGAGCGTGCCGCTCGCGTGCCGGGTCCACTCCTCGCCGTCCGCGGGTCGCGAGTGGACGGACAGCGACCGCTGCCCGGACTCGTCGGGCGCGCCGGCGGACACCTGCAGCACGACGGCCGCGCGCTCGGGCAGCACCAGCGGGGCACCGAGGGTCAGCTCCTCGACCAGTGCGCAGCCGGCCTGGTCCGCGGCGCGCACGGCCAGCTCGAGGAACCCGGTCCCGGGGAACAGGACGACGCCGCCGATCGCGTGCCCGGCGAGCCACGGGTGGGTGGCGAGCGACAGGCGGCTGGTGAACAGCACGCCGCCGGAGTCGGCCAGCACCGCCGCGGCACCGAGCATCGGGTGTTCGGCGGCGAGCAGGCCGAGCCCGGCCACGTCGCCGCCCGCCTGCTGGCCGCCGTTGGACCAGTAACGCTTGCGCTGGAAGGCATAGGTGGGCAGGTCGACGTGCCGGCCGGTCAGGTTCCAGCGGACCGGGACGCCACGGACGAACAGCTCGGCCGCGGACGTGAGGAACCGCCGCAGACCGCCGTCGTCGCGGCGCAGCGTGCCGGCGCTGACCGCACGGGTGTCGGTGTCGTCGATCGTGGCCTGCACGCCCATCGTGAGCACGGGGTGCGGGCTGACCTCGACGAAGGCACGGTGCCGCGCGCCGAGCAGCGCCCGGATGGCCGGCTCGAACCCGACCTGGCCACGCAGGTTGCGGAACCAGTACCCGGCATCGAACCCGGTGCCGTCCACCCACTCGCCGGTGACGGTCGAGTAGAACGGCACGCTCGCCGCGCGGGGTTCGATCGAGGCCAGCACGTCCAGCAGCTCGTCGCGGAGCAGGTCCACGTGCGCGGAGTGCGAGGCGTAGTCGACGGCGATGCGCCGGACCCGCACGTCCTCGGCGGTCAGCTCACCGGCCAGTACCTCCAGCGCGTCCGGGTCACCGGCGACGACCACGGAGGCCGGGCCGTTGACGGCCGCGACCGACAGCCCGGCGCCCAGCCGGCACTCGACCTCGGACACGGGCAGCGCGACCGACATCATGCCGCCGCGCCCGGCGAGCGTGCGGCCGATGGCCCGGCTGCGCAGCACGACGACCCGCGCACCGTCCTCGAGGGACAACGCACCCGCCACCACGGCGGCGGCGATCTCGCCCTGCGAGTGGCCCACGACCGTGTCCGGGCGGACACCGTGGGACTGCCACAGTGCGGCCAGCGACACCATCACCGCGAAGGACACCGGCTGCACGACGTCGACCCGGTCCAGCTCGTCGCCATCCCGCAGCACGTCCAGCAGCGACCAGTCCACAAAGGACGACAAGGCGGCGGCACACTCGGCCATCCGCGCCGCGAACACCGGCGACTCGTCCAGCAAGCGGGCACCCATGCCTGCCCACTGCGCACCCTGACCCGGGAACACGAACACAGTGCGACCGTCCACATCGGCCACACCCTCGACCAGCCCGGTCAGCGGCTCACCCGCACCCAGCGCCTCGACACCGGCGGCCAGCTGCCCACGGCCCTCGCCGACGACGACCGCGCGGTGCTCGAACACCGACCGGCCCGCCAGCGTGCACCCGGCGTCCACCGGGTCCACAAAGTCCACACAGGACAGCAAGCGGGAGGCCTGCGTGCGCAGCGCCGCCGCCGTACGACCGGACAGCACCCACGGCACCGCGGGCGCATCGGGGCGGGGCGGGGGCTCGTCCTCGTCCGGCGCCTGCTCGAAGATCGCGTGCACGTTCGTGCCGCTGACCCCGAACGACGACACCGCGACGCGCCGCGGCCGGTCGACCACCGGCCACTCGCGCCGCTCGGTGAGCAGCTCGACCGCGCCGGCCGTCCAGTCCACGGCCGTCGTCGGGGTGTCCACGTGCAGGGTCTTCGGCAGGACGCCGTGCCGCAACGCCTGCACCATCTTGATCACCCCGGCGGCGCCGGCGGCGGCCTGGGTGTGACCGATGTTCGACTTGATCGAGCCGAGCAGCAGCGGGTGCTCACGGTCCTGCCCGTAGGTGGCGAGCAGGGCCTGCGCCTCGATCGGGTCGCCCAGCTTCGTGCCCGTGCCGTGCGCCTCCACGGCGTCGACGTCCGTTGTGGACAGACCGGCGTTGGCGAGCGCCTGGCGGATGACCCGCTGCTGCGAGGGACCGTTGGGGGCGGTGATGCCGTTGGACGCACCGTCGGAGTTCACCGCCGAGCCGGCCAGCACGGCCAGCACGCGGTGGCCGTTGCGGCGGGCGTCGGAGAGCCGCTCCAGCATGACGAGCCCGACGCCCTCGCCCGTGCCCATGCCCGACGCGGAGTCGGCGAACGCGTGGCAGCGACCGTCGCCGGCCCAGCCGCCGACCGCGTCGAACTCGGTCAGCGACGCGGGCGTGACCATGACCGTGACGCCGCCCGCGAGGGCCAGGTCGCAGTCGCCGGTGTGCAGGGACTGCGCGGCCAGGTGGATCGCGGTCAGGCCGGACGAGCATGCGGTGTCGACGGTGACCGCCGGGCCGACCAGCCCGTAGTGGTAGGCGACGCGCCCGGAGATGACGCTGGTCAGGTGGCCCGTCATGAGGTTGCTGGCGGCGGCGCCCGCCGGGGCGTACCCGCCGGCGCCCGCGCCGATGAACACGCCGGTGCGCGATCCGGTGAGCGCCGCGGGGTCGACGCCCGCGTGCTCGAACGCCTCCCAGGACGCCTCCATGACGAGCCGTTGCTGCGGGTCCATGCCGACCGCTTCCTTCGGCGGGATGCCGAAGAAGCCGGCGTCGAACTCGGTGGCGTCGGGTACGAAGCCACCCTGGTAGCCCTTGGCGGGGTCGACGTTCCAGTCCCGGTCGAGGGGGATGTCGCCGATGGCGTCGACGCCGTCGGCGACGACGCGCCACAGCTCGTCCGGCGAGTTGGCGCCGCCCGGGAAGCGGCAGCTCATGCCGACGACCACGACCGGGTCATCGGTCAGCGGGCGGCCGCCGGTGCCGGCGGCGTCGCTTGTGGACCCGTCGAGCTCGTCGAGCAGGTACCGCGCGAGCACCCGCGGCGAGGGGTGGTCGAACACCAGCGTGACGGGCAGGCTCACGCCCGTCTTGGCGCCCAGCCGGTTGGCCAGCTCGACCGCGGTCAGCGAGTCGAAACCGAGGTCCCGGAATGCCTTGCCGGCGTCGACGGAGTCGGCGGACGGGAACCGCAGCACCGCGGCGACCTGCGTGCGCACGAGGTCCAGCACGGTGTCGAGGCGGTCGGCCTCCGGCAGCGCGCGCAGCCGCGCGGCGAGCTCACCGGCCGGCTTGGCGTCCGGTTCGGTCGCGCGTGCCTCGGGCAGCTCACGAAGGAACGTCCGGGTGCCGTGCGTGCCGGTGTAGCCGTCCCAGCGCACGTCGGCGACGACCGCCGCCGGCTCGCTGCCGCGAACCACGCGGGCCAGCACGTCGAGCGCTCGGGCCGGGTCCATCGCGGCGAGGCCGGCCCGCGCGGTCAGCTCCGGCATCACGGTGCCGGCCGGGGTGCGCTCGTCGGCGAACAGTCCCCACGACACGGTGGCCCCGGGCAGGCCGAGCGCGCGGCGGCGGCCGGTGATGCCCTCCAGCACGGCGTTGCCCGCGGCGCGGTTCTCCTGCCCGCGCTGGCCGAGCACCGCCTCGGCGGAGCCGAACAGCACGAACATCGAAAGGTCCGCCGCGCGGGTCAGCTCGTCGAGCAGCAGCGCCGGGCCGACGGTGGCCCGGAACGTGCGGGCGAACCGCTGCGCGGTCAGGCTTTCGTCGTCGGCGTCGCCGCCGGTGCCCGTCCAGATCACGCCGTCCGGCCGGACGTCGGCGAGCAGGCGCTCGACCGCGTCCCGGTCGGTGAGGTCGCAGGCCACGGCGGTGGCCGGGGCGTCGGCGGGCGCGACCGGGTCGGTCCCGGCGAGGACGATGTGCTCGGCGCCGGCTCCCGCGAGGATCCGGGCGAGCGCGTCGCCGAGGCCGGGCGCGTCCCCGGCGACGAGGACGGTCGCGGGTGCCACCGGATCGCCGACATCGCCGACATCGCCGCCGCCGCCGGTGTCGCGGACCAGGCGGCGGCCGAACACGCCCGACGGGCGCAGCGCCACCTCGTCCTCGCCGGTTCCGGACAGCACGCCGGTCAGCCGGGCGGTGATGCGCTCGTCCAGCTCCGCTGGCAGGTCGACCACGCCGCCCCAGCGACCGCGCAGCTCCGGGCCGGCGACCCGGCCGAGGCCCCATACGCCGCCCTGCAGCGGGTTCGCCACCGGATCGGCGGCGCTCGTCGACACCGCCTGGCGGGTCAGCAGCCAGACCGGTGCGTCGATGCCGGTGTCGCCGAGCGCGGCGAGCAGCGCGTTGGTGGCGGCGAGCCCGGCGGGGACGCCGTCCAGGTCGTCGCCCAGCCCGGACTCGTCCAGCGCCAGCAGCGACAGCACACCGGAGAACCCGGTACCGGCGGCGCCCAGCCGCTCGGCGGCGGTGGCGCGGTCCGGTCCGTCCAGCTCGACGGCCACGGTCGGCACGCCGAGCGCGGCGACGACACCGGCGGCCCACTCGTCGGCCCGTTCGTTGCCGCCCAGCCCGGCCGGCAGGACCACGAGCCAGGTACCCGGCAGCAGTCCGGTTCGTCCGGTGGGCAAGGGTTTCCACGAGGTCCGGTACCGCCACGCGTCGGTGTGGGTCCGGTCGCGGAGCCTCCTGCGCCACGTGCTGAGCGCGGGCAGCACGGCGTTCAGCGACTCGCCGTCGACGTCCAGAGTGGACGCGAGGGTCGCTGGGTCGGCGGCGTCGACCATCGACCAGAAGTCGGTGTCCGAGTCGCCGGTCGGCGCTGTAGGCGGTTGCGTGTCGGGCCAGAACCGGTCGCGCTGGAAGGCGTACGTCGGGAGGTCGACGCGGCGGCCCGTCAGGTTCCACTCGACCGGGACGCCACGCACGAACAACTCGGCGGCGGAGGTGAGGACCCGCGCGAGGCCGCCCTCGTCGCGCCGCAGCGTGCCGGCGACGACGGCGTCCGGCACGGTCTCGCGGATGCCCGACATCAGCACCGGGTGCGTGCTCACCTCGACGAACACCGCGTGCCCGGCCTCGGCCAGCGCACGGATCGCGGGCTCGAACTCCACCCGCTGCCGCAGGTTGCGGAACCAGTACCCGGCGTCGAGCCCGGTCGCACCGCTGACGGTCGAATGGAACGGCACCGCCGGCTCGCGCGGCGTGATCGGCGCGAGCACCTCGAGCAGCTCGTCGCGCAGCAGGTCCACGTGCGCGGAGTGCGACGCATAGTCCACGGCGATGCGCCGGACCCGCACGTCCTCCGCGGTCAGTGTCTCGAACAGCAGGTCGAGCGCGTCGGGGTCACCGGCGACGACCACCGACGCCGGACCGTTGACAGCCGCGATCGACAGCCCGTCCGGCAGTCGGGGCTCGACGTCGGTGAGCGGCAGGGCCACGGACATCATCCCGCCGTGCCCGGCGAGCGTCTGGGCGATGGCCTTGCTACGCAAGGCCACGACGCGCGCACCGTCCTCGAGGGACAGCGCACCGGCCACCACCGCGGCGGCGATCTCGCCCTGCGAGTGACCCACGACCGCGTCGGGGCGCACGCCATGGGACTGCCACAGCGCCGCAAGCGAGACCATGACCGCGAACGAGACCGGCTGAACCACGTCGACCCGGTCCAGCTCGTCGCCGTCGCGCAGCACGTCCAGCAGCGACCAGTCCACAAAGGACGACAGCGCGACGGCACATTCGGCCATCCGTTCCGCGAACACCGGCGACTCGTCCAAGAGCTGGGCACCCATGCCTGCCCACTGGGCGCCCTGGCCGGGGAAGACGAACACAGTCCGGCCGTCCGCGTCGGCCGTGCCCTCGACCAGGGACGGCGAGGCCTCGTCCCGGGCGAGTGCTTCGAGCCCCGCACGGTCCGCACCGACGACGACCGCGCGGTGCTCGAACACCGACCGGCCCGCCAGCGTGCACCCGACGTCCACCGGGTCCAGGTCGTCCACACGGGACAGCAGCCGGGCGGCCTGCGCGCGCAGCGCCGCCGCCGAGCGACCGGACAGCACCCACGCAACCGCGGGCGGCGCCTGGGGAACCGGCTCGACCGCCGGCTCGGCGGCAGGCGCCTCCTCGAGGATCACGTGCACGTTCGTGCCGCTGACGCCGAACGAGGACACGCCACCGCGGCGCGCCCGCTCCCCCGCCGGCCACTCGACGCGCTCGGTCAGCAGGCGCACCGCGCCCGCCTCCCAGTCCACGTGGGACGACGGCGCGTCCACGTGCAGGGTCTGCGGCAGCAGCTCGTGCCGCAGCGCCTGGACGGTCTTGATGACCCCGGCAACACCAGCGGCCGACTGCGTGTGACCGATGTTCGACTTGACCGAACCCAGCCACAACGGCCGCTCCCGATCCTGCCCATACGTCGCCAGCAACGCCTGCGCCT